>JAQUXP010000011.1 GCA_028692395.1 Lachnospiraceae bacterium
ATGTTTCAATAAGGATTGAACATATTTTCTATTCTGGTAAGTCGCCTTTCCGATTTTTTCCATAGTGTAGCATTCTAACAGATCCTCTTTTTCACTATTATTAATTCGTAAATGATTACAGAATGTTTTTACAAATTCCTGACTGGGTAGTCGTTTTCCAGTTAACATGCGTTGTACAGTGGTTCGATCCAGGTTGGCACTTTGAGCAATTTGATAAACATTGCTTCCACTTTCCAGAAGATAAAATTTGCATTTGTCACTAAAATCTGACATTGTTATGTCCCCCCCTCTAATTATGAATGATACTCATAATTATTTTATGCATAATAAAATAAGTCAGTTTTATGTCCATATCCCACGGTATTTCGACAGATTCTGACCATTAACACAATTCTAAAATGAAAATATGCTAAAGTCAAGAATAATTCTGACCATTAACACATGTTAGGAGGATTGTATATGAAAATATACACTTTTAAAGGGAAAAAGAATTTGTGTGGATCCAATATAAGAATTGCCAGGGCACAAAAACAAATTACACAAAGCGATCTTGCTGCGAAAGTTCAGATAGAAGGAATTACGTTAGAAAGGGACAGCATTAGCAGGATTGAGATCGGAACACGATTTGTGACTGATTATGAATTAAAGGTATTTGCGAAAGTGCTGAATGTAAGTGTAGAGTGGCTCCTGGACGGGGAAAGTTTCTAATATTAAAATCCAATCTTGCAGGTTGGATTTTTTTTATTCATCTTGTTTGGCAGTTTATCGAAATGGAGAAGATCATACGTTACTGCATAGAATCATTTTGTGAAGCCCATTGAAAAACAGTAGATTTCATGTTAGTATAGGAGAAGAATTATGGTGTAAAAACCGTAACTATTCAGCAGGTCTGTGCATTTACTGCACAGACCGTAAGAAAGTGATACAAGAGTGAGAAAATCCCATCACCGAAGGTGATTTTAAATGGATTTTCGAATGTAATTGGTCAGGTACTGAACAGTTACTAAAAAGCGTTTATACAGGAGGACAAAGAAGCATGAAAGCATACAAACAGGAATTTATAGAGTTTATGGTGGAGAGCCAGGTATTAAAATTCGGAGAATTTACCTTGAAAAGTGGAAGAAAATCCCCGTTTTTTATGAATGCCGGTGCCTATGTTACCGGTACACAGCTTAGAAAGCTGGGTGCTTATTATGCCAAGGCAATCCATGATAATTACGGACTGGACTTTGATGTACTCTTTGGACCGGCCTATAAGGGGATTCCTCTTGCAGTGGCAACGACCATGGCAATCAGTGAATTATATGGAGTGGATATCCGCTACTGTTCCAACCGAAAAGAAGTCAAAGATCATGGAGATACCGGTATTTTACTGGGAAGTTCCATCAAAGATGGAGATCGTGTGGTGATTATCGAAGATGTTACCACTTCCGGTAAATCCATCGAAGAGACATTTCCGATTATCCAGGCGCAGGGAGATGTCACCATCAAGGGTCTGATGGTTTCTCTGAACCGCATGGAGCGGGGCCAGGGAGAAAAGAGTGCGCTGGAAGAGATTCAAGACAAGTATGGTTTCCCTGCCAATGCAATCGTAACCATGGCAGAAGTAACAGAATGTCTCTACAATAAGCCCTGTCTTGGACAGATTGTGATTGATGACAGGATGAAAACCGCAATTGATGCTTACTATGACACGTACGGCGCAAAATAAAGGCTGTATGGCAACAGAAAAGAGGTAAATCATGAGTGAAAAGACATATAAGGCAATGAGTCATATCGGCGGTGGCAATATCGCTCTTGGCATTATTGTGCTGGTAACAGGGATCGCTGCAGGAATTCTGATGATTGTCAACGGAGCCAGACTTCTGAAACAAAAAACAGAGATTACCTTTTAAAGGGTAGTTCGAAAGGAAAGTATTTGAAAAAGGAAACAAAAAGAACAATTCGCCTTTTGGGGCGGATTTTGTTCGTTCTATATATAATGGCACTTGCTTATTTTCTGTTTCTGTCAGAGGACTACGGGAGAAATGCCATGGTGAATCTGGAGTATCACTATAATCTGGTGCCATTTAAGGAGATTCACAGGTTCTGGGTCTATCGTGCACAGGTTGGTTTTTGGGTGGCCTTTTATAATCTGGCAGGAAATGTAATCGGATTTTTACCATTTGGCTTTATATTGCCGGTGATGCACCGGGATATGAAGCATTTTTGGCTGGTAGTGCTGCTGGGCTTTGGTCTAAGCCTGCTGGTGGAAACACTGCAGCTTGTGCTGAAGGTTGGCTGTTTTGACGTGGATGATCTTATGCTTAACACGCTGGGGGCTGCCATGGGCTATCTGCTTTTTGCACTGTGCGATAAAATCAGGAGGGTACATCATGAAAAAGTATAGATATTCCTTTGCACCGGATCAGAATGCGAAAGGCGGGGTTGCTTCTGCAGTGATTGCTGCAGCTTCTCTTGGCATACTGCTGATTTGTGTTGGGATTTCTTTCTTTATGAAAGGAAAAGGCGGCAGTTATATAGGGGCAGTTGGACTGTTTTCCCTGTTGCTTTCTGCCTATGGGTTTTATCTGGGCCTGAAGAGCTTTTCAGAGAAAAAGGTGAATCACAAGTACAGCATTATCGGATCGATGGGAAGCGGCGTGCTTACTGTTATCTGGCTGGGACTTTTTTTGTCAGGAATATAAGGAGGAGATATGCCAATGGAGACATTACTGGAAGAACGTTATCAGCTGTCCATGGAACGGATTCGTGAAATTCCCGGAGAACGGCTGGTGCCGGAACCATATCGGGACTTTTTTGAGACAGAGGCTGTATTTCTGAAACAGATGGATGAGATTTTACAGCTGGTACAGTCAAAGGAGTGGGAGACACTTTCCCTGGAGGAACAGCGAAAGTGGAATCAGAAGGCTTTTGAAGAGATATTGCCGAAAAATTATGGCCATTGCTATGGGAATCCGTCTTATCTGGCGGAAAAGCTGGGAAGCCTGTACGCAGGGGAGTTGGGATTTTTATACGCAGAGCTTCATGGACTTCCGGCATTTGTATGGGAGAACCGCATCTGGGATATGGAGATTGTGCTGGAGCTTTTTCTGGAAATCTACCATATGTTTACCCAGGAGGAGCTTCCGGAGGAAAAATACGTCAGAGAAGCTGTCTACTGGTATGTCAGTGATTATACAGAGGAACTGACCCAGGAAAGCGTTACCAGTCAGATTGATCCCACAGATGACTTTGCGGTTCGGATTATCATGGATTCTGATCTGTCAGATCCCCGGTACCTGTATCGTTATGGGGAGTATGTATCGGAAAATGAAGAAAAGACAGCTGCATTTCTGGCGGAGCTGCCGAAGGCAGACATAGAAGCCATGGCTTCTACCTATACAGAAGGGTATCGGATCGGGTTTGTAAATGCTCACAAGCCCCTGGAGAAGAAACGTACAGTCAATATCCGATATACGCTGGGATTTGAACGTATGGTACGCCAGGCAATCCTGCAGTTTGAGAAGATGGGATTAAAACCTGTTATTTATCGAAGTGCGCAGCATGTGGCGCAGAAGAGTCCAAGAGGAAGAATCGGATATTACGGAGCTGTCTGCAATCCACAGTATGATTATGATCATAAGAATGACAGAGCATTATTCTGGGACAAAGACTATATAACCAGAAAGCTTCGTGCACTGCAGAAAACCTATGAGGAGATGGAAACCCTTGCAGCCCAGCATGGAGGACCTGCCTGCATTGAGATCTTTGGAGAGAAACCTTTTGTTCCGGTATCCTGTCCAGAGGCAAGTCGGCTTAGTGAGGAGCAGCAAAAGCTCCAGGTACAGTATAATAACGAAGCAGGGCAGATCACCAACCGTTATATTATCGGAGAAGAAAGAAGTTTTACAATTATCGCATATCCTACACCGGCTATCGGAGACCAGTTTGCGGATATTTTTCGAGAGACCGTTCGTATTAATACGCTGGATTATCGAAAATATCAGCGCATTCAGCAGTGCATTATAGATGTGCTTGATCAGGGAACCCACGCTGTGATTCAGGGAATGGGAGAAAATAAGACACAGCTTACCATTCGATTCCATACCTTAAGTGATCCGGGGAAACAGACAAACTTTGAAAACTGTGTGGCAGATGTGAATATTCCGGTAGGAGAGGTATTTACCTCGCCGGTTCTGCAGGGAACCAGCGGGACCTTGCATGTCAGTCAGGTCTATCTGGGTGAATTTCAGTTTCAGAATCTAAAGCTTGTGTTGAAGGACGGTGTGATTAAGGAGTACAGCTGCAGCAATTTTGATTCGGAGGAAGAGAACAGAAGATATATTCAGGACAATATCCTGTATGCGCATCCAACACTTCCCATAGGGGAATTTGCTATCGGTACCAACACAACTGCGTATGTGATGGCAGAAAAGTATGGAATCGCAGGGAAGCTTCCGATTCTGATCGCAGAGAAGATGGGACCTCACTTTGCATTTGGCGATACCTGTTACAGCTGGGAGGAGGATTCTCATATCTATAATCCGGATGGAAAAGAAATTATTGCCAAGGAAAATGAGATTTCTGCACAGCGCAGGACAAATCTGGATCTGGCATATTATGGGTGTCATACAGATATTACCATTCCCTATGATGAACTGGGATCTTTGAAGGTGGTTGACAGTCAAGGTACAGAGACTTTGATTATCGAAAAGGGGCGATTCGTACTTCCGGGCACGGAAGAACTGAATGAGCCATTTGAGTTACTGTTTACACAGGACTGAGCTTTTACGGCACAGCCCATAAGAAAGTGAAACAAGAGAAGATTGAGAGCGTGATCTGGAAATTGCAGTTGACAAGGACGTATTTGTTCAGTATTATAACTTATAAATAAGAATGTACTCATTAAGAAAACTTATAAGTAGAGCTTATGAATTCTATGGTATTCTAATAATAGAAGAGGAGAAAAATCATGGCAAAAGTAGGAATTGTTATGGGAAGTGACTCTGATATGCCGGTTATGAGCAAGGCAGCCGACATGCTGGAGAAATTTGGTATTGAGTATGAGATGACGATCATCTCAGCACATCGTGAGCCGGATATATTTTTTGAATATGCCAAAAGCGCAGAGGAAAAGGGCTTTAAGGTAATCATCGCAGGAGCCGGAATGGCAGCACATCTGCCGGGTATGTGCGCAGCGATTTTCCCGATGCCGGTTATCGGCATTCCGATGCACACTACTTCACTGGGCGGAAGGGATTCCTTATATTCCATCGTACAGATGCCAAGTGGTATTCCGGTTGCTACCGTAGCGATCAACGGAGGTGCCAATGCAGGTATTCTCGCAGCAAAGATTCTTGCAGTATCAGACGAAGCGATTCTTGGAAAGCTGAAGGCTTATACGGAGGAGATGAAGGAGCAGGTCGTTGCAAAGGATGCGAAGCTGCAGGAAGTTGGATACAAAGCATATACAAAATAAAGATAAATCAAAAAAATACACCGGGAAGCCGGGACATTTCCAACAGGGAGGATTATGATGGATTACAAGAAAGCAGGAGTTGATATTGAGGCTGGTTACAAGTCAGTAGAGTTGATGAAGGAGCATATCAAAAAGACGATGCGTTCCGAGGTTCTGACAAATATCGGAGGATTTTCAGGAGCATTTTCCATGGAGAAATTCAAAGATATGGAAAAACCAACACTGGTTTCCGGTACAGATGGAGTAGGTACAAAGCTGAAGCTTGCTTTTCTTATGGACAAGCATGATACCATCGGTATTGACTGTGTGGCAATGTGTGTAAATGATATTGCCTGTGCCGGCGGAGAGCCTCTGTTTTTCCTGGATTATATTGCATGTGGAAAGAACTATCCGGAGAAAATTGCCGAGATCGTAAAAGGTGTTGCAGAGGGTTGTGTACAGTCAGATGCTGCCTTGATTGGCGGAGAGACAGCAGAGATGCCAGGTTTCTATCCACTGGACGAATATGATCTTGCCGGATTCGCAGTTGGCGTGGTAGACGAGAAGGACCTGATTACCGGAAAAGAATTAAGTGCTGGAGATATACTGATCGGTATCGCTTCCTCCGGTGTACACAGCAACGGCTTCTCTTTGGTACGTCAGATCTTTGACATGGACAAGGAAGCTTTGAATACTTATTATGAAGAGCTCGGAAAAACTCTGGGTGAGGCACTTCTGGCACCTACCAAGATTTATGTGAAGGCACTTCGCAGCATCAAGGAGGCAGGGGTGAAGGTGAAAGCCTGCAGCCATATCACAGGCGGCGGTTTCTATGAGAATATTCCCCGTATGCTTAAGGATGGGGTGAAGGCAGTTGTGAAAAAGAACAGCTATCCGGTACCACCAATCTTCAAGCTCATGGCAAAGACTGGAAACATAGATGAAAAGATGATGTACAATACTTACAATATGGGTATTGGTATGATGGTAGCTGTCACACCTGAAAATGTTGACAAGACCATGAATGCCATCAAAGCTTCCGGTGAGACCGCTTATGTGGTAGGTCATATCGAAACAGGTGAAAAGGGAGTGGAATTATGCTAAAACTTGCTGTTCTGGTATCAGGCGGCGGTACAAATCTGCAGGCAATCATGGATGCCATGGATTCCGGCAGTATCACAAATGCGGAGATTTCCGTGGTAATCAGCAACAATCCCAATGCCTATGCACTGACTCGGGCAAAGGATAAGGGAATTGATGCCTGTTGTATCTCACCGAAGACCTTTGCCTCCAGAGAGCTGTTCAATCAGGCACTCCTGGAAAAATTACAGGAGTACCATACGGATCTGGTAGTGCTTGCAGGTTGTCTGGTGGTAATTCCAAAGCTTCTGGTAGATGCATATCCGAATCGGATTATCAATATTCATCCGGCTTTGATTCCATCTTTTTGCGGGACAGGTTTTTATGGACTGAAGGTGCATGAAGGTGTCCTGGCCCGGGGCGTGAAGGTGACAGGAGCCACAGTACACTTTGTGGATGATGGAACAGATACCGGACCGATTATCCTGCAGAAGGCAGTGGAAGTAAAGCAGGGTGATACAGCGAAGATTCTGCAGCAGCGTGTGATGGAAGAGGCTGAGTGGGTGATTCTGCCGAAAGCCATCAATTTGATAGCAAATGATAAAGTCAGCGTAGTGGACGGACTGGTTCAGATAAAGGAGTAAAGAGGATGAAAGTTCTGATTGTAGGAAGCGGCGGAAGAGAGCATGTAATTGCCTGGAAGGTGGCACAGAGCAAAAAGGTTGATAAGATCTACTGTGCACCGGGCAATGCGGGAATTGCGGAATTTGCAGAGTGCGTGGACATAAAAGCCATGGAATTCGATAAGCTGGCAGCCTTCGCAAAAGAAAAAGAGATTGATCTGACGGTGGTAGGCATGGATGATCCGCTGGTAGGCGGTATCGTGGATGTGTTTGAAGCTCAGGGACTTCGGGTGTTCGGACCTCGTAAAAATGCGGCAATTCTGGAGGGCTCCAAGGCATTTTCCAAGGATTTGATGAAAAAATATCATATTCCTACTGCAGGATACGAGAACTTCACAGATTCTGAGGCGGCTTTGGCTTATCTTGAGAAGGCAAAGTTTCCTATTGTGTTGAAGGCGGATGGTCTTGCTCTGGGAAAAGGTGTGCTGATCTGTCAGAATCTGGAGGAGGCCCGGGCCGGTGTCCAGGAGATTATGCTGGATAAGAAGTTTGGTTCTGCCGGAAATGAGATGGTTATCGAAGAATTTATGACCGGACGTGAGGTTTCCGTACTGTCCTTCGTAGATGGAAAGACGATTAAAACCATGACTTCTGCTCAGGATCACAAGCGTGCCATGGATGGAGATCAGGGTTTGAATACAGGTGGTATGGGAACCTTTTCCCCAAGCCCTTTCTATACCGAAGAGGTGGATGCTTTTTGTAAAAAGTATGTATATCAGCCAACGGTGGATGCCATGGCAGCGGAGGGCAGAGAGTTTAAGGGGATTATCTTCTTTGGTCTGATGCTCACAGAAGAGGGACCGAAGGTTCTGGAGTACAATGCTCGTTTTGGAGACCCGGAAGCACAGGTAGTACTGCCCCGGATGAAAAATGATATTGTGGAAGTGTTTGAAGCGTGTGTAGATGGAACCCTGGATCAGGTGGATCTGCAGTTTGCGGACAATGCAGCTGTCTGTGTCGTACTGGCAAGCGACGGCTATCCGGTTTCCTATGAAAAAGGCTTTCCGATCCACGGACTGGAAAAGTTTAAGGGAAGTGACCAGTATTTTGTATTTCATGCAGGTACGGCATCTAAGGATGGAGAAATCGTGACAAATGGTGGACGTGTTCTCGGTGTGACAGCAACCGGTGAGGATTTGAAACAGGCAAGAGCCAATGCCTATAAGGCGGTGGAGCTTGTGGAATTTGAGAATAAGTATTATCGCCATGATATTGGAAAAGCAATTGACGAGGCATAAATTATAATGATTCGGGTATCACATAAAGCAGAAAGGCTTTGCTTTCCTGCTTTATGATACCCGAATTATGACGTTTATGAGAAATGGAGGATAGAGTAATATGATACAGGATATCGCACCACATCAATACAATGTGGCATATCAGCCAAAGCAGCCAAAACCGTCAGATACACTTCTGATCTACAGGGGAGGAAAAATTCTTGCAGGATTTGTAAAAGATGAGATCTGCTTTCCTACCGTGGAGGAGATTCAAAGTATCTTTCCCGGGGCGGCTAAAAAGGCCAAGTATCTGTTCCGTATTGATGAACGGGATTATTATGAGCTGCGCAAACCGCCTATAGAAGCCTTTGATGGGTGGAAATACGAGGATATTCTGGTACTTCGAAGAGCAGTTCCCATGTGGAAAGCCTTTGCAGGCATTACCGGATATCAGATACATAACTGGTACAGTGATCATCAGTTTTGCGGCAGATGTGCCGCAGAGCTGGAGGCTGCACCTGGAGAACGGGCACTGAAATGTCCAGTCTGTGGAAAAATCATCTATCCTACGATAGCACCAAGTGTTATCGTGGCGGTAACCAATAAAGATCAGATTCTGATGACACGCTATGCCTCCAGTCACAGCAGCTACAAGAATTATGCACTGGTTGCAGGCTATGCGGAGGTAGGAGAAACACTGGAAGCAACTGTGCATCGGGAGGTCATGGAGGAAGTAGGACTTCGGGTGAAGAACCTGCGTTACTATAAGAGCCAGCCCTGGGCTTTTTCCGGAGCACTGCTGGTGGGATATTTTTGTGAAGTGGATGGAGACACCTCTGTAACACTGGAGGAGGAAGAGCTTTGTGAGGCAACCTGGTTTACACGCAGTGAAATGCCGGTGAAGGATGATCATGTGATTAGTCTGACGAATGAAATGATGGAATATTTCCGCATTTACGGTTACCCAAAAGCAAGAGATGGAGAAAATGAATGAATTATAAAATGATAGTACAGTATGATGGAACAAGATATGACGGATGGCAGAGACAGGGGAACACCTCCAATACGATTCAGGGAAAGCTGGAAGCAGTGTTATCCCGGATGGACGGCGAACCCTGTGAAGTGATAGGGTCCGGGAGAACCGATGCCGGAGTACACAGCTATGGTCAGGCGGCCAATGTGCATCTGAAGAGGGAATGGTCCGCATCCGAGATTCTGGAATATGTGAATCGCTATCTTCCGGAAGATATTGAGGTAACAGAGGTTACTCCGGCGGAAGAGAGATTTCACGCCAGGTTACATGCCGTGAAGAAAACCTACTGTTATCAGATTGGAATCGGAAGCAGCAAGCATGTATTTCAGCGGAAATATTGTTATCATACAGAGGAACCCCTTCAGGTGGAGGAGATGCAAAAAGCAGCGCAGGCATTGGTGGGAACCCATGATTTTCAGAGCTTCTGCTCCAGCAAGCGCAGTAAAAAATCTACAGTCCGGACAATCTATGAAGCAAGAGTGGAGCTGGATGAAGAATCCCGGATGGTGCGCTGCATCTTTACAGCAGATGGTTTCCTGTATAACATGGTGCGGATTTTGACGGGAACTCTGATGGAAGTGGGCCAGGGAAAGCGAAAGGCATATGAGATGGAACACATTCTGGAAGCCCGAGATCGTCAGGCAGCCGGAATGACGGCACCTGCGCAGGGACTGATCCTTGTGAATGTGGAATACCCGCAAAAGGAAGGTACACGAAGATGAAACAGTATTATGGTGCGATTTTTGACCTGGATGGCACCCTGCTGGATTCTATGGGCGTCTGGCGTCAGCTGGATATAGATTTTCTGGGAAAACGTGGACTGGAGGTTCCGGCAGATTATCTGGAGGCCATCACGCCACTGGGGTTTGAGCGTGCTGCGGCATATACCATCCACCGTTTTTCCCTTCCGGAAACACCGGAGGAGATTATTGCCGAATGGATGGAGATGGCCCGCAAGGCCTATGCCAACAAGGTGGTATTAAAGCCAAACGTCAGAGGCTATCTGGAGAGATTATCAGAGCTTGGTATACCTATCGCTGCGGCTACCTCCTCGGACAGGGAACTGTTCCTGCCTGCCTTAAGACGCAACGGCATCTCTGATTATTTCCAGAGTATTGTCACGGTTAGTGAGGTTACAAGAGGAAAAGGTTTTCCCGATATTTATGAAAAGGCGGCCGAACAGATTGGGGAGGCCCCGCAAAATTGTGTGGTTTATGAAGATATTATAGAAGGTATTCGAGGTGCAAATTTAGGCGGCTTTTATTCTGTGGGTGTTTATGACAGGGAATCTGAGTTCAATCGTCCCGCTATTCTTCGGGAATCCCGTCATTATATTCAAAATTTCAGGGAACTTCTCCAACTCCACCAGGATCATTTTTGTTTTCCGGAATAACTGACAGGCGCAAAAAATATTTGCACAAACACATGTTTGCATGTTATAATCAGTTCTCAGGATAGAGGATATTATTATTTCTTTAAGTAAAGGTGGCAGAAAGATGGCAAAAGAAGTTTATGACGCCAGCAGCATATCAGTGCTGGAGGGCCTGGAAGCGGTAAGAAAGCGTCCGGGTATGTATATTGGCAGTACGACAAGAAAAGGTCTGAATCATCTGGTTTATGAAATTGTAGATAACGCAGTGGACGAGCATCTGGCCGGCTACTGCGATAAAATACAGGTAATATTGGAGCAGGACGGTTCCTGCACCGTGGTGGATAATGGAAGGGGAATCCCTGTGGGGATGCATGAAAAGGGCATCTCTGCAGAGCGTCTGGTATTTACTACTTTACATGCAGGTGGAAAGTTCGATAACAGTGCCTATAAAACCAGCGGTGGTCTTCATGGAGTAGGTTCCTCTGTGGTAAATGCACTGTCAACCTATCTGGATATTAAGATCAGCCGGGAAGGTTACGTGCACCATGATTATTACGAGAGAGGGATACCGGCACTGGAGCTGGAGGAAGGTCTGCTTCCCAAACTGGGAAGGACAAAAGAGACAGGAACCTGTGTCAATTTCCTGCCGGATCCGGAGATTTTTGAGAAAACCAGATTTGTTGCAGCGGAGATTAAGTCCAGACTCCATGAGACTGCTTATCTGAATCCCAATCTGCAGATCGAATTTGAAGATAAGAGAGCAGGATCTGAGGAGACGGTTATCTATCACGAGCCGGAGGGAATCGTAGGCTTTGTACAGGATCTGAATAAGAAAAAAGAAGTGATCCATGAGCCGATCTATTTCAAAGGGGAAAACGAAGGGATTACGGTAGAGGTTGCATTTCAGTTTATCAATGAATTCCAGGAAAATGTTCTGGGATTTTGTAATAATATCTATAATGCAGAGGGCGGTGCTCATCTGACCGGGTTTAAGACCCAGTTTACTACCGTTATGAACAGCTATGCCAGAGAACTGGGCATTTTGAAGGAAAAGGATACCAACTTTACCGGCGCTGACATTCGAAATGGTATGACGGCAGTGGTATCTATCAAGCATCCGGATCCAAGGTTTGAAGGACAGACGAAGACGAAGCTGGATAACCAGGATGCGGCAAAAGCCACCAGTAAGGTTACAGGGGAAGAAGTCGTGCTGTACTTTGACCGGAATCTGGAAGTGCTGAAGAACGTACTTGCCTGCGCAGAGCGTTCTGCCAGGATTCGAAAAACAGAAGAAAAAGCAAAGACGAATATGCTGACAAGACAGAAGTATTCCTTTGATTCCAATGGAAAGCTTGCAAACTGCGAAAGCCGGGATGCTTCCCGGTGCGAGATCTTTATCGTGGAGGGAGATTCTGCCGGAGGCTCTGCCAAGATGGCAAGAAACCGTAATTTTCAGGCTATCATGCCCATCCGCGGCAAGATTTTGAATGTGGAAAAAGCCACGATTGATAAGGTGCTTGCCAATGCAGAGATTAAGACTATGATCAACGCATTTGGATGCGGATTTTCCGAGGGCTATGGAAATGACTTTGATATTACGAAGCTTCGATATGATAAAATTATTATCATGGCCGATGCCGATGTAGATGGTGCCCATATTTCCACCCTGCTTCTGACGCTCTTCTATCGGTTTATGCCGGAGTTGATCTTTGAGGGACATGTGTATGTCGCCATGCCGCCTCTCTATAAGACCATGCCCTCCAAAGGACAGGAGCAGTATCTCTATGATGACAAGGCACTGGAAATCTACCGGAAGAAGCATAAGGGAGAAAAATTCACCCTGCAGCGCTACAAAGGTCTTGGAGAGATGGATGCCAGCCAGCTTTGGGAGACAACACTGGATCCGGAGCATCGTATGCTGAAGCAGATTGAAATCGAAGATGCCCGTATGGCATCGGATGTAACAGAGATACTGATGGGAAATGATGTTCCGCCCCGTAAGGCATTTATCTATGAGCATGCTGCGGATGCGGAGCTGGATGTATAGGGAGTGAAGTGACAATGGAAGAACAAATTATCAAAACCGAATATTCGGAGCTGATGCAGAAGTCTTATATTGACTATGCCATGAGCGTTATCGTGGCACGTGCACTCCCGGATGCAAGAGACGGATTAAAACCGGTGCAGCGAAGAACTCTTTACGATATGCAGGAGCTTGGCATCAGCTATGACAAGCCTTACCGAAAGTGCGCCCGTATCGTAGGAGATACCATGGGTAAATATCATCCCCATGGGGATTCTTCTATCTACGATGCCCTGGTGGTACTGGCTCAGGACTTCAAAAAAGGTCAGATTCTGGTGGATGGTCACGGAAATTTTGGCTCTATCGAGGGGGATGGCGCTGCTGCCATGCGTTACACGGAGGCCCGCCTTGCAAAAATCACCCAGGAAGTCTATCTGAAGGATATGGATAAGGATGTTATTGATTTTGTTCCAAACTTTGATGAGACAGAAAAAGAGCCGGAGGTACTCCCGGTGAGACTGCCGAATCTTCTGGTTAATGGAGCTGACGGTATTGCAGTTGGTATGGCTACCAGCATTCCCCCTCATAATCTGGGGGAGGTTGTGGATGCAGTCAAAGCTTACATGAAGGATGAGGACATCACCACAAAAGGACTTATGCGCTATGTAAAGGGTCCGGATTTTCCTACAGGTGGAATTGTGGCAAATAAAGATGAACTTGCCCAGATCTATGAAACCGGAAGTGGAAAGATTAAGCTTAGAGGTCATATTGAGGTGGAAAAAGGGAAAGCCGGAAAGCAGTATCTGGTGATTACAGAGATTCCCTATACTATGATTGGTGCCAATATCGGAAAATTCTTAAACGATGTGGCAGGTCTGGTGGAAACCAAGAAAACCCAGGATATCATCGACATTTCCAATCAGTCCTCCAAGGAGGGAATCCGGATCGTACTGGAGCTTCGAAAGGGTGCAGATGTGGAACAGCTGACGGCGCTTCTTTATAAAAAGACACGTCTGGAGGATACCTTCGGCGTGAATATGCTGGCAGTCGTTGATGGCAGACCGGAGGTTTTAAGCCTGAAAAAGCTTATCGAGCATCATGTAGATTTCCAGTTTGACATCTGTACCAGAAAACATCAGAATCTCCTGGCCAGGGAACTGGAAAAGAAAGAGATTCAGGAAGGTCTGATTAAGGCATGTGATGTCATCGATCTGATTATCGAGATTTTGAGAGGCAGCAAGAATCAGAAGCAGGTAAAGGACTGCCTGACACTTGGTATTACAGAAGGCATACGTTTCAAGACAAAGGCCAGTGAAAAGGCAGCAAAGCAGCTTTCCTTTACCCAGCGACAGGCAACGGCAATTCTTGAGATGCGTCTGTATCGTCTGATCGGGCTGGAAATTGACGCACTGATGAAGGAACACCAGGAAACCTTGGATCGTATTGCCCGCTATGAAGACATTTTGAATAATTATGATTCTATGGCACAGGTGATCATGGAGGATCTGGATCGAAGCAAGAGGGAATTTGGCAGGAAACGCAGGACAGTGATTGAAAATGCAGAAGAAATCGTACTCGAGGAGAAAAAGATCGAGGAGACGGAAGTTGTATTTTTGATGGATCGGTTTGGATATGCCAAGACCGTGGATGTGGGTACCTATGAGCGCAATAAAGAAGCAGCGGATCAGGAATATCGCTACGTGTTCCGCTGTATGAATACGGATAAAATCTGTGTATTTACAGACTGCGGCAAGATGCACAGCGTGAAAGTGATGGATCTGCCTTATGGAAAATTCCGGGATAAGGGAACCCCTGTGGACAATCTCTGCAATTACAGCAGTGCCCAGGAGCAGATGGTATTTGTTGCCAGTCTGAATATGATCCGGCAGCAAAAGCTGGTCTTTATATCTGGCAGTGGCATGTGTAAGCTGGTGGATGGTTTTGAATTTGATGTGTCCAAGCGAACCATAGCCGCTACGAAGCTTGGGGACGAGCAGGAAAAGGTAGTGCTGATTGGCCTCTATGAGGAAAGTGATTATCTCGTATTGCAGAGCAAAGAAGGGTATTTTGTAAGATTTCTGCTCTCTGAGATACCAGAGAAGAAAAAGACGGCTATCGGTGTGCGGGGGATGAAGCTTGGTGCAGGGGATGAGATTATTCATGCATATCTGCTGGCAAATCGCATGGAATATGAGATTACTTATAAAGACAAGCCGCTTGTTTTGAATAAATTGAAGCTTTCCAGACGTGACAGTAAGGGAATCAAAAAACAGTAGGTAAGCAGTAAAAAACCGGAGAAGCATAAGAGACTGGAAAAAGCTCAGACTGCAGGGCAGGAGAAGGGCCCAGGTTTTTTGACCTGAGCCCGATAGGAAAAGAAGTATTTCTCATCTATGTAAATTGAAATTGTTTTTAGGCGAGTGGCGTCAGTTATCGGCAATGAACCTGCGGATCACCGACGTCCTCTTATATTTTGTACTTGTGTACGATTATTATTACAAACGAGTGGCTGCTCTGAGGGGGGATATATGAGCAGCTGTCTTGCTCGTTTGTATGAGATAAGTATACTGGGAAAATGTGAGAGAAGTGTGTACGAATTCGAAAATAAGTCTGAAGAAAGGCAAAATAAAAACAAAAGAAAGACCAAATAAAATATAAAGTAGAAAAACATAAAAAAAACAACCCAAGAAAAGTATCAATTGGAACCTTTCATTGGGGTGTTTTGCTATTTGCAATATCATAAGAAATATGATAAAATCAACATTTGGAAAGCCGAAAATCGGACTCGAACCGACGACCCCTTCATTACGAGTGAAGTGCTCTACCAACTGAGCTATTTCGGCGTTTGCGTGAAACAATAGATATTATACTATGTTTTGAAAAAAATTACAACAAAAAAGTTTATCTTTTTTCACAAGGGAGAATTTTATGAATACGGATTGGAAAAAAAAGAATCTGGATATTCTGGAACAGCATCTGCGGGATGGCTGTAAGCTGCACTGCATACAGAAGCTGGGTGTAGAGATTGAGCATATTCTGGTAGACAGGCAGAGTCGGGAAGCAGTGACTTACCAGGAAGAAAAAGGAGTACACTGGATTCTGGAACAGTTATCCCGGGAGTTTCCTGTGAAAATGTCGGAAAAAGGTAATCTTCTGGGGCTTGCGAATCTGGATTATACGATTACGCTGGAGCCTGCGGCACAGCTGGAGATCAGTATTGCGCCAAAGGAGAGCATTGCAGTCATAGAAAAGGTTTATGAAAGCTTTTTAGCCCTTTTAGATCCATTGCTGAAGCAGTGCGATTATGAACTGGTTACCCAGGGCTATCAGCCCCACAGCCTGGTGGATGAGCTTCCTATGATTCCTAAAAAAAGATATGCTTATATGGATGATTACTTTAAAACCTCGGGTACCCGGGGACGTCATATGATGCGGGGTACAGCCTCGGCCCAGATCTCCATCGATTATTGCTGCGAACCGGATTTTATCAGAAAGTATCGCACGGTATCGATCCTCATGCCGGCTATTAAGCTTTTGTCCGACAATACACGGTATTTTGAAGGAAAGCCTTATAAGGATTATCTTGCCCGCACAGATATCTGGAATCATGTAGATCCCAGACGCTGTGGAATCCTGGACGGTATCTTCGAAGAGAACTTTGGATTTCATACGTATGCAGAATATCTGTGGAATCTTCCGCTGATCTTTCTTCCCACCCCTCAGGGTTCGGTTGCAACAGGAACAAGGACAGTAGGTGAAATCTGGTCAGACCGTGAGCTGAGTCCGGAGGACGTGGATCATGTTCTGTCCATGACATTTCTGGATGTTCGGGTGAAGCACTATATCGAAATCCGTGGAGCCGACAGCATGCCGGAGGAATATGTTCTGGCATATCTGGCGCTGATTAAGGGGATTTTCTTTAAACCGGAGGTGCAAGGTAAGCTGCTTTCTCTTTACCCGGTGGGAAAAGAGGACATTATAAGGGCGGAGCAGTCACTGCAAAGGGACGGATATGAGGGCGTAATATACCAAAAACCAGCAGCAGATTTTGTCCGGGAGCTGCTTTGTCTGGCAGCGGAGAATCTGGATCAGTCAGAAGCAGCCTATCTAAAGCCCTTCGAAAAGCTGGCAGAAAGAAAAATGACATTGGCAAAGGAGCATTATGAAAGCAATTAGAGAAGCATATAAAAACTATATTGAGAATCATATGGAAGAAAGCAGAAGATCTGCTTTGGAGGTCAAGGATTACCTGGAGCATTCGTCCGTGGCCTATCACGGACGCTGTGTGCATACCCTTCATATTCCAAAAATCTTTACAGAGGAGGTAGTGACTGATTATAAAAAAATTGTAGATACTACCTATGGAATCTTCTGCAAGGTCATACAGGAATATCTGGAAAACGCAGACTATCGGAAGCTGTTTCCATTTTCCAAAGAGCTGGAAGAGTTAATTCTGGTACCAAACCTCTATGACAGCGTGCTGCCCATCGCAAGATTCGATATCTTCTATAATGAGGAGAACGGAAGCTTCAAGTTCTGCGAGATCAATACAGACGGAACCAGTGCCATGAACGAGGACTATGTGTTGAATCAGGCACTCGCTTTGAATAATGTTCACACACAGATGAAAAAGAAGTATGATTTTCGCCAGTATGAGCTGTTTGACAGCTGGGTAGACACCTGCCTGAAGCTTTATCAGACCTATGAGAAAAAGAAGGAACATCCCTATATCGCCATCGTAGACTTTTTGGAGCATTGCTCTATCACGGAATTCGAGGAGTTTCAGAGAAGATTCCAGCAGGCCGGTTATGAGTGTGAGATCTGTGAGATTACCCAGATGAAATACAGGGATCACGTATTATATTCTCCTTCCGGTCATCCGGTGGATCTGATCTATCGCAGAGCGGTTACCACGGACGTCTGCGAACATTACATGGAAGTACAGGATTTTGTAAATGCAGTAAAACAGCAGGATGTCTGCATTATGGGATCCTTTTGCACCCAGATTATTCATAATAAATGGCTGTTTAAGATCCTGCGGGAGCAGCCAACGCTTGCACTCCTGACAAAAGAGGAACAGGAATTTGTCATGGAACATATTCCTTACACCAATCTTTGTGATGAAAGATTCTGCAAGATCGAAGAGATTACCGGGGAGAAAGACCGCTGGATTATCAAACCGCTGGATTCCTATGCTTCCAGAGGAGTATTTGCAGGAATTGACTACACCCAGGAGGAGTGGTCTGAAATTGTAGAACGATATTTTAACCGGGGCTACATTTACCAGGAATATTATCCGCCCTATCGCACAGAAAATATCTATCTGTCAGATCAGGATTCCGGGTTCGTGCCCTATACCAATATGTCAGGATTATTTGTCTATAATGGAAGTTTTGCCGGGATCTATTCCAGGCTGTCAGATGGTGGTATTATCTCATCTCAGTATAATGAGAAAGCTACGGCTACAATGGTTCTTGTCAACAAACAGTAAAAGTGCTACAATGCATGTGGCTGTAAGTATCTGACAGATAGACAGGCTTAAAGTGGTAGGTATTTCGAAAACGATGTACGAGGTACCAGTTAATTTATAAGAAAGAGAATGTGACTGAACAGTTACAAGAGGAACATGATATGGGAGAAGTTATGATTCCGCAGGGCTATGTCTCTGCACTGAATCTGCATGAAACGCAGATTGCGATTAAGACAGTAAAAGATTTTTTTCAGCAGGAGCTTACAAAACGTCTGAATCTGCTTCGTGTGACGGCACCTCTTTTTGTCCGTCCGGAGAGTGGACTTAACGATAATCTGAATGGTGTAGAACGTCCGGTAGCCTTTGAAATTAAAGATCCTGACCACACCAGGGCTGAGATTGTACATTCTCTGGCAAAGTGGAAACGTTTTGCACTAAAAAAATATGGCTTTTCCCAGGGGGAAGGTCTTTATACCGATATGAATGCGATCCGAAGAGATGAGGATACTGACAATATTCATTCGATCTATGTGGATCAGTGGGACTGGGAAAAAATTATTACCCGTCAGGAACGCAACGAAGAAACGCTGAAGAAGATTGTGCGTTCCATCTACAAGGTTTTGAAACATACCGAGAAATATATGTCGATCCAGTATGATTATATAGAAGAAATTCTGCCGGATGAGATCTGCTTTATCACAGCAGAAGAGCTGGCAGAGCTTTATCCGGATATGACGGCAAAAGAGAGAGAGTATCAGATCACAAAAGAAAAGGGTGCTGTTTTTCTTATGAAAATCGGTGGAGCTTTAGCAGATGGGAAACCCCATGACGGACGTGCACCGGACTATGATGACTGGAGCCTGAACGGAGATATTATTATATATTATCCGGTACTGGATATTGCACTGGAGATTTCTTCTATGGGAATCCGCGTGGATGCAGAAGCACTGAAAAAACAGCTTGCCCAGAGCGGCTGTGAGGAGCGTGGCAAGCTTCCTTTCCAGAGTGCAATTCTCTGTGATGAACTGCCCCTCACGATCGGCGGCGGTATCGGACAGTCAAGAATCTGTATGTTTCTCCTTCGAAAAGCACATATTGGAGAGGTACAGTGTTCTCTCTGGCCCAAGGATGTTCTGGAAGTTACAGATGCCTGCGGCGTACAGCTTCTATAATCACATGAGACAGGGCTGTCGCATCACTTTAGGTTCCCGGAATCCAAAGTGGTGCGACAGCCCTGTTTTTGCTTGACATACGAAGAAAAAGCAAGTAATATAGTAGAAAATACTTTAGCAAACTAATTTGCGAATGTGAATGTATACAATAATACAAAAGGAGGATCTAAAGTATGGCGATGTCTTCGGAGATTTTAGATGAAAAACTGGGTCAGCTGGTGGAAATGAGCCGGAATTCAGGACGTATAGATCTGAATCTTTACACAGAGTATGATGTAAAGAGGGGATTGAGAGATTCTACTGGAAAAGGGGTATTGACTGGTCTGACAGAAATATCTGATGTTGTATCCTTTAAGAATGTGAATGGGGAGAAGATTCCGGATGAGGGGCATCTCTATTATCAGGGCTACAGTGTTGATCAGCTGATTCAGGGATTTCACCAACGCCGTTATGGATTTGAGGAAATCACCTACCTGCTTTTATTTGGCCAGCTGCCAAGTGAAGAGCAGATGAAGAATTTTATCGATATTCTGGGATATTACAGAGAACTGCCGGAGACCTTTGTCAGGGATGTTGTGATGAAGGCAACCAGCAAAAACATGATGAATTCGCTGCAAAAATGTGTACTTACCCTGTATTCTTATGATGAGGATCCGGATAATATATCCATACCAAATGTATTAAAGCAGGAGCTGAGTCTGATTGCAAAGTTTCCACTGATTGCGGTATACAGCTATCATGCGTACCGTCATTATCATCTGAATGAGAACCTGGTGATTCGTAATCCAAGGCCGGAGCTTTCCTTTGCGGAAAATATTCTTCAGATGCTGCATCCGGATGGTGTCTATACCGAGCTGGAGGCAAAGGTGCTGGATGTGGCTTTAGTGGTACATGCAGAGCATGGCGGTGGTAATAACTCAACCTTTACTACCCACGTAGTGTCTTCTTCCGGAACAGATACCTATTCTGCTGTGGCAGCTTCTCTTGGTTCTTTAAAAGGTCCCAAGCATGGTGGTGCCAATCTGAAGGTACAGGAGATGTTCGAGGATATTAAAAAGCATATTACAGACTGGACCGATGAAGACCGTGTCTGTGATTACCTGAACCAGATTCTGGACAAGGAAGCATTTGACCATCAGGGGTTGATCTATGGTATGGGACATGCCGTGTATACCAACTCAGATCCCCGTGCTGTTATCTTGAAGCATTATGCAAAGCAGCTGTCTATGGAGAAACACCTGGAGCACGAATTCGAGCTGTACGAGACAGTAGAGCGCATCGCCGGAGCCTGTATTGCAAAAAAACGCAGACTGCTGAAACCCGTTTGTGCCAATGTGGATTTCTTCAGTGGATTTGTCTATACCATGCTGGGCCTGCCAAAAGAGCTGTATACACCGATTTTTGCCATAGCGCGTATCTCCGGATGGTCTGCTCACCGCATCGAAGAGCTGGTCAATGCCGGTAAGATTATTCGTCCCGCTTATAAGTATGTGGGATTCCACAGAGATTATGTGGAGCTGCAAGACAGAAACTGATGTACCTGGAAAAAATATAAATTTTTATGCAGACTGGGACAGGACGTGTTATACTTATAGTTATAAAATAGTGACTGATCAGGTGTTGAACAGTTGTCTAAAATAACTGTAAAGGAGACATAGGGATGCAGGTATATCAAGGGAAAAGTGTGTTCGGTGGCGTTGCGATTGGAAAGATCAGCGTTTACCGCAAGGGAGAACAACAGGTAAAGCGTGTCCGTGTGGAAGATACTACAGGAGAGCTGACACGTTACCAGGAAGCAAAGCAGGAGGCCATCCGTCAGCTGGGAGATCTGTACAAGAAAGCAGTGAAGGAAGTAGGAGAAGCGAATGCAGCCATCTTTGAGATTCATCAGATGATGCTGGAGGATGAAGGCTATAACGAATCTGTCACGAACATTATTAAGACGCAAAGCGTCAATGCAGAATATGCAGTGGCGGCTACCAGTGACAATTATTCTCAGATGTTTGCAGCTATGGATGATGAGTACATGCGGGAGCGTGCGGCGGATGTGAAGGATGTTTCCGAGCGTATTCTTTCGGCACTTGGCGGAGGCACCAGAAGTGTTGTGAATACAGAGGAACCTGTGATTATCCTTGCAGATGATCTGGCACCCTCCGAGACGGTCCAACTGGATAAAAGCCGTGTACTTTCTTTTGTTACAGTACATGGATCGGTGAATTCCCACACGGCTATTCTTGCAAGAACCATGAGTATTCCAGCCCTGATCGGAACTGAGATCCCGCTGGATGATACCATAGATGGCAGAATTGCGGTGGTGGATGGAAACCGGGGACTGATCTATGTGGAGCCGGATGAAAAAACTCTGGAAGAGATGAAGGAAGTGCAGAAGCGGGAAAAAGAAAAGGCAGAGCTTCTGCAGGAGCTGAAAGGGCGTGAAAATGTTACCCTGGATGGCAAAAAGATCATGCTTTATGCCAACATTGGTAATATCAAGGATCTTGCCATGGTTGTACAAAATGATGGCGGAGGTATCGGACTGTTTCGAAGTGAATTCATCTATCTGGAAAGTAAAGACTATCCTACCGAGGAAGAGCAGTTCAAAATCTATAAGACGGTAGCGGAGACCATGGCCGGAAAACGGGTGATTATCCGGACGCTGGACATCGGTGCGGACAAACAATGTGATTACTTCCATATGGAACATGAAGAAAATCCGGCACTGGGGCTTCGGGCTATCCGAATCTGTCTGACACAGCCGGAGATCTTTAAGACACAGCTTCGTGCGCTGTTTCGTGCCAGCGCTTATGGAAATATCTCTATCATGTATCCTATGATTACAGGTGTTGAAGAAGTGCGCCGGATCAAGAAAATTGTGGAGGAAGTAAAGGCAGAGCTTGTCGCTCAGAATCTGGAATTTGGCAATCCGGATCAGGGTATTATGATTGAGACTCCGGCAGCGGTTATGATGAGTGATGTGCTGGCAGAGGAGGCAGATTTCTTCAGCATTGGCACAAATGATCTTACCCAGTATACGCTGGCTATAGACCGTCAGAATCTTAAGCTGGATTCCTTTTATGATGCACATCATCCGGCTGTCCTCCGTATGATTCAGATGGTGGTGGACAATGCACATAAGGCAGGAATCTGGGCCGGTATCTGCGGAGAACTTGGGGCGGATACCACCCTTACCAAAGAGTTTCTTGCCATGGGTGTGGATGAGCTTTCCGTGTCACCGGGAAGTATTCTGCCAATCCGAAAGATTATTCTGGAAACAGATGTGGATGCTTATAAGGAAGGGAAACCATGCTGACAGAAAAGCGTTATGAGTTGATTTTAGATCTGCTGGAGGATCGGAAAACAATTACAGTGCTTGAATTGAAGGACTTGCTGGGTACTTCTGAGTCTACTATTCGAAGAGACCTGTCAGCCCTGGATCAGGCCGGAAAGCTTACTAAGGTTTTTGGAGGTGCAGTTGCTCTGGAGAATACATTTTCCACCTATGAGCCCTCGGTCGCCCAGAAGGAAGGCATCCGTATAGACGAGAAAAAAAGGATTGCCCGTCTGGCGGCTTCTCTGATTCTGCCGGAAAGCTTCGTCTATCTGGATGCAGGAACCACAACCGGCTACATGCTTGATTACATCGCAGAGCGTTCTGCTGTCTATGTGACCAATGCAGTTTCTCATGCAAAGAGACTTGCTGCCACAGGGTTTCGTGTATTACTGATCGGAGGTGAGCTGAAAGGCGTTACAGAGGCAGTAATTGGAACGCAGGCCATACTTTCACTCCAGGATTTTCACTTCACAAGGGCCTTTTTTGGTGCAAATGGTATCTCCAAAAAAGAAGGGTTTACCACTCCGGATCTGAATGAGGCATTAGTGAAAAAGACAGCCTTTCAACAGACACAGAAGGCTTATGTACTTGCAGATGCAAGTAAGTTCGGCAATGTAAGCTCTGTGACCTTTGCGCCTTTTGCATATGCGGAAATACTTACAGATCAGAAGCCTTTCGGGGACTTTTTGGAAAGTAAGAATATCAGAGTTGTACCGTAAAGACATAGCTTTTGAAAAGTTCCTGTTGAAAAGACAGGAACTTTTCAGTATAATGGGTAAGATAGAATAAAAACAAAGGATTATGATTGCACGGAAACCAAAAGGAAGACGGCAGAAGGGAACAGGAGAGATTTATGTGTGGAATAACAGGATTTCTTGGATGTGGTGATTTTGACAAGCGTCAGATGACACTGAAGAGAATGGCAGATAGAATAATCAAAAGAGGACCGGATGATGCCGGATATTATGTTGGAGATGACGTGGCACTTGGTATGAGACGTCTTAGCATCATCGGTGTGGATAATGGAAAACAGCCTATCTGGAATGAGGAGAGAAATCTTGTTCTGGTTTATAATGGAGAGATTTATAATTATCAGGAGCTGAAGGAAGAACTGATTGCAAAGGGACACATCTTTGTAACAGACACTGATTCCGAGGTCCTGATTCATGGTTATGAGGAATACGGTGTGGAGCTGCTCCAGAAACTTCGGGGCATGTTTGGCTTTGCAATCTGGGACACTGTGAAAAAGCGTCTGTTTCTTGCAAGAGACATGTTTGGTATTAAACCTATGTTCTACAGTAAACAGGGAGAGGAGCTGATCTTTGGCTCTGAGATCAAATCCATCCTGGAGCATCCTTCTGTGAAGAAGGAGTTTCAGGAGAAAGTACTTCCGGGATATCTTTCTTTTCAGTTTAATCCGCTGGAAGAAACCTTTTTCAAGGGAATCTATCAGCTGCTTCCGGCTCACTATCTGATCTGGGAAGACGGTGAGATTCAGATTGAAAAGTACTGGAATATCGAGTTTAACTTTAAAGAGGATATGACAGAACAGGAAGCCGTGGAGAAGCTTGAGAAGGTTATGCTGGACTCCGTAGAAAAACATAAAATCAGTGATGTGGAGATGGGATCCTTTCTGTCAGGCGGTATAGATTCCTCTTTCCTGGCTGCCACAAGTACCCTGGAGAAGACCTACAGTGTAGGCTTTGAGTGGGATTCCTGTAATGAGACAGAACTGGCGCAGGAGCTCTGCGATAAGCTTGGTATGCAAAACACAAAGAAAATTATCACTACAGATGAGTACTGGGCAGGTGTTCCAAAAGTTATCCGTGCACTGGATGAGCCGGTGGCGGATCCTTCGATTATCCCCCTTTATTATCTGTGCGAGCTGGCGGCAAAGGATGTGAAGGTAGTAATTTCCGGCGAGGGCTCCGACGAGCTCTTTGGCGGATACAATGTTTATCAGACTCCTATAGCTCTGGGACCGGTAGATAAGCTGCCGATGGGATTCCGTAAGGGCGTGAAGAATCTGATGCAGAAGCTTCCTATCTCCTTCAAGGGAAAAGAGTATATGATCCGTGCCGGACAGACCATAGAAGAACGTTTTATCGGAAATGCCTATGTATTCCATGCAGATGAAGTACAGGAGCTTTTAAAAGGGGATCACCACGATGCGAAGACACCGCAGGAGATCACCGCTCCTTTCTATGAGGCAGTCCATGATATGGATGATATCACAAAGATGCAGTACATAGATATGAACTTCTGGCTTCGTGGAGATATCCTTCGCAAGTCCGATCATATCAGCATGGCACATTCTCTTGAGGTACGTGTGCCTTATCTGGATCGCTGTGTGGCAGAGGCTGCATTTACGATTCCTACCAGACTGCGGGTGACACCACATGATACCAAGCATTCCTTCCGCAGGATGGCACATAAGTTCCTTCCACCGGAAACTGCTAACCGTAAGAAACTTGGCTTCCCGGTTCCTATGAAGCGTTGGCTTCGTGAGGATGAATATTATAGTGTCGTGTACAAGAAATTCACCGGAAAGACTGCAGCACGCTATTTCCACAGAAAGAAGCTGGTAGAACTTCTGGAGACACATAAAAAAGGGAAAAAAGATCTCAGCAGAAAGATTTGGACGATTTATATGTTCCTGCTCTGGTATGATATGAATTTTGAAGGCTAGAGCGTGTTTGAAAATGAAATGTTTTGGCTGTACATGAAGTGTGGAATCCGGCACGTGATGCGCCGGATTCTTTTTTAAAGGAGTATTTATGTTTATTGATGTATTAAAAGATACGGTTATTGATACCGTCAAACTGCTTCCCTTCCTTTTCCTGACTTATCTGGCTATGGAGTATCTGGAACACAAAACCGGAGAAAAATCAAAGCATATGCTGAAGGGGGCAGGAAAGCTTGGACCGGTTGCAGGCGGGCTGATCGGAGCATTTCCACAGTGTGGATTTTCCGCAGCAGCCTCCAGTCTGTATTCCGGCGGTGTAATTACCATGGGAACTCTTCTGGCTGTCTTTTTGTCCACTTCGGATGAGATGCTGCCTATCTTTATCTCTGAGGCAGTTCCGGTGAGCATGATCCTGAAGATCCTGGGAATAAAGGTGGTACTGGGAATTGTCACAGGACTGCTGATAGATCTGGGACTGAAATTTGTTCTGGGAAAACAGCAGGAGATAGAAGAAAAGCACCATCACCATAAGGAACATCACGAGAAAGACATCCATGATCTCTGCGAGCATGAGCATTGCCACTGCGAGGAAGGAAGTATTCTGAAATCTGCACTTCTTCATACCGTACAGATTACGCTGTTTATCTTTTTGATTTCCTTTGTCATTGGTTTTGCTGTGGAACTGGTAGGACAGGAGCAGATTGCAGCAGTGCTTGCCAACCGTCCCATCGTGGGTGTCTTTCTGGCAGGCATTGTAGGGCTGATACCAAACTGCGCCGCCTCCGTGGTGATCACACAGCTTTATCTGGCAGGAGTGTTAGGCCTTGGACAGATGATGGCAGGGCTTCTGGTGGGCGCAGGAGTGGGTATCCTGGTGCTGTGCAGAACGAATAAAAATGCGAAAGAAAATCTTAGTATTATTGCACTGCTCTACGGAACGGGTGTAATATGGGGCATATTGATAGAACTTACAGGCATTGCCCTGTAGACAGGTGAGCGTAAATGGAATATTTTGTTACAAAGAAGCAAAAGATAAAGCTTACAGCAGGCATGCTGTACTGGAGTCTGGTTTTGACATTTCTCCTTGCCGGCCAGTCAAAGATTATAACCGGAACCGGAAGTATGGGACGGCGGCATACCCTGGTGTTTCTGGGTGTGCTTTCCTTTTTGGTGTTCTCTGCTGTTTTTTCGCTTTATCGCAGTATGAGAATGAAAAAGGAAAAACAGCCGGTTGCTCATGCCGGGATCTGGCAGTATCTTCTATTGTTTGGGGATGCAGTTTATGTGTTTTTTGAGATAGAATTGATCAACAATCCCCTGCTGGGTGAGATGAAGATTGGATATATGGCACTGAATGTGGCAATTATCTTTGTGCTGCTTCTGGCTCTCTATGTTCTGCTGAATTCCTGGAGACTGGCACTTCTGATATGGAATGTGTTTTATTACATCCTGAGTCTGGTATTTTATTATGTATATCTGTTTCGTGGAGAACCATTTCAGTTTATCGATATCTACAGTATGGGAACGGCAGCCGAGGTTGCAGGGGGCTATCAGTTTTCTGCCAGCTCAGAGATTCTGGTTTTTACAGTGTTGACCCTCTGTCTGCTTTCTGTGATTTCTCAGAGCAGGAATTACTGTCTGGCAAAGAAAAAAATCTGGAAGGTGATTCCACGGGCATTGACAGCGGGCGGATTGTGCCTTCTGTATTATCTCTATCTGAATACCGGCTGGAACGGTGATGTGGGAATCCTTACTGATCTGTACCGGCCATATCAAACCTATCAGGAGTATGGTACCACTACCGGATTTCTGTGTGTGGCAAAATACATGCGTGTGACTCCACCCGATGGATATTCCGTAAAAGCTGCTGAAAAAATTGCGAAGGATTCCAAGAAGAAAATAGATGCAGCGCAGGAAACACAGCAGACAACAGATACTGAAGGTACTGTGACAAAGCCTGTGAATATTATTGCTATTATGAATGAATCCTGGGCGGATTACCGCTATCTGGGAGACTTTCAGACTACAGAGCCTTTTATGGAGTATTATGATTCCATGCAGGAAAACACGATCAAGGGACACACCCTGGTGTGCATCCAGGGAGGTGGAACCGCCAAGACGGAATACGAATTCCTGACCGGTAATTCCGTAAAGCGTTTTCCGGGTATGGTGCCCTATGTCAGTTATTTTACCCATGATCAATATTCTCTGGTTACCACACTGGAGGCCCAGGGTTATCAGTCGGCGGCGATGCATCCCAACAAAGGATCTAACTGGAAGAGAACCAGCGCCTATCGTCTTTTGAATTTTGATCACTTTTATACCATCGATGATTTTGATTCCAGTGCGATGCGGATTCGTCAGCATATCAGTGATCAGGCAAATTATGAGAAAATTATAGATGTGATTCAGTCTAAGAAAAACCCGGAGGATCCCTTCTTCCTTTTTGATGTCACGATGCAGAATCATGGTGGCTACACCGATGAAGCCTATAAGGGAAATGTTGAGACTGTGGGATATACAGACAGTGCTGTGAATCAGTATCTGTCGCTTTTACAGGATACGGATCGGGCACTTCAATACCTGATTGAATACTTTAAAAGCTGTGATCAGCCGACCATGATCGTGATGTTCGGTGATCATTATCCGGATATGCCGGACAGCTTTACGCAGTGGATTACAGGAAAAAGCTATGAGGACAGTACTCTGGAAGAGCAGGAAAAATATTTTGCAACCCCCTTCTTTATCTGGGCGAATTATGACATTCCAGAGGCGGATGGTATCTTGACAAGCACCAACTATCTGTCTACAATCATGTTAGAGCAGACAGGGCTTACCGAAACTTCTTATAACAGTTATCTGTCAGAATTGATGCAGGAGATGCCTGCCCTGAATCATCTGGGATATAAGGACAAAACCGGTGCATTTACAGCCTGGGATGCGGCAGAGCCTTCCTATGAAAAACTGGAACAGCAATATGAGATTTTACAATATAACGAACTGACAGAGGACTCCGACAGACTGGATAAGTTTTTCCTGCCATCGGTGAAATAATCTGTTTTGACATGCCACACATCTTATGATAGAATGTGAACGCAGCACAGCGGACGTTTTGGGCGTCTGCGCTACCGCAAAAGAAGCGAGGAGGATATATTATGATAGCAGCAAGTAATGTAACACTGCGCGTTGGGAAAAAGGCACTTTTTGAGGATGTTAATATCAAGTTTACCGAGGGTAACTGTTATGGACTGATCGGTGCGAACGGTGCAGGAAAATCAACATTTCTTAAGATCCTTTCCGGACAGCTCGAGCCTACGAATGGTGATGTGATCATCACATCAGGACAGAGACTTTCCTTTTTGGAGCAGGATCATTTTAAATATGATACACATACCGTACTGGATACTGTCATTATGGGTAATGCCAGACTGTATGAGATTATGAAGGAAAAAGATGCTCTTTACGCAAAAGAGGATTTTACCGATGAAGACGGAATCAAGGCAAGTGAACTGGAAGGGGAATTTGCCGAGATGGATGGCTGGGAAGCAGAATCCGGCGCAGAGCAGCTTTTGAATGGTCTGGGTATCGGAACAGACATTCACTATTCCCTTATGGCAGATCTGAATGGTTCACAGAAGGTGAAGGTACTGCTGGCAAAAGCTCTGTTCGGCAATCCGGACATCCTTCTGCTGGATGAGCCTACCAACCATCTGGATCTGGATGCTATCGCCTGGCTGGAGGAGTTCCTGATTAACTTTGAAAACACGGTAATCGTGGTATCCCATGACCGTTATTTCCTGAATAAGGTCTGTACTCACACGGCGGATATTGATTACGGAAAGATTCAGCTGTATGCCGGAAACTATGATTTCTGGTTTGAATCCAGTCAGCTTTTGATGAAACAGATGAAAGAAGCCAACAAGAAAAAAGAAGAGAAGATCAAGGAACTGCAGGATTTTATCAGCCGATTCAGTGCCAATGCTTCCAAGAGTAAGCAGGCTACTTCCCGTAAGAAGGCTTTGGAGAAGATTGAACTGGATGAAATTCGTCCTTCCAGCAGAAAATATCCTTATATCGATTTTCGTCCGGAACGTGAGATCGGAAATGAAGTGCTTCAGGTGGAGAATCTTACCAAAGTAATTGATGGAGAAACCGTACTGGATCATCTGAATTTTACCCTCAATCGTGAAGATAAGGTTGCATTTGTAGGGTCTAATGAACTTGCAAAGACAACCCTGTTCAAGATTTTAATTGGGGAGATGGAACCGGATGAAGGAAGCTATAAGTGGGGGATCACCACCTCTCAGACTTATTTTCCAAAGGATAATACTGCAGAATTTGATAACGATCTGACCATCGCAGACTGGCTGACTCAGTATTCCGAGAATAAAGATGTCACTTATGTACGAGGCTTCCTGGGCCGTATGCTTTTTGCCGGTGAGGATGGCGTGAAACGTGTCCGGATCCTGTCCGGAGGTGAGAAAGTAAGATGTCTGTTATCAAAGATGATGATTTCCGGGGCAAATGTACTGCTTCTGGACGAGCCCACCAACCATCTGGATATGGAGTCTATCACAGCACTGAATAATGGTCTGGTGAAATTCCAGGGAGTGATTCTGTTCGCATCCCATGACCACCAGTTTGTTCAGACTACAGCTAACCGTATTATGGAGATTGTTCCAGGCGGTGCGTTGATTGATAAGATCACAACCTACGATGAATATCTGGAGAGTGATGAGATGGCAAGAAAACGTCAGGTTTATACTATGACGGAGGAGGATAACTAGAAGATGAAGCGACCTGTTCTGGTAATCATGGCAGCAGGACTCGGCAGTCGTTATGGGGGTTATAAACAGATGGAGCCCATCGACGATCAGGGGCATATTCTGATGGAATATTCCATCTATGATGCACTGACTGCAGGGTTCCGGGAAGTAATTCTGATACTGAAAAGATCACAGGAGGCAGTCTTTAAGGAAACGGTGGGAAAACGTCTCTCCCGTTTTGTGAAGGTGCATTATGTGGCTCAGGAGCTTCAGGATCTACCGGAGGGATTTGCTGTGCCAAGGGGAAGAGAAAAACCCTGGGGAACAGGACACGCTGTATTGAGCTGTATCTATACACTGAATGAAGCACCATTTGCAGTGATCAATGCAGATGCCTATTACGGAAAGCGGGCATTTGCACTGGCCTACAACTATCTGATCAGTCATCTGGATGACAGCGTTTTTCATTATGCCATGATTCAATATTCCAACAGCTGCAGTACCAGCAGGGGCGAAACGCTTCCTGCTGTATGTCAGATGGCAAATGATGGAAAAATGTGGGCGTTTACTGACAGTGTCCTGGATGAACTGCAGAGCCGCTTTCCTGTGTTTCTGGAACAGTCCCAAAAGAATCCCATGGAGGCAGAATATCTGCTTCCAACTGTGGTAAATGAACTGCTGCAGGAGGGAAAGGCAGATGTGAAGGTGTTGCGAACCGATGACAGATGGTATGGCATTACCTACCGTTCTGATCAGAAGGTAGTGCAGGCAGCTATCCGGGATATGCAGAAAATGGGCCTTTACCCGAACTATCTCTGGAGAGAAAACAAGCATATTCGAACTTTGTAAGGAGTAACGTATGAACAAGAACAGAAAACAGATACAATCAATTGTAATAGTAGGGATGATGACAGCCATATTGTCTGTGCTGTCTATTCTGCAGATTCCCATGCCCACAGGCGTGCCTGTGACCCTTCAGACCTTCGCAGTAGCACTGTGCGGATATGTCCTCGGGGAAAAGAAAGGTTCTTTGGCGGTGGCGCTTTATCTGCTGCTGGGACTGATCGGAGTGCCTGTCTACTCTGGTATGACGGCAGGACCGGGGATTTTGTTTGGCATGAGTGGAGGCTTTCTCTTCGGCTTTGTGGGAATGACACTGATTACAGGAATTTCTGTTCGGTATCACAATGTTGCCGCCAAAGCTGTCCTGAGTCTGGCAGGGCTGATGCTGTGCCATCTCCTGGGTGTTATTCAGTTTTCCCTGGTGACAGGAACCGGATTTTTCAAGTCTATTTTGCTGGTTTCCCTGCCTTATCTGATCAAGGATGTCTTATCCGTTGCAGGTGCCTACCTGGTAAGCATTGCGGTCAGAAAAGGCATCGCCCATGCAGGAGTAGCTTATTAATTTTTTCCCTAGAAGAACGTCTTTCTGCCGAAAATTATTTTCCCGGAAAAGCCGTTCTTTCTTTTTACCATTACAAGATCATAACAGGTTACTGTTCGCACAGGACTGGGCATTTACTGCACAGTCTGTGAGAAAGTGAAACAAGACAGGAGGGACCTATGAAATTGTTTCATATATCGGATCTTCATATCGGAAAGCAGCTTCATGGTTACAGTCTGATCGAAGATCAGAAAGCAATCTTAGAGCAGATTCTGGACCAGATTCGCCAGGAGCATCCAAGGGCGCTTCTGATTGCGGGAGATGTCTATGATAAGGCAGTGCCTTCTGCGGAGACAGTGGAGGTTTTTGATGAATTTCTCACACAGCTTTCCCGGATGGAAGGACTGGATACTTATCTGATCAGCGGCAACCATGATAATGACAAAAGACTGGATTTTGGGGGAAGAATCCTAAAAAACTGCCATATTCATATTGCGGGAAAGGCACCGGGGATAGAAAATCCCCATCTTCTGTGGGAGGTGCTGGAGGATGAGTACGGCAGGGTGAACCTGTATCTGATGCCATTTTTGAAGCCTTCTTATGTAAGGACACTTTTTCCGGATCAGGAGATAGAAAGCTATGAGGATGCAGTACAGGCAGTACTGTCCAGTGCAGAGATTGACGAGAAGCAGAGGAATATTCTGGTGGCACACCAGCTGTTCTCCGGACGGGGTGCGTCAGTGGAGGAGAGCGCATCCGAGACCTTTCGGGTGGGGGGACAGGATAATATCGATGTTTCCTTGTTTGGAACACTTTTTGACTATGTGGCTTTGGGGCATCTTCATGCACCTCAGAAAGCGGGGAAAGAGTGTTTTCGCTACAGTGGATCACCATTAAAATACTCCATCTCGGAGGAGCATCAGAAGAAGAGTATCACCGTGATAGAGTTAAAGGAAAAAGGGCAGCTTGCCATCTCAGTGATTCCTCTGAAACCTATCCGGGAGGTCAGGACCCTGCGGGGAAGGCTGGAGGAGATTTGCAAAGACTCAGAGGAGAGCTGTGAGGATTATGTGGCAGTGACTTTGACGGACGAGGAGGCCCTTTATGAGCCGGGAATTGCCTTGAAACAGAAGTATCCCAATCTGCTGTTCTGGCAGGTAGATAACAGTCGGACGCAGCAGGAAATTCAACTGCTGGAGGAGACAGTAACACTGGATTCGCCCCTGGAGGCGTTTGCAGATTTCTACCAGAAGATGCAGGGTGTGCCTGCCAGTGAGGAGGAGTTACTGCTGGTGGGTCAGATGATAGAGAAGGCAGGTGATTGCTAGATGAAACCGGTTCAATTAACGATGTCCGCTTTTGGTTCCTATGGAGGATGTGAGGTCATTGACTTTACAGATACCACACATGGGATCTTCTTAATTACCGGGGATACCGGTGCGGGAAAGACAACGATCTTCGATGCAATTACCTTTGCTTTGTATGGAACAGCCAGCGGAAGCTCCAGAGACGGGAAAATGATGCGAAGCCAGTATGCGGCGGCAGCGGCGGAGACTTACGTTATTTACACCTTTGAGCAGAAGGGACAGACCTATACGGTAAAGAGAAATCCGGAATATAATCGGGAGAAAAAGCGGAAGGGGAAAAATGCAGATTCCATGACCCGGGAGCTGCCCTCTGCGGAGCTGACTCTGCCGGATGGTGAAATCTACCGTGGTAAAATGACGGAAACCAATAAAAAGATTCAGCAGATTATCGGTCTGGATAAGGATCAGTTTACGCAGATTGTAATGATCGCCCAGGGAGAATTTCTGAAGCTTTTACAGGCGGGAACGGAAGAAAGAAAAAAGATATTCTCCAGGATTTTTCATACAGGGATTTACTGGCGGATGGAGCAGGAGCTGCAGGCAAAAGCCGTTGGCCAGAAGGAACAGCTGAACGTTTTGTGGGAGCGAATCCGGGTGCTTGTCTCCAGTATACAGTGTGTCGGGGAAGACGAAGAGATGGAGCGGATGAAAGCACTGCTTGAAGATTTTTCTGCAAAAAAGGAGTGTGACACCAGGGAGCTACTGGAAGGCCTGTGCACCTGTGTGGAAGGTCAGAAGGAACAACTGAGGCTTTTGGAGAAACAACTGAAAGAGATGGATGGAGAAATTGGTGCCAACAGTATCAATATCGGACATCTGGAGGCAGTGAATGCGGGAATTCTGGAGCTGGAGCAGGTACGCAGACGCCGGGAAGTGCTGGAAGGAGAACGCAGACAGCAGGTCAGCAGGAAAAAGCAGCAGGAGCTGGCTCTCGCTGCTGACCGGGTGAGGGCAAAGAAAGAACTGGCCAATCAGGAGCTGCTTAGAAAAGAAAATGCGCTGGAGCAGCATCGAAGGGTGCTGGAAAAACTGCCATGTATGCAGCAGGAAGGAGAAAAACTGCAGCAGGATTATGACAGGGCGAAGCTTCTGGAAGCCCGGATGGAAATTGCCTTTGAGCAATATGGACTGGAGAAAAGACAGAGAGATTTTCTTAAGAGCCAGGAAGAGACAGTATTACTGAGGGAAAAGGTACAGGAGCTTTCTGATGCATTTCTTCGGGAGCAGGCAGGAATTCTTGCGGTGGAGGTACTGAAAAAAGGAGAACCCTGTCCAGTCTGTGGTTCTATTCATCATCCTGGGCCTGCAAGACTATCCGAGCATGCAGTATCAGAGATTGAGGTAAAAAAAGCAAGGGAACAGAGCGAGAAAAGCGGGGAAGCTACCGAAAAGCTGTCCGCCCGGGCAGCGGCAGCCCGCAGCCGCCTGGAGCTTTTCGTGCAGCAGTTTCAAAAAAACTATCCGGAAGAATCCCCGGAATTTTCCCGGGAGGAATATGAGCGCTGGAAGGATGAGATCTGTGAGGAAGAAAAGCAGAAGAGGTGGCGGAGCAGCTGTGCCAGGCAGCAGGAAGTAAGACAGAAAAAGCTGGAACAGCACCAAAGGGATTATGAACAGCTTCTAAGTAAAGAGAAAACAATTGCTGCACAGATCTCTCTGTATGAAGAACGTGTTCATATGGCAGAGCAGGAATATCAGGAAACTTTGCAGCAGGAGAGCTTTGCTCAGGAATCACAGTGGAAGGAAGCCTGCCTTTCCAAAACAGAGCTTCAAAAACTGCAGGAGGAGATCCAGTCCTTTGAAACTTCTTATATTAAAGTAAATACGGAGTATGATACACTTTCCAGGCAGAGTGCGGGAATGCAGTATGTAGATCTTGGCGAGATCAAAGAACAGCAGGAGCATTTGCAGCAGGAGCGCAAGCAGCTGGCAGCCCAAAAGGAGCGTGAGGCCGGTGAACTTTTGAATAATCAGAGAATCTGGAAAAATCTTGTAAAAGAACAAAAGCTTCTGGAACAGCTGCAGAAGGAATATCTGATGACAGACAGACTGGCCCGCACCGCAGGTGGAAAACTGAAGGGAAAAGCCGGTATTGACTTTGAAACCTATGTACAGCGGCAGTATTTTCAGAAAATTGTTGCTGCAGCCAACAGAAGGCTTCTCTCCATGACAGATAATCAGATGAAGCTTCGGTGCCGGAGTATCGAAAGCCTGGCACTGCGGGGTGCAGCAGGTCTGGATCTGAATGTCTATTCTATGGCAACGGATACGGAACGGGATGTAAAAACCCTTTCCGGTGGAGAATCTTTTATGGCATCCTTATCTCTGGCATTAGGCTTATCGGATGTAATAGCAGCTACGGCCGGTGCTGTCTCGATTGATACGATGTTTATCGATGAGGGGTTTGGAATGCTGGATGAAGAAACCCGCACCAGGGCCATCGCTGTCCTGCAGGAGCTGGCAGGAGACAGCCGTCTGATCGGTATTATATCTCATGTCAGTGAACTAAAGGAAAGTATTGACCGGCAGCTGATGGTAAAGAAGTCAGACACGGGAAGCACTTTATGCTGGAAAATATAAATTACAAACAAAGAATTACGGCTTTTTGATTGACAAACACGAAAATTAAGGCTAATATATTAAAATCATAGTAGATCCCTGCAGTTCTTGTTTGGATCTATCAATATGATTCTGAAAAGATCAGATATGAGGAGGAGAATTATGAAAAAGAGTAAAAAATTAATGTGTCTTGCACTTTCCGCTGCATTTGCAGTAAGTGCATTAGCAGGCTGTGGTAATTCAGGAAAAGGTTCCTCGTCAGAACCAACTTATAAGATCGGTGCAATCGGACCGGTTACCGGAAGCGCAGGAGCTTACGGTGAGGCTGTCAAGAAGGGTGCACAGCTTGCAGCAGACGAGATCAATGCCAATGGCGGAATTAATGGAGCCAAGATCGAATTTAAGTTTGAAGATGATGAAAACGATGCAGAGAAAGCAGTCAATGCTTACAATACCCTGAAGGACTGGGGCATGCAGATGCTTATGGGTACTGTTACTTCAGCACCTTGTATCGCAGTTGAGTCTGAAGCAGCCAACGATAATATGTTTCTTTTGACACCATCCGGAACAGCAGTGGATTGTATCTCCGGAAGTAATGCCTTCCGTGTCTGCTTTTCAGATCCGGCACAGGGTACAAAGTCAGCAGAGTACATCAGTGAGAACAATATTGCAACCAAGGTAGCATGTATTTATGACAGTTCCGATCCATATTCCTCCGGAATTTATCAGAACTTCGCAGCAGCAGCACCGGACAAGGGTATGGAAGTAGTTGCGGCAGAAGCATTTACAGCAGACAGCAAGACAGACTTTAAGGTTCAGCTGCAGAAGGTAAAGGACAGCGGCGCAGAGCTTGTATTCCTGCCAATCTATTACACAGAGGCAGCACTGCTTCTTCAGCAGGCAAAGGATATCAACTTCTCACCAATCTTCTTCGGATGTGATGGTTTGGACGGACTTCTGGATGTTGAGAACTTCGATGCTTCCCTGGCAGAGGGTGTTATGCTTCTGACTCCTTTCGCAGCAGATGCAGAGGACGAAAAAACGCAGCAATTTGTAAAGGCTTACTCAGAAAAGTATAATGAAGCAGCTCCGATTCAGTTTGCAGCAGATGCGTATGATGCAATCTATACCATCAAGGCGGCAGCAGAAGAGGCAGGCACGAAAGCAGATATGTCCAATTCAGATCTCTGTGATGCACTTGTAGCAGCAATGCCAAAGATTACTGTGGAAGGTGTTACCGGTACAATTACTTGGGCAGAAGACGGTGAGCCGGACAAAGAGCCAAAGGCAGTCAAGATTGAAAGCGGTGCATACGTAGCACTTTAATAAAAAATATCGTTTCGGATATTGACATGGGGTTGCCACACGCAGAACAGGCGCGAGGTGACCCTTGTTACTAGAAAAAGGAGTACACTATGAGTTTTATCTCTCATTTAATTAATGGTATCAGTCTGGGCAGTGTCTATGCGATTATTGCCCTGGGTTATACGATGGTTTACGGAATTGCAAAGATGCTGAACTTTGCCCATGGTGACGTCATTATGATCGGAGCCTATGTGGTATTTACATCTATGACGGGTATGGGGTTGAATCCCATCCTTTCGATTCTGCTTTCCATGGTGGTCTGCACGGTTCTGGGTGTCGTGATTGAGCGGATTGCCTATAAGCCTCTTCGAAATGCAGCATCCCCGCTGGCTGTTCTGATTACAGCCATAGGTATCAGTTATCTGCTTCAGAATGTTGCACTGCTTCTCTTTGGAGCAGGTGCCAAGACCTTCACCAATGTGGTTACCTTCCCATCCATCTCTCTTGCAGGTGGTAAACTGACAATTACAGGAGTCACTATTGTGACAATCCTTGCATGTATTGTGATTATGGTGGGACTTTCCCTGTTTGTAGGCAAGACAAAACCAGGTCGTGCCATGCAGGCGGTATCAGAGGATCGTGGAGCTGCCCAGCTGATGGGTGTCAATGTAAATGGTACGATAGCATTAACCTTTGCCATCGGATCGGCCCTTGCTGCTATCGCTGGTGTACTGCTTTGTTCCGCTTATCCGTCACTGACGCCCTATACCGGAGCAATGCCAGGTATTAAGGCATTCGTTGCGGCTGTTTTCGGTGGTATCGGTTCGATTCCAGGAGCTATGATCGGTGGTATTCTTCTTGGTATTATCGAGCTGTTAAGCAAGGCTTATATTTCTTCTCAGGTTGCAGATGCGATTGTATTTGCGGTTCTGATTGTTGTGCTGTTGATTAAGCCAACCGGTTTGTTTGGCAAGAACATCCAGGAGAAAGTATAAGGTGACCGTCATGAAGAATACAATAAAGAATATGAAAAAATCAACAAAAAGCAATCTTATTACTTATGGAATGGTAATTGTTGCATATATTATTGTCCAGATCTTTAGCACCACGGGAAATCTTTCCAGCATGATGCAGGGGCTCTTAGTTCCACTGTGTATCTATGTGATTGCAGCGGTATCCTTGAACCTGGTAGTAGGATTTTCAGGAGAATTAAGTCTGGGACATGCAGGATTTATGTGTATCGGAGCTTATGTCAGTGCATTTTTTTCAAGCTGTGTGGGAGATGCGCTGCCGGGTCCCCTCAGATTTTTGTTTGCAATTCTGATTGGAGCAGCAGTAGCGGGAATTTTTGGAATTCTGATTGGTATTCCTGTGCTGCGTCTGCGGGGAGATTATCTTGCAATTGTCACACTGGCATTTGGCGAGATTATCAAGAATCTGATGAATGTACTTTATATCGGCATTGACGGAAGCGGCCTGCATATCCAGGCATCGGATGGTGGTGCCCTGGTACTGGATGCCGGTGGAAAAGTAATTGTAAATGGTGCTCTTGGAATCACAGGAACTCCCAAGGATTCTACCTTTACGATTGGCGTTATCATTATATTAATTACCTTATTCATTGTTCAAAACCTTGTGAATTCCAGAAGCGGACGGGCTATCATGGCAATTCGTGATAATCGTATTGCTGCGGAATCTATTGGTATCAATATTACGAAATACAAGCTGATGGCATTTTCCATCTCTGCAGCACTTGCAGGAGTAGCAGGAGTTTTGTATTCTCATAATCTGGCAACGCTGACGGTGAAGAAGTTTGACTATAATACTTCTATTATGATTCTGGTATTTGTAGTACTGGGTGGAATCGGAAATATACGTGGTTCCATTATTGCAGCCGTGATTCTGACGGCACTGCCGGAGCTGCTTCGGGGACTTTCCGATTACCGTATGCTGATCTACGCTATTGTACTTGTTGCCATGATGCTCTTTAACTGGGCACCTGCAGCAATCAGCTGGAGAGAACGTATGAAAGAAAAGATTGCAGAACGCAGAAAACATCAGACGAAGGAGGCAGCTTAATCATGGCAATGTTGGAAGTAAACAATCTATCAATCTCCTTTGGCGGTCTTCACGCAGTAGATGGTTTTAGTATGAAGATTGAAAAGGGCGAGTTGTATGGTCTGATCGGCCCTAATGGTGCCGGAAAAACTACTGTGTTCAACCTGTTGACTGGTGTATATAAACCGGATGAAGGAATCGTGCTCCTGGACGGAAAAGATATTACCGGACATAGTACGATGGATATCAACAAAGAAGGAATCGCCAGAACCTTCCAAAATATTCGTCTTTTTAAAGCAATGTCAGTGCTGGATAATGTAAAAGCAGGGCTTCACAATCATCATGCCTACAATACACTGACAGGAATTCTTCGCCTGCCAAAGTACTTTCAGACAGAAAAAGAGATGAACCAGAAAGCCCATGAGATCCTGAAGGTCTTTGATCTGGACCAGGAGGCTGAGGTCCTTGCAAGTAATCTTCCCTATGGCAAGCAGAGAAAGCTTGAGATTGCCAGAGCACTGGCTACAGATCCCAAGCTGCTTTTGCTGGATGAGCCTGCAGCTGGTATGAATCCCAATGAGACACAGGAGCTGATGGATACGATATGCTTTGTCCAGAAGCATTTTCATATGACAATCCTGCTGATTGAGCATGATATGAAGCTGGTCGGCGGTATCTGTGAGGAATTGACAGTATTGAACTTTGGACAGGTACTGACGCAGGGAAAGACAGCAGATGTGTTGAATGATCCGGTGGTCATCAAGGCATACCTGGGAGAGTAGGAGGAGACGGAAGAGATGGCGATGCTAACAGTAAAAGACCTGGAGGTATATTATGGTGTGATCCAGGCACTGAAGGGAATTTCTTTTGAGGTAAACCAGGGTGAGGTCATAGCTTTGATCGGAGCCAATGGCGCCGGTAAGACAACAACACTTCATACACTTACAGGCTTGCTTTCCAGCACCAAAGGTTCTATAATATTTGAAGACAGGGATATCACGAAGGTACCGGCTCACAAGATTGTGGAGATGGGAATTGCCCATGTTCCAGAAGGCCGGCGGATCTTTGCAGAGCTCAGTGTTTATGAAAATCTGATGATGGGTGCTTACACAAGGAAAGATAAAGCAGAGATTGCAGGGACGCTGGAGAATGTTTATAAACGTTTTCCGAGACTGGAAGAGCGAAAAGGGCAGCGTGCAGGTACACTATCCGGTGGTGAGCAGCAGATGCTTGCCATGGGACGTGCACTGATGTCGCATCCGAAGCTGATTGTGATGGATGAGCCATCCATGGGGCTGTCACCGATTTTTGTAAATGAGATCTTCAATATCATAGAGGAAGTCAGTGCAGGCGGTACTACGGTTCTTCTGGTTGAACAGAATGCAAAGAAAGCATTGTCTATTGCAGACCGTGCTTATGTACTGGAAACCGGTAAGATTGTTCTGGAAGGAAAGGCTGATACCCTGATGCATGATGATGCAATCAAAAAAGCATATCTGGGTGAATAAACTCAGGGGCGGGAGGAAGACATGGAGAAGCAGAATATTGTTATTACGATTGCAAGACAGTATGGAAGCGGTGGAAAAACAATCGGACAGATGATTGCAAAAGAGCTGAATATTCCATTTTATGACAGAGATATCTTAAGACTTGCGTCAGATGAGAGTGGAATCAATGAAGCATTGTTTGCCAGGCTGGATGAGAAGCTTGGAAGAACAAATCTCTTTCATGTTTCAAAGGATGTCTATGAGGGAGAACTGATCCCACCGGATTCCGATGATTTTGTTTCTGCAAAAAACCTCTTTAATTATCAGGCAAAGGTGATCAAGGGGCTGGCGCAGACGGAATCCTGTGTTATTGTGGGACGGGGAGCAGATTTTATTCTGGAGGATTATCCTAACGCTATGTCAGTATTTGTCCATGCTTCCAGAGAGTTCTGCCTCAATGCAGCGATGGAACGTAACAGCATGACAATCAAAGAGATGGAAAAGTACATCGCAAAAACAGACAAGTACCGTGGAGATTACTACAAGTATTACACGGGACATGAGTGGACGGACGCACGCAACTATGATCTTTGTCTGAACAGCGGAAAACTTGGCTTCGAAAAATGTATGCAGGAGATTCTTTCTTATCGAAAGATTCGCTTTAACCTGTAAGTAGATATCTGGCTGCTGCCGCACGAAGTGATGCTTTGTGCGGTAGTTTTTATATGGTCCGGCTTGCTTTTTCCGGTCCGGATCCCTTCCCTGTCCCTGCAGCAGTGGTTCTCCACGGACACATTTGCAAGAGTCCTAAGTATACCAGAATCATGGATTTTGTGTTGTAAACAGGAAGCATACTGTCTGAGCATAGCGAGTTTATGCTGCCTGTTTACGTTTTTAGCAAAATTCAGGATTCTTCGTATACTCTTGGACTCTGAAACCGTGTCCGTGGAGAACCACTGCTGCAGGGACAGGGAAGGGATCCGGACCGGAAAAAGCAAGACAGGCCTGGGGATGAAAGAAGAGTGAGAGAGGAGTAGAAAGATGAAACTGGGTAAAAAGGGAATTATAGCTTCCGTGGGGATATTGGGAGTTGTACTGGCTACGATGCCGCTTTTGGGTTCGGATAATCAGGTTTTTCTGATCTGGTGGCTGATGACACTGGTGTTGGGGACAGGATTTCTCCCGCTGACGCAGGTGCTGTTTTCTTCTTTTACAGATAAAGGCTGGATCTTTTCCAAAGCAATCGGAATTGCCATCAGTGGATTTTTAACCTGGGCGCTGGTGTGCGCCGGCATCTTAAAGTTTCACACGACAATCTGCATTATTGTGACAGCCGTGGCGATTCTTCTTTGCTGGGGGATTGCATGGAAGTGTAAGGTCAAGGTTACACTTTCAGTAGATCAGATTCTTGGAGAAGAGTTCCTTTTTCTGCTGATTTTCTTAATATGGACCTACCTTGCAGGCTTTCGTCCGGAGGCACATGGTACGGAAAAATTTATGGATTACGGGTTTATGGCAGCCATGATGAGAAGCGATACCCTTCCGGCAACGGATATCTGGTATAGCATGAAACCCACCAATTATTATTACGGTGGTCAATATTTTGCAGTTTTTCTGACAAAATTGACAAAAACGCAGGTGGCAGATACCTATAATCTGATGCGTACCCTGGTGGCAGGACTTTTGTTTTCCATGTCATATTCTGTGGCGTATCAGCTGGTGATTCACATGCCCGGAGAGTTTCAGAAAAAGCGGAAAAACAAACTGGCGTTGGCAGGGGGAATGCTTTCTGCCGCAGCTGTTGTGTTTGCGGGAAACTTTCATTATGTGATCTATGGGCTGGCGGGCAAGCTTTTGAATCTTCAGCTTGGTGCCAATTACTGGTTTCCCAATTCCACACGTTATATCGGGTATAATCCGGAGAATCAGGACAAATGTATCCATGAGTATCCCTGCTATTCTTTTGTTTTAGGAGATCTGCATGCCCATGTGGTAAATACCATGTTTGTGATCGTTGTAGTTGGTCTCCTTCTGGCATGGATTCTTCGGATTCGAAAAGAAGAAGCAAAGAGCGCAGAATTTTCCTGGAAAAGTTCTCTTCTGGAACCGGCAGTGCTTCTTGGCGGTTTCTTCATCGGTTTATTCCAGTTTACCAATTACTGGGATTATATTATCTACTATACCGTGCTTTTGATAGTGATTGTTTATGTGCAGATTTACCGTTTTGGAAGGAATTGGAAGCCGATGCTTCTGACGATTCTGCAGCAGGCCGCAGAAGCATTTATCCTGGCAAATGTGACGGCTCTTCCCTTTACACTTACCTTTCAGACAATGGTTTCCGGTGTGGCGCTCGCCCAGAATCATACACTGCCTCATCAGTGGCTGGTGCTTTGGGGACTGCCGGTTATCCTGCTTTTGATCTTCACAGCAGCAATACTGATCAAATATAAAAAGGGATTTTTACACAGTTCCAACAGCTCGGATCTCTTTGTGTTTCTGATTGGTATGTGTGGACTGGGGCTGGTGCTGATTCCGGAGTTTGTCTATGTGCGGGACATTTACGAAGATGGCTATGCAAGATCCAACACGATGTTTAAGCTGACCTATCAGGCTTTCATCTTCTTTGGACTGATGATGGGCTATGTGGTGATTCGGCTTATCACCTGGCAGCGGAGAAAACTGCCAAAGCTTATAGGTGGAATTGGACTGATTGCGTTGACTGCTACCTTTGGATACTTTGGAAATGCAGTATATTCCTGGTTTGGACCGGTATGGAAGACGGAGGAATACCGCTGTCTGGATGCAACCAGATATCTTGAAAATGTATTCCCGGAGGATGCAGGGGCGATTCGGTGGTTAAATGAGAATATCTCCGGTACGCCCACTGTTCTGGAGGCCAACGGGGACAGCTACAGCGATTTTGAGCGGGTATCTGCGATGACAGGACTTCCCACGGTTATGGGATGGTATGTACACGAATGGCTGTGGAGAGGGGATACCAATGATCTGAATGATAAGATGGGGGAGATTAAAACCATCTATACCGGAGGAGAGGAAGCAGCTTCTCTTCTGAAACAGTATCACGTACAGTATATCTTCGTGGGGGCCAGAGAGTATGAAAAGTACCCGGATCTGAATCTGGAGAAGCTTCTTTCTCTGGGCGAGGTGGTATATGAAAGCACCTGGAGCGGTGATGTGGCGAATACCACTTATGTGATAAAAGTGAACGCAGAACAATAAGATAGTAATAATTATAGAATCGGTGGTTCCGTCGGGATATAAGATGAAAAAAGTGGTTTGTGTCTGGTGTGTTCTCTTACTGTTCGCAGGTCTGACAGTCGGATGGATGAAAGTGCCGGAAATGTCAGGTGAAAAGCGGGGCGGGATAATCATACAAACAACAGCAGAAACCAGCCAGCAGGAAGGAAAGAAGGTGGCATTGACCTTTGATGATGGCCCCAGCTGTTATACAAAAAAACTGCTGGATGGCCTGAAAAAGAGAAAGGTCCATGCCACCTTCTTTTTGCAGGGGCAGTGTATTGCCGGAAGAGAAGCTGTGGTGAAGCAGATGCAAAAGGATGGACATTTGATCGGCAATCATACCTTTCATCATGTGCAGCTGAGTTTGCTGTCGGAGCAGAAAGCCATCTATGAAATCACAGCTGCCGGAAATGCGATCTATGAGATCACCGGAACTTATCCCCTCTATATCCGACCGCCCTTTGGGGAGTGGAAGGAAGGTCTGGAGCTCCGTGTGAGCATGATTCCTGTTCTCTGGAGCGTGGATTCCTGTGACTGGTCCTTACAGAATACCCCTCAAATTGTAAAGCGGGTTCTAAGAGATACCAGGGAGGGAGATATTATTCTGATGCATGACTGTTATGCCACCTCTGTGGAAGCAGCACTTCAACTGGTGGATGAACTTGAAAGAAGGGGATTTTACTTTGTCACGGCAGACGAGATGATCGATCCGTAAAGATACCAAGGAGGTAATAAATTTGGATTTATTTGATTATATGTCAGAGAAAAAGAAAGAACAGGAGTCGCCACTCGCATCCAGAATGCGTCCGGCTTCCCTGGAAGAAGTAGTGGGACAGGAGCACATTATCGGCAGGGGAAAACTCTTATACCGGGCAATCAAGGCAGATAAATTAAGCTCTATCTTATTTTACGGCCCACCTGGAACCGGTAAGACTACTCTGGCCAGGGTGATTGCCAATACGACCAGTGCTGAGTTTACCCAGTTAAACGCCACCACAGCCGGTAAAAAAGATATGGAGGAGGTTGTCAAGGCAGCCAGGGATCGTCTGGGAATGTACGGAAAGAAGACGATTCTCTTTGTGGATGAGATTCATCGCTTTAATAAAAGCCAGCAGGACTATCTGCTGCCCTTTGTGGAGGACGGAACCATCGTACTGATTGGAGCAACGACCGAAAACCCTTATTTTGAAGTAAATGGAGCGTTGATTTCCCGCTCTGTGATCTTTGAGCTTCATCCACTGGAGAAGAAGGATATTCGTAAATTGCTGCAGCGGGCAGTGACAGATATGGACCGGGGCCTGGGAAGCTTTCATGTGGTACTGGAAGAGGATGCAGCAGAATTCCTGGCAGATATTGCGGGAGGAGATGCCCGAGCGGCTCTGAATGCTATAGAACTAGGCGTTCTGACCACGCAGCCCCAGGAGGATGGAAAGATCCACATCGATCTGGAAACAGCCTCAGAATGTATACAGAAGCGCATTGTGCGCTATGACAAGACCGGGGATCAGCATTATGATACCATCTCCGCCTTCATCAAGAGTATGCGGGGCTCTGATCCGGATGCCACAACCTATTATCTTGCAAAAATGCTGTATGCAGGAGAAGATATCAAGTTTATCTCCCGGAGAATTATGATCTCGGCATCTGAGGATGTGGGAAATGCAGATCCCCAGGCCCTGGTAGTTGCCACAGCAGCCGCCCAGGCGGTAGAAAGGATCGGAATGCCGGAAGCACGCATTATCTTATCTCAGGCAGCCAACTATGTAGCCTGTGCACCCAAGAGTAACGCAGCCTATCTGGCGGTCAACCGTGCGCTGGAATCCGTGCAGAATAAAAAAACCACCGTCCCGGTCCACCTCCAGGACGCCCACTACAAAGGCTCTGAAAAACTGGGACACGGAACCGGTTACCTCTACGCCCACGACTACCCCAATCACTACGTAGAGCAGCAATACCTTCCGGATGAAATCAAGGACGAAACCTTTTACGAGCCCACCAATAACGGCTACGAAAAAGTCATCCGGGAATACTTCACGAAAATCCATCAAAAATAACCGGGGACTGTGGCACTTTGCCGCCCCAAGGACATGGTACTCCTGCCAGACACGGTTTCGGAGTCCAAGAGCGTACAAAAAAAGAATAGATTTTGCTAAAAGCGTAAGTAGGCAGCACAAACTCGTTTCACTCAAACAGTGTGCTTCCTACTTACAACGCAAATTCTATTCTTTTTGTACGCTTAGGACTCCTGCAAATGTGTCTGGCAGGAGTACCATGTCCCTGGGGCGGCAAAGTGCCACAGTCCCCGGTCAGTTCCTGGTATCAGCCCAATGTTTTCATCAGGTACTGATAGATTTCCTGACTTTTATCCAGCCAGTGATTACAGATTGCTTTTGCAGTTTCCTCACTGGGCACCGAAAGCTTCAATTCGATCAGATTTCCGGTGCGCTCCCGTACCTGGCAGTGGGCTTCGTATTCCTGCCCTGAAGTTTTATAATAGTCGGCAATGGTGGAAACCTCACTTCTAAGTTCGTAGGAGTGCTCCTTCATGTAGAGATCAATCTCTTCACGGATCTCCGGGGAAATTTCCTTCACGAAGAAGTCCAGAGTATTCTGCCCCTCCTCCGTCATATGATAATAAGTTGTGTTTCGCACAACATCTGTTTTCAAAAGAAAAGAGTCAATCATCTCGTTGATGGCCTCCTGGAGATGAAAATAACTGGTGTAGCCGGAATCTAAAATATATGCAGAAATCTGTGCATTCGTCATTGGAAATGATGCTTTATTCAGCATGTAAAGAATAATCAGTTTGTACAGTGTGGAAGATGATTCAATCATGGATAGTACGCTCCTTTTCTTGATAATCCATACCCTGCGTAAGATGTTCCTCTGCCATGCGGTGATGGAGGTTGTTGAGTACGGTTCTTTTTGTACTGCTCCAAAGCGGAGCAATCAAAAGCTGTTTCGGTCCGTCCCCGGTAAGACGGTGTATCACGATATCCGGGCGCAGTCTGGCAACACAGGACAGTACCAGATCTTCGTAGTCCTTCTGAGACAGAACCGAAAAGTCCCCATTTTGATAAGCAGCAGCAAGATCGGTGCCTTTTAATACATGAAGCAGCTGCAGCTTGATACCGGATATGGGAAGCTGATTCAAATAATCAATTGACGCCAGCACATCATCGGTACTTTCACCAGGAAGTCCGAGAATCAGATGTACAATAACCGGAAGCTTTCTTTTGACAAGCTCTCTGACTGCCGTCAAAAAGCAGGGCAGTTCATAACCTCTGCGAATGTACCTGGCAGTTTTTTCGTGAATCGTCTGAAGCCCCAGTTCTACCCAGACCGGTTTGATCTGATTTAATTCTGAAAGAAGTTTCAGAACCTGGGTGGGAAGACAGTCCGGTCTCGTTCCGATGGACAAAGCGACAACCTGCGGATGGGACATCGCTTCGGTGAAGATACGGCGCAGATAGTCCACTGGTGCATAGGTGTTCGTATATGCCTGAAAATAAGCAACAAAATGATTTACCGGTCTTTTTCTTCGGATTATAGCAATCTGCGCATTGATCTGCTCTGTGATTGTGAGGGCCTGATCCCCGGCAAAGTCTCCGGATCCGCCTGCACTGCAGAAGATGCAGCCCCGGTTACCCAAAGTGCCGTCCCGATTCGGGCAGGACATCCCTCCGTTCAGTGCAACTTTATATACTTTTTCATGAAATTGCTGATGCAGGTAAGCATTCAGCGAGTAATATGGTTTATCCATCCAATCTGTGTTTTGCATAAAGTCAGTATAACATAACTTCCGGGAAATTTGAAGAAGGATAATCAGGGGAAAATATCCTTTGACATCTAGTATTGATAACTATATAATGAATCATAGTAGGTAACTATTCAGCAGATCTGTGCATTTACTGCACAGATCATAAGAAAGTGATACAAGAGTGAGAAAATCCCATCACCGAAGGAAAGCAGGAAGGTTATAAAATGACGATAAATACAGAAGATCTATTGAACAGTATTCTTGGAAGCCTGTCCAGAATTGATTATATAAAACCGGATGAAGTGCCTAATATTGATCTTTATATGGATCAGGTTACCACCTTTATGGATGCACAGCTGAATCAATCCAAAAGGTATTCAGAAGACAAGATCCTGACGAAGACCATGATTAACAACTATGCAAAGAATAACCTGCTGCCTCCTCCGGTGAAGAAAAAGTATTCCAAGGAACATATGCTGCTTTTGATCTTTATCTATTATTTTAAGAACATTTTATCGATCTCAGATATTCAGACGCTGTTAGATCCTGTGACAAAAGAATATTTTGAATCCAGGAAGGGATTTTCACTGCAAAGTGTTTATGAAGAGGTCTTCAGTCTTGAAAAAGAAGAGATTGATGTGATGAAAGAGGATATTGCTAATAAATACCGGCGTGCAGCAGGTACTTTTGAGCAGGCACCCGAGAAGGATCAGGAGTTTTTAAAACTGTTCTCCTTTATCTGTATGTTGAGCTTTGACGTTTATGTAAAAAAGCAGATGATAGAAAAGTTGGTGGATGAACTTGCCGGAAGAAAGCCGGAGAGTACAAAAGAAAAAAAATAATGCTCAAAAGAGCATTATTTTTTTTCTTTCAGTCTGCGAAATACCATCTCATAGCCATCATTTCCATAAGTCAAGGAACGATTGACACGACTGATAGTGGCGGTAGATGCGCCTGTCTTATCTGAAATCTCCAGATAAGTCTTTTTGTCCCGAAGCATCTTTGCAACCTCGAAACGCTGTGATAAGGAAAGCAGCTCGTTAATCGTGCAGACATCCTCAAAGAATGTATAACATTCTTCCTGACTCTGCAGGCTTAAGATTGCTTCAAAAAGCTGGTCAACAGCTTCTGTATGAACAGATTTGCTCATGCCGGTAATACCCCCAGTTCTTATGCGAAATAGTAAATAATTCTTCTACTGCTTAATAGTTTAACACAGTAAAACTTTACATTCAAGAACCGAATGGTAAATTATCGGTGAAACTACTGATTCATTGGTATTATCAGTTAATCAGAGAAAATGCTTCTGCATCACCGATGATTGTTACATCTTTGTGCAGCTGCAGGATAGAAGCCGGTACCTTTGGAGTAATAGGTCCAAAGAAAGCGTTCTTCACAGCTTCGGCCTTTGCCTTGCCATTTACGACTACAACAACTTTCTTTGCCTGCATAATATTGCGGATTCCCATGGTATAGGCCTGTGTCGGAACTTCTGCGGCAGAGGCGAAGAAGCGAGCGTTAGCCTGGATCGTGCTGTCTGCAAGAGTGACACAATGTGTTCCTGGTTCAAAGCAGTCAGCTGGTTCATTGAAACCAATATGACCATTATTGCCAAGTCCCAGAAGCTGGAGATCCTGACCGCCCTTGGATACAATCAGTGCATCGTAACGTGCACATTCTTTCCCGGCATCCTCTGCAAGACCATTTGGCACATAAGTCTTTGCTTTGTCAATATTTACATGGTCAAAAAGATGGGTATTCATAAAGTAGCGGTAACTCTGATCGCTGGTTCCATCCAGTCCGCGATATTCGTCAAGATTGACAGAAGAAATCTCTGAAAAGTCAAGATCACCTTCCTTATACCATTTCACCAGATATTCGTAAAGTCCTATCGGTGTGGAACCTGTTGCCAGACCCAGAACAGAATCCGGTTTTGAGATAATCTGTGCTGCAATCTGGTTTGCTGCGATACGGCTCATGTCCTGATAAGTGTTTCCCTTTAAAAATCTCATGTTAATACACTCCTTTGTTTGATGATATTCTGTTACTCAATTTACTGATAAGAACATCATAACAAATTTAGCCTGAAAGTGGAAACTGAATTTTGTGGACGATTCTCTTGACAGGAAAGGTATTCGGAAGTTACACTTCTTATTAATAAAATAACAGGAGGATTCTGTGAGATGAAGATAACAATTAAAAATGACCGGTTTGAGGTATGTGTAGATTCCTATGGTGCACAGCTGTGCTCTCTGCGGTCGGCAGACGGAACTGAGTACCTGTGGCAGGGGGATCCCGAGATCTGGAAGGAACATGCTCCAAATCTGTTTCCTTATATAGGACGAATGACAGACAAATCTTATGTCTGCCAGGGAAAAACCTATCATATGAATATTCATGGAATTGCCAAGTACCGGGAGTTTGAACTGGAAGAGCAAAGCGACACTGCTCTTGTGTTCCGTCTGGACAGTGATGAAGATACTCTTTCGGCTTATCCTTTTTCTTTCACCTTCCGTGTACTCTTTACATTGAAGGAGAACAGACTGGAGATTACATACCGGGTTACCAACAGCGGGGAACAGAAGATGTATTACGGTGTTGGAGGCCATCCGGGATTCTGTGTGCCCAATCAGCCGGATACCGGATTTTCCGAGTATTATCTGGAATTTGAGCCGGATGTGGAGCCAAGACGTGTGGTGTTTTCCGAGGACTGTTTCATCATGGATGGGCAGGAGGAAGCATTTCCACTGGAGCAGGGAAGTTTAAAGCTGGCACATGAGTTATTTGATCAGGATGCAGTTGTACTGGTGAATTCCGGTCATTCGGTTTCCCTGAGATGTCAGAAGAGTAAAAAAAATATCCGTGTTTCTTATCCGGATATGCCATATGTGGGATTCTGGCACAAACCTCACAGCCAGGCTCCTTATGTCTGCATTGAGCCCTGGTCTTCTCTGCCTTCCAGACAGGGCGTGGTAGAGGATCTGGAAAAACAGGAGAATCTTTGCAGTCTGGAAGCAGGCAGAACCAGGGATAACTGCTGGTCTATCGAGATTGAAGAATAAGCAGGACAGACAATGCCTGTGTATTATTGAGCAAATACACAAAAAAGAAAAAAAGAGGTTTACATTGATTTTATCGTGTGCTATACTTGAAAAGTATGAAATCAGCCGTGACTCAGAGTCTGGACACTCCGACCATCTCTTAATCATTGGCGATAATAAAAAAACAGGAGGAAACAAAAAATGATTTCACCAGAAAAGAAACAGGTAATTATGAAAGAGTATGCCAGAAGCGAAGGCGACACAGGTTCACCGGAAGTACAGATTGCTGTACTGACCGCAAGAATCAATGAGCTGAACGAGCATTTAAGAGTTCATCACAAAGATCATCACTCCAGAAGAGGACTTCTGAAGATGGTTGGTCAGAGACGTGGATTACTGGCCTATTTAAAGAAAACTGATATTGAAAGATACCGTACATTAATTGAAAAATTAGGAATCAGAAAATAATCAGCTTATTTCAGGGCGGACATTTTCCGCCCTGTTTCATTTCATGGAGTTTATGTGAGAAAAAAAATCAGGCAGGACAGATGCTATTTTGTTGTCCGAGACCACTGAAAAGTGTATCTTATGTGGAACGGTAAGGTGGATTTTTCAGTTGTTTCGGAACAATGCACAGTCTGCTGTAGAAAAAGGAGAAGAACATGTACAAAAGTTATTCAATGGAACTGGCAGGCAGGACACTGACAGTTGATGTAAACCGTGTGGCAAAACAGGCAAATGGTGCAGCGCTGATGCACTATGGTGATACCACAGTTTTATCCACGGCTACCGCTTCTGACAAACCAAGAGAGGGAATCGATTTCTTTCCTTTGAGTGTTGAATACGAAGAGAAGATGTATGCAGTTGGAAAGATCCCGGGTGGATTTACAAAAAGAGAGGGAAAAGCAAGTGAGCATTCTGTTTTGACTTCCCGTGTTATAGATCGTCCGATGCGTCCGCTGTTTCCGAAGGATTATCGTAATGATGTTACCTTAAGCAATCTGATTATGGCAGTGGATCCGGAGTGCAATCCGGAGGTTGTTGCCATGCTGGGCTCAGCTATCGCAACCTGCATTTCCGATATTCCTTTTGATGGTCCCTGTGCTATGACGCAGATTGGTATGCTGGATGGTGAGTTTATCGTAAATCCCACCCTTGCTCAGAAAGAGCAGTCAGATCTGAGTCTGACTGTGGCATCCACCAGAGAGAAAGTAATTATGATCGAGGCCGGAGCCAATGAGCTTCCAGAGCAGAAGATGATTGATGCAATCTTCAAGGCCCATGAAGTAAACCAGGAGATTATCCAGTTTATCGATAAAATTGTAGCAGAGTGCGGAAAAGAAAAACATGCTTATGAAAGCTGCGCTGTTCCGGAAGAGCTTTTTGCTGCAATGAAAGAGATTGTTACTCCGGAAGAGATGGAGACAGCAGTCTTTACAGATGAAAAACAGGTAAGAGAAGAGAATATCCGTGCAGTCACAGCAAAGATGGAAGAAGCATTTGCAGACAAGCCGGAGTGGCTTGCGGTACTGGGAGAAGCAATCTACCAGTATCAGAAGAAGACCGTCAGAAAGATGATTCTGAAGGATCACAGACGTCCGGACGGACGTGAGATCACTCAGATTCGTCCGCTGGCAGCTGAGACTGATATTATTCCTCGTGTGCATGGTTCTGCTATGTTTACCCGTGGACAAACTCAGATCTGTACCATTACAACTCTGGCACCATTATCTGAGGCACAGAGACTGGACGGTCTGGACGAGTTCGAGACAACAAAGCGCTATATGCATCAGTATAACTTCCCGTCCTACTCCGTAGGTGAGACAAAACCTTCCAGAGGACCGGGACGTCGTGAGATTGGACATGGAGCACTGGCAGAGCGTGCGCTGGTACCGGTACTTCCATCTACTGAGGAGTTCCCATATGCCATCCGTACGGTATCTGAGACCTTTGAGTCCAACGGATCCACCTCTCAGGCAAGTATCTGTGCATCCTCTATGTCTTTGATGGCAGCAGGCGTTCCGATTAAGAAATCGGTTGCCGGTATTTCCTGTGGTCTGGTTACCGGAGCAACAGATGATGATTATCTGGTACTTACCGATATTCAGGGTCTGGAAGATTTCTTCGGAGATATGGACTTTAAGGTAGCTGGTACCCATGACGGTATCACAGCAATTCAGATGGATATCAAGATCCATGGTCTCACAAGACCAATCATCGAGGAGGCAATCGCCAAGACGAAGATTGCAAGAGAGTATATTCTTACAGAGGTGATGGAAAAGACCATCGATGCTCCAAGAGCCGAGGTTGGAACCTATGCACCGAAGATTGTACAGATTCAGATTGATCCGGCAAAAATCGGTGATGTTGTGGGACAGCGTGGCAAGACGATCAATGCGATCATCGAGGCAACCGGTGTTAAGATCGATATTACAGACGATGGTGCAGTATCCGTATGCGGTACAGATAAGGCAGGCATGGATAAGGCAATTGAATATATTAATATTATTACAGCAGATTTTGAAGCCGGACAGATTTTCACCGGTAAGGTTGTAAGCATCAAGGAATTTGGCGCTTTTCTGGAATTCGCACCAGGTAAAGAAGGTATGGTACACATCTCCAAAATATCCAAAGAGAGAATCGCTCATGTTGAGGATGTTCTGACTCTTGGTGAAGTGGTAAAGGTAGTATGCCTTGGCAAAGATAAGATGGGTAGAATCAGCTTCAGCATAAAGGACGTTCCTGCAGAAGCATAATGACAGAAAAGGGCAGGGGACAGAGCATTTTTGTTTCCCTGCCCATTCCTGTTATGGATTAGAATGCAAGGAGATACAAAGAAAAGATGAGATATCATAATATTACAAAGGATGACATGCTCAACGGAGATGGACTGCGCGTGGTTCTGTGGCTTTCCGGATGCAGCCATCACTGTAAAAATTGTCAGAATCCGATCACATGGGATCCCATGGGTGGTGTTCCCTTCGATGAAGCTGCAAAGCAGGCGCTTTTTGAACAACTGGACAAGGATTACATCTCCGGTATTACTTTTTCCGGGGGAGATCCCCTGTTTGTGGACAACCGTGAAGAACTGCTGGAGCTGGTGAAGGAGCTTCGGAGAAAATATCCAAAGAAGAATATCTGGCTGTATACCGGATATCGTTATGAGGAGATACGTAATGAAGAAGTTTTGAAGTATCTGGATGTGGTGGTTGACGGAAGATATATAGAGGCAGAACGTGATACAGCCCTTCCATGGAAGGGAAGTGCAAATCAAAGAGTCATCGATATACCAAAAACCAGGCAGCTGGGGCAGATTGTTCTTTACGCATAACTACTTGGCAGCGAAGAGGAGAAAAACATGGAGACCATTAAGATACAATACAAAGACAGCAGTATAGAGAGACTGCGCTATATTGACGGGAAGTCGGACTGGATTGATCTGCGCTGTGCGGAGGAGATATCTATGAAGGCAGGGGAGTTTAAGCTGATTCCACTGGGAATCGCCATGAAACTGCCCCGGGGATACGAAGCACATGTAGTACCTCGCAGTTCTACTTATAAAAATTTTGGAATCATTCAGACAAATCACTGTGGTATTATCGATGAATCTTACTGTGGTCCCCAGGACTGGTGGTTTATGCCGGCGTATGCACTGCGGGACACTACGATTCATTTTAATGATCGAATATGTCAATTCCGGATTTTTCAGCATCAGCCGGTGCTGAACTTTGAAGAAGAGCAGTTGGATGGAGAAAACAGAGGCGGAATTGGAAGCACCGGGGTTAAGTAGTCTTTAAGGAGTAATTAATATGGGTTATGATGATAATGATTTTGAAAATCAGCTGGAAAAAGAGTTAGATGAGTTCATGGGTCAGCAGTATGGACCGGTCAGTGATGATCCTTCTTCAGAGTATTACAGGGGAGACGAAGAGGAAGACGAGAATTACGAGGACGAAGAGGACTACGAAAAAAGACGACATGTGAAGAAGCTGATTATGACTGTAGTGGCGGTTTTGGTCGTTCTGTTTCTTGGCGCCGCAGGTGTCTATGGCGGATATGCCTATTATTATTCTAATAAGTTCTTTCAGGGGACTACGATCAATGGAATTGACTGCAGCAAGCTTACTGTGAAGGAAGCAGAAAAACTGATCAGCAAGCAGGTGGAGAATTACAAGCTGGATGTAGTTTTTATGAATGATGAGACAGAGACGATTCCGGGAAAAAATATCAATTATGAGTTTGTTTCTGACGGAAGCATAAAGAAGTTAAAGGACAGTCAGCTGTCCATACGCTGGATCGCCGGTGTTATGGGTGAAAAGAGTGCCTATAAGGTTGATACCAATATCAAATACAGCGATGCCATGCTGGAGCATGTTCTTTCTGATATGCCTCAGATGCAGGATGAGAATATGACAGCGCCTTCCGATGCAGCCATGCAGTACGTGAATAATCAGTTTACTATTGTACCGGAGGTCACAGGCAATAAGCTGAATAAAACCAAAGTGCTGGAGGCTGTCAAAGCTGCCATTGCCGACAATAAGGCAACGGTTTCGATAGTGGATCAGGGTGCATACGAAACTCCGTCAGTTTTGAAGGATGACGCTGCGCTGGTAGCAGAAGTAAGCCAGCTGAATAATCTTCTTGGAGCTGCGATTACTTATCAGCTGCCAAACAACCAGACACAGGTTCTGGATGGACAGGTGATGATGGAATGGCTGAAAAAGGCAGAGGATGGCACATATTCTAAGGACGACACTCTCTGGAAGCAGAAGCTTACCGACTACGTAGCTGAGCTTGCAAAGAAAGTAGATACCTACAGTACAGATAAAACCTTTGATGCTACCAGTCTTGGCAACATCACAATTAAGGGTGATTATGGCTTTCAGATCGACCAGGAAGCAGAGCTTAAACAGCTGACAGAGGAACTGGCGAATAAAACCATTACAACAAGAAAGCCCAATTATACCCATGAAGCTTTAAGCTATGAGAATAATGGATTTGGAAAGTCTTATATTGAGATTGATTTGAGCAGACAGCATCTCTGGTTTTATATTGATGGAGCTGTTGCAGTGAGTACAGATATTGTATCCGGTCTGATGACAACAGACCGCTACACACCGGCAGGAATTTTCACACTGACCTTTAAGAAGTCTCCTTCTGTACTGCGGGGAGAAAAACGTGCTGATGGCAGTTATGAATATGAAGCACAGGTGAACTACTGGATGCCATTCAACGGAGGCATCGGTATGCATGATTCAACCTGGCGTTCCAGCTCAGACTATGGTGGAACCACTTATAAAGGCAGCGGTTCCCATGGCTGTATCAATATGCCTCTGCAAGCTGCAAAGTCCATCTACGGAAGCATTACCAAGGAAATGCCGATTATCTGTTATTACTCGGAACCGTATACGCTGGGAGCTTCTACGAAGAGTAATACCAGCAATACAACCAACACAACAGCAAATACAGATGACGGACCGGCCCCGGGCGGAAATACCGGTTCCTCCGGTAACAATTCAGGTGGAAACAATGGTGGCGGAACTGTGACAGAGACACCGGTACCAACAACAGTACCAACGGCAGAACCCACAGCGGAGCCTACAGCAGATCCTTCAACACCGGAACCTACTGTACCGCCCGCTACAGAGACGCCTGATGCGCCCACGGAGACACCGGCAGCCTGATAAAAATGATAAGGTGCTGTCGCACGACCCCGCTTCAGAACGGGAGACTGCTGTCAGACACATTTGCAGGAGTCCTAAGCATACGAAAAAGAATAGAAATTGCGTTGGAAGTATGCAGCACACTGTTTGAGTGAAATGAGTTTGTGCTGCATACTTACGTTTTTAGCAAAATCTATTCTTTTTTATATGCTCTTGGACTCCGAAACAGTGTCTGGCAGCAGTCTCCCGTCCTGGAGCGGCATCGTGCGACAGCACCTTTCTATTACAGGATAATTACAGAATATTGGAAATTTGAGGAAAGCGGAAGTCTTTTGCTTGCCAAAAGAACGTTCGTTCCGTATAATAAAAAAGGATCGCATAGTTTGCGAAGGAGAGAATCAGGTGGATCTTCCACCGGAATGGAGAAAAAGATGGGATACGATTACGGAAGAATATGGGTTGTCGGTGCATACGGAAGAGTGGGTTCCACCATCCGAGACATGCTGGACATTCGAAAAGTAGAGCTTCTGGAGACTGATGTCGATGATGTGGACATTACAGATGTGGAAGCGGTAACAGCGTTTGCACAGCGCAATCGCCCCAATACGATTATCAATTGTGCGGGAATGACGGATATGGAAGCCTGTGAGAAGGATATGGAGCAGGCCTATCGGGTAAATGCGCTGGGTGCCCGTAACTTAAGTGCAGCAGCAAGAAAGGTGAAGGCTTTGATGATACAGCTTTCTACCGATGATGTGTTTTATGATGGCAAGCGCACGCTGCGCAATGAATTCGATCAGCCAAATCCGGTTACCATATATGGGAAATCAAAATTGGCGGGTGAAAACTTTGTAAAAGAGCTAACGCCCAAGCATCTGATTATCCGAAGCTCCTGGGTATATGGCAGAGGTAAGAACTTTGTCAACTATATTCTGGAAGAATCCAGGAAAAGTGATATCATACAGATTCCCGATCAGCAGTATGCCAGCCCAACAAGTGCAAAAGAGCTTGCCCGCTGTGTGTTACGATTGATCAAATCAGGACAGGAGGGAGTCTTCCATGCTGTCTGCCAGGGTGACTGCAGCCGTATGGAGCTGGCGCAGGAGATACTGGACATGACAGGAAGAGAACAGGTGAAACTGGTTCCAAGGGTGACTGCAGATTCGGATATGGGTGTTACCATACCGGAATATACCATACTGGATACGTTGATGCTTCGTATGTGCAGAATAGAGCCACTCCAGGATTGGAGGACTGCATTACAAGAATATATCAGGGAGAAAAATAATGAAAAATAAAAATAAAAAATTACCAGGGCTGACAACTGTAATCTTTATCAGCCTGATACTTGGCGCTTTTGCGGGAGCAGCACTACACTATCTGGTTCCGGAAGGGTACATCCGGGATACGGTAATCATTAACGGTGTATTTTATGTAGTGGGAAATGGATTCCTGAGGGCTATGCAGATGCTGGTGGTACCACTTGTGTTCTGTTCCCTGATCTGCGGCAGCATGGCGATCGGAGACACAAAGACACTGGGAAAGGTGGGTGTCAAGACCATCGTGTTTTATCTGTTTACCACAGCGGTTGCCATCTCGCTGGCACTGGGCGTTGCGAATCTGATCAATCCGGGAATCGGACTTGATATCAGCAGCATAGAAAAGGCAGAGACTACCACGGCAGAAGCAACCAGCATTGCAGACACACTTTTAAATATTATCCCTAAGAACCCTATTCAGGGTCTGGCGGAGGGGAATATGCTGCAGATCATCTTTTTTGCTATCTTTATAGGTATTCTTCTGGCAAAGAGGGGCGATCGGGCTTCTACTGTGGCAGATTTTTTTGTTCAGTTCAATGATCTTATGATGGATATGACCATGGCTGTTATGAAGGTGGCACCCCTGGGAGTCTTTTGTCTTATTGCAAAAACCTTCGCAGGAATTGGATTTGATGCATTTTTACCTATGCTGAAATATATGGGAGCAGTGCTGCTTGCTCTGCTGCTGCAGGGATTTGGTGTTTACCAGATTTTACTGAAAATTTTCACCGGGTTAAATCCTATCCGTTTTATAAAGAAGTTTCTTCCGGTTATGGGATTTGCTTTTTCCACCGCTACTTCCAATGCAACCATTCCTCTGTCTATTGAGACACTGGATAAGAAGATGGGTGTATCGAAAAAGATCTCATCCTTTACGGTTCCGCTTGGAGCAACGGTTAATATGGATGGAACCGCAATTATGCAGGGCGTCGCAGTAGTATTTGTGGCCCAGGCATTCCATATGACACTGACTCCGATGGATTATCTTACTGTTATCGCAACAGCAACGCTGGCATCTATCGGTACCGCCGGTGTACCAAGTGTAGGACTTATCACACTTTCCATGGTATTTAATTCAGTAGGACTTCCGGTAGAGGGAATTGCACTGATTATGGGAATTGACAGAATTCTGGATATGACAAGAACAGCGATTAATATTACCGGTGATGCAGTGTGTACCACAATTGTTGCTTATCAGGACAAGTCCATGGACATAGAGGTGTTCAACGATAAGAAGCAGGAGAAGACAGCAGCATTTGATTAGAAAAAGGCAGCCAGAAAAATTCAAAAAAACAGTTTACCGTAGGAGAAATCTTATATGAATATTTTAGCAAATATGAATCCACAGCAGGCAGAGGCAGTTCAGTATACGGAGGGACCGCTTCTGATTCTGGCTGGGGCAGGGTCAGGAAAAACCCGTGTTTTGACCCACCGAATTGCTTATCTGATTGAAGAAAAGCAGGTGGCACCTTACCATATTATGGCGATTACATTTACCAACAAGGCAGCACAGGAGATGCGGGAACGCGTGGATCAGATTGTGGAATTTGGCTCGGAAAGTATCTGGGTCAGCACATTTCACTCCAGCTGTGTGCGGATTCTGAGACGCTTTATCGATCGAATCGGATATGAGAATAATTTTACAATCTATGATTCAGATGATCAGAAAACACTGATGAAGGCTGTGATTAAGAAGATGCAGCTAGATCCCAAGATGTATAAGGAACGTTCTCTGCTGTCGGCGATCTCTTCTGCTAAGAATGAGATGATTACACCGGATCAGTTTGAAAAGAATGCCGGGATGGATTGGGCAAAGAAGCGGATTGCCGGTGTGTACCATGAATATCAGGCAGAACTTAAGAAGAACAACGCACTGGATTTTGATGATCTGCTTACTCTGACCGTCGAACTGTTCCTGAAGTGTCCGGATGTACTGGAGTATTATCAGGATAAGTTTCAGTATCTGATGGTAGATGAATACCAGGATACCAATACAGTACAGTTCAAATTCGTAAGTCTTCTGGCCTCAAAATACAGAAATCTCTGTGTTGTAGGTGATGATGATCAGTCCATCTACAAGTTTCGGGGAGCTAATATCGGTAATATTCTGGGATTTGAGAAGGTATTTGCAGATGCGAAGGTGATCAAGCTGGAGCAAAACTATCGCTCCAGTCAGAATATCCTGAATGCGGCAAATGAAGTTATTTCCAATAATAAGGGAAGAAAGAGAAAAAAGCTCTGGACGGAAAATGAAGAGGGAGCCAAGATTGATTTCAGGCAGTTCCAAAATGGTTTCGAGGAAGCTGAATATGTTGCAGGTGAGATCAGTAAACTGGTGCGCAGTCAGAGTGCTCATTACGGAGACTGCGCAATTCTCTATCGAACCAATGCGCAGTCTCGTCTTTTCGAGGAGAAGCTGATGCTTGCCAATATTCCCTATAAGATTGTCGGAGGGGTAAATTTCTATGCAAGAAAGGAAATCAAGGATCTTCTGGCTTATCTGAAAACAGTGGATAATGCCATGGATGATATTGCAGTGCAGCGTATTATCAATGTACCCAGACGGGGAATCGGGGCTACTACCATCAGCCGGGTGCTGCTCCATGCCCAGGAGCAGGAAATTAATTTTTATGATGCACTTCTGGAAGCCAGAGAGATTCCGGGGCTGGGACGTGGAAGTGCAAGAATTGAACCATTTACTAACTACATACAGCGGCTGCGTCAGGAGGCAGAGTATTATTCCGTCAGAGAGCTGCTGGATCATATTATCGAGGATACCGGCTATGTTCGTGATCTGGAAGCAGAGGATACCGATGAGGCCAGGGCACGGATTGAAAATATCGATGAGTTTATTACCAAGGTAGTTACCTATGAGGAAGAAACGGAGGATGCCTCTCTCAGTGGATTTTTACAGGAGGTTGCTCTGGTGGCAGATATTGATTCTGTGGAGGAGGGAAGCGATTATGTTCTGCTGATGACCCTGCACAGTGCGAAGGGACTTGAGTTTCCTTATGTGTATCTCACCGGAATGGAGGATGGAATCTTCCCTAGCTATATGACCATCACGGGGGATGACCCGGATGAACTGGAAGAGGAACGCCGCCTGTGCTACGTGGGCATTACAAGAGCCAAGAAACATCTGACCATGACATCGGCTCAGCAGCGCATGATACGTGGAGAAACCCAGTATAATAAAGTATCCCGGTTTGTAAAAGAGATACCAAGAGAACTGGTAGAACTGGGACGCAGCAGTGGGGACAGTCCTCTTAGAGGTGGCGGTACATATGACAGGAGTGCTTTGTTTGGCGGTGCACTGCAGGAAAAAAGCAGCTATCAGCAGCCTAAATTTACGCCGCGCCAGTTCACAGTGAATAAGGCAGACAAGCTGGAATATGAGGTGGGAGACACAGTTCGTCACATCAAGTTTGGAGCGGGCGTGGTGATAGCAATTGTAGACGGCGGCAAGGATTACGAGGTTACCGTTGATTTTGATCAGGCCGGACGAAAGAAAATGTTTGCCTCTTTTGCAAAACTGAAAAAAATCGGATAGGAGCAAAAGATGTATCATATTATATATAATCCCAGGTCACGGACCGGACAGGGCAGGGCAATCTGGCTGCAGGTTCAAAAAAAGCTGATGCAAAAAGGTGTTTTGTATTGCGCCTATCAGACCAGCTGCAGAGGAGATGCCTGCCGGATTGCAAAGAGATTAACCGGACCGGACTGGGATGAGAAGCAGGATGTTCTGGTGGTTATTGGCGGAGACGGAACCGTAAATGAAACGCTTAATGGAATACAGAAGCTTAGCAGGGTAAAGTTTGGATATATTCCCACCGGCTCCGGCAACGATTTCGCCAGGGGTACCGGAATCAGTACAGATCCTGTGAAAGCACTGCAGGCAATCATGGAACCAGGTAAATCAGTTCTTATGGATATTGGATATACGCAGGTGGGAAAGAAAAAACGCAGATTTGCAATCAGCAGCGGTCTGGGATATGATGCCGCTATCTGCCACGAGGCACTTTCTTCACGTATCAAGGAAGCTTTAAACCGCATGCATCTTGGAAAATTAACTTATGTGATTATAGCGGTGCGACAGCTTTTTTTCTCGGAGGTGGTGGAGATGGAGATTCGGGTAGATGGTATGACGGATCACCATTACGATAAAGTGTTATTTGCAGTGGCCATGAATCTTCCTTATGAGGGAGGCGGCTGTATGTTTGCACCGGGTGCATCCTGCGAGGACGGCAGACTTGATCTAATGGTGGTAGATGGAATATCACCCTGGAAGGTGTTGCTACTTCTTCCTCTGGCACTGAAAGGAAAACATACCGGCTTTTCGGAAATACATATGAACCGTGGTCAGCGCATACAGGTTATAGCAAAAAAAGCGAAGGCAGTTCATCTGGATGGTGAGTCCGGCGGTTATCAAAGGAAACTTGTCTGGGGATTGGAGAAAGAGAGACTTCAGCTGCTCCACGAATGAAAAAACGACAAAAAAGCCGGAGATTCCATAAGAAAATGAAAAAAATTTATAAGGATTATTAAGAAAAACGAAATTTCATTGACATGTAATGATCTTATGTTATACTACAAAAAGGTATAGTTGTGTGAACGGTTAACTGGTTTTGGAGGGCGAAAGTGTGAACAAATTTTTACAGCGCAAGCATCTGTGGGTGATTCCCGTGTATGCACTGTTTTATCTTGCAGCATTCAAATTGCTGGAAGCACATGTTACAAAAGGTTATCATGTAATTCATATGGCATTGGATGACGTTATTCCATTCTGTGAGTATTTTATTGTACCATACATGACCTGGTTTTTATTTATTGCTGTGACCGTTTTCTTTTTCTCTTTTATCAATAAAGATGTGAAGGAATTTTATCAGTTAATCTTTAGTCTGGGAATCGGTATGACGTTGTTTCTGATTATTTCCTGGGTTTATCCTAATGGACAGGATCTGCGTCCGGTTGTATTTGACAGAGAGAATATCTTTGTAAATCTGGTAAGAAGACTGTACGAGATGGATACACCCACGAATATCTTCCCAAGTATTCATGTGTATAATTCCTTAGCAGTTTATTTTGCGATTGCACGCTGTAAGCGTCTGCAGAAGCATCCTGTGATTGTAAGAGGATCTTTCGTACTGGCAGTGTTGATTATTCTGTCCACCATGTTTTTAAAACAGCATTCTGTATTTGATGTGATGTGTGGACTGGCATTGTATGCGGTTGTCTACGGATGTCTGTATATGCCGGGGCAGCGTCAGCGCCAGCCGGGTAAACAGAAGTTAGACAAAAAATCATTTTTATAAAGTATTAGAATAAAGTACTGTCCAGCGAAAAAGAAAGTCTGGATGAACGCAGGTTCATCGGAAGACCTTCTTCGCCGGACAGTTTTTTAATTCTGCTGTATCAGTGTAATCAGGTAGTAATCAATGTGGCATAACCGGCTCTTCGAAGACGGCGTTCCATGGCGATAGCGTTGCCAAGCTGACGGAAAGCCCCTACCTGAACCTTAAAGTAACCGTCTTCGGCCAGCATAAAAGCAGGATAATCTCTCTCCAACAGCTCATAAAGCAGCTGATCTGCATTACTTCGTTTGCGGAAAAGACCTACCTGTACCCGGTAAAGGGGACTGCCGGGATCCATCTCATCTTGCAGCTGGGGCAGAGGTGCGGCGTCACTGTTTACATCTGCAGGCTGCATCTGCAGGGTTTCCAGAATTCCATCTGCGATCGCCTGGGCAATCTGCCGCTGATTCTTATCAAAAATCTCATTATCCACATCACTGTTTAAAAAGCCCACCTCCACCAGAAGCGCCGGCATGTTGGTTCTGCGAAGAACAACCAGTCCCGGACGGGCCTTGACACCAAGATTCTCAAAGCCAACTTCGGAAAGTCTGTTATTAATGTTTTCTGCCATCTCCAGCTTGATTCCGGATTTATCATAAAGCAGCGTCTCCACACCATGATATTGATTGGGAGTGGGCGCAGAATTACGGTGAATAGATATAAAATAATCTACTCCTGCATTGTTAGCAAGCTGTGCCTTCTCAAAAGGAGTCTGATAGATATCTGTTGTCCGGGTATATTGAACATCGATGCCATTATTCGAAAGAATCTGCCCCAGTTCCTTTACCAGAGCCAGATTATCGTCTTTTTCACTGCGGTTTTGATAGACAGCACCGGGGTCCTCCCCACCATGTCCTGCATCCAGCATAATTGATATAGCCATAAAATAATTCCCTGTTTTTTCTATTACAATATGCAAAAACTTTACGATAGCCATGAAAAAGTGTATACTGAAAAGTAACTATCCGGCAGAATGCTTCCAGAAATTGCCTTTGAGGTAGGAAAATCTTTCTGGGTTCACGTGGATCTGTAACAACAGAATACCGGATGGGAAGATATATTAGAAAAACTAATAAAACAGATAAGCTATATTAATTATACTTATAAAATATTCTGTGATAAAATAAAAGTACCTTATGAAGAACGCATCAGGTGCGCCTGAAAACGAAAGGAAAAAACTATGAGTACAGTAAGACGAGTTTATGTGGAAAAAAAGCCGGGTTTTGCCGGTACAGCAAAGGATCTTAAGCATGAGATCAAGCATTACCTGAATATCAGGGGGATTCGTGAAGTTCGTATTCTGATTCGCTATGATGTAGAAAACGTCAGTGATGAAACCTTTGAAAAAGCCTGCCAGGTTGTATTTGCAGAGCCGCCGGTGGATACTTTATATAAAGAAGAATTTCCCATGGCAGATGATGCCAGGGTATTTTCTGTTGAATTCCTCCCGGGACAGTTTGATCAGCGGGCAGATTCCGCAGTACAGTGTGTACAGTTTTTAAAAGAGGATGAGAAACCTATTATCCGTTCTGCAACAACTTATGTAATCGAGGGCAAGATGTCGGATGCAGAGTTTGAAGCAATTCAGGAGCACTGTATTAATCCCGTAGATTCCAGAAAAACCGGAATTGAAAAACCGGAGACACTGGTTACCGAGTTTGAAGAGCCGGCTGATGTAAAGGTCTTTGACGGCTTCTCTCAGATGGAAGAGAAGAAACTGGAAGAGCTTTACAGCTCTTTAAACCTTGCTATGACTTTCAAGGATTTCCTGCATATTCAGCATTATTTTAAGCAGGAAGAAAAACGTGACCCTTCTATGACGGAGATTCGTGTTTTGGATACTTACTGGTCAGATCACTGCAGGCATACTACATTTTCCACAGAATTAAAGAATGTGGAATTTGGTGACGGAGACTATAAAGAGCCTATCGTAAAAGCTTATGAGCGTTATGTGGGCGATCACAAGAGTGTGTTCCAGGGAAGGGATGACAAGTTCCTCTGTCTGATGGATCTGGCACTGATGGCGATGCGCAAACTGAAGCTGGAAGGAAAACTGGAAGACCAGGAAGAATCTGATGAGATTAATGCCTGCTCCATCGTTGTTCCTGTTGATGTTGACGGAGTGGAAGAAGAGTGGCTGATTAACTTTAAGAATGAGACACATAATCATCCTACTGAGATTGAGCCTTTTGGTGGCGCTGCAACCTGCCTTGGCGGAGCAATCCGTGACCCGCTTTCCGGACGTACCTATGTGTATCAGGCCATGCGTGTAACCGGAGCAGCAGATCCTACCGTATCCCAGAAGGATACCCTTAAGGGAAAACTCCCTCAGAAGAAGCTTGTCCGGGGTGCAGCTCATGGATACAGCTCTTATGGAAATCAGATCGGTCTTGCAACCGGTTATGTAAAAGAGATTTATCATCCGAACTATGTGGCAAAACGTATGGAGATCGGTGCTGTTATGGGAGCAGCTCCAAGACGTGCAGTTATTCGTGAAACTTCTGATCCGGGTGATATCATCATTTTACTTGGCGGACGTACCGGACGTGACGGCTGCGGTGGAGCAACCGGTTCTTCCAAGGTTCATACGGAGGAATCTATCGAAACCTGCGGCGCAGAGGTACAGAAGGGAAATGCACCTACTGAGCGTAAGATTCAGAGAATGTTCCGCCGTGAGGAAGTCAGCTATCTGATAAAAAAATGTAATGACTTTGGTGCAGGCGGTGTTTCTGTAGCTATCGGTGAACTGGCTGACGGTCTGAGAATCGATCTGGACAAGGTTCCGAAAAAATATGCAGGTTTGGATGGAACAGAGATTGCAATCTCCGAGTCTCAGGAGCGTATGGCTGTTGTGGTAGACCCGAAGGATGTGGAACAGTTCCTGAAGTATGCCAATGAAGAGAATCTGGAAGCGGTATGCGTAGCTGTAGTTACAGAAGAACCAAGACTGGTGCTCAGCTGGAGAGGAAAAGAGATTGTAAATCTTTCCCGTGCATTTTTGGATACCAATGGAGCTCATCAGGAGACTGATGTCTATGTTGAGATTCCAAATAAAGATAACGATGTGCTGAATCGCTGCGGTGATATCGCTGATGTGAAAGCAAAATGGCTGGAGACACTGTCGGATCTTAACACCTGTTCTCAGAAGGGACTTGTGGAGATGTTTGACTCGTCAATCGGTGCAGGTTCTGTGCTGATGCCATACGGTGGAAAATATCAGATGACAGAGACTCAGGCTATGGTTGCCAAGGTTCCGGTTGCTAATGGTAAGACAACAACAGTTACCATGATGAGCTATGGGTTTGATCCATATGTATCAAGCTGGAGCCCATATCACGGAGCAGTTTATGCTGTACTTGAATCTATTGCACGTATTGTAGCGACAGGTGGCGATTACAGTAAGATTCGCTTCACTTTCCAGGAATATTTCCGTCGTATGAGTGAAGATCCAAAGAGATGGAGTCAGCCATTTGCAGCACTTTTAGGTGCTTATGATGCGCAGCTAGGATTTGGTCTGCCGTCAATCGGTGGTAAGGACAGTATGTCCGGTACCTTCAATGATATCGATGTACCCCCTACGCTTGTTTCCTTTGCAGTTGATATTGCAAAAGAACAGGATATTGTTACTCCGGAACTTAAGAAGGCAGGAGATAAGCTGGTGTGGATCCATGTCCCAAGAGATGCTTATGATCTTCCTGTTTATGAAGAAATTATGGATCTCTATGCAAAATTCCATCAGGATGTTCTGGCAGGCAAAGTGTCAGCAGCTTATGCACTGGATCGTCACGGAATCGCAGCAGCCGTATCCAAGATGGCTTTTGGTAATGCAAAAGGTGTAAAAATTGAACATAATGTGGATGCAAGAGATCTGTTCAGCCCATACTTTGGAGATATGATCTGTGAAGTTCCGGCAGAGAAGGTTTCTCAGCTTTCCCTTACCTACACGGTAATTGGTGAGGTTACTGATACAGCAGCCATAGAGTACAGCAATATGGTACTTCCGGTCGCTGAGGCAGTTGCAGCCTGGAGTGCTCCCCTTGAGAAGGTGTTCAAGACTGCATCAGATGCCGAAAAGAATGAAATCAGAGAAGAAAAGCTCTATGATGCGAAAGAGATTCATATCTGCTCCCATAAGCTTGCTGTACCAACGGTATTTATTCCGGTATTCCCGGGAACCAACTGTGAGTATGACAGTGCGAGAGCATTTGAGCGTGCCGGTGCCAGAGTAATCACAAAAGTATTCAAGAATCTGACGGCAGAGGATATCCGTGATTCTGTAGCCCTCTTTGAGAATGCAATCAGTCAGTCCCAGATCATCATGTTCCCGGGTGGATTCTCCGCTGGTGACGAACCGGATGGATCTGCGAAGTTCTTTGCAACTGCATTCCAGAATGCAAAGATTAAAGAAGCAGTTATGAAGCTTCTCAATGAGCGTGACGGACTGGCCCTGGGCATCTGTAATGGTTTCCAGGCACTGATTAAGCTTGGACTGGTGCCTTACGGTGAGATCAAGGGACAGACCGCAGACTCGCCTACACTGACCTTCAACACCATCGGACGCCATATCTCAAAGATGGTATATACAAAGGTTTGTACCAACAAATCCCCATGGCTGGCAGGTGCCAAGCTTGGGGGTGTATATACCAGCCCGGCTTCTCATGGCGAGGGACGTTTCGTAGCAAGTGAAGAGTGGCTGGATAAGCTGTTCGCCAATGGACAGGTAGCAACCCAGTACTGTGATCTTGAGGGAAATGTTTCTATGGATGAATACTGGAATGTGAATGGATCCTATCGCGCAGTCGAGGGTATCACAAGTCCGGATGGAAGAGTATTCGGTAAGATGGCCCATGCAGAGCGCCGGGGCGACCATGTAGCTTTGAATATCTACGGGGAGCAGGATCTGAAGATTTTTGAATCAGGTGTGGCATATTTTAAATAAAATGAATCAAATCTACAGACCCGGATGCAAAAGTTGACGTTTGGGAACAAATATAGTAAAATAAATTCCGTGGATGCTTTTACAGCTCCACGGAATTTTACTATAAACACGGAATATATGTAGGAGGAATTAATTTTGGACAGTGACCCTTTGTTGTGGCCGATTCTATTACAGATCATACTGATCGCCCTGAATGCTGTGTTCGCCTGTGCGGAGATCGCAGTCATTTCATTTAATGATGTGAAGCTTGAGAAGCTGGCTTCCGATGGGAATAAAAAGGCAGGAAAGCTTGTCAGACTTACGTCATCTCCATCGAAGTTTCTTGCTACGATACAGGTAGCAATTACGCTTTCCGGTTTCCTGGGCAGTGCGTATGCGGCTGACAACTTTTCAGGCAGGCTTGTAAAGTTTCTGACAAGTGTTGGAACACCAATTCCGGAGAGCACATTAAAAACAGTTTCTGTATTTCTTATTACACTGGCCATCTCTTTTTTTACACTGGTATTTGGCGAACTTGTGCCGAAGCGGATTGCCATGAAAAATGCGGAAAAGATTGCACTTGGAATGGCGGGACTTCTCAGTATTATTGCGAAGGCTTTTTCACCTCTGGTATGGCTTTTGACAGCGTCTACCAATGGCATCCTGAGATTATGCAGGATTGATCCCAACCAGGAGGAAGAAGAAGTTACAGAAGAAGAAATCCGCATGATGGTAGATGCCGGAAGTGAAAAGGGGACGATAGACTGTACTGAAAAGGAGATGATTCAAAATGTATTTGAGTTTGATGACATCTCCATAGATGAAATCTGTACGCATCGTACAGATGTGGCCCTGATCTGGGCAGACGACGAGAAAGAAGAGTGGGAAAAAGTAATCCACGAGAGCCGTCATTCCCTGTTTCCGGTCTGCGGAGAGAGTGTGGATGATGTCCTTGGGGTTATGGATGCGAAAGACTTTTTCCGCCTTCAGGAGCTTGGCAAGGATGAGATTATGAGCCAGGCTGTGCGTACCCCATATTTTGTGCCGGAGAATATCAAGGCAGACATTCTGTTTCGGAATATGAAAAAGAGTGGTAATTATTTTGCTGTGGTACTGGATGAATATGGTGGTATGGATGGAATTATCACACTACGTGATTTGATCGAACAGCTGGTGGGAGATCTCACGGAAGAAGACGACGAGGATAAACCGGAAGAGATTGTCCAGATCGCCGAGAATACATGGCGGATACAGGGCTGTACCTTCCTGGATGATGTGGAGGAGGCACTGAAGATTTCTCTGCCAACAGATGAATATGATACCTTTGGCGGATATATCTTTGGCAATCTGGGCTCTATTCCGGATGATGGAAGCAAATTCGAGCTGGAGACAGATATTCTGGCGATTCGAGTGATCGAAGTAAAAGAGCATCGGGTGGAAAGCACAATTGTCAGCAAGCTTATAAAGTCCCAGGACGATGAGGACAATGACAGAGAATAATGAAGGAAGTAGAAAAGATGAAGCATGAATTAGATGATATTGACCGACAGATTGTCACTATATTACAGCAGGATGCGCGACTTCCTCTGAAGGCGATAGCCGACAGAGTTTCCCTGTCCTCGCCTACGGTTTCCGCTCGGATCGAGCGGCTGCAGAAGGAACATGTGATCACCGGTTATCTGGCTTTGCTGGATCCGGAAGCATTTGACTACCGTATTAAAGCCTTTATCAATCTGGAGGTGGAGCCCCAGCGAAAGCAGGAATTTTATCCTTACATAGCAGGAGTGCCAAATGTAGTAGAGTGCAACTGTGTAACCGGAGATTATTCCATGCTGATGAAGGTTTTCTTTAAAACAACAAAGGATCTGGATCGTTTTATCGGAAGACTGCAGAAGTTTGGAAGAACAAAAACACAGATTGTATTCTCAACCAGCGTAGAATATCGGGGGATACCGATTGCGCCGGAAGGCTTTACAGAAGATTAACGGTACTGAACAGTTACATTAACACTTGCATTTTAAGGGTGTTTCGTATATACTATATCTGCTGACAGCGTTCAGCCAGAAACGATAAGTTTGAATCAAAGGATGGTAAATATATGAGTTTATTACAGGATTGGAGAGATATTGCATACTCTCAGGAAACAGATAAGAATCAGCTGCAGAAGTTTTGGACCAATTATTTTCTGATTGAAAAGGGAATTTATGAAAAACTTCTTACAAACCCCGATGAGGTTGTACGGGGTACCGTGAAGGAGCTTGCCGAAAAATATGAAGTTGAAGTGATGACGATGGTTGGTTTCCTGGATGGAATCAATGACAGTCTGAAGGCTCCAAACCCAATTGAAGAGATGACAGAGGATACAGAAGTAAATCTGGGATTCGATAAAGAAGTTCTTTACAAGAACATGGTAGATGCCAAAGCTGACTGGCTTTATGATCTTCCAATGTGGGATGAGATTTTCACAGAGGAGCAGAAAAAGGTTCTTTATCTGGATCAGAAAAAGTCTGGTACAATCATCAAAGGAACCAAGATTGGCAGAAATGATCCATGTCCTTGCGGCAGCGGAAAAAAATACAAAAAATGTTGTGGCAGATAACAGGAACAGCTTTTAGAACAGAAATGTTCACAGTCTGCTTTTGATAGGTTCTGCTGGCCTTGAAAGTGTTATATATTGTTCTTATAAAAAAACTGCCTATGGCAGTTTTTTTTATGGACATCTATGCGTTTTGTGCTACAATAAGTATAACTGTCGCAGACAGGAAGAAGCAGAGAAAGGAAAAATCCTTATGTTAAAAGGAAAAACAGTGATTTTGGGAGTTACCGGATCTATAGCAGCATACAAAGCGGCAGATCTGGCAAGTATGCTGGTAAAGCAGCATGCCAGTGTACATGTGATTATGACATCGAATGCCTGTCAGTTTATCAATCCGATTACTTTTGAGACATTGACGGGACACAAGTGTCTGTGGGATACATTTGATCGAAATTTTGAGTTTGAGGTGGAGCATATCTCTCTGGCAAAACAGACGGATCTTGTACTTGTGGCACCGGCAACGGCCAATGTGATTGGAAAGCTTGCAGCAGGTATGGCAGATGACATGCTGACCACGACACTTTTAGCATGCACCTGTCCTGTTCTGATTTCCCCTGCGATGAATACAAGAATGTATGAAAATCCTATCGTTTTGGAGAATCTGCAGAAACTGAAAAGGCATGGCATGAAGATTATTACACCGGACAGTGGTAGACTGGCTTGTGGAGATACCGGAGCAGGAAAGATGCCTCAGCCATCGGTTTTGCTGGAACAGGTGCTGCTTGCTCTGGCAAAGGAAAAGGATCTGTTGGGAAAAAATATTCTCGTAACTGCAGGTCCAACCCAGGAAGCTTTGGATCCTGTTCGCTATCTCACCAATCACTCCACAGGCAAGATGGGATATGCCATAGCCCGAGCCGCTGCCATGCGGGGGGCAAGGGTAACCCTGATATCAGGTCCAACAGTACTTGCTGTGCCGGCAGGTGTTGAAAGAATTTCTGTTACGACAGCCCAGGAGATGTTTGAAGCAGTCACAAACCATGCGGGGAAACAGGACATTATTATCAAGGCAGCAGCCGTGGCGGATTATCGGCCTGCAGCTGTCAGCGATCAGAAAATCAAGAAGAAAGACGGTGCGCTTTCTATTACCATGGAGAAAACCCGGGATATTCTTGCCTTTCTTGGTGAACATAAAAAAGAAGGACAGTTTTTATGCGGATTTTCCATGGAGACAGAACACATGTTGGAAAACTCCCGGCAGAAGCTGGAGAAAAAGCATCTGGATATGATTGTGGCGAATAACCTGAAGGTGGAAGGTGCGGGATTTGGAACAGATACAAATATCGTAACCCTTATTACGGCAGAAGGAAGCAGAGAGTTTCCCTGCATGTCGAAAGAAGCGGTTGCGGATGCCATCCTGGATCAAATTGTGTCATGCTGCAAAACTCATGTAACAGGAAGCAAAGAAGAATAGAAACAACGTAACTATTCAGCGGGTCTGTGCATTTACTGCACAGATCGTAAGAAAGTGATACACGTGATTTGGAGGATAAAAGCATGTTACTTGTAATCGATATCGGCAATACAAATATCGTACTTGGATGCATTCAAAAAGAAAAGGTGTATTTTATCGAGCGTCTGTCTACAGACCGTAAAAAGACAGACCTGGAGTATGCAGTCAATATAAAAAATGTACTCGAAATCTATCAGATTCCTATTGAGGAGATCGAGGGTGGTATTATATCCTCAGTAGTACCTCAGATTACAGAGGTAGTTCATGGGGCAGCAGAAAAACTGATTGACAAGCCCATCAAGGTTGTGGGTCCTGGAGTAAAGACCGGACTGAATATTCTGATGGATAATCCGGCGCAGCTTGGCAGTGATCTTGTGGTGGATTCTGTGGCGGCACTTGCGGAACATCCGGTTCCTTTGATCGTCGTTGATATGGGAACTGCCACGACAGTTTGTGTTATTAATAATAAGAAAAATTATATCGGCGGATTGATTCTGCCAGGTGTCAGAACCGCCAGTGACTCTCTTGTCAGCAATGCAGCACAGCTTTCCCAGATTAGTCTGGAGAAACCGAAACGTCTCATCGGGACCAACACCATTGATTGCATGAAGAGCGGGGCCATGTACGGAAATGCTGCGGCACTGGACGGCATCATTGAAAGAATTAATGATGAATTAGGAGAAGCTTGCACGGTAGTTGCCACAGGCGGACTGGCGAAGGTTATTATTCCTCTGTGCCGACATGAGATTATACTGGATGACAATCTGCTGCTGAAAGGCTTGCAGATCATTTACGATAAAAACCGGTAGAGATATTCACAAGCACCGGAGAAAGAGGCGGAGAAATTCATGCAATATGAAACAATCAAGATAGATTTTGGCAGTGATGAGGCAATCTATATTCAGCTGCGTAATCAGATTGTGTTTGGAATTGCCACAGCTCGGATTCAGGAGGGGGAATCCCTTCCGTCTGTGCGGCAGCTGGCAGATACCATCGGTATTAATATGCATACGGTGAATAAAGCCTACAGTCTTTTGCGGGAGGAGGGTCTGGTGACCCTGGACCGCAGACATGGAGCAATCGTGCGGGTGGATGTGGATAAGCTCTTTGCCATGGAAGAGATGAAGGCAGAACTGAGAGTGATTCTTGCAGAAGCTGTGTGCAAAAACATAAGTAAACAGGAAATTTGTGAATTGGTAGAAGAAATCTATCAGGAATATGAGTAAAAAAGGAGAAGCGGATGAATCAGGCATTTACCAGTCAGGCAAAACATGCATTACAGCTGGCAGCAAAGACAGCACGGCAATGCCGGCATAATTATATTGGTACAGAACATATTCTGGTGGGGCTTTTGAAGGAACAGAACAGTACAGCCAGTATGGTTCTTGAGGAATATGGAGTCCAGGAGGGAAAGCTTCTGGAACTGATTGACCGGCTGATCGCTCCCTCCGGAGAGATTATGACCCAGCTGCAGCCGGAGTATACACCCCGGGCAGAGAAGATATTGATTAGCAGTGAACAGGAAGCAGCGCATTATGAAAGCAAGACGATTGGTACAGAGCATGTTCTGATTGCGATATTAAAAGAAACAGATTGTGTGGCAACTCGTCTTTTGTATACGCTGGGAGTAAATATCCAAAAGCTGTACGGCTCTATCCTTACGGCCATGGGCGAGGACACTGTCGGAGCAAAGGAAGAGTTTCAAAGCCGCAGCCATATAGAGGCCGAGGGAGGCAGAACAGAAACTCTGGATCAGTATAGCCGGGATCTCAGTGAGATGGCACGGCAGGGAAAGCTGGATCCGGTGGTAGGAAGGGAAAAGGAGATTGATCGGATTATCCAGATTCTAAGCAGAAGGACGAAGAATAATCCCTGCCTGATTGGTGAACCGGGTGTGGGAAAAACTGCCATTGCAGAAGGTCTGGCACAGCGTATCGTGTGGGGGCTGGTCCCCGACGCAATGAAAGAAAAAAGAGTTGTGATACTGGATCTTTCCAGCATGGTGGCTGGAAGTAAGTACCGGGGAGAATTCGAGGAACGGATTAAACGTGTCGTACAGGAAGTGATGGAAAATCAAAATATCCTGTTGTTTATCGATGAATTGCATACCATCATCGGAGCAGGCGGAGCGGAGGGAGCGCTGGATGCTTCGAATATTCTAAAGCCCTCTCTTTCCAGAGGCGAGATTCAGCTGATTGGTGCCACCACTCTGGCAGAATATCGTAAGTACATCGAAAAGGATGCCGCTTTGGAACGTCGTTTTCAACCGGTTATGGTAGAAGAGCCTACAGAACAGCAGGCGATGGATATCCTGATGGGCCTGCGCCCCTATTATGAAAAACACCATGGTGTTACAATTACAGATGAGGCAGTGGAAGCCGCAGTAAAGATGAGCACCCGTTATATCAGTGACCGTTTTCTTCCGGATAAGGCCATCGATCTGATCGATGAGGCTTCTGCCGGGGTACAGCTTGGCGGCTATCAGGTGCCGGAGAATATTGTAGCGCTGGAGACAAGACTTCAGCAGCTGCTGCAGGAAAAAGAAACTGCCATAAAAGACAATGATTTTGAAAAAGCACGCAGGATCAGAGAAGAACAGGATGTCACAGAAGAAAAACTCCAACAGTCCAGACAGCGTCTGGAAAAACGTAACAAGGAGAAAAAACTGATTGTTACGGAGGAAGATATAGCCCAGGTTGTGTCAGGCTGGACAAAGATTCCGGTACAGCGTCTTGCAGAGCAGGAAAGCAAACGCCTTGCCAGACTGGAGCAGACCCTGCACAAGCGTGTGATTGGACAGGAAGAGGCAGTCCTTGCAGTCTCCAGGGCAATTAAGCGTGGACGTGTAGGCTTGAAGGATCCCACACGACCAATCGGTTCCTTCCTGTTCCTTGGTCCTACCGGAGTAGGTAAAACTGAACTGTCCAAGGCTCTGGCAGAGGCCGTGTTTGGCACGGAGCAGGCTATGATTCGGGTGGATATGTCAGAATATATGGAGAAACACAGCGTTTCCAAGCTGATTGGATCCCCTCCGGGTTATGTGGGCTATGAAGAGGGTGGACAGCTTTCTGAAAAAGTGAGAAGAAATCCTTATAGTGTTATTCTTTTTGATGAAATCGAGAAAGCACATCCGGATGTGTTCAACATTTTGCTGCAGGTATTGGACGATGGGCATATTACCGATGCACAGGGGCGAAAGGTAGACTTTAAGCAGACCTGTATTATTATGACCTCGAATGCCGGAGCACAGGCAATTATTGAGCCAAAGAAGCTGGGATTCGGAAGTCAGACGGATGAAGCACGTGATTATATGCAGATGAAAAATATGGTTATGGACGAGGTAAAACGTATGTTTAAGCCAGAGTTCTTAAACCGTATTGATGAAATTATCGTCTTCCATGCATTGAAAAAGAACGATATGAAAAAGATTATTCAGATTCTGCTGAAGGACCTGAAAAATCGCTGTATGGAACAGATGGGCATCCAACTGGATGTCAGCGAGACGGTAAAGGAACATCTGATTGACGAAAGCTATGATCACAAATATGGTGCAAGACCTCTGAAACGTGCAATCCAGAGTAAAATAGAAGATCCTTTAGCGGAAGAGATTCTACTCGGAAATGTAAAAAAAGGTGATCATGTTCAAATTGGAATCAACAAAAAACAGATTCATATAAAAACGATAAACAATAAGAGAAGCGAGGAAGACTAGATGAAGCAATATCAGATTATCAGCGATGGATCCTGCGATCTGCCAGAGGAGCTTGTGGAGGAGACTGGAATTGACGTAATTCCTTTTTATGTGTCTTTTGATGATAAAACTTATCAGAAAGAGATCCAGGAGATTGGCATTCGGGATTTTTATCAGAAGATGGTAGACTTTCCAGGGGTGTATCCCAAATCCTCCATGCCCTCTGTCACAGACTTTATGGATGCATTTGTAAAATATGCAAAGGAAAATGTTCCGGTGATCTGTATCTGTATTACCACAAAATTCAGTGGTTCCATGCAGTCTGCGGTAAATGCCAGAGATATGACTCTGGAAAAATATCCCAGGGCACAGATTACGGTTATTAATTCGACGATCAATACGGTACTGCAGGGACTCTATGTTTTGGAGGCTGTGAAAATGCAGGCAGCAGGAGTGTCCTATGAGAAGACGATCGAGAGACTGGAAGCCATCAAAAGCACAGGCCGTATCTTCTTTACTGTGGGCAACATGGAATATCTGAAGCATGGAGGAAGGATTGGCCAGCTGACGGCACTGGCCGGATCAGTTCTTGGAATCCGCCCGATCATTACCCTGAAGGAAGGAGAGATTTTCTCTTCCGGTATCAGCAGAAGCCGAAAAAAATCCATGCAGAAATCGCTGGATCTTCTTCTGGACTATATCAAAGCATCCAAAGAGCCTGTGGACCACTTCTCCATCACGATCGGATTCGGATATGATTATGAGGAAGCATTGGGATTTCGTGAACTAGCAGTAGAACAGCTTAAAAAACTTGATGATACATTTACAGAAGAAAAACTTCCAATCCGACAGATTGGTGCGACCATCAGTGTGCATACCGGACCATATCCCATCGGTTTTGCTATTGTGAAAAAGTGGGACATGTAAATCATACAGGAATATAAAAAAGTCTTAAAGTTTTAGAAAGTTACTGGTAAAAACTATGGCGATAGGATATAATCTAAATAACCACTCAGTGAAAGCATGAGTCCCACTGAGATACTAAAGACGTAAACAGGAGGATACATTCGATGTCGGGAATTAACGAATTGATTCGTATTGAAGCAGATGGAAGTATTAGTTTTGGGAATTATGAGCTGGACACAAAATCAAAGTTGTCTGACTTTGAATATGCGGGAGATGTATATAAAGTAAAGACATTTAAAGAAATTACCAAGCTGGAGCGTAATGGTACCTTTGTATATGAATCTGTACCAGGAACAGCAGTGTCCGGTTTCCGGATCCTGGAAAATGGTCTTGCATTCACCGTAGAAGGACCGGAAGATGTTCAGATCACAGTAGAGATGGAAGAAGATACAGAGTACAAGATTCTGCTGGATGAAGTAAATGTTGGACATATGACTACTAATCTGGGCGGAAAGCTTTCTTTCAGCGTAGAACTGGAGAAGGCAGAACAGGTTCAGGTTCAGATTATGAGAGTGGAATAATTCGATACATATAACAGTGGCTTTGAATAAAATGGGAGGGGCGGGCAAGATCTGTTCCTCCCATTTTGTACTTAATGGAGGGATTATGGCAAAAGGGTCAAAGACAGTTTTTTTCTGTCAGGAATGTGGATACGAATCCAGTAAATGGATGGGACAGTGTCCCGGCTGCAAGGCGTGGAACAGCTTTGTGGAAGAGGTTGTAGAAAGTAAAAAGGCTGCACAGGCATTAAGCCGCAGTAAAAATATAGAAGCGCCAGTGACCATAGCAGAGATCAGTACGGAGAAGGATGCCAGAATCCAGACAAATATCGGGGAGTTGGATCGTGTTCTGGGTGGCGGAATCGTGGCCGGTTCACTGACTCTTGTGGGAGGAGATCCTGGAATCGGAAAATCCACGCTGCTCTTACAGGTGTGCCGAAATCTTGCCGGACTTGGACGTAAGGTCTTATACATTTCCGGGGAGGAATCTCTGCGGCAGATCAAACTTCGTGCTGTCCGTATCGGTGAGTTTAATAACAATCTGAAGCTTTTTTGCGAAACGAACCTGGATACGATCCGTGAGGTGATTAAACGGGAAAATCCGGAGGTGACAGTGATTGACTCTATACAGACCATGTACAATGAAGAGGTCAGTTCGGCTCCGGGCAGTGTTTCTCAGGTAAGGGAGTCTACCGGAGTACTGATGCAGATTGCAAAGGTGCTGGGGATTTCGATCTTTATCGTAGGACATGTGACAAAAGACGGCAATGTGGCAGGCCCGAGAGTGCTGGAGCATATGGTTGACAGTGTGCTATATTTTGAAGGTGACCGTCATGCTTCTTACCGTATTCTGAGAGGAGTAAAGAATCGTTTTGGTTCAACAAATGAGATTGGTGTGTTCGAGATGTGCGCAAATGGTCTGGAGGAGGTAAAGAATCCTTCGGAATTTATGCTGAGCGGTAAACCGGAGGGGGCATCCGGCTCCATCGTTGCATGTTCTATGGAAGGAACCCGTCCAATACTGATCGAGATACAGGCACTGGTTGCGCCAAGTAACTTTGGGATTCCAAGAAGGACAGCGGCAGGGACAGACTTCAATAGGGTCAATCTCTTGATGGCAGTGCTGGAAAAAAGGGCAAGGCTGAATCTTTCCGCCAGCGATGCATATGTAAATATTGCAGGAGGAATCCGGATGAATGAGCCGGCCATTGATCTGGGGATTATCCTTGCTATTGTGTCCAGCTATCGCGATGTTGTAATTGATGAAAAAACAGTAGCATTTGGCGAAGTAGGCTTAAGTGGTGAAGTGCGTGCCGTCAGTATGGCAGAACAGAGAGTACAGGAAGCGAAAAAGCTTGGTTTTGAAAGTGTGATTCTTCCCTGTGCCTGTATGAAATCAGTGGAGAATATAAAAGGAATTCGTCTGCTTGCAGTGGATAATATTAAAGATGCCATTCGTTGTATCGGTGCATGAGCAAAATAGTGTTACTGTTTGCTGACGTGGCAGTAAACAGTAACGAAATTACAGCAACTGCATCAAAATGGTATCAAAATATGTAAAAATATGTTGACTTCTGATACTTGATGTGATACTCTATTAAAGCACTGTTGAGAGATACAGACAACAGCAAAAAAGAAATAAAAAAGTTCTTGACAAACAGCATCATATATTATATGATATAAAAGTTGCTGCAAGAGAGAACGAAGAGCAGTAACAAAAAAGAAATAAAAAGTTCTTGACAAACGGCTTCATCTTTGATAGAATATCAGAGTTGCTGTTACGAGACAGAACAAAGTTCCTTGATAATTAAATAGTAAAACACATCCTCGAAAGTTCTAAAGAATAACATTTTTGAACGATCGAAAAGATCCTTATAAACAGTAAGAATTATGGATAAAATTAGCTAG
>JAQUXP010000012.1 GCA_028692395.1 Lachnospiraceae bacterium
TCATTCGGGATTAGTATTTAATATCAGTACCCATGAGTGTCTGCTAAATGAAAAACCACTTGAGCTGACCCCTACGGAGTTTTCTATATTGCGTATTTTGTTGGAAAACAAGGGAAATGTGGTTAGTGCAGAGGAACTGTTCCACCAAATTTGGCAGGACGAGTATTACACAAAAAGTAATAACACCATTACCGTACACATCCGCCATTTACGAGAAAAGCTGCATGATACCGTTGACAATCCAAAGCACATAAAAACAATATGGGGAGTGGGGTATAAAATTGAAAAATAATAAACAAAAGGCAATATACAAATCTGATTATTCAAAACTAAAGTTTAAATTATTTTCTAAACTTTTGGTCATGGTCGTAGCTTCTTTTCTTATTATTTTTTTCTTTTACAAATTATTTTGGAGCGATAGAGGTGGTAACTGGATTGTAGGTATAATTCAAGACTTATTAAAAATGGACTATACAAACGCTCTCAATTTATATCAACAGGTTTTTCGGAACAATTTTTCTGTTATTTGGATAGTAGCAATCTCTATTACATTTTTTGTATTGCTTCGCATTGTTCTGAATTGGTTTACAAAATACTTTGATATAGTAAATCAAGGCATAGACGACTTATTAACCGATGATATGGAAATACATCTTCCCTCTGAAATGACAGCAATTGAGCGCAAGTTAAACGCCGTAAAGCAGGAATTGAAACAGCGCACATTGGAAGCGCAGTTAGCTGAGCAACGTAAAAATGATTTGGTTATGTATTTAGCCCATGATATACGAACTCCTTTAACCTCAGTAATTGGCTACCTTAACCTTTTAGCTGAAGCACCAGATATGCCGGCTGAGCAAAAAGCTAAGTATGTGAATATTACCCTTGACAAAGCTTATCGTTTAGAGAAAATGATAAATGAATTTTTCGAAATAACTCGGTATAACTTACAGCAGATAAGTCTTTCAAGGGAAAACATTGACTTGTACTATATGCTTGTGCAGCTTACTGACGAACTCTCACCAATCTTATCCACAAATGGAAATACCGCAATCCTAAAAGCAGATGAAAATTTAACTATCTATGGCGACCCTGATAAGTTGGCTCGTGTTTTCAATAATGTTTTGAAAAATGCAGCGGCATACAGCTATCCAAACACAGAAATCAATATTCTTGCCGAGGAAAAAGACACTTCCGTTATTATTTCATTTATAAATAGAGGAAAGACCATTTCAAAAGAAAAATTAGCCTCACTTTTTGAGAAGTTTTACCGTTTAGATGAAGCCCGTACATCTAACACAGGTGGTGCCGGATTGGGATTAGCTATTGCAAATGAAATTATTACCTTGCATGGTGGAACGATTACCGCTGATAGCGAGAATGACACTATAACGTTTAAGATAACTCTGCCAAAGATACATTAATAAAGTTTCAATTTGAAATTAGGATTTCCTTAGGAATTAAACAACTTTATATTAAAGTCCCAAATGCTCTTGTTCAGTACAATAAATACTGACAGGAGCATTTTTATTTCTTAAATATTCAAAGGAGGTCTATTTCAATGAGAAGATGTGAGAATGATGATAATTTAGACAGATACAGCCGAGGAAAAAAAATGAAGCGTCGTTCTGCCTGCAAACGCATAATTTTACGATTTACAGTATGTATCTGCCTTGCAGTAATGATAGTTATAGCTTGTCATGTTGGAAGAATTTTTCAAAACAATGTCGCAAAACAGCCTTTATCTTTCCCCGATACGGTAGCAGGCGTATCAGAAAAGGATTTTAACGACATTCCAAATGACGTTGCAGAAGCAAGTACAGATGAAACCTCATGGTGCTTGATTTTGACAAACAAATGGAACCCTATTCCAAATGATTACAAAGTTGAATTGACATCATTATCTAATGGCGAGTTAATAGATACTCGCATATATCCCGCCCTGCAAAAAATGTTTGATAATGCGAGAAATGATGTTGTTTATCCGATTGTCGCTTCCGGCTATCGAACAACAGAAAAGCAAGAAAGTCTTATGAGTGAAAAAATCAATGACTATGAAAATAAAGGGTATTCCACAGATGAAGCAAAAACGAAAGCAGAAGCATGGGTGGCGATTCCTGGAACAAGCGAACATCAATTAGGTATAGCCGTAGATATTAACGCTGACGGTATTCATTCCACAGGCGATGAGGTTTATAAATGGCTTGCTGAAAACGCATATAAATATGGCTTTATTAACCGCTACCCACCAGACAAAACAGAAATCACAGGAGTGATTAACGAACCTTGGCATTACCGTTATGTTGGTGTTGTTGCGGCAACAGAAATCAAAAATCAAGGTATCTGCCTTGAAGAATATTTAGACAAGACTAATTTAGGTGGTTGGTTAGATTTGAAAGTTAGAAATAATACAATAACAAACTTATAAGGCTATCATGCCTTGTCAGACAGGAGGACAAAATGAATTTTGATGATGAATTAGAAAAAGAAGTCAAAGACACATTGCACAATGTGACAGCGAATATGACTCCCTCTCCGAGTTTCAAAGAAAGTGTAGATAATGCTCTTTTGCAGTGCTGTCACGATATGCGAAAAAAAGTTGCTGTTATTTTTGGAGGTTGCTCCCCGGAATATAGTGTTTCGCTACAATCAGCATATGCAGTAATAAGTAACATGGATAAGGAAAAATATTTACCCGTTTTGATTGGTATCACCTCGCAGGGAGATTGGTTTTATTTTAACGGGGATATTGAGAAAATCGCAAATGACACTTGGCGCAATGATACTGATTGTATTCCTGCGGCGGTATCTCCCAATCGTTCTAAACACATCATTCTTAAATATGACGACAAACGAACAGACAAGATTTCTATTGATGTTGTATTTCCTGTTTTGCATGGTAGAAATGGTGAGGACGGCACGGTACAAGGTGTTTTTGAGCTTGCGGGCATCCCAATAGTGGGTTGTGGAGTTCTTGCGTCTGCCTTATGCATGGATAAAGATAGAGCGCACAAACTCGTTCATGTAGCAGGCATTTCTGTTCCGCACTCCTACATTCTTACGAAAAGTATGGACGCCGGAATTGCTCTTTCTTACGCAGAGGAAATAGGCTATCCGCTGTTTGTAAAGCCTATCAAAGCAGGTTCCTCTTTTGGAGTGACAAAGGTACTTGACCGATGTGATTTGCCTGCTGCCATCAAATTAGCATTTGAATATGATGACAACGTTATTATCGAAGAAAATATAACAGGTTTTGAGGTAGGCTGTGCTGTTTTAGGAAACGAAACGCTGACAGTTGGTGAAGTTGATGAAATTGAACTTTCAGACGGGTTCTTTGATTTTACGGAAAAATATTCTTTAAAAACTTCTGCTATCCATGTTCCTGCAAGAATTGACGCTGATACAGCGAAGCAGATAAAAGAAACCGCAAAAATAATTTTTAAGGTGTTAAATTGTCAAGGATTTGCACGAGTAGATATGTTTTTGTCTGCTTCCGGTGAAATTGTATTTAATGAAGTCAATACCATTCCGGGCTTTACAACGCACAGCCGATTTCCTAATATGCTTAAGGCTATCGGTATAGCGTTTGAAGATGTCCTTACTATCGCAATTGAATTGGCGGTGAAAATATGAAATCCATTACTTTAGAAAAAAACTGTATCTACGATGGAAATCTGATTTTAGTAAATGGACAATACCCTTGTATGAAGAACGGCGCAGAGCATACGCTGCTGCCCATAAATACTGACACAAATAGGGTGCAGCTTGAAGCAAATGTTGTCAAACTTCTTTCAAGTATTATAGACAAACTCAATGCTTGGGAACAGATTAGAGTAGTAAGTGGCTGGCGTTCAGCGCAGGAACAGCAGGAAATCTATACACAATCACTCAAAGAAAACGGAACTGCCTTCACACAAAAATACGTTGCACTTCCCGGTCACAGTGAACACCAGACTGGACTTGCCATAGACCTTGCAAGGGAACAAGCTAACATTGATTTTCTGTGTCCCGATTTCCCTTATGTGGGAGTATGTCAAGCATTTCGAAAAAATGCAATTTCTTATGGCTTCATTGAACGCTATCCGAAAACCAAAGAAAGTATTACAGGGATTGCACATGAGCCGTGGCATTTTCGTTATGTAGGCGTACCTCATGCAGAAATAATGCGGAAACACAATTTTGCTCTTGAGGAATATATTTGTTTTTTAAAAAATTATCCCTATGATAAAAAATACTACATTTTTCGCATTAAGGATATGTGTATTGAGGTTTCCTACTTGGCAGCAGAAAAAACAGCGGATACCAGTTTTGAACTTGACGACAATATTCCATACTCGGTTTCCGGCAATAACATAGACGGTTATATCATTACCGAGTGGAGGAAGAACAATGGAAACCAATAAACGGCTTGGGGGATTAGACCATTTTAAAATATTGGCTGCACTATTGATAATTGCTATACATACGTCGCCGCTCTCCTCTTTTAGCAACAGCGCAGACTTTGTATTCACAAGAATTATTGCACGAATAGCTGTTCCTTTTTTTATTATGACAACGGGCTATTTCCTTTTGCCGCAATATCTCTTTAACAACTGTAAGGATATGAAGCCGTTGTATGGTTTTTTGAAAAAGTCTTTGCTACTATATGCCATTGCTATTATTATCTATCTCCCTGTCAATCTTTATTCCGGGCAGTTAAATGGTATAGGCTTTCTTGACGTTTTTCGTATATTGATATTTGACGGTACGCTCTATCATTTATGGTATCTGCCCGCTTCTATACTTGGTGTGCTTGTTCTTTTTCTTATGAGCAGAAAACTACCGTTTAAAGTAACTGTTGGGGTGGTGATTTTTCTCTATATATTGGGACTGTTTGGAGATAGTTATTTTGGATTTTTGACAAATCTACACTTTTTCCAAGAAATCTACATGGATATGTTCCACGTGTTTTCTTACACCCGAAACGGCATTTTTTACGTCCCCATTTTTCTTGTCCTCGGAGCAGCTATACAACAAGTGCCGCAAAAGACAAACAGAAAATTAACCGTTATTGCTTTTGGTTTTTCGCTTATTGTGATGATAGCTGAGGGAATAACGCTCCATCATTTGAATGTTCAGCGGCATGACAGTATGTATATTGCATTATTGCCCTGTATGGTTTTTCTTTTTCAAATTGTCTTGTCTGCTGATATGAAGTCAAAAAAACGATTGCGGACAATTTCGACATGGATATATATTCTTCACCCATTGTTGATCATCTTTGTGCGAGGAATTGCAAAGCTCACACACTTAGAAAACCTGTTTATAAATAATAGCATAATTCATTATACTGTCGTATGCGTTCTATCCTGCACATTTGCAATTATTCTTGAAAATTTATTAGCCAAAGGCAAAGTCAACAAGCTACCATTTCCTTGTGGTCGTGCATGGATAGAGATTGACAAAAATAGCCTGCGCCAAAATGTCAGCGCATTACGTACCCTGCTCCCATCGGGAAGTCAGTTGATGCCAGCGATAAAAGCAAATGCTTATGGTCATGGTGCCGTACTTTTAGCAAAAGAGCTGAACAAATTAGGCATAACAGCTTTTTGTGTTGCAACTGTATTAGAAGGTGTGGAGCTACGCAATGGCGGAGTAAAAGGCGATATTTTGATTTTGGGCTATACGCACCCTAAACAGTTTTCGCTATTGAAAAAATACCATTTGACACAGACTGTGATTGATAGTGGTTATGCTAAGACCCTAAATGCGTATGGCAAAAAGATAAAAGTGCAGTTGAAAATTGATACAGGTATGCATCGTATGGGAGAACGTGCAGAGCGAGAAGAAGAAATATGCAGCATTTTTCATTGCAAAAATCTTATAATCACAGGTGCTTATACACATTTATGCTGTGATGAAACAACAACAGCCAATGATGCTGAATTTACAAAAAAGCAGGGCGACAAGTTCTACTCCGTTGTTTCTGATTTAGAAAAGCGTGGATATTCTTGCGGTAAACTACACCTGTTGGCGAGCTATGGGTTAATAAATTATCCGGAGTTTGCAGGCGATTATGTTCGTATTGGAATTGCTTTATATGGCGTTTTGAGCAATAAAACGGACTTAAACTACTGTCCAGTCGAGCTTCACCCAGTCTTGTCAATTAAAGCGAGAGTTGCATTAACAAAAGATTTGTTCGAGGGCGAAGGTGTCGGATACGGCTTGCAATATGTCGCAAAACAAGATAGAAAAATAGCCGTTTTAACAATCGGATACGCTGACGGAATACCCCGCACACTCTCTTGTGGTCATGGGAAAGTCTTAATAAATCAAAATGAAGCCCCGATTATTGGGCGTATTTGCATGGACCAAACGCTAATTGACATTACAGATGTACCATGCGTAAAGCCCGGTGATATTGCAGTTGTTATTGGGGGGTGTGGAAACAAAGAGATAACAGCGTATGACCTTGCAGAAGCATCTGGAACTATTACAAACGAGCTGTTGAGCCGTTTAGGTAGCCGCTTAAACAGAGTATTAGTATAATTTTAATAGCAAAATCAAATTCTGCCGACAAGATAGAGCGACCTAAGAAAGAACGCTTTACTGGGAGCTTTTATGACAGCGAAGAAATCAACCAACTTTTTGAAGCCGCCAAAGGCGATTTGTTGGAGCTGCCTATCCTGTTCGGCGGCGGCACTTGTTAATGGGCTGAGTTTAGGAGAGAACTCATAAAAGTTCTCTCCTAAAAAGAGCTAAAAGGAATAAAATCAGAGCTTTTTCAACTCCACTTATTTTACTGCAAAAAAAGAAAAGCCTGCACCCACCCATGCGGGTTTACAGACTTTTCAGATAGCGGAGTGGGTGGGATTCGAACCCACGTGGCGTTGCCGCCAAACGCATTTCGAGTGCGCCCCGTTATGACCGCTTCGATACCACTCCCCTCTGCATGTCCGGACTTTGGACACGCTTTCAATTATATATGTTTCCGCACAAATCGTCAATAACATTTTTTCTTTCATTTCCATAGACTGTCGGCACACATACTCCCACATTTTGTTTCCACAGGGCTTATGGATGTGCCGCCACTCTCTCAGTTATTTCTTCCTGATGGCTCTCAGATGGCGGAAAAAGCTGCTCATCATCTCGCTGCACTGTTCCTCCAGCACACCGCTTACTATCTCGACCTGATGATTAAACTGAGGCACATTTAGAAGATTTAAGACAGAACCGGCACAGCCGGCCTTTGGATTCATGCATCCGATTACCACCTTATCGATTCGGGCCTGGACGATGGCACCGGCACACATCTGACAGGGTTCCAGCGTAACATACATCGTACAGCCTTCCAATCTCCAGTCCCCCAGCTTCTTACTGGCTTTTTTTATGGCATTGATCTCTGCGTGGGAGGTGGTGTTCTGATCTGTGTTTCGACGGTTATACCCCCGTGCAATAATTTTATCTTCGTATACAATCACACAGCCAATGGGAACCTCCATCAGTTTTTCCGCCTTTCTTGCCTGGCGGATAGCTTCCTTCATATAATATTCCTGCTCCATCTGTTCCTCCTGTTATGGAAATGATGTAACGATTCAGTATATGTGCAGACCTGCTGAATCGTTACGAAATAATCATAAAACTTCAGATTTTTGCATATGATAAAAAGAACAAAAATCCGAGGTAGCTTCATGTCCGACTACAAACGCTTTATCTCATATATTTACGAATACATAAATCAAAAAAAGGCCGCCAACCGTGGATTTGTTAAAGTAGAATCACGCCCCGGTATGTCCCGGCTTCAATTTCAGATCAATGTTTTCTCTCTTCCTGCCCAAAGTCCCCTTTCCGTCTATGGATATCACCATGCAGGTGACTCCCTGCCCGGACAGCTGCTTGGAAAACTGCATGCTACCCAGTCCGGTATCCATGAGTGCATCACCTTACAACCAACTGAGTCTACACAGAAAGATCCCCTCGCACCCTTTGACGGATTAATTCTGCTGGATCCCACCCAGGGACGCTTCTTTGCCACCCAATGGGACGATATTCCGGTCATACCCCGCCAGTTTCAGGAGGAATCTGCGGCAAAACCGGTCCCTCCGCAGCCGGAGCCGACCCAAAATACCGAAGAAAAGGTCAGCTCTTCATCTGTCTCTTTGGAAGAGCCTGAAGAACCAGCTTCGCCTCCGGAGATTTCTGCGGAAAGCATGGACTCCAATCCGGATCTGACCGCTGAAAAGCTTCCTCCAAAAAGCTCTGTCTGGACACAGCTGCAGGAAAAGTTTCCCCGGATACAGCCCTTCGATGATGAGGAATTCTCCGACTGTCTTCAGATTAAGCTGCAGGATTTCCCTTATCTTCGAGAGCTTGGTTTTCAGATTTCCTGCAGTCAGTTTATCTGCCGCAGTTTCCAATGTTATCATCATCTGCTGCTTGCCTGCATGGAAATGGAGAAAACCCCGACCTTTCTCCTTGGAATACCAGGTATTTACAATGAAAATGAATTGTTTTTGGCACAGCTTTACGGTTTTCGGCATTTTAAACAGGGTCGTCTGAGCACAGACTCCGACAATCACAAAAGAGGCGGCTACTGGTACCGCCCCCTCTCCTGCTGCAATTAGTACATCGTTTCCTAAATAACTGCCACATGAAGCTGGTCTATATTTCGTTTACGATGTATTAGTCAATCCCTCGTATGCCAACCACTGTAATCGTCCTGCGAAGCTCCTGGGCAAAACGCTCCAACTGCTCCCTGGAATATCCGCTGAACACCGGATGAATCACAAAGTCTGATTCCTTGTAATTCTGCAGATAATAACGTCTGCACCCTGCAATCCATCTGCCGATTTTATCAAAGTCCTGCTTCTGATGCAGCTCCCGGGTAACTGTGGTGCGAAACTCATAATCCACCACCCCGGTCAGCAGATATTCCACCGATTCCTGAATCTTTGTCATATCCAGTCCCGGAACCCCCGCCGTCAAGGCGTAGCGATCCGGGGCATTCTTGATGTCCATCGCCACATAATCTACCAGTCCATCCAAAACAAGCTCCTTTAACACCTCAGGCCGATAACCGTTGGTATCCAGCTTTACCAGATAACCATAGCTTTTGATCTTCGTGAGAAATGCCGGAAGGTCCGGCTCCAGCGTTGGCTCTCCACCTGTCACACACACACCGTCCAGAACACCCCGGCGTTTTTCCAAAAGCTCCCAGATCTCTTCCTCCGCTATCAAAGGTTCGTCCCCCGGATGAAGTACCAGATTGCCGTTATGACAAAATGGGCATCGGAAATTACACCCTCCGAAGAACACGGTACAGGCAACCTTTTCCGGATAATCCAGCAATGTCAGTTTTTGAAACCCATGGATCTGCATCCCAGCTACACCCTCTTTTCGTACTTTGTAAAGGCGAATTCGATATCAAAGCAGGTCTGCTCTTCACTCTCTTCTGTCATCTCCCAGTCCGGAAGCTCATCCAGATTCGGGAACCATGTGTCTGCCTGATAGGCAAAATCGATCTTTGTCACATACACGGTACTGCAGTAAGGCAGCATCATCTCATAAACACTTCCACCGCCGATCACATAGATGTCATCGGTATCGTATTTTTTCAGTTCCTCCAGCAGTTCCTCCTTAGAATGTACCAGGATTGCTCCCCTGGCCTGATAATTCTGATCGCTGGTCAACACAATATTGGTACGCTTTGCAAGAGGCAGACCATTCGGAAAGCTCTCCAGCGTTTTTCTTCCCATCACCACCACATGATTCATTGTGGTCTGACGGAAAAACTTCATATCAGAAGGAATGCTGGTGAGAAGCTTATTCTCATACCCAATTCCCCAGTTCTTATCTGCTGCAACAATTGCATTCATCTCTTATCCTCTTTTCCCTGTCTGCTGTCTGTTATACTGCGATCGGAATATTCTTAATCTGCGGTCCGGTCTGATAATTTTCCACGATAAGATCCTCCGTCGTAAATGCATAGAAGTCCTTAATCTCCGGATTCAGCCGCACAGTGGGTGCATCAAAGGTGGGACGTGCAATCAGCTCTTTAATTATCTCCACATGCCGATCATAGATATGGGCATCTGCGATTACATGAAGCAGTTCTCCTGCATTCATATCACTTACCTGGGCAATCATCATCAGAAGGATGGCGTACTGACATACATTCCAGTTGTTTGCAGCCAGCACATCCTGTGAGCGCTGATTCAGCACTGCATTTAAAGTCAGTCTGTCGCTGTCCGGACTTTTGGTGACGTTGAATGTCATGGAATATGCACAAGGATATAACGCCATCTCGTGGAGATCCTGATGCACATAAATATTGGTCATAATTCTGCGGCTGTATGGATTATTCTTCAGATCGTACAGGACACGTTCAACCTGATCCATCATGCCCTCCCGGTACTGATGTTTCACACCCAGCTGATAGCCATAGGCCTTTCCGATAGAACCCTGTGCATCTGCCCACTCATCCCATACGTGAGAATGGAGATCATGAATATTGTTGGACTTTTTCTGCCAGATCCACAGAATCTCGTCCATGGCACTTTTCAGTGCTGTTCTCCTCAGGGTAATCGCCGGAAATTCTTTCGAAAGATCATAGCGGTTTACCACGCCAAAACGCTTGATCGTATAAGCAGAGGTACCGTCCTCCCACTTGGGCCGCACTTTCTCTCCCTCTGTGCTGTAACCATGATCTATGATATCCTGACACATATTGATGAAAAGCTGATCTGCATAGCTCATATATTCGTACTCCTTTTTCTGACAGATATACAGGCATATCTGATTGTATTTTTGTATCACTTTCTCACGGTCTGTACCGTATATGCACAGACCTGCTGAATCGCTGCTTTTTTCTAGTATAACCGAGCCTACCTTAAAACGCAAGGCGCTGGCCGAATATCAACTTTACTTTCTCTGTAAAATGTGCTACTCTGATTCAAAATTTGTGTAACTGTTCAGTACCTGACCAGTTACATTCAAAAATCCATTTAAAATCACCTTCGGTGATGGGATTTTCTCACACCTGTATCACTTTCTTACGGTTCATGCAGTAAATGCACGAACCTACTGAATAGTTACAAATTTGTATCATTTTTGAAAGGCGCTAATTATGAAACGTATCCTGATCGCCATGCTGAAACCGCTGTCACTGGTTCCTGCAATCCTGATGATGTGTCTGATTTTTTCATTTTCCAGCCAAACCGGCGTACAGTCCTCCGGATTAAGCCAGAAGGTAACTTATCTCCTGGTAAATGCCGCTGACCACGTCATGGATAAGGGTTGGAGTGAATCTCAAAAGGAAGAGCTGACAGAGCATTATGAATTCTATGTGCGAAAGGCTGCCCACATGACAGAATACTGTATCCTCGCCATGACCGTGGCACTGCCCTTTGCCGTCTATGGAGCCCATGGATTTGTCACACTGCTGCTGGTAGGACTCATCTGCGTCGCATTTGCCGCAGGTGATGAGTATCACCAGTCCTTCGTTGCTAACCGGGGACCTTCCATCCGTGATGTCTGCATCGACAGCTGTGGTGCACTGATCGGCATTGTTCTGACACACATCCTCCGATGGATTGCTTTAGGCGGAAAATCCCATCTGTAGATGAGCTGTGTTTCTAGTACATCGTAAACTGACTCTGATACAGCCTTGCGTAAAATCCGCCTTTTTCCAAGAGAGATTCATGGTCTCCTGTCTCGATGATATGCCCATCCTTCATCACGAGGATCACATCCGACTCCTTAATCGTAGACAGCCTGTGTGCAACCACGAAGCTGGTTCTTCCTTCCATCAGTTTCTGGAAGGCCTTCTGAATCTGAATCTCGGTTCTTGTATCAATCGAAGAGGTTGCCTCATCCAGAATCAGAATCGGAGGCTTCAAAAGCATTACCCTGGCGATACACAGAAGCTGCTTCTGGCCCTGGGAGATGTTGCCGCCGTCCTCGGAGATGACGGTGTCATATTGTTCTGGCATACGGGAGATAAAGCTGTGTGCATGGGCTTTCTTTGCCGCTTCAATGATCTCCTCTCTGGTGGCATCCGCTTTTCCATAAGCAATATTTTCTGCGATGGTTCCGGCCTTCAGCCAGGTTTCCTGCAGTACCATACCAAAGTTCTGACGCAGAGAATCTCTTGTGATCCGGCTGATTTCATGTCCGTCAATCTTCAGACTTCCCCCATTAATATCATAGAAACGCATCAGCAGATTAATCAGGGTGGTCTTCCCGCAGCCGGTAGGTCCCACGATAGCGATACGCTGTCCCGGCTTCACCTGCAGATTCATATTCTGAATCAGCGGGGTCTCTGCTTTATAAGCAAATTCCACAGAATCAAAGACCACACTTCCCTGTCCCTGATTCAGCACAACCGCATCCGGGACATCCGGAGCAATCGGCTTTTCGTCGATAAATTCAAAGATTCGCTTTGCACATGCCAGAGCATTTTGAAGCTCCGTCACGACTCCGGAAATCTCATTAAATGGTTTTGTATACTGATTGGCATAGGTCATAAAGCAGGAAAGCTGTCCCACCGTAATTCCTCCGGACATCGCTGTAAATGCACCATAGATGCAGACTCCTGTATATACCAGGCCATTGATAAAACGGGTACTGGGATTGGTAATCGAAGAAAAAAACAACGCCCGTACGCCGCAGTCCCGAAGCTGTTCATTAATCTTATCAAAGCGTTCTTCCCCACGCTCCTCATAGGCAAATGCCTGTACCACCTTCTGATTTCCCACCAGTTCTTCCACCAGAGAAGTCATCTCTCCCCGTGCCTCGGACTGCTCTCGAAACATGTGATAGGTTCGTTTTGCGATAAATCCCGCCACAAAAAATGACAACGGAGTAATGCATACTACCAAAGCTGTGATGCCTCCATGGATGGAAAGCATAAAGCCCAGGGTTCCAAGGATCGTCAGAACTCCGGTGAATAACTGGGTGAATCCCATCAGAAGTCCATCGGAAAACTGTTCCACATCTGTTGTGATCCTGCTGATGGTTTCCCCTGGCTGGTGTCCGTCTATATAGCTGATGGGCAGAATTTCCATGTGGTTAAAGGCCTGCACCCGGATATCATTTACCACCCGGTAGGTAATATGGTTGGTTACAAGGCTCATAAGCCACTGAGAGAGGGCTGTGACGGCAACTGTAATGCCAAACCTCAGAATCAAAGAGGTTAATCCGGCAAAATCTACATTGTCTGGACCCACGATCATATCCACACCCTGCCCGATGAGAATCGGCACATATAAGGTTGAGGCCACTGTAATCAGGGCAAAGAAAAGAGTCAGTCCAACAAGTCCCCAGTAGGGGCGGATCATGCCAAGCACTCTGGCAAGGGTTCCTTTATGCTGCCTGAAGGTATTTACTGCTTTCATGCTTCCACCTCCTTTGAAAGCTGCGACTGACAGATCTCACGATAAACAGGACAGTTTTTCCGCAATTTTTCATGGCTTCCCATGCCTGTCAGTCTGCCATCCTCCAGAACCAGGATCTGATCTGCAAAACGAACGGTTGCCACCCGCTGCGACACCAGAAAGGTGGTCATATCCCTAGTTTTCTCCCGAAGGGCTCTCCGAAGGGCTGCATCCGTAGCAAAATCCAAAGCCGAGGCGCTGTCATCCAGAATGAGAATATCCGGTTTTCCCACCAGTGCTCTGGCGATACAGAGACGCTGTCTTTGCCCGCCTGAGAAATTCCTGCCGCCGGTATAGGACATTTCATCCAGCTGTCCGGCTTTCTGCTCTACAAACTCCTTTGCCTGGGCAATCTCCAGGGCTTCCCAGATCTGCTCATCTGTGGCAGTCGGATCACTCCATCGCATGTTATCCCGAATCGTACCGGTAAATAAAACCGACTTCTGGGGTACGATGCCGATCCTGGAACGCAGTCCCTCATAGGTATAAGCTTTCACCGGCATATCATTTACAGAAACCTGGCCCTCCTGGGCATCGTAGAATCTCGGTATGAGATTTACCAGCGTGGACTTTCCGGATCCTGTACCACCGATAATACCGATGGTCTGTCCCTTCTGTACCGTAAAAGAAAGATCCCAAAGAGAAGGCTCTCTTGCTCCCTCATAAAAGAAGGTCACATGGGAAAAGCTTACGGCAGATGGATGAGCATTCGATGCCTCTTCCCGCTCCTTCGTTCCCTCTGTCATAGTCGTCTTTTCTGCAAACACTTCATTTACACGGATGGCACTTGCCCATGCTTTTGTAACCGTGATAATCAGGTTGGCCAGGGCAATCAGTGCCAGCAGAATCTGATTCATATAATTGACCAGTGCGATCACCTCGCCCTGGGTCAGGCTACCAATCATAACCTCTCGTCCACCCAGAAGAAGGATGGTAATAATAGCCAGATTCACCAGTACATAGGTCATGGGATTCATCAGTGCAGAGATCCATCCGGCTCCCAGCTGTGTTTTCATCAGCCTGGCATTCGTATCCGCAAAGTCCTTTTTCTCATCCTCCTGTCTGGAAAATGCACGGACCACACGGGCCCCGGTATAATTTTCTCTTGTCAGCAGCACCACTTTGTCCAGTGTATTCTGTACTTTTTTATAAATTGGGATGGTAAGCCTTACGATTACGAAGATAGAAAGAGCAATCAGAGGGACTGCTGCAAAGAAAATCAGAGTCATCCGAAAACTGATGGATAACGCCATTACCACTGCTCCGATTACTATAAATGGAGACCGCAGAAACAGACGCAGAAAGAGATTCACTCCGGTCTGCACCTGATTCACATCACTGGTAATTCGTGTCACCAGCGTTGGTGTTCCGATCTTATCCAGCTCCGTGTATGACAGACCGTTAATATGCCGATACAGATCTTTTCTCAGATTTGTACCAAAGCCCATGGACGCCTTCGCCGCAAAAAACTGTGCCGTCAGTGAACAGACCAGTCCGATGACGCCAAACGCCACCAGAATTGCACACTGTCTCCAGATATAGGGAGTGTTGCCATTTTTTATTCCGATATCGATAATGCGAGCCGTCACGATGGGCACTACCAGCTCAAAACACGCTTCCAGCATCTTGAAAAGTGGTGCAATCACACTTTCCCTTCCATATCCCTTCAAATACCGCAATAATTGTTTCATACCTGTATCCTTTTTCTTTCTATCCTTGATTTTTTTCAGCTTCTTTTTTATAATTCCCCGGTTCCTTTGTTCCATGCCTCCATTAGTTGACGGATGGTTCTGTTTAATACCGGGTGTCTCAGATAAGGTGCAATCTGATTCATGGGACGAAGTACAAAATCCCGCAGTGCAAGCTCCACATGAGGAATCTGCAGTTCTTCCGTATCCAGGATGCACTGATCGTAGAATAGAATATCCAGATCCAGCGTTCTTGGCCCCCAGTGGATCTCCCTTTTCCGGTCTGCAGCCTGCTCGATCTCATGGAGCCGTTCCAGTAATTCCCATGGTGTCAGCAGGGTATCCAACTCCAGCGCCCCGTTCAGAAAATGATCCTGCGCCAGATAGCCGTAAGGTGCAGTATCGATAAAATCTGATACCTTCCCGACCCTGCACCACCTGGTATCCTCCAGCATGGAAACACCCAGCTTCAGATATCCCTCTTTATCTCCCATATTAGAGCCCAGAGCAATATATGCTTTATGCCAGCTCCGCTCAATCTCCACGGAAACAGTTTCCATGGGCAGATGTACCGGAGCCCAGGGCTTTTTAAGCTCCAACTGTACTTTTTTCAGATGGGGAACAGTCAGCAGCAGCTCTCCAGCCAGCATTTCAGCAGCTCTTTCCAACAGCTTATAGGTATGGGTGGTAAGAAAATCTGTAATCCTCTGACTGACCTCCCCATAATGTATGGATGCTGTCAGATCATCTGTCATGCCTGCTTTTCGTGTGTCGGTAAAGAGCACGGCTGAGATGATGAACTTCTGTCCCAGTGCTGTTTCCTCCGGAAAAACACCGTGATTGGCAAAGACTTCCAGGTTTTTAATATGAATCTTATCCAATATCGTATCTCCTCATCTCTTAAGAACGCAAAATCGCCTGTGTCATGGCGATTGCCCGTCTGTTCTCTTTGATATCATGGACCCTCACAAAAGCACAGCCCTTCATAACACCTATAACAGTGGTAGCTACAGTCCCCTCCACCCGCTGATCGGAGGGAAGATCCAAAGTCAGACCGATGACCGACTTTCTCGAAGTTGCAAGCAGAACCGGATATCCCAGCTCTTTTAAAAGCTCTACGTGATGGATTGCCTGAAGATTCATCTCATAATTTTTTCCAAATCCTACTCCTGGATCCACGATAATACGGTCATCACAAACCCCTGCTTCCTTCGCCAGCCTGATGCTTTCTCTCAGGTCTTCTACCATCTCTGAGAGAAAATTCTCATACTCTGTGTTATTCCGATTATGCATCAGACAGCATGCTACCTTCGCATCTGCAGCCAGCTTCGCCATATCCGGATCCGCTTTGAAGCCCCAGATATCATTAATCAGGTCCGCACCTGCCAGAATTGCCTCTCTGGCAACAGGGCTTTTATAGGTGTCTATGGAAATGGGTACATCAAACCTCTGTTTTATCGCTTCTATAACAGGAACCACCCTGGCAATCTCTTCTGCGTCTCCAATGACAGTATGTCCGGGTCTGGTTGACTCCCCGCCCACATCTACGATATCTGCCCCCTCCTGCAGCATTTCCTCCACGTGAAAAAGAGCAGCATCCAGATGATTAAACTTTCCGCCGTCTGAAAAGGAATCCGGTGTCACGTTCAGGATTCCCATGATGTAAGTTTCATTTTTTATATCAAATTCTTTTTTTCCGATAAGCATATACAGGTTCTCCATTCTGATGATAGATTATTTGTAACGATTCTTTTAGTAGTCCAGCTGCAGGTTCTTCTTCTCTTGTGGCCAGTCACATTCCTGGCATGCTTCACAGCTTAGACAGCTGCGGGAGCTTTTGTCTGCGAGGTACAGAAAGCCTTTCAGAGATTTCTCCTGACAGATTTCCCTGTTGCGGTGGCCCTCGATGGCCTCTGTAATCTGTTGAATCTCTCCCGGAGAAAAATCACAGTCCGGCAGAATCTTTTCCGCAATCCGGACACTGGCAATATGGTGCGGGATATGCTCCAGATACTGTTCGTCTCTTCCGATATCATGGAGGAGTGCCGCACCATAGATCAGTTCCCGATCAATATTGGTCTGCTGTTCCAGATTATAGATATAGCACAGCCGGGCCGTGTCCAGAAAATGTGCCAGCGAATGACCGCAGAAAGGTCGGTTTTTTTCGAGCTTTTGAATCTGCTGGTAATGTTCCTGATACAGGGGATGATTCCAGATCTGATTCACACGCTTCATCATGCTTTTACCATCTGCATAAATGTCTGCTGCAGTCCGAAATCCTCTGCAAATGCGCCCCGCACCATCATAGTAACCGTCTTTGCCCCTGGCTTTTGAACGCCCCGCATGGTCATACACATATGCTCTGCTTCAATCATAACCATAACTCCCCGGGGATTCAAGTATGTCTCCAGCGCATCTGCGATCTGAGCTGTCATATTCTCCTGAATCTGCGCCCGTCTTGCAAAAACCTCTACGGTTCTGGCAAGCTTGCTGAGCCCTGCCACCTTTTCATTTGGTATGTATGCCACATGTGCCTTTCCATAGAAGGGAAGCAGATGATGTTCGCAGGTGGAGTAGAAGGTGATGTCCTTCTCCACTACCATATTATTATTTGTGGCAAAAAACTGTTTCTGAAGATGTACGGACGGATCCTGTTCCAGACCACCATAGATCTGATGACACATTCTCGCAACCCGGCTCGGGGTTTCCAATAATCCCTCCCGATTCACATCCTCTCCGATTCCTTCCAAAAACAACCGGACACCAGCTTCAATTTTCTTATCATCCATCATTTTTTCCTCCTGAGTTTATCGCCTACTTTATTCCTCACGCAAAAAAGCATCCTGTATCCATTAACAATACAGGATGCCTCTCATCCACTCATTGCAACGGGCGCAGTCTTCATATCGTAAGCCACTTTCAAACTCCTGTGACTTTTCGTCTCACGGCAACTCCCCATCCGGTGAACACTTGACGCACGAAGACCTATTTTGCGTTTCTATAGGCGAGATTATAGCATTATCCAGAGGAAAATGCAAGACATATAGGGCATTATCTCAGATGCCAGATATCCTCATTATACTGGGCGATGGTTCTGTCTGATGAGAAGAAACCAGCCTTTGCGATATTGATCAGTGCTTTCTTCTGCCATGCCTCCTGATCCTCGTAATCTGCGTAGATTTTTTCTTTTGTTTCGATATACTCCTTGGTATCTAAAAGTGTCATAAACCAGTCTTTTACGATAAGTTCTTTATGGAGACGTTCCAGGCTTTCCTTGTCTCCAAGTGCCAGAAGCTCATCGCTGACGATAAAGTCTACCAGTTCGTGAATCATCTTGTCCTTCTCATAGATGTCTCTGGAGCAGTAGCCTTCCTCTTCATAGAGCTCGATGACATCATTTGGGCGTTTTCCGAAGATATAGATATTATCCTCCCCAACCAGATCACGGATCTCAACATTTGCGCCGTCCTCTGTTCCCAGTGTGATGGCACCATTCAGCATGAATTTCATATTTCCGGTTCCGGATGCCTCCTTGGACGCAAGGGAAATCTGCTCGGAAATATCCGCTGCCGGAATTACCTTTGCAGCCTTTGTAACATTATAGTTCTCCAGCATGATAACACGGAAATATGGGCGAACCTCCGGATCATTTTCCACCAGCTCCTGCAGGCAGCAGATCAGGTGAATAATGTCCTTTGCGATAATGTAAGCAGGGGCAGCCTTTGCTCCAAAGATCATGGTAATCGGTGTTGCAGGCTTCTTGCCGCCCTTGATCTCCAGATATTTGTAGATGGCATAGAGTGCATTCATCTGCTGGCGTTTGTATTCATGGAGACGTTTTACCTGGATATCGAAGATGGCATTCTCATTGATGTGCAGATTCTGTGTCTCATACAGATATTTTTTCAATTCCAGTTTTTTATCATGCTTGATGGCAGCCAGCTTTTTCAGCACCTTTTCGTCATCCTGATATTTTAACAGGTTTTCAAGCTTTGCAGCGTCTTTTTGAAAGCCGCTTCCAATCAGCTTTTCAATATAGGCACTAAGCTCACGGTTGCAGTGTAAGAGCCAGCGGCGGAACGTGATGCCATTGGTCTTGTTGTTGAACTTTTCCGGATAGAGCTCATAGAAGTTCTTCAGTTCTGACTCCTTGAGAATATCTGTGTGCAGTGCTGCCACACCATTTACAGAAAATCCATAATGGATATCCATATGTGCCATATGCACACGCTTGTCCTCATCTATGATATAGGTTGTCTCATCCTTACAAGCTGTTCGTACCCGCTGATCCAGTTCTTTGATAATGGGAAGTAAATGAGGAACCACCTGCTCCAGATAGTCCATAGGCCATTTTTCCAGTGCCTCCGCAAGGATGGTATGATTGGTGTAAGCACAGGTCTTGCTGACAACTGCAATCGCCTCGTCCATGGAGAAGCCCCGCTCCATGAGCAGGCGGATCATCTCCGGAATTACCATGGATGGATGGGTATCATTGATCTGGATTACCACATGGTCATAAAGCTTGTGAAGATCAAATCCTTTCTCCTCACATTCCTTTAGGATCAGTTGAGCACCGTTGCTTACCATAAAGTACTGCTGATAGATACGCAGCTTACGTCCGTCATCATCTGAATCATCCGGATACAGGAACAAGGTCAGATTCTTCTGGATCGCTTTTTTATCAAAATTGATACTGTCTCTGGAAACGATGGATTCATCCACGGTATCCACATCAAAAAGATGCAGGCGGTTGCAGCCGGACTGGTAACCCGGAACATCAATATCATACAGCGTTGACTGCATGGTAAAATTCTTAAATGGAACTTTGAAGGAAACCGGCTGCCTTACAAGCCAGCTTTCTTTCGTGATCCATGGATTCTTAACTTCCTTCTGCTTGTTTTCTACCAGCATCTGACGAAACAGTCCAAAATGATAATTCAGACCGATACCGTCTCCCGGAAGTCCCAGGGTTGCGATAGAATCCAGAAAGCAGGCTGCCAGTCTTCCAAGACCACCGTTGCCAAGAGAAGGCTCCATCTCCATCTCCTCAATCTCATCCAGTCTGCGTCCATGAGCAGCCAGTGCTTTCTCGGTTTCTTCATAAAGTCCCAGATTAATCAGATTGTTAGAGAGCAGCTTTCCAATTAAAAACTCTGCTGAGATATAATACAGCTTTTTATTCCCCTTGTTCTGTGGAAGCCTGGCAGTTTCCTCTTTTGTAATCAGCATCAGCGCCTCAAAGATCTCTGCCTTTGTGCACAGATCCAGATCTCTTCCATATCGTTCCATCAGTAATTTCTGTAATCTTTCTTCCATCGCTTTTCTTCTCCTTTATCTCTTTTCACCAGTTGAGCTTCGAACCAGAAGTTCACCCTCAAAGATTTCATGTCCTGGTTTATTTTTTTTCTTTATCATATCAAACAACAGTCTGGCGGACGCCTCTGCAATCTTCTCCACCGGCTGCCTTATCGTCGTTATACCCGGATTATAATATTCTCCGATGTCCATGCCATCAAAACCCGCTACCGAACAGTCTTCAGGGACTCTGATTCCTGCCTCGGTCAAAGCCTTACAGGCACCGATTGCCAGTGTATCCGAGGTGGCATACAGCGCCGTAAATTTTCTTCCCCGTTCCAGAAGCTGTCTGGTAAGCCTGTATCCGGATCGAAAGGAATACCGATCCGTCTTTTCATCCATGTAGCACACAAGGCTCTCATCAAAGGGAATCCCATGCCTGCTCAATGCCTGCTGATATCCCAGAAGCCTCAGCTTTCCGATACTCTCATCCTCCCGGCGGGCTGTCAAAATTGCGATGTCCCTATGCCCCAGATCCAGAAGATATTCTGTCATCTTACAGCTTTCCTTCTCATCATCCACTGCCACCGAAGCACAATTCCCCTGCTTCTCAGCGTCCACGTAAATGGTGCTCAGTACATAGGGTACTGACAATTCTGCCAGCTTTTCTTTTGGGTGGGAAAAACTTCCACCCAGAAAGATGATTCCCCGAAGCTTCTTTTCTCTTACCAGCTGCAAAGCTACATCCAGCTCATCCTCCATCTCGTCAACACGCTGGAGAATACAGGTATATTTCTTTTCATGGGCACATTTCTCAAGTACACTGACCAGCTCACTGAAAAATGTATTATCGATGCCCTTGACTAGAACTGCAATTGCCTTCGCATCTGCACGCTTCAGGTTTTGTGCGCTGTTATTTGGCACATAGTTTGCCTTCTTGATCTCACGCAGGATCATCTCTTTTGTTTCAGGATTAATATCCGGATGATTATTCATGGCTCTGGACACCGTGCTGACACCCACCTTGCAGCGTCTTGCTATGTCCTTAATTGTCATGCCACTCATCTTCTGTTCTCCTTTTGTGTCTGAGCCCTTCCATAAAGCTCGGTAAGCTCCCGCATGCGGCTCAAAATCCCGTCTGTAAGCTGCCCTGGAAGCAGTCTCCATTTCCAATTATCACCCAGCGTTGACGGATGATTAATCCTGGCGCTTCCATCCAGACAGAGGTACTCCTGAATCGGAGTAATCGCCGTATCTGCAGTGGAGGCCATGGCCAGACGGATAAAATCCCAGGGAAGCTCTTCATGGCAGGTACAGGAATTGTTCAGATATCTCTGTGTGAAAGCATAGTCATCCTCTGTCATATCCTTCAGCCAGTCCAGGATGGTAGTGTTGTCATGGGTTCCCGTATAGACTACACAATTATTCTGATAATTATGCGGAAGATATACATTCTGGGGATTCTGTTCAAATGCAAACTGCAGTACCTTCATCCCCGGATAGCCGGTATCCGCTACCAGCTTCAACACGCTTTCTGTGAGATAGCCAAGATCCTCGGCGATGATGGGCAGATCTCCCAGTTTTTCCTTCAACAGCCGGAAAAGCTCAATTCCGGGACCTTTTTCCCACCTGCCCTTCTCCGCTGTCTTATCTCCATAAGGAATAGCATAATACTCATCAAATCCACGGAAATGATCCACCCGTACTACATCGTACAACAGGAAGCAGTACCCCAGTCTTTTCAGCCACCAGTCATAACCGGTCTTCTTATGATAGGGCCAGTCATACAGTGGATTCCCCCACAGCTGTCCTGTCGCAGAAAATGCATCCGGCGGACATCCGGCAACACCCACGGGTTTTCCATCCTGATCAAACTGAAAGAGCTCCGGATTCGCCCAGGTATCGGCACTGTCAAAAGCAACATAGATCGGAATATCTCCGATAATCTGAATTCCTTTCTGGTTGGCATAGGACTTTAGTTTCTTCCACTGTCTGGAAAATTCATACTGCTGGAATTTAAAGAAGTCCACTTCTTCTTTCAAGGCTTCCTGCTTTTCCTGCAGTGCCCCGGCTTCTCTTTTTTTCAGTACCTCCGGCCATTCACTCCAGCTGATGCCATCGAGTTCATTCTTAATTGCCATATACAGACTGTAATCCTCCAGCCAGAAGAAATTCTCTCTCACGAATTCTCTATAGCCTTCGTCCTGCTGGAATCTTAAAAACGCCTTTTTTAGAATCTTAAACCTGGCATTATATACCTTCTCATAATCTACATAACCAGGATTTGAACCAAAATCACATTCCTCACACTCTTCCCTTGTCAGAAGTTTCTCTTCTGTCAAGGTCTCCAGATCAATATAATACGGATTGCCCGCATAGGTGGAAAATGACTGGTAGGGAGAGTCTCCATAGCCTGTGGGTCCCAAAGGTAAAATCTGCCATCTGCTCTGTCCGCCCCGCTCCAACTGATCTACAAACTCAAAAGCTTCCTTTGAAAAGCTTCCGATTCCATATTTGGACGGCAAAGACGCAATTGGCAGTAGTACACCGCTTGTCCTCATCACATTAGTACCCCTTTCTCTACATATCCGGTAACGTTTTCGGTAACGGTTCCGGAACTGTTTCCAGAATACCATAGGAATCGTGTTTTTGCAAGCCCTAAAAAAATAAGATTCTATTGCCCCCAGGTGTGGCAGGATGCCAGAGCAGCTGGGGGCTACAAAATCTTTTATTTTTCTATTCTTATTGAGGGCTTCAGATAAAGCACTCGTTGTGGAGCAGCTGGTGCTCTTTTCCTTTCAGGATTCCGTCGTAGACATCCTGAATCATAGGATTTTCATCGGACTTTTTGATGATTGTGGTGTTATCGGCGTTGTACAGACCCTGCTGTCTTGCAGTTTTGGTTCTTGGTCCGGCATTTACCGGCTGACCTCCGCCCATAACACAGCCCCGGTAGCAGGCCATAATCTCAATCAGGTCATACTGCACTTCACCGTTCTTCACACGGTCCATCACCTTCTGCGCTGTGGCAAGTCCGCTGGCAACACAGATACGAAGTTCCCTGTCCCCATAGGGCACCGTAAACTCCTTAAAATCCTCTTCTCCTCTGGCTCCCAGCTCGGCAACCATCTTCAGCGTATCTTTCTTATGATCCGGCATCAGACGGCGAATCACAGCCTCTGTAACCCCTCCGGTTACACCAAAGATCACACCGGCTCCGGAAGCAATACCAAAAGGCATATCTGCAGATTCCGGCTCAATCTTGTCAAACGCAAGTCCGGATTCCTTAATCATCTTTGACAATTCTGTTGTTGTGATAACGATGTCTGTATCCTGCTCCCCCTTTGTGAAGCTGTTAGGCCGTTTTGCTTCCATCTTTTTCGCAGTACATGGCATGATAGAAACAACTACTGTTTTCTTTCCCTGTGCATTTTCCTCGTCCCGATAATATTCCTTTAAAACCGCCGAGAACATTCCCTGGGGAGAACGGCAGGTGGATACGTGATCCTTGAATTCCGGATAACGCTCTGCCACCAGCTTTACCCATGCCGGACAGCAGGAGGTCAGAAGCGGAAGCTTCTCGCCGCTTTCCAGCCGCTCCAGAAACTCTTTGGACTCTTCCATAACAGTCAGATCGGCACTGAATGCCGTGTCATAGACTTCATCAAAGCCCAGTCTGTGAAGGATCGCAACGGTTGCATCCATGGCATTCGTTCCCTTCGGCAGCCCAAAAGCATCACCGATGGCCACACGTACTGCCGGTGCAACCTGTGCAACTACACGAGTATTCTTATCGGCAATTGCCTCCCAGACCTCTTCTGCATTGTCACGGATCGTGATGGCTGCTGTGGGACAGACTACCCTGCACTGTCCGCAGTTGACACAGTCTGTCTGTGCCAGCTTTCTCATAAAGGAGGGCGTTACAACTGCCTCTGTTCCACGGAATGCAAAGTCTATGGCACCAATCCCCTGCACCTCTGCACACATGCGCACACAGTCACCACAGAGAATACATTTGTTCGGATCCCTCACGATCGAGGGTGAACTGTAATCAATAGGCTGGCGCTCCTTTGTATTTTCAAATCTGACCTTCTTAAGTCCCAGCCGTCTTGCCAGTCTCTGTAAAGAGCAGTCACCGCATTTATCACAGGTTGTACAATCGGTACAATGAGCTGCCAACAGTAATTCTACAATCATTCTTCTATATTTCATCAGCCGAAGTGTGTTGGTATAGATTACCATTCCGTCCCTTGGCACCTCTGAGCAGGATGCGAAGGTCTTTCCTCTGTCATCTTCCACGTTACACAAACGACAGGCTCCAAAAGTTGATAATTCCGAGTGATAACAAAGTGTCGGAAGATCAATACCTGCGTTTCGAATGACAGAAAGTACATTTTTCTCATCGGTAAACGTCACACGTTTCCCATCAATCGTCATTGTTCCCATAATCTATCCTCCTACACCTCTACATATATGGCATCGAAAGAGCAGTTGTCCTTGCAGGCACCACACTTGATACACAGTTCATTGTTAATATGATAAGCTTGTTTGCGCACACCGGTAATCGCACCCACCGGACAGTTTTTCGCACATTTTCCACAGCCAATACAAAATTCCGGATTGATCTTGAATTCCCGGAGGGCCTGGCAGGTGTGAGTACGACATTTTCTGTCTCTGATATGCTCTTCGTATTCCTCACGAAATGCCTTAATGGTACTTAACACCGGAAGCGGCGCACTCTTTCCCAATCCGCACAGTGCTGTATTACAGATCATATCTGCCAGCTCCTGTAGAAGCTCAATATCACCTTCCCGTCCTTCTCCATTTACGATGCGTTCCAGAATCTCCAGCATACGTTTGGTACCCTCACGACAAGGCACACATTTACCGCAGCTCTCCCGCTGGGTAAAGCTCATAAAGAATCTGGCAACCTCTACCATACAGGTACTCTGGTCCATAACAACCAGACCGCCGGAACCGATGATGGCACCAAACTTCTTTACAGAATCAAAATCCAAAGGTTCATCCAGCTGGGCCTCTGTGAGACAGCCGCCGGACGGTCCACCAATCTGAACTGCTTTAAACTCTGCGTTTCCCTTTAATCCTCCGCCGATATCGTAGATAATCTCCCGGAGGGTAGTTCCCATAGGCACTTCAATCAGACCGGTATTTTCGATGGCACCAGTCAGTGAAAATGTCTTGGTTCCGGTACTTTTCTCTGTACCGATGGTTCTAAACCAATCCGCACCCTTCATAATAATTCCGGGTACATTCGCATAAGTTTCTACATTATTCAGTACGGTAGGCTTTTCCCACAGACCCTTATCTACGGTACGTGGTGGTTTTACACGGGGCATGCCCCGATGGCCTTCGATGGATGCGGTAAGTGCACTGCCCTCACCGCAGACAAATGCTCCTGCACCCCGGTTAATATGCATATGGAAGCTGAAATCGCTTCCCAGTATATTCTCACCTAAAAGCTTTGTCTCCTCCAGCTGAGAGATCGCAAGCTTCAGTCTGGCAACCGACATGGGGTATTCTGCACGGACATAGATATATCCTTCCGTGGAGCCAACTGCATAACCCGCCAGCATCATGCCTTCAATCAGCTTATAAGGATCGCCTTCCATAACTGATCCGTCCATAAATGCACCAGGATCGCCCTCATCACCATTACAGACAATGTACTTTACATCGGCATCCTTATGTGCAGCTACCTGTTTCCATTTACGGCCAGTCGGGAAACCACCGCCTCCACGTCCCCGAAGTCCGGATTTGTCCACTTCATCCACCACCTGATCCGGTGTCAGTTCAAAAAGTGCTTTGCTCAAAGCCTGGAATCCGCCAACACTGATATATTCTTTTAAGGACTCAGCGTCAATATTTCCACAGTTTTCCAGTACGATACGGGTCTGCTTGGCAAAATAAGTAATATCCTTTGGATGGGCATAGGATCTGTTGTTTTTTTCATAAAACAGACGCTCTACCGGCTCCCCTTCTTTTACGGTTCGATCCACAATTTCCTTACAGTCTTCCAGCTGAACCTTTATGTACTGATAGGAATAGGGTTCGATCCGAACCAGTGGCCCAAGTTCACAGAAGCCCTGGCATCCGCTCTTTACGATTCCCACATGCTCTACATGCTCCTGCAGCTCCACGCTTACATCAGGATCATCCTCACACAGTTTTTTCAGCTCATCATAAATTTTCAGAGAGCCTGTTGCCACACACCCAGTACCTGCGCAGACAAGAATACGACATTTTTCTTTCGCTCTTTCCTCCTGCTCCTGCTGACATACCTGGCTCAGTATTTCTTTTGTCTCAATTGTCATCATAGGATCTCACCTCGCAATTCCTTAATCACTGCTATGGCCTTTTCCGGTGTCATAGCAGGATGAACCTCGTCATTTACCATCATGGTAGGTGCAAGACCACATGCGCCAAGACAGGATACCGTCTCCACGGTAAACATCATATCCTCTGTGGTGTGTTTCTTCTTGGAAAGACCCAGTTCTTTATAAAGTGCTTCCAAAACAGGCGTTGATTTTCTTACATGACAGGCTGTGCCATCACATACTTTAATCACATACCTTCCCTTAGGCTCAAAAGAAAAGTTCTCATAGAAGGTTGCCACGGAAAATGCTTTTGCTTCCCGAACACCAATTCCCTTCGCCACATACTGCAGAAGCTCTCCGGGCAGATACCGATACTCTCCCTGAATATCCTGCATAATTGGAATAAGTGAGCTTTCTTTTCTGCCATACTGCTCAATAATCTCGTCGACCTTGTCGTAATAAGACTGATCCAACATGTCTGTTCCTCCTTATTTTGTCGTTTTTTAACTCCCCCTGCTGACGACAGGAATGTTCCGCACACTCTTCGCAGGGTCTGTTGCGTCTTTTTCGTCACATATTGACATTATACAGAACATCTCGGAATAAGACAAGTTTTTTATAACTATTGCTCTGTTTTTTCTTGCTTTTTTTATATTTTTTGGTTATATTGACTATTAATTCACAATCTTCCAGATAACGTCCTTTGCACAAAGACAAAAAAATAGATTCTGCTAAAAAGTGCATGGCCGCTGCCTGCTTCCCTTTTAGCAAAATCTATTTTAAAACAAAATCCTTATGGTGGTTCCCACATCCGGTGTACTGTCGATCATCAGTCTGGCATCATGGAGCAGCGCTCCGTGCTTGACGATGGAAAGGCCCAGTCCGGTGCCTCCCGTCTCCCGGGAATGACTCTTATCTACTCGATAAAACCGCTCAAAGATACGTTCCTGATCTTCCTTTGCAATACCGATTCCATTGTCAGCAATCTTCACACGTGCATGACCGTTGACCTCCGAGATATCAATTTTGACATAACCGCCTGGTTTGTTATACTTGATAGCATTATCGCTGAGATTATACAGCATCTCATACAGAACCTGGCGAACACCCTGAATCTGCTGCGGCTTCCCGGTAACCTCCAGCGTAATATCTGTCTCTGCCGCCCGAAGGCTGAGCCTTCCCGCCACCTCCTGCGCCAGAGTATACAGATCCACCGTCTCCATCGGAAGGGTACCATCATCCTCATCCAGTCTTGACAGCTTGATAATGTCTGCCACCAGAGAACTCAGCCGGGCGGCTTCACTGTGGATCCTTCCTGCAAAGTTTGCAATATCTGCAGGCTTTACCATATTATTCTCAATCAGCTCTGCATATCCGGAGATTGACATCAAAGGTGTCTTCAATTCATGGGAAACATTGGCAGAAAATTCTCTTCGCATCACTTCTGCTTTTTGTTTTTCTGTCACATCCAGCAGAAGAAGTACCGTACCGGAAACCTTCTCGTTCCCTACCCGAACCGGATTGGCATGGAGCTGATACACCTTTCCACCGATATCCATCAGGCGTTCCTCTGATTCTCCTGACAGTGCCTTCTGAAAGGCATCCTTTAGATCTTCATTTCGACTGACTGTAATAATGTCATGTCCCACACATTCTTCCCGCTTTACATGGAACAGATTCTGGGCCGCACGATTAACAGAAAGCACCACATGGCGATTGGTGACAATCAGTCCATCATCCATATATTCCGTGATGGCAAGATATTCTTCCTGATTCTGCCTCAACTGCACAATCTGATCCTTAATCTGCTTATTCTGTTGATCCAGACGAACAAGCAGCGGACTCAATTCATCATAAGTTACATTCTCCAGCGGATGATTCAGATCCATATTATTAATAGGAGCCGTAACCTGCTCTGCCCATCTGCGGATAAAAGCCAGAGAAGCAACACCAATGCCGGCAATCAGAAGCAGAACCAGAACAAAGCCGGAAAACACATTAGTCAGCACCGTGTCAACCGTATTCGATACCCGAATAATCCGTCCATCCTTCAGCCGCATCGCATAATAATAGGCCTGTTTGGACAGAGTATCGGAGAATCTGGCATCACTGCCATAGCCCTGGGCCAGTGCCTGCTGCACCTCCGGGCGGTCCCCATGGTTCTCCATGAGATAAGATTCCCCCGCTGAATCAAACAAGACATCTCCATCTGTATCAATTAATGTGATACGGCTGCTGGAAATGTCACTGATGTCCTGAGTTAAATAGCCATCGCCTGCTTCATTGAGTCCGTCCCTGATGTAATGGCATTCTGTATTGACGATGCTTTTCATCTCTTCGTAGGTTTTATTGTATACTACAAAGTTCATAACAAGAAATGTCAGTAATACAGAAAGTATTACCAACATTGTGGTGCTTTTAAGGATCTTTTTCTTCATGCGTCAATCTCCAATCCGGTAACCAACACCCCGGACAGTTTCAATCAGTTCTCCACATGCCCCGAGCTTCTGCCGAAGCGTCCTTACGTGGACGTCCACAGTTCTGGTCTCACCATCGAAGTCATATCCCCAGACATGACCCAGCAAAGAATCTCTGGAGAGTACAATTCCCTGATTCTCCATAAGATACTTCAAAAGTTCGAATTCCTTCAGAGTCAGCACGATCTTTTTGCCATCCACCAGCACCTGATGCTGCAGAACCATAATCTGCAGCTTTCCGTGTTCGAGAATCGCCTGATTCTTATCTTCTTTCCCTGTGCGGCGAAGAACGGCACGCACCCGGGCAATAAATTCCATCATGCCAAAAGGCTTTGTAATGTAATCATCTGCACCGCAGTCCAGTCCCAGAACCTTGTCATACTCTGCACCCTTTGCAGTCACCATAATAACCGGAATGTCTCTGGTTACTTCCGAATTCTTCAGCCGGCTTAGGATCTCCATACCATCTTCTCCCGGAAGCATAATGTCCAGCAGAATCAGTTCCGGCAGCTTCTGCTCCAGATTTTTATAGAGTTCCTTGCCACTTTCGAAGCCTCTGGCACTGTAGCCGCTGGATTCAAGGGTATATACAATCAGTTCCCGGATATTCCGTTCATCTTCCACACAATAAATCATCTTCTTTACCAGTTCCTTTATACTTTATTTAACAAGCTCAGCGCTTCTATGCTCGCCGGTAAGAGAGAATACAACCCACTCGGCAATATTTGTTGCATGATCACCGATACGCTCATAGTATTTTGCAATCATCAAAAGATCAAAGAGCTGCTCCGGTGTTGCTTCCTGGACCTGCATCATTCTGCCAAGCTCATCTCGTACTTCCAGAAACAGATTATCTATGATATCGTCATCGTCAATTACTTTTTTTGCAAGTATCAGATCGTTCTTTACGAAGGAGTCGATACTCTCGGACACCATCTTCATGGTTGCCTTTGCCATCTCACCCAGGCGAAGCTCCTGTACCGGTGCTTTTAAGTCTGTGGTTTTGATGATCTCAGCAATGTCTGCCGCCTGATCACCGATACGTTCCATATCTGTAATCATCTTAAGTGCTGCTGATACTTTACGCAGATCGCTTGCTACCGGCTGCTGCTGAAGCAGAAGCTTCAGACACATGGATTCGATCTCTCTTTCCTTCATGTCGATCTCGCTGTCTTTTTCGATGATCTCTGCTGCTGCGCCTCTGTCCTCCTGCATCAATGCTGCCTGACTTCTCTCGATGACACTCTCGCAGAGAGCCCCCATCTCGATCAGCATCGTGTGTAACTCCTCTAACTGCTTTAAAAATAAATCTCTCATATCAACCGAACCTCCCTGAAATGTAATCTTCTGTACGTTTGTCCTGTGGCATGGAGAAGAGTTTTTCTGTATCTCCATATTCAATGACCTCGCCTAATAAGAAGAATGCTGTTTTATCTGAGATTCTTGCCGCCTGCTGCATATTATGAGTTACCATAATGATAGTATAATCCTTTTTCAGCTCCTCAGCAAGGTCTTCTATCTTTGAAGTTGATATCGGGTCAAGAGCAGATGTCGGCTCATCCATCAGAAGTACTTCCGGCTGAACTGCCAGGGCCCGGGCGATGCAGAGTCTCTGCTGCTGTCCACCGGACATACCCAGGGCGCTTTTCTTCAGCCTGTCTTTTACCTCATCCCAGATTGCTGCCTGTCGAAGAGAAGTTTCCACGATCTCATCCAGCTTTGCTTTACTGCGAATACCATGTGTTTTGGGACCATAAGCAATATTATCGTAAATACTCATGGGAAAAGGATTTGGCTTCTGGAATACCATACCGACTCTTTTTCTCAAAGCATTGACATCCATCCTTTTATCATACATATCCTCTCCGTCCAGACAGATGCTTCCGGTAATCTTACATCCGCTGATGAGATCATTCATTCTGTTCAGAGATTTCAGCAGTGTGGATTTACCACAGCCACTGGGTCCGATAAATGCAGTAATTTCTTTTTCCTGCATTTTTATATCTACATTTTTCAGTGCATGGAAATCTCCATAATAGAGATCCATATGTTCAACGGTAATCTTATCCATTTTATTTATCCTTTCGCGATCTTTTTAGCCAGTAAACCGGACAGGCCATTGATTGCCAGTACCAGAACCAACAGTATAACTGCTGTTGCATAAGCTTTATCCATATGAAGACCCTCACTGGAAAGTACATACATATGTACCGCCAGTGTACGTCCTGAATCCATCAGTCCTGCATACTTTGCAACGCTTCCTGCGGTATACAAAAGAGCTGCTGTCTCTCCGACCACACGCCCGGTTGCCAGAATAATACCGGAAAGAATTCCAGGTACTGCTGCCGGAAGTACAATACGAAAGATCGTACGAAGCTTACCGGCTCCAAGTCCGAAGCTTGCTTCACGATACATATCCGGTACGGATACCAGCGCTTCCTCAGCGGTTCTCATGATCAGTGGAAGAATCATAATCGCCATGGTAAATGCACCTGACAGCATGGAGTAGCCCCATTTCAGCGTTGTTGCAAAGAACAACATACCGAACAGACCATATACGATGGACGGGATTCCGGAAAGTGTTTCTGCCGTAATACGGATCACTCCTACAATCTTTCCGCCGTTGTCGGCATATTCTACCAGAAAGATAGCGGCAAAGATGCCAAGAGGTGCTGCGATTACAAGTGATACTAATGTCATAACCAGTGTATTCACCAGTGCCGGTATCAGGGAAGAGTTATCACTGTTGTACACCGGTGCAAAAAGATCTGGTGTCAGATTACCGATTCCCTTTACCATAATAAACAAAATCAGGAAAAGCAGGATGAACAGTGCAATTGCGGATGCCACCCAGGTAATTCCGGTCAGGAACATGGAAAAATTACTTTTTTTATAGGAAACAACTACTGCTTCCTTTTCATTTACATTACTCATTTCCGGACCTCCGATTCAGTAAAGATACAACCAGATTGATAATCAGGATGAATACAAAGAGTACAACTCCGGTTGCGATTAATGCTTCTCGGTGAAGGTCAGCTGCATATCCCATCTCCAGTACAATGTTGGAGGTCAGAGTACGAACACCCTCCATCAGTCCTTTTGGCATACGGGCCTGATTTCCTGCTACCATGATAACTGCCATGGTCTCTCCTACCGCACGGCCGATTCCAAGAACAATACCTGCGATGATACCGGATTTTGCTGCCGGAACGATGGTACGATATACACTCTGTGAATGTGTGGCACCAAGAGCCAGGGAACCTTCATAATAACTCTGTGGAACACTCTGAAGTGAAGATTCCGTAACACCCACAACGGTGGGAAGAATCATAATTCCCAGAAGGATGGATGCTGTAAACATGGTATTGCCATTGGCAAGATGAAACACATTCTTGATCAGCGGCACCATCAGTACCAGTCCGAAGAATCCGTATACAACAGACGGAATACCTGCCATCAGGTTGATACCTGCCTTACAGATTCCATAGGCTTTTTTCGGGCAGTACTTTGCCAGAAAGATGGAAGTCAGAAGTGCAAGCGGCACACCGAATGCGATGGCACCGGCTGTTACATAGATACTTCCCAGGATCATCGGAAGAATTCCGAAGATGTTATTACCCGGTTTCCATGTCTGTCCAAGCAGGAATTTGAAAACTCCAATTTTTCCCATCGCCGGGATTCCATTTGCAAAAAGGAACACGCAGATAAGAACTACGGCGAGTACGGAAGTGCACGCTGCTATGAGGAACACAATCTTCATAGCTGTTTCTTTTATATAATTTGATTTCATGTACATTTTCTCCTATGCGTAACTGTTCACCACCGAATCAGCTACCTGCAACAATTGCTGCGCATCTATTCTGATATAAAAATTTTCAGCAGCCGCCCATCTACAAGCTGCTGCTGAACTTTTTTATGCCTGAATTATTTTGCAGCGTCAGCCCAATCTGTGATTGTACCTGTGTAGATACCTTTTACTGCATCGCTTGTCAACTCGTCTACTGCGCTGTCCTTGTTTACGATAACTGCAATACCATCTGTTGCAATTACAGTAGCTGTAAGACCAAGAGATGACTCAGAATCTTTCAGTTCACGGGAAGCCATACCGATATCGCAGAGTCCGTCGCTTGCAGATGTTACACCAGTTGTGGAATCAGACTGCTGAACCTCAACAGTTGCGCCTGTGTTAACTGCCTGATAAGCCTCAGCAAGTTTCTCCATAACAGGTGTTACAGAAGAAGAACCAGCTACTACGATTTTGCCTGAAGGCTTGCTTCCTGCATATGCTCCAGTTGTCTTTACTGCGATGTATCCTTCGTCTGTAACAACCTTCTGTCCATCATCGCTCATAATAAAGTCTACAAAATCTTTTGCAACTTCACTTAAATCATCTTTTGTTACAATGTTGAAAGGTCTGCTGATCTTGTAAGAACCATTCTCGATGTTTTCTGCTGTTGCTTCTGCTCCGTCAATCTTAAGAGCTTTTACTGTATCATTTAAAGAACCAAGTGAAATGTATCCGATTGCAGATGTATCTCCAGCAACAGTTGTCATCATAACAGAGGTGTTGTTTGTGATCTGTGCATCTTCCGTTGTATTATCAACTTTTTCTCCGTTTGCATCTTTCTCTTCGATGCCGAACAGCTCAATGAAAGCACCACGTGTACCTGATCCATCCTCACGGGAGATAACGTTGATTGCTCCGCTTGCTGCAGTTGTTCCTTCAGCTGCAGAGGTATCCTCTTTTGCTGCTTCTGTTGCAGTTGCTTCTGGTGTAGTTGTTTCTGTTGAAGCTGCTGTAGATCCTGCTGCGCTGTTTCCACATCCTACCATCATAGAAGCCGCCATAGCTGTTGCCATAAACATTGCAATTGCTTTTTTCATTGTTCTTTTTCTCCTCTTTATTCTCTTTTTGAGATTTTACATTTTGTTTTTACAATCCATAGTGTAACAATTCAATGTAAAATACAAAATCAGTACTCTGTTAAATCTGTGTTAAACTATATTTTTTACATAAAGAGAAGGGGCTGTCGCACCTCGCCCACCCAGGACAGGAAGACTGCTGCCAGACACATTTGCAGGAATCCTAAGCACACGAAAAGAATAGAATTTGCGTTGTAAGTATGCAGCACACTGTTTGAGCGAAGGGAGTTTGTGCTGCATACTTATGTTTTTAGCAAAATCTATTCTTTTTTGTGTGCTCTTGGATTCCGAAACAGTGTCTGACAGCAGTCTTCCTGTCCTGGGGTGGCAAAGTGCGACAGCCCCGTAACAATCCCATGGTGGCAGCGCCAGTGATGACGGGAAACTTTTAACCGGCGTTTATAAATCGGAGAATGTCTTTGTATACTTTTTCTTTTTCTCTTTCATTCAGTATTTCATGTCTCATGCCAGGATATAATTTTCCCTGAACATTTCTATAGCCCAGTTTACGCAGATGGGAAACTGCCTGTCCGAACTTTTTCGTACTTTCCAGGCAGGGATCCTCTCTGCCGCTTAGAAAAAGGATGGGTAGCTCCAGGTTCCTGCAATTCCAGCCTTTGGAATTGTAGGTTTCCTCCATCATTTCAAATAATGTAAGATATCCGTCTACTGTAAAGGGAAATCCACAGAGGGGGCTGTTGTCATAAGCTTTCACAACCTCCGGATCGGAGCAGCACCATGCCGATTTGCTCTTCTCATTTGGAAATTTTGCCACGTAGGGACCAAAGGACAAAGTCTGCAGCAGAATACTTCTGTGCTTTCCTCCCTGGAGTCGCTTCTGAATCCCGGCTATGATTTTTCCAATTGGCAGTGCGGAATTTCTGCTGGGGGATCCGGTAAGAATCAGAGCGTTTATTGCCGTGTCATGCTGCTTTAGATATGTACGGGCGGCCAGCGTTCCCATGCTGTGTCCCAGCAGAATCAAAGGCTTTCCCGGATATGACTTTTTCAGTCCTTTTGTAATCTGGTACAGATCACTTACCATGGCTTCAGCTCCGCCACCGTACATATAACCCAGATCTTCCGGCGCTTTGATGCTTTTACCGTGACCCCGATGATCATGGATCACACAGACATAACCCTGTGCCGTGAGATATCTCATCAGCTCCTCATAGCGTTCCTTATTTTCACACATACCGTGTGAGATCTGAACAACTCCTCTTATCTCTTCCTCTTTTTCCGGCGCTGTTGAAAACACTGACAATTTCAATCCATCATAGTCTGAGATGCAGACGTCTTCTTTTGTTATCATGCCTTTCCCCCCATCCGGATAATGCTTTCCGTCACAAGACTTCGAAACAGCGGTGCTACCCTGTCAGCAGTCTCCTGCACTTCTCCATGGGAAAGTGGCTGTTCTGTCATACCACAGGCAAGATTCGTAATACAGGAGATTCCACAGATCTTCATGCCACAGTGATTTGCTGCGATAGCTTCACAGACCGTACTCATACCTACCGCATCTGCTCCAAGGCTCCGGCACATGCGCACCTCCGCAGGCGTCTCAAAGGCCGGTCCGCTAAGCTGCAGATAGACACCCCTCTTCAGCGGAATCTCCAGCTTCTTTGCCGCCTCCTCTATCACCTGACAACAGCTTCGGTCATACACCTCACTCATATCACAAAATCTGGGACCAAGTGCCTCCAGATTCTCTCCAATTAGCGGGGAAGGGATAAAGCTGCTGATCTGATCTTCAATCAGCATAAAATCCCCCGCAGAGAAGTCAAAATTCACACCACCTGCTGCGTTGGTCAAAAAAAGGATTTCTGCTCCCATCTTGTACATCAGCCGGATGGGCAATACCACGTCTGTCATGCAGTAGCCTTCATAATAATGCACTCTCCCCTGCATGATAACCACCGGAGCCTCTCCTACTTTTCCAAATACAAATCTTCCCTTGTGTCCCGGAACTGTGGATATGGGAAAACCTGGAATGTCATTGTAATCAATAACCGAATCCACCTGTATATGCTCCGCATAATCTCCCAGACCGGAGCCAAGAACCAGTGCCACCTTCGGTGAAAACGGAATACGTTCCCGGATACTTTCATACACATTTTGAAGCTTTTCGTACACCTGACTCATAGATAATACCTCCTGCTAATACTGTTTTTTCTGCATAATCCCAACGCTGATGAGATAAGATATCCCGGTAGTGACCAGCAACGCTGCAGCTGCCACGCAGCCAAGTCCTGTTACCCCCGCATAGGCGAACATGGCCTCCAGCTGTCCCAGGATGGCCTTCGTATCTATATGCAGGAATTCTGCAATTGATTTTCCGGCAAATAATGCAATCATAATTACTGCTGCAAACACAATCATCACGATTCTGCTTTTTTCATTTCCATACTTCAGCTGAATCGGAAGCATGACAATCAGAAGGATATAGATCACACATACCGTCAACAGACTTCCACCAACCAATTCTGTAACAGGTATTGTATACCGTCTGAAAAAGCTAAACAGTAACCCCATCCCTACAGAGATCGCCCATCCGGCAAGCACTCCCAGGCTTAGCAGCACATACTTTTCTCTGACATATGTCTTTCTTGTAATCGGCAAAGTCATCAGGTAAGCACCGCTGTTATCTGCCTCATCATAACTCATGGTTCCCAGTAACATCATACCACATAATATGGTGAAATATGCAACAACAAAAGTGATAGACTCAGCATTTCCAGTAAAAAGTAATACGGTTGCAATCAGAAGAAACAGGGGAAATGTTGTCCGACTCAAAAACGCCAGTTCGAAATCCTTGATTAATAATCCTTTCATACCTTCTCACCCTTCTCTACAATCAGTAAAATTTCATCTATGCTTCCTTTTTCCACTACGATTTCCGGATAATTATCCTGACAGAACTGTCTATCCTTTGTCAGACAGTGATATCCATATCTTTCCTTCTGTACATAGAGAAGCTTCTCCGGCTTTATCTGTTCGTACTGCTCCTGTGTAAGCTTCAGGATTCCGAAGGTATCAAGCAGGGTGTCCGTATCCTCATGCAGAACAATCTTTCCCTGGTGAATCAGATAAACATCATCACAGAGTCCTTCCAGATCACTGGATATGTGAGAACTGATCAGAATCGATCGGTTTCCGCTTTCCATATAGCCCCGCATCATATCAATAAGTTCATTTCTGGCCAGTACATCCAGTCCCGCAGTGGGCTCATCCAGAATCAACAGCTTTGCCTGGTAGCTCATGGCCGTCAGAATATTTACCTTTGCTCTCATACCGGTTGACATTTCCCGAAGCTTCTTTTTCACTGGAAGTTTGAACCTGGCGCACTGACTGAGAAATGCTTCCCCATCAAACCTGTGATACATGCTTTTCAGCACCGGAATCATCTTTTCTATGGTAAGATAGGAGCTAAAACCTCCCTGGGCCAGAACAGCTCCTATCTTCTCCTTATCCTCCACTGTGATTTCAGCGATATCCTTGCCAAAAATCTCTATCCTGCCTCCATCTGTAGAGATCAAGCCCAACAAACTTTTAAACAGTGTGCTTTTTCCTGCTCCATTGGCTCCGATAAGTCCAGTCACAACCCCTTCTGGTATCTGCATCGAACATTCCAGTTGAAAATCTCCATAATCTTTTCTGAGATTTTGAATATCAAGTATCATCATAATTCCTCCATAATCAAATCCATAAGTTCCTTCAGTTCGCCATTGGTCATCTGTCCGCTTCTGGCTTTTCTAACCACCTTCTCCAGATCGCTTTCAATCTCTTTTCTGAACTCCTCCTGGCGAAGACTGGCACCGGTTCTGGCTACATAGCTTCCTTTTCCATGTACGGTAATTACAAACCCTTCCTGTTCCAGCGTATCATACGCCTTTTTCACGGTGAGAGCACTGACTCTCAGCTCTCTTGCAAGTACACGTACAGATGGCAGCGGCGTGTCCTCAAGCAATGTCTTATTTAAGATATTAGCCTTAATCTGTTCCTCAATCTGTTCATAAATCGGCTTCATCGATGAATTATTGATTATAATCTGCATAGTTCCCTCCTGGATTACAAACAGTATATAACAGTTTTTATCTGTTGTCAACTGTTATATACTGTTTGTAATTGGAATGATTGGTGAATGGGGCAAAAAAACGCTGCAGCCAAATAGCCGCAGCGTTTCATAAAATTTATAAAGTTTGGTAAAATTAAGCCTGTGGGCCTGCAGAAACTAAAGCCTTACCAGCTTCATTTCCCTCGTATTTTGCAAAGTTCTTAACAAAACGTGCTGCAAGATCTTTTGCTTTTGTCTCCCACTCGGAAGCGTCTGCATAAGTATCGCGAGGATCAAGGATTGCCGGATCTACGCCTGGAAGCTCTGTTGGAACCTCAAAGTTGAAGAATGGGATCTTCTTTGTCGGTGCTGTCTTGATAGAACCATCAAGGATTGCATCGATGATACCACGAGTATCTTTAATAGAGATACGTTTTCCGGTACCATTCCATCCTGTGTTAACCAGGTATGCTTTTGCTCCGCTCTTCTCCATCTTCTTAACAAGCTCTTCTGCATATTTTGTAGGATGCAGCTCCAGGAATGCCTGGCCAAAGCAAGCTGAGAAAGTAGGGGTAGGTTCTGTAATTCCACGCTCTGTACCAGCAAGTTTTGCTGTAAATCCAGACAGGAAGTAGTATTTTGTCTGCTCTGGTGTCAGGATAGATACTGGAGGAAGTACTCCAAATGCATCTGCTGACAGGAAGATTACTTCTTTTGCGGCCGGAGCAGAAGATACCGGGCGAACAATGTTTTCAATATGGTTGATCGGATAAGAAACACGAGTATTCTCTGTTACGCTCTTATCATCAAAGTCGATTTTTCCAGCATCATCCAGAGTAACGTTCTCAAGAAGAGCGTCACGTCTGATTGCGTTGTAGATGTCAGGCTCAGACTCTTTGTCAAGGTTGATAACTTTTGCATAACATCCACCTTCAAAGTTGAATACACCATTGTCATCCCAGCCGTGCTCATCATCACCAATCAGAAGACGTTTCGGGTCTGTGGACAGAGTAGTTTTACCTGTTCCGGAAAGTCCGAAGAAGATTGCTGTATTCTCGCCGTTCAGATCTGTGTTAGCTGAGCAGTGCATAGCAGCGATGCCCTTCAGCGGCAGGTAGTAGTTCATCATAGAGAACATACCTTTTTTCATCTCTCCGCCGTACCATGTGTTGATGATAACCTGCTCACGACTGGAGATGTTGAATACTACTGCTGTTTCAGAGTTAAGACCTAACTCTTTATAGTTTTCTACTTTTGCTTTAGAAGCGTTGTAAACAACGAAATCCGGCTCAAAGTTCTCAAGCTCTTCGTCTGTCGGAACGATGAACATGTTCTTTACGAAATGAGCCTGCCAAGCAACCTCAACGATAAAGCGGATTGCCATTCTTGTGTCAGCGTTTGCTCCACAGAATGCATCTACTACAAAAAGCTTTTTGTTGGAAAGTTCTTCCTGAGCGATCTTCTTCACTGCATCCCATGCTTCTTTGGTTGCAGGATGGTTGTCGTTCTTGTACTCATCAGAAGTCCACCATACAGTGTCTTTTGAATTTTCATCCATAACGATAAACTTGTCTTTAGGAGAACGTCCTGTATAGATACCAGTCATAACGTTGACTGCTCCAAGTTCACTTTCTTTTCCTACTTCGAAACCTTCCAGCTCCGGTTTTGTCTCTTCCTCGTATAATGTATCGTAAGAAGGATTATATACGATCTCCGTGGTTCCATTAATACCGTACTTGCTTAAATCGATTTTTTTCATCTTGCATTTTACCTCTCTTTTTAGATTATAGTGTAATAATACAACATATCAAATTGGTCGACTCTCTGGGTTCCTTATAGAACATTATTGCCAATTTGATTGTATTTTCTCACAATAGTCGGAAAAAGTCAATCTGTTTTATAAAGGTTTGTTATATTTTTATCAGAATTTTATAATTTTTTCCACCTCTTCTTTTTCTTGTTCCCCGGTATAACTTGTGCTAAACTAAAGAACAGAAGAAAACTATGATATAATCAGGAGCGCATGCCATATGATAATAGAAACAAACAGTGCCGGGGAAACCTTCGCCCTGGGAAAAAAATTAGGGGAACAGGCACTTCCGGGACAGATTTATACCCTTGTTGGTGATCTTGGAGTTGGAAAGACTGTCTTCACCCAGGGAATTGCTGCAGGACTTGGCATAGAGGAGCCCATCAGCAGCCCAACCTTCACCATCATTCAGGAATATGAAAGCGGACGTCTGCCCTTTTATCATTTTGATGTGTACCGCATCGGAGACATTGAGGAAATGGAAGAGATTGGATATGATGATTATTTCTTCGGAGAAGGTGTAACAATGATTGAGTGGGCCAATCTGATCGAAGAGCTTCTGCCGGATTCCATCATTTCCGTAAAGATCGAAAAGGATCTTGATCGGGGATTTGATTACCGGCGTATCACCATCGAAGGACTGGACCTGTCCATATAGAAAAGAAAGGAAGATGCAGTCTAATCTGCATTACGGAATAATAATATGAAATTACTCGCACTTGACAGTTCCGGACTGGTGGCTTCTGTCGCAGTCCTGGAGGACGATAATCTGCTTGCCGAATACACAATTAATTATAAGAAAACACATTCACAGACACTGCTTCCCATGCTGGACGCAGTTTCTTCCATGCTGGAGCTGGATCTGCATACGCTGGATGCTATCGCCATCGCTGCGGGACCTGGATCCTTTACCGGTCTTCGCATCGGTTCTGCAACAGCGAAGGGACTGTGCCTGTCACTGGATATCCCGCTGATCGAGGTCCCCACGGTAGATGCCCTGGCTTACAATCTCTTTGATACTGATAAGCTTGTCTGCCCCATGATGGATGCCAGACGTTCCCAGGTTTATACGGGATTCTATCATTTTGAACAGCATCAGCTGGTTGTCTGTGAGCCTCAGATGGCAATAGCGGTCACTGATCTGGCTGAGAAGCTGAATGCCCGCAGGGAAGAAGTGATCTTTCTCGGAGATGGTGTTGCCGTGTATCGCAGTCTGCTTGATGAACTGCTTACCGTACCCCACAGCTATGCCCCGGCCCATGTGAATAAACAGCGGGCCGCCGCCGTAGGGGCTCTGGGAAGTCTCTATTATGCCGCTGGTAAGATGGTAAATGCGGATGACTACCAGCCGGAATATCTGCGTAAATCTCAGGCAGAGCGGGAACGGGAAGAAGCTCTAAAAAAAGCCAAGGAGGAGCCCTCATGATAACCATACGTGAAATGCAGCTGGATGATCTTGACCAGGTAATTGCCATCGAGGAAGCCAACTTTTCTGTTCCCTGGACCATGAATGGATTCTTTTCCTGGCTTTTGCGGGAGGATGCCTGCTTTCTTGTGGCCACCTGTGAGGAAGAGATCTGTGGTTACTGTGGTTTGATTCTGACACCGCCGGAGGGGGATATCACAAACATCTGTGTAGCAGAGGGATTTCGCCGCCGGGGCGTAGCACAGCTTCTGATGCAGGGGCTGCTGGAAAAAGCACGGGAGCACAAAATCTGTACCATTCATCTGGAGGTTCGCAAAAGTAATACTGCTGCCAGAGCCCTCTATGAAAAGCTTGGATTTATCCAGGATGGTCTGCGTCTCCATTACTATGAGGAACCTGTGGAGGATGCGGTTTTGATGTCACTTACATCTTGCTAAGTTTCTGTTTTTCCTGTATACTGATTAGAAAAAAAAGGAGATTCTATATTATGTCCAATCCAGTAATTACTATTACCATGGAAGACGGCGATGTGATGAAAGCAGAGCTGTATCCAGAGATTGCACCAAACACTGTTAATAACTTTCTTATGCTTGCAAAGAATGGTTTTTATAATGGTCTGACTTTCCACCGGGTTATTCCGGGATTTATGATCCAGGGCGGCTGTCCGGAAGGAAACGGTATGGGTGGCCCAGGCTACACCATCAAAGGCGAATTTTCACAGAATAACTTTCCAAATAACCTTGCCCACACAGCAGGTGTTTTATCCATGGCCCGTGCCATGAATCCAGATTCCGCCGGAAGCCAGTTCTTCATCATGCATAAGGATTCTCCGCATCTTGACGGTGCCTATGCAGCCTTTGGCAAACTGACAGAAGGTCTTGAATATGTGGATGAAATTGCACGTATTGCCACAGATTACAATGACTGCCCTCTTTCACCGGTTGTCATCAAAGAAATCACCGTAGAAACCTTCGGTGTGGATTATCCTGATCCTGAAAAATGCTAAACCTGTCCGTTTGAGACACGGCATCATAAGGGGCTGTCACTTCGGTGTTCAGCCCTCATAAGTTACTCCTGTTTTCTTAAACCGTCTCCCATCAAAACCTGATGTTCCAGCACTGCATAATAAAGCTTCTCCTGTTCTTCCAAAGCGGCCTGTCCATTCGTGGCCTCTGTGACTTCCGCTTTCAGTGCGGCAGTTTCCTGCTCCGGCACCAACACCTCCAGGCAGACACGGTCTGTGTACTCACTTTTTAACAGAGTAAGATTTCTTTGACCGAGAAGGTACTGAATCTTTCCTATACCATTATAATCTGTGGCTATGGAAAGTCTCACACCGTATTTTCTCTCCACCAGGGTACTTGCCTGAAGAGCAGCCTGTACCGCTGAAGAATAAGCCCTTACCAGACCGCCTGTACCGAGGAGGGTTCCTCCAAAGTATCTTGTGACAACCACTGCCACGTTGATAATCCCTGCCCCTGTCAGAACGTCCAGCATAGGATGTCCGGCGGTGCCCTGCGGCTCCCCGTCATCGCTGGAGCGCATACATTCATTGCGTTCGCCGATCACGTAGGCCGAACAGTTATGTCTGGCATCCCAGTACTTTTTCTTCATTTCCTCTATAAATGCTGCTGCCTCATCCTCACTCCAGACAGGACGGATTGTGGCGATAAAGCGGGATTTCTTTTCGACAATCTCCGCTGATTTCCCTTCATATACAATTCTGCAGACAGTTTCCATCTTTTACACTCCCGGATCATATTCTTCTTTCAAACAGGCTACCATTTTCAGAGATTTCTGTCAAGAAGCGCTTCCCTGACAGGCAGATCCTGGAGGTCTTTACTCTTATATTTCCATAAACATTTCTTTGGGGGGTTTTATTCATTTTAGTAATTTGCTATAATCACTGGTAAGAGGCAAAAAAGAGAGCTGTTGTTTTCTGCAAGTATGGCAGCTTCTTTACGATAAATAAGGAGGAATATCATGAATTATGGTAGAAAGAACGTAACTCATAAACGGGAGAAGCTGAAATCTTCTTCCGCAAAGGTTGGAAAGCGGGCAGGTGTCTCAACACTCCGTGTCATGTTCTTTGGTCTTTTGACATTGCTGGTTGTGCTGATCTGTATGGGCATCGGTGCTTTTCGGGGACTGATTGACAGTGCACCGGATATTTCCGATGTAAATATTATGCCAATGGGCTATGCAACCTTTGTGTACGATGCGGACGGCAATGAAATACAAAAGCTCAACTCTTCGGACGGAAACCGTATCTCTGTTTCCATCGATGAGATCCCGGTTAATATGCAGCATGCTATTGTAGCTGTGGAGGATTCCCGTTTTTACGAACACAACGGCATCGATCCCCGGGGTATCGCCAGAGCGGTATATGTAGCAATCAAAAACCGTGGTCAGAATATGGAAGGGGCCAGCACCATCACCCAGCAGCTTCTGAAGAACAATGTCTTCACAAACTGGATCAATGAAGGAACCATGGGGCGTTTCAAGCGAAAATTCCAGGAGCAGTATCTGGCGGTGAAGCTTGAGGCCGCTCTCAAAGCAGAAGGCAAGGACGCCAAAAGTGTCATTTTGGAAAATTATCTGAATACTGTAAACTTTGGTGCCGGTGCCTATGGCGTACAGATTGCTGCTCAGACTTATTTTGGAAAAGACAGCACGAATCTGACGCTTTCGGAATGTGCAGTGCTGGCCTCCATTCCCCAGAATCCTACGAAATATAATCCAAAACGTCATCCTGAGTATAATGCAGAACGTCGTTCCAAGGTACTAAAGGATATGCTGGAGCAAAGTTATATTACCCAGGAAGAATATGATACGGCTATGGCAGATGATGTCTATTCCCGCATTATCCAGGACTCCGACACCTCTACCGTGGAACCCTATTCTTATTTTGTAGATGCACTGATTTCACAGCTTCAGCAGGATCTGATGACTGTCAAGGGTTACACTGTTGTTCAGGCAAAAAATGCCATCTACAGCGGAGGTCTTCGGATCTACACCACACAGAATTCTGCTATTCAGCAGATTATAGACGAGGAATATCAGAATCCCGAGAATTTCCCGGCAGATTCCCAGATCGGACTAGACTGGGCACTGACCGTGATTCATCCGGACGGAACCCTGGAAAACTTCAGCAGGGAGATGCTGCAGGAGTTTTACCGAACGAATCTGGATCCCTCCTTTGACCTGCTTTTTGGAACTCAGGAGGAAGCACAGGGCTATATCGATGACTACAAAACCCATATTCTGCTGGAAGGTGATACCATACAGGGAGAGCGCTCCAGTTTTACGGCAGAACCCCAGTCTTCTATGGTAATCATGGATCAGAAGACCGGTTATGTAAAAGGTCTGGTGGGCGGCCGAGGTGAAAAAACTGCCAGCCTGACTCTGAACCGTGCCACAGGAGTTTACCGGCAGCCGGGTTCCACCTTCAAAATTCTGTCTACCTATGGTCCTGCAATTGACACCGGAGCGGTCAATCTGGCAACCACTGTGAAGGATGAACCGATTCAGTATATCAATACAAATCAGACCGTTAAAAACTCCGATGGACAGTACCGGGGAGATATCACCGTCCGGTATGCAATTGAACAGTCTGTCAATGTGGTTGCTGTCAAAACTTTGACTCAGATTACACCACAGCTTGGTTTCAACTACCTGACAAAGCTCGGATTTGATGGTCTGGATGCCAATCACGATATCAATCAGCCCCTGGCCCTCGGCGGCGTCTACAACGGTGTTACCACCCTGCAGCTTGCAGGTGCCTACGCCGCTATCGCAAATCAGGGAACTTATATGACGCCTGTGCTCTACACCAAGGTCCTGGATCAGGATGGTAATATTGTGTTGGACAATGAACCTTCTTCCAAGGAGATCTTCAGCGAAAGCACCTCATATCTGCTTACCAGTGCCATGAAAGATGTCATAAGCAAAGGTACCGGTACCCTCTGCCAGCTGGGTGATATGACGGTTGCCGGAAAGACAGGTACCACCACGGATGCCAGGGATCTGGTATTTGCAGGCTATACCCCCTATTATACCTGTGCCGTCTGGGCAGGCTATGACAGCAATATTCCACTTGCAGGTGAGGACCAGAATTTCCACAAGGTGCTCTGGCAAAAGGTAATGAGCCGGATTCACGAAAACCTTCCGGTAATTGATTTTGAACAGCCATCCTCTGTAAAACAGGTTACCATCTGTTCCGAGACAGGACTGTTAGCCGGTATGGGCTGTCCTACCGCCACCGAATACTTTAAGCTTGACGAGGTACCCACAAAACGCTGTACTCAGCACTATGTGGCACCAACTCCTACGCCAACCAAGGCACCTACTATAACACCGGCTGCTCCTGGAGACACATCTCCTACTCCAACCGGCGGTGCCGCAACAGAAACACCAACAGATACTCCTTCTGAGACTCCACCTGTGGAGACTCCGGAGCCCACAGAGCCCCCCTCTGACCCGGCAAGCGGCGCAGAATAGATAAAAAGGTCTGTCTCACCCAGGTGGGGCGGGCTGCTCTGTGCTTGACGCATACTGTTTCGGAGTCCAAGAGCATATACAAAAAAATAGACTTTATTAAAAACATAAGCAGCCATCATAAACTCGTTGCACTCAGACAGTATGATGGCTGCTTATAACGTAAAATCTATTTTTCAGATATGCTTAGGACTCCTGCAAAGGTATGCGTCAAGCACAGAGCAGCCCGCCCCACCTGGGTGAGACAGACCTTTTTTAATTATCCGTGTTTACTGTAAAGCTAATTTTGCTGCGCCGTAGATTCCGGCGTCATTGCCAAGCTCTGCAAGCACCAGTGGTGTCTCCTTGCAGTCTGCGAATGCATCTCTGCGGTAAATCTTTGCCACTGCATCGATCAGAGTTTGTCCGGCTTTTGACACACCGCCTCCGATAACAAATACTTCCGGATCTACAACTGCTGCAAAAACTGCCAGGGCATTTCCCAGGTATTCTGCAAAGCGGGCTACGATTCTCTCAGCTACTGCATCCTTTGCCTTATAAGCATCGAAAACCTCCTTTGCGGAGACAGTCTCTGCTTTCAGGCAGGTGTCCGTATCTGCTTTTTCCAGCTCCTCTTTTGCAAGATTTACGATACCGGTTGCGGAGGCAAACTGCTCCAGACAGCCCTGGTTTCCACAGTTACAGGTGGTCTTTGTATAACCTGGATCCACATTGGCATGACCGATCTCACCGCCTGCGCCGTGGGATCCAGTCAGAATCTTTCCATTGATGATGATACCGCCGCCAACTCCAGTTCCAAGCGTAACCATAATGAGGTTTTTGGTACCACGACCGCCGCCCATCCACATCTCACCAAGTGCTGCGACATTGGCGTCATTTCCAACGTAGACCGGAAGTCCCAGCTTGCTGCGAAGCTCTCCGGCAACATTTTTATAGCCCCAGTGCAGGTTTACCGCCACCGGAACCTCTCCTTTATCATTGACCGGTCCCGGAACACCGATGCCGATTCCTGCAATATCAACTGCTTCCAATTCCCGCTCTGCTATCTTCGCCTGAATTGTCTCTGCTACATCCGGAAGGATATGTTCTCCATTATTCTCTGTTCTTGTGACAATCTCCCACTTCTCCAGCACTGTTCCGTCAATAGAGAACAGACCACATTTTACAGTAGTGCCTCCTACGTCTATTCCAAATACATACTTTGCCATAATCATCAATCCTCTCTTTTCTTCGCCAGATTGGCCTGTACTCGCTTGTAAAGCTCCTGTGCTGCATTGTAACCCATCTTTTTCTGACGATGGTTGACTGCTGCCGTCTCTACGATGATTGCCAGATTACGTCCCGGGCGAATCGGAAGGGAGTGGCAGACAACTTTATTTCCCAGAAGATCAATGCTCTCCTCCTCCAGACCCAGACGGTCATACTCTTTGTTCTTATCCCACTCTTCCAATCTGATAACCAGATCGATAGACTGTGTATTCTTAACACTCTCAACACCAAAAAGTGTCTTAACATCTATAATTCCGATACCGCGAAGCTCGATAAAATGTCGTGTGATATCCGGAGCTGTACCTACCAGCGTCACATCACTGACACGGCTGATCTCTACAACGTCATCACTGACAAGACGATGTCCACGCTTGATCAGTTCCAGTGCAGCCTCGCTCTTTCCGATACCGCTCTCGCCCATAATCAGGACACCCTCACCAAATACATCCACCAGCACACCGTGAATGGTAATGATCGGTGCCAGCTGTACATTCAGCCAGCGGATAATCTCAGCCATAAACTCTGATGTTTTCTTCTCGGTAGAGAAGGTCGGAACATTATGTTTTCTGCAAAGCTCCAGCAGCTCTGTTCCAGGCTGCATCTCTGTCGTAAATATCAGACACGGAATATCTCTGGATACAAATTTCTCAAAATCACTGATTCGTTCCTCCAAAGCCAGATGCTCCAGATAAGTAAACTCTACATATCCGATAATCTGAACACGCTCATTCGCAAAATGCTCATAATAACCGGTCAGCTGCAATGCGGGACGATTAATGTCCGGCACTGTAATCTTTACATCACTCATATCAATATCTGGTGTCAGATTTTTGAGGTTCATCTCTTCCACCAACTTAGCAAGACCAATTTCTTTCATCGTGTCTCTCCTTTATTTAATTATTGCGGTAACTGTTCAGTATGTGAGCATTTACCCCTTACCATATAGTTTACCACAAAGCTTTCACTGACAGCAAGAAAACTAGTCCGTCGATTTGTGGAAAAAATCATATACCTGTTGTGCAATTTTTTCATTCATGGTATCGAGACCTGCCAGCTCTTCCACAGACGCTCCCCGAATCTCCTCAATTCCCTGAAAGTGACGCATCAGTTCTTTTCTTCTTGTTGGCCCCACTCCTGGAATATCATCCAGGATAGAGTGAACCTGTCCCTTGCTGCGCAAAAGTCTGTGATATTCAATTGCGAACCGGTGGGCCTCGTCCTGAATACGGGTAATCAATTTGAAGCCTTCACTGTCCCGGTTAATGGGAATCTCGATATTATTATAATAAAGCCCTCTGGTACGATGCTTATCATCCTTGACCATACCACAGACGGGAAGGGAGAGCTGAAGCTCCGCCAAAACCTCCAGGGCAATGTTAACCTGCCCCCGTCCTCCATCCATCATCAGAAGATCCGGCAGACAGGCAAATCCTGCATCTGCCTCCACTCCCCGCACAAAGCGTCTGGTGAGGACCTCACGCATGCTGGCATAATCATTTGGCCCCTGTACCGTCTTAATCCGGAATTTACGATAATCAGAGCGTTTCGGTTTTCCCTGCTCATAGACAATCATAGATCCCACGGACTGGAATCCACTGATGTTTGAGATATCAAATGCCTCCACCCGATTCAAAGTCCCAAGCTTCAGCCAGTCGGCGATCTCCTGCATGGCTCCAATTGTCCTGCTTTCTTCCTTCTTGAGGCGCTCCCTGTCCTGGGTCAGTACAATCTGGGCGTTTCGTGCAGCAAGCTCTACCAGTTTTTCCTTCTGTCCCTTCTTGGGCACTCGGATATAAACCCTCTGGCCCCGCTTTTTCTCCAGCCATTCTTCAAGAATTGCACTGTCTTCAATCTCATCCGACAGCATCAGTTCCCGGGGAATAAAAGGTGTCCCGGCATAAAACTGTTTGATAAAGCTTAACAGAATCTCAGATCTGGTATCCTCTGCGGCAACCTGAAGATAATAATGATCTCTGCCAATCAGCTTGCCGTCCCGGATAAAGAATACCTGTGCCACTGCATCGGTCCTGTCAACCGCCAGAGCGATAACATCCTTATCCTCCCCATCACTATGGGTGATCTTCTGCCGCTCACTGATGCGCTTAACACTCTCGATCAAATCCCGATACTCCTTTGCCTCCTCGAAGCGCATATCCTCTGATGCCGACAGCATCTTACCCTCCAGGTCCTTCAGCACTCCTGCCGTATCACCGTTTAAGAAATTAATCGCCTGCTCCACCTGTCTGTGATACTCCTCTTGGCCAATATACCCCTGACAGGGTGCCTTGCACTGCTTAATATGATAATACAGACAGGGCCGCTCCTTGCCGATATCCCGGGGCAGACTGCGGTTGCAGGAACGCAGATGATACAGCTTTCGTATCAGCTCCACAGACTCCTTCACAGCTGCTGCACTGGTATACGGTCCATAATATCTGGCCTTATCCTTCTTCATCTTTCTTGCAAACTGGATTCTTGGAAATGTCTCCTGCATGGTAACCTGAATAAAGGGATAGCTCTTATCGTCCTTCAGCATGGTATTATACTTGGGACGATGCTCCTTGATCAGATTACACTCCAGCACCAGTGCTTCCAGCTCTGAATCTGTCACAATATATTCAAAGCGGGCAATCTGCGGCACCATCTGTTCAATCTTTAATCCCTTATTCCTGCTGCTTTGAAAATACTGCCGTACCCTGTTCTTAAGACTGATGGCTTTTCCCACATAAATAATAGTATCCTGCGCATCATGCATAAGATAAACTCCTGGTCTTGCCGGAAGTTTCTTTAATTCCTCTTCAATATCGAATGCCATACTTCGTCCCCTCTGATTTTTATAACAGCTCTGCATGAAAAAGGGACACTGCCAATGCCTGTTGGCACTCAGCAGCATCCCCTGATCTTTGAAATGCTAATTATTATTCTCTGTCAGCAGCGGCTGTTCCGGCTGCTGCTCCAGTGTGGGAGCTTCCTCATCCGGAACCCCCTTCACCTCATGGAAAATCTTCATAAACTCTTTTCCGGTGATGGTTTCCTGCTGAATCAGATAAGCTGCAATCTCATCCAGTGCTTCCCTGTTCTCCAGAAGAAGCTGCTTTGCCTGCTCATAAGCATCCTTTAGTACCACCATAACCTCATGGTCTATCTCTGTTGCTGTGGCATCTCCACAGTTGAGATACGTCTTACCATCCAGATACTGATTTTCCTGGGAGGAAAGTCCCATCAAACCAAACTTCTCAGACATACCATACTGGGTAATCATGGCACGTACCACCTTGGTCGCTTTTTCAATATCATTGGAAGCACCTGTGGTAACATTTCCAAACACGATCTCCTCTGCGGCTCTTCCCGCTAAAAGTCCCACGATCATAGCCTGAAGCTCTGTCTTGGTGTTCAGATATTTCTCTTCCTCCGGCACCTGCATAACATAGCCCAGCGCACCCATCGTTCTGGGAACAATCGTGATCTTCTGTACCGGCTCCGAATCCTTTTGCAGGGCACTTACCAGTGCATGTCCCACCTCATGGTAAGATACGATACGCCGTTCTTCCTGACTCAGAATACGATCCTTCTTCTCTTTACCAACCAGCACTACCTCAACTGCCTCAAAAAGATCCTTCTGAGATACTGCCTTCCGATGATTCTTAACTGCCAGAATGGCAGCTTCATTAATCATATTGGCAAGATCAGAACCCACCGCTCCGCTGGTAGCCAGAGCTATGGCATCAAAATCCACAGACTCATCCAGCAGAACCTTCTTGGCATGCACCTTCAGGATATTAACACGTCCCTTCAGATCCGGACGATCCACGATTACTCTTCGGTCAAAACGTCCCGGACGCAGCAGTGCCGGATCCAGAACCTCCGGACGGTTGGTAGCTGCCAGAATCAGAAGTGCCTTCGAGCTGTCAAAACCATCCATCTCAGCCAGTAACTGATTCAGGGTCTGCTCCCGCTCATCATTTCCGCCATATCTGGAATCTCGTGTCTTTCCGATGGCATCAATCTCATCAATAAAAATGATACAGGGGGCATTTTTCTTGGCCTCCTCAAAGAGATCACGGACTCTGGATGCACCAACACCCACAAACATCTCCACAAACTCTGAACCGGAGAGGGAGAAAAATGGAACCTTGGCCTCCCCTGCAACAGCCTTGGCCAGCAGTGTCTTACCGGTACCCGGAGGGCCTACCAGCAGAGCACCCTTGGGAAGCTTTGCTCCGATAGCCGTGTATTTTTCCGGATTATGCAGAAATTCCACAACCTCCTGCAGGGATTCCTTCGCCTCATCCTGACCGGCGACATCCATAAAGGTAACTCCGGTTTCCTTTTGCACATAGGTCTTGGCCTTGCTCTTTCCAACACCCATCATGCCGCCGCCCTTGTTCATGTAGCGCATAATAAAGCTGAAGCCCACAATCAGCAGTACAAATGGAATCACCATGCTGAGTATGGCAGATATGACCGATGCCGTAGCATCCGGTATCTTCTTCTCAAAGGTAACATCCTTCTTGGAAAGCAGATCCTTCAGATCATTCTCATCACCGAATAAAGTGGTGGCGTAGGTAACTTCCAGACCGGTATACTTCTGATCCTTCGGTTCGATGGTCAGTGTGCCTGACTCCAGCGTTACTTTCTTTATCTCGTTCTTATCCACCATCTGCAGAAATTCATCGTAGGTAATATCCTTGGATGTGGAATGATTCATCACATTACTGAACAGCGCCATAAAAACCAGGCTGATCAAAAGACAGATCACTATCACCAACAGCGTCTGCTTATTCTTCGGCCCATTACCCTTATTACGATCTGGACCGTTATTTTTATCTTCTGGCAAACTCATGTTCCTCCTCCTTATACTAACCTCTTCATTATAAAGTATATCCTGAGGTTTCGCAATAAATACTTTATGAAAAAACCGTGAACAGGTGACTGTGCAGTAAATGCTCAGTCCTGTGTGAACAGTAACGATTTCTCTACTGTGTTTTTCCTTTTCTGTCTGCATTACCCATATACGGAGCGTAAAAATTATGTTATACTACTTTTATCTTTGCAAGGGAGAAATAACTTATGAAAATTGGATTTGATAATGAAAAATACCTGCAGATGCAGTCTGAGCATATCCGCAGCCGGATTGATCAGTTTGATAACAAACTTTATCTGGAATTTGGCGGTAAGCTCTTTGATGATTTCCATGCTGCCCGTGTCCTTCCGGGTTTTGCACCGGACAGCAAGCTGCGCATGCTGCTCCAGCTGGCAGATCAGGCAGAGATCGTAATCGCTATCAGTGCCTCTGACATCGAAAAGAATAAGGTCCGGGCAGATCTTGGCATCACCTATGATCTGGATACCCTTCGCCTGATTGATGAATTCCGCTCACAGGGTCTCTATGTGGGAAGTGTTGTCATCACACAGTTTTCTGGGCAGCACAGTGCCACGCTTTTTAAGAAGCGCCTGGAAAAGCTTGGAATCTGTGTCTATATGCACTATACTATTCCCGGATATCCTTCCAATGTTCCCCTTATCGTCAGTGAGGAAGGTTACGGAAAAAATGAATATATTGAGACAACCAGACCTCTGGTAGTTATCACAGCTCCGGGTCCCGGAAGCGGAAAGATGGCAACCTGTCTGTCACAGCTTTACCATGAACACCAGCGGGGCGTACGTGCAGGCTATGCAAAATACGAGACATTTCCCATCTGGAATATCCCGCTGAAGCATCCGGTGAATCTGGCTTACGAAGCTGCTACTGCAGACTTAAATGATGTCAACATGATTGATCCCTTCCATCTGGAGGCTTATGGTGTTACCACAGTCAACTATAACCGTGATGTGGAGATTTTCCCGGTACTTAACGCAATCTTTGAGCGTATCTTCGGAAAAAGTCCTTACAAATCTCCCACAGATATGGGGGTAAATATGGCTGGAAACTGTATCGTCGATGATGCAGTCTGCCGGGAAGCCTCTCACCAGGAGATCATCCGCCGTTATTACAAGGCATTGGCTGGAATCGCTGACGGAACACGTACCGAGGAGGAAGCCTTCAAGATTGAGCTGCTGATGAATCAGGAGGGAATCCGGATGGCTGACAGAACCACCGTGTCTCCGGCACTGGTACGGGCTCAGGCTACCAGCGGTCCTGCTGCTGCCATGGAGCTTTCCGATGGCAAAATCATCACCGGAAAAACCGGTGAACTCCTTGGCGCCTGCTCTGCACTTCTGCTGAATGCACTAAAAGATCTGGCAGGTCTGGATCACGAGGAACATATTATCTCCCCGGAAGCCATTGAACCCATCCAGACCTTAAAGACCAGCTACCTGGGAAGCAAGAACCCCAGACTGCACACCGATGAGGTACTGATCGCACTTTCTGCAACTGCTGCACAAAGTAAAAAAGCCAAGCTTGCCCTCTCAAAGCTTCCAAGCCTCCGGGGCTGCCAGGTACATTCCAGTGTCATGCTCACCAGCGCAGATCTGCTGACTCTACAAAAGCTCGGCTGTGACGTGACCTGTGAACCAAAATACGAATAACGACAAATGGACGGTTCCACTTCGGTGGCCGCCTGTCTCCTATAAGGACGGAACAGGGTTTCGAAGTCCAAGAGTATACACAAAACAACCGATTTTGCTAAAAACATAAGAAATCAGCATAAACTCGCTGTGCTCAGACAGTATGCTGATTTCTTATAACGCAAAATCGGTTGTTTTGGTATACTTAGGACTTCTGCAAATGTGTTCCGTCCTCATAGGAGACAGGCGGCCACCGAAGTGGAACCGCCCATTTTTTGTACCTGTAATTCTATTATTTTGCCATTGCCGGATTCAGCTTAAATGCTTTCTCCAGGGTCTTTGATATGGTTCCTGCCACGAGACAGCAGGATGGAAGCTCGATCGCCCCATTAATTCCCACAAATACAAATACGAACACCAAAGGGTTCAGATTGCCCAGTGTTGCATTGATGGACTGCAGATACTCTGTATTCCAGAAACAAAGCAACAGGGTGCTCATATAAAATAACGTGTTAAAACATGCTGCCGACAATCCTCCAATATAATAAGAGAGGATTCTGGTTCGGTCTCTTTTTCTTGCTGCACGAAATACGATCCCTGTCACGAACCCCATCAGTGCCCTGGTAGGTACACATACGAGAAATGTGAAAAAAGGATTAATCCCAAGCATTGCCGTCCCAATTACACTCATACCAAAACACTGGTAAAAGCTGGTCAGCCCAAATATTGTTCCCAATACTGCCCCTGCTCCGGGACCTAAGATCATGGCTCCGATTGCCACCGGAATTGTTAACAGAGAGATGGATAATCCCCCCGTCCGCAGATACCCCAGCGGTGTAAATGCCATCAGTAGCACGATTGCTGTCAGTATGGCCAATTGTACCATCTGCATCGTCTTTTTGTCTTGCATATTCAATTTTCCTCCTTGTTATTATTCCCTTATGGGATACAATACAATTGCCGGGTTATTCCGGCCTTTTTAAATTTATCATTATGTGCGCAAAAAAGCAACACAGAATGGCTTCTTTTCCAGCAAAATCTGCATTTTTTCAAATACAAGTCTGCATTTTAGCCATTCTGTGCTGCTCTTTAACAGTTATGCAAACATCTTGCAGCTGTTCAGCAGCTGACCAGTTACAAGATCTCTTCTTCTGCCAGATGCGACTGATCCTCTATATGATGCCTGTTGGCATACCCGGTCAGAATCATAGTCAGTGCACCGTCGCCGGTAATATTGCAGGCGGTTCCGAAGCTGTCCTGCAGTGCGAATACCGTAAGCATCAGCGCTGTTCCCGTATCATTGAACAAAAGCACTCCGGTAATCAATCCCAGAGAAGCCATAACTGTTCCACCCGGTACTCCCGGTGCCCCGATGGCAAATACGGCCAGTAGAAAGCAGAACAGAATCATCTTCGGCAGAGACGGAATCTCATTGTACAAAACCTTGGATACTGTCATAACAAAGAATACCTCTGTCAGAACAGAACCACACAGATGAATATTGGCAAAAAGCGGAATACCAAAATCCACCATGTCTTTTCTGAGCACCTTGGACTTTCTGGCACCCTTCAGGGCAACTGCCAGGGTTGCTGCTGAAGACATCGTTCCCACTGCTGTGAGATATGCCGGTCCGTAATGGCGAAAAACTTCCTTAGGACTTTTTCCGGAATATACGCCTCCGATTGTGTAAAGAATCGTAAGCCAGATAAAATGTCCTACCATAACAATCAGTACAACCTGAATAAAAATCGGAAGCTGTTTTGTGATAGTTCCCTCATAGGAAAGTCCACAGAAGGTAAATGCAATAAAGAACGGAAGGATTGGGATTACGATTACGGTAACAACCTTCAGCACAATCTTCTGAAATTCATCCAGAAGCTTAATCGTTGTCTTTGCCTTTGTCCATGTTGCGGCAAGACCCACCAATACAGAAAATACCAGTGCACTCATCACGCTCATAATTTGCGGAATTGCCAGCTCAAAAGCCACATCCGGAAGCTCCTTCAGCCCGTCTACCGTTGACTGAATAGAAAGATGTGGAATCAGTACATAACCTGATACCATAGAGAACAGTGCCGCTCCCGCAGAAGACACATAGGCGATGATCAGTGCCACAGCCAGCATGCGGGAGGCATTGCTTCCCAGCTTTGTGATAGATGGTGCGATAAATCCGATGATAATCAGTGGCACACAGAAATTGATCAGCTGTCCCAGCACATACTTAAAGGTTACAATAACATTCATAACCGCTTCATTTGCTACCTGTCCTACCAGAATTCCGACAATTACGGCAACCAGCAGGCGTACAGGCAGACTTGTGAGTATTTTTTTCATGTTACATTTTCTCCCCCTGAATCATTTTTTCGTACCTACATTCTACCATACTCCAGGGAAGGCGTAAAGAAAATATAAACGTATTTCATCCGTATCAATCCTTCATTTTCGGTCCAAAAAACAGGCTGACAAGGTATCCGAAGATCAATGCTCCGCTGATCCCGGCTGCACTGGCTTTTAATCCTCCTGTAAATAATCCCAAAAAGCCCTGGGAATCTACTGCTTCGCTGACTCCCTTATAGAGAATGTTGCCAAATCCAAGCAGGGGAACACTTGCCCCCGCACCTGCATAGGATAAAAGCGGTTCAAAGACATCCAGAAAACTGAGTACTGCCCCGCCGCACACCAGCATTACCATAATACGTCCCGGCATCATTTTCGTCCGGTCCAGCAGAATCTGACACAGAGCACAGATCAGTCCTCCTACCCAGAAAGCATTAAAATAATCCATGATCATTCTCCTTTCCGCAGTATTCCAGCACTACTCCCTGTGCGATTCCCGGCACTGACTGTCCCTCAAAAAAACTCACCTTGGACATCAACGCCCCTGTGGGCACAAAAAGCACACGTTTCCACTCACCGGAGGCAATCCTGGGAAGAATCCAGGAGGCCAGCACTACGGCTGCACAGCCGCACCCACTGCCTCCTGCATTGGTATCCTGTTTCTCCGGATCAAAGATGATCATACCGCAGTCCAGATACTGCTCCGTGATGTCAAAATCCTTCTGTTTCAAAAGCTCCAGCAGAATCTCTCTTCCGATGCTTCCCAGATCTCCGGTGATAATCTTATCATAATCTGACGGAATCCTGTCAAAATCCCGCAGATTCTGTGCGATGGTATCAGCTGCTGCAGGCGCCATACAGCCACCCATATTCTGAGAATCCTTCAGTCCAAAGTCTATGATTTTCCCCGAAGTTACTCCTGTAATCCGAACAGGACTTTTCTCTTTCGATAAAATACAGGCACCGCTTCCCGTCACTGTCCAGCTTGAGGAAGGAGGACGCTGATTTCCATAAGCAAGGGGAAAACGGAACTCCTTCTCAGCACTGGCAAAATGACTGGATGTCATAGCCAGCACACGATCTCCATAGCCGCCGTCAATCATCATGGCTCCCAGGGACAATGCTTCCCCCATCGTTGAGCATGCTCCGAACAGTCCATACACCGGACGATTCAGCTCCATAAGTCCGAAGCAGGACGCAATTGACTGGGCGAGCAGATCCCCCGCAAAGACCATACGGATATCCTTGGGCTTCAGACTGCACTTTTGCAGCACCAGCCCCGCTGCTTCTCCCTGAAATCTGCTCTCTGCCTCCTCCCATGTTTTCTGTCCGAACATGGGATCCTTTACCACCTTGTCAAAGACAGCTCCCAGGGGGCCCTCCCCTTCCTTTTGTCCTGTTACGGAAGCTGCTCCCAGCACATACACTTCTTTTTGGAATTCAATACTTTGATTTCCCTTCATGTACTATCCTCACTTTCATCAGTCCATATGAGGATAGTATGTCATGTCCCGGGAAAATCATTCACGAAAAGACATATTTTTCAAGTCTGTCAAAAGCCTCTCTCACAAGTGCTTCCGGCAGGGCAAGATTCATGCGGATACTGTCCGGCTGGTGAAAAGGCCGTCCATCCTGCCAGATCACACCAACTTCAATTCCCGCTTTCAAAAGCTCTTCCACGCTCTTCTTATGTTTCTTACACCATTTACTGCAATCCAGATACAAGAGATAGGTTCCCTGGGGCACTGCCAGCTCTACTCCCTCAAAATGTTCCTGAATAAAATGACAGGCATACTTCACATTCTCTCCGATTACCTGAACCAGCTCGTCCACCCACTGGCAGCCCTCCGGCTGGTACGCACCAATCAGCGCATACTGGGACAGCACATTCACCATATTATAGTGCGACATGGAAGAAACCTTCTCCACCCTGTCACGCAGCGTTGGATTATAGATGATATGATAGGACCCAACCAGTCCTGCAAGATTAAAGGTCTTAGATGGGGCATAAACCGCTATGGTCCGCATCCTCGCATCCTCCGAAACAGACTGTGTCGGAATATGGTGATAGCCCGGCAGCACAAGATCTGACCAGATTTCATCAGAAATCACAACACAGTCATGCTTTTTGTAGAGCTCTAAAGCCCGTTCCAGCTCACCTTGCTCCCATACACGGCCTGTGGGATTATGGGGCGAGCAAAACACTACACAGTGAATCCTGTGCTCCACCAGTTTTTGCTCCATATCCTCATAGTCCATCCGCCAAACTCCCTCTTCATCACGCTTCAGTTCACTTAAGACGATATCTCTTCCATTATTCTTCAGAGTCTTGGTAAATCCGATATAGGTGGGCGAATGCAGCAAAACTGCTTCTCCCGGTGCTGTAAATGCATTGACTGCCGAAGCGATACAGCCTAAAACTCCGTTCTCATAACCAATATCCTCTTTTTTAATACCGGTGACACCATTTCTGATCTCCTGCCATCTTTGAATACTTTCATAATACTCATCCCGCAGATCAAAATATCCAAAATGCGGCTCCTGTATGCGCGCCTGCATAGCCTGCGTAATAGTGGGAAGCGTCGGATAATTCATATCTGCCACCCACATGGGGATTTTTGAAAAGCCTTCCTTCACTGATACACCTTCCATTGGGATCTTATCTGCTGCAACTGCATCTTGTCCGCTGCGGTTCATAATTGTCGTAAAATCATATTTCATTTTTCTAATATCCTTTCTCTTTGTAACTGCTTTGGACCGATGATACACACTCATTCCCATTGTCATCTCTTCGGTGAAGATAATGCTAATCCAGCTTACATTTTGTCAGATGCCAGATCTCCCGGGCATATTCCTCAATCGTACGGTCCGAACTGAACTTTCCTGCATGGCAGATATTTATGAATGCTTTCTTTGTCCATTCCTGTGGATTCAGATACAACTTCTCCGCACTCTGCTGTGCAGCCGTGTAGGATTCAAAATCCGCCAGAACAAAATATCGGTCTGGAAAACTTCCGTTCTCGCCCTTCGTTAAAGAATCATACAATCCGCGAAACAGATTGGAATCCTCTCCTTGCAGGATAAATGTTCCGTCCACAAGATGGTTCAGTGCTGTCTGCAGTTTTTTATTTTTGTTCAAAATTTCCTCCGGGTGGTAATTCTGCTGCTGCTCATAGGAGATAACCTCTTCCGAAGAAAGCCCGAATACAAATTCGTTGTCTTTTCCTGCTTCCTCTACAATTTCCACATTAGCACCATCCATAGTACCTATAGTAATTGCGCCATTGAGCATGAATTTCATATTGCCAGTGCCGGATGCCTCCTTGGATGCGGTGGAGATCTGTTCACTGAGATCCGCCGCTGCAAAAATCAACTCTGCATTGGACACTCTGTAGTCCTCGATAAAAACAACCTTCAGTGTCTCATTTACCTGCGGATCCTGATTCACCACAGCCGCTACATTATTAATCAGTTTGATAATCATCTTGGCACGCTCATAGCCGGGAGCTGATTTTGCACCAAAGATTACCGTACGGGGACAATGCTTCTGTTTTGGATGATTCTTCAGCTCGTCATATAAAGATATTACGTGCAGAATATTCAGCATCTGTCTCTTATATTCGTGAAGTCTCTTGACCTGACAGTCAAACATGGAATCCAGATTCAGCACAATGCCATTATGTTCCAGAATATATGCAGACAGACGTTCTTTGTTTTTTCGCTTGATCGCTGCGATCTCTTTCATCTTTTTACCGTCATCCACCAGCGGAAGCAGTTTTTCCAGCTGCTTCAGATCAGTGATATAGCCATCCCCAATCTGCTCTGTAATCCATCCTGCCAATGCCGGATTGCCATGGACCAGAAAACGTCTCTGGGTAATACCATTTGTCTTGTTATTAAACTTCTGCGGCATCATCTGATAAAATTCTTTCAACTCCTGATTTTTCAGAATTTCTGTATGCAGGGCAGCAACACCATTAACAGAAAAGCTTCCTGCGATGGCCAGCTTTGCCATATGAACCTGCCCATCATACAGAATTGCCATTTTAGATAAAACCTCCTGATTCTGCGGAAACATTTTCTCGATCTCCAGGCAGAACCGGCGATTGATCTCATCAATAATCTGATATACTCTTGGGAGCAGCTCGGAAAAAAGAGGAATCGGCCATTTTTCCAGTGCCTCTGCCATAATCGTATGATTCGTATAGGCGCAGCAGTGAGTAGTGATATTCCATGCTTCCTCCCACTCCAAACCATACTCATCCAGTAAAATTCTCATCAGTTCTGCCACTGCTACCGTCGGATGCGTATCATTCAGCTGAAAACAAACTTTATCTGCCAGCTGATGGATATCTTCATGGGTCCTTCTGTATTTCTTGATTGCAGTCTGAAGGCTTGCCGATACAAAAAAATACTGCTGTTTCAGTCGAAGCTGTTTTCCGGTATAATAATTATCATTTGGATAAAGTACCTCGATGATAGTTCTTGCCGTATTCTTATTTTCTCTGGCTTTCTCGTAATTTCCACGATCAAAGGAATCAAGATCAAAACCCTCAACTGGTCTTGCATCCCAGATACGAAGCGTATTTACAATACCATTTTTATAACCAATCACTGGTACATCATAAGGCACTGCCTGAATCTCCTGATAATCAGTATGCTGAAAATACATTTTTCCGTTTTCAGCATACTGTGTTTCTACTCTTCCGCCAAATTTTACAGAAACTGCATAATCCTTTCGTTCGATCTCAAAGGGATTACCATTAGCAAGCCAGTCATCCGGTAACTCCTGCTGATATCCATCCACAATCTTCTGCTGGAACATGCCATACTGATAACGAATTCCACAGCCATAAGCCGGATAAGCCAGCGTGGCCAGAGAATCCAGGAAGCAGGCAGCCAGTCGTCCCAGGCCTCCATTTCCCAGAGCTGCATCCGGCTCCTGCTCTTCCAGATGACAGATATCACCTGCTCCAAGCTCCTCAATAATCTCTGCAACACTGTCATATGCGGAAAGATTAATCAGGTTATTCCCAAGCGCTCTTCCCATCAAAAACTCCATGGAAAGATAGTACACAGTTTTCAAATCCTGTTTTTCATATTCCATATGAGTGTCAATCCACTGATCTACAATTGTAGACTTTACTGCATAACAAATTCCCTGGAAAATCTCCTGCTGGGAAGCCTGATTCATACTTTTGCGAAAACGATGCTTTACCTGCTCTTCAATCTCTTTTTTCAACTCTGCCTTGTCAAATTCGATTTTTTTCATAAGTTATTCTCCTCTCGTTCTATCTTATCATAAAAGAAGAATCCCTTTCCCGCTATCCTGAAACTGTTAAATTCCTGTATGTTTTTCCTCAAACAACAATTTAACTCTGACCGTTTGCCACTACCGGTGTCGGTCTGCGGGAGTCGAAAATATTGGCTGCATCAAACATACTGTTACACACATCTGTTTCACCAATACTTTCTTTATAGAGCATGTAGCCGTCCAGATCAATCCTTCCCTGACGCACATAGCTGTCTGTAATCTGTACCCAGTATGGCACAGATCCGTCTACATTGCAGAAGAAGTTATAGCCTACGCTCTTATAGTAATTGTATCTATCATTATCTGAGGCATACGCTCTCCAGTCGCCGATATCATTTCCATGAGCAAAGATGATGGTATCCACCGGTCCCACGATGTTCTGGACATTTGCAATCCATTTTTCATTATCCGTCTTCAGCTGCTCTGCTGTCTTGGTGGTTACGCTTATGTGTCCCCAGGTATGGCTTGCAAATTCCCATCCCTCAGCTTTAATTGCATTTGCGATCACTGTGGCATCTGCGATCTCCTGATCATAGTTAAAATCCGGATGTGCGTCCAGCCATGCCTGCTGATCACTCTTCAATGCCAGTCTGTCACGATAATCACTGTCTGTGCGATAACCAAATACTCCATTATAACCTGTCATGGCAATCATCCCTCTGGCTCCATGATAAGCACCATCCGGATGTTCCCTAAGAAACGTATTAAGCCGTGGCACTACATCATAATCACCCACTGATGTATTACCATCTGCATCTGTATACAAACATTTTACCAGTCCATTATCATCCAGCACCAGCTTCTCCGGGTATCCCTCCGCCGCATAAGAATGATAATAGCTCAGGTCATCTATGGAAAGGACAAATGCCTTCTTGCCTGCTGGAAGCATCAGATTTGTATTTTTGGCAAAATGTACTGTTCCATCCGCATCCGTTGTCTGCACCACCAGATCACGAAGTCTTACCAGGACATAACCGTTATCATACATCTGCTGGGTGATCTTATCAAACTCCTCCACCGTGGTCATCCACGCATTAAAGCCGTCCACGGCAGGCTGCCCCAAAGCCGCCACATTAAATGCACGGTTTGTATCATTGATCAATGAATGATAAAAAATATGAGGTACCGTATCGACATCTACGGCCACACAGCCTGACTTTGCCGTATTATATTCATTTATTTTAGCTGTCATATCGCTGTCCGTATCATATCCGGGATACGCCTGAAGCAGCGCAATCGCCCCATCGTAATCATACCCCACCGCCAGTTCTTCAGCCTGTGCGAGGCAGCTGTTCCGATCTGTCCCGCCTGTATCTGTATCTGTCTTTGGCTCCTCTGTCTTTGGAACCTCCGCCGACACCTGTGATACCGACTGCGTCTCGGGGCCAGTTCCCGCCATCTGCTCCTCTTTGCTTCCTGCAGCAGAGTTTCCCCCAAACTTTATGATCTTTGTCGCAAACAAAATGCAGATAATCAGCACCACACATAAAACTCCCAGTATAATACTGCTTATCATCAATCTGCGCTTTTTTCTTTCCCGCATTTTTTTTCGCTGGCTCTGATTTTTTCGCCCCTCCGCCGGAGCATCTGCACATTTCTTTTCTTCTCTGTCTGACATGACAACACCTCTTTCTTTTATATTCTTTTATATGATTTTATATAGAATACACAGAGATTCATGGAAGTCTTCTCTGTGTCTGCGCTCTGCATCATAACACTTTTATTAAAACATATTTTCACTATATTAACAATAGAAAAACCTCCTGAGTTTCCACAGATTGCTGTTCACTCCATAATCAGTAACCTGCTGACATCATTACTTTTCATTACCGTTTACAAAAGCTCTGGTAATTATTCATTTACCCAAAAAGTAAGACGGCCATTTACATGACCGCCTTACCACTTTTCTGTTTTTTAAATTTTAAAATCAAGTCTTCTCTTGTCCTTCTGGCTCAATAAAACCATCAACAGGATTTTGCCACCTTCTTCGCTACCTCTGCAGCACTCGTTGCATCCGCAGTATAATAATCGGCTCCGATCTCCTTTGCAAAGCTTTCGGTAACCGGTGCACCGCCAATCATAACTGTATACTTGTCTCTTACATTTCGTTCCTTCATCAGATCAATTACACCTTGCATGTTGGGCATGGTGGTGGTCAAAAGTGCGGACATACAGATAATATTCGCATGTACTTCCTCCGCTTTATCAATAAATGTCGCAGCATCTACATCCACACCCAGATCATAAATCTCGTAGCCTGCCCCCTTGAGCATCATGGTAACAAGGTTTTTGCCGATATCATGGAGATCCCCCTTTACAGTACCGATTACCACTTTCCCGATTGGCTCATTTCCAGCCTCCACAAGCCTTGGCTCCAGAACTCCGATTCCCATATTCATCGCACGGGCAGCCACCAGCACATCCGGAACAAAAACCTCCTCACGCTTAAATTTTCCGCCAACGATCATCATCCCGTCCAAAAGTCCTTCATTTAAGATCACTTTAGGATCCATTCCCTCATCCAGAGCTTCCTGAACAAGCTTCTTTACTATCTTTGCCTTACCCTTCTGCAGATATTCTGAAATTTCCTCGATCTTATTCATTTTATTTTTTCTCCGTTCTTTCCTCTGTTTTCCAACTCAGTTTTCATTTTTTTATACTGCTTCTTTTTACTGGTTTAAGTAGAATTCTTCTGCTGCAGCAAAAAAAGCTTCTATATTTTCAATTGGAGTCATCGGCGGAATATCACATCCTGATGCCAGTACAAAATTCTGATAGCTACTGCAGCGTTCCAACAGGCTTATGGTTTCTTTACGAATCATCTCCGGCGTTCCATTTCGTATCACTCCCGCCGGATCAATATTTCCGATGATCATCGCATCTTTTGGCAATGCTTTCAGTGCATCCTCCATCAAAATACTATTTCCGATACTGTAAGCATAAGCCCCGAGCTCCTTTACATGTCCGAGCAGGGGTTTAATGTTGCCGCAATTATGATACATCACAAGGAAATTTTCATCCTCCACGGCATCTCGAATCTTATTTACATAAGGAGTGGAAAATTTCTCCATAAGCTGTGGGGAAAGCAATCCTGCTGCCGGCTCTGCCATACACACGCCATTGGCACCCGCTGCCTTAAACGCACCCGCATATGCAATTAGAAACTCGGTGGCCTTCTCAAGCAGACACGCTACCATCTCCGGCTCATCGAAACAAAGATACATGATCTCTGTCATATCAGTCAGACGTCCCACCAGCGAAAATGGTCCAATAATCCCGGCCAGAACCGGTCTGTCCGTAATCAGCTTACACGCCTCTCGAATACCATCCACGCAGGCACCGGTTCTACCCTCCCCCACCTTTGGAATACGCAGATTCTGTGCTTCCTCCTCTTTCTCAATCAAAGTTGCGCTTACGTTTGGAACCTCATCCTTACTGTAGGACACCTGACTTCCAAAGGCCTCTGCCTCCACCGACAGATCCATCAGACTGAACGCTGCCCCAGTATCAAACCTGTCTGCAATCGCCTTCATACATTCTGCCTGCAGATGACCATCCCGCACCAGCTCATCGACCGTATGGCCTATTATAAAAGCTCCCGGAAATGACAAGATCGGCATAGGCTTTTTCACCGGAGCTGCCAGATACTCCTGCGTCCATTGTTTCATATTTCTCTTCATTTTCATTTACCTCCAGTGATTTTCTATCTCTTCCTGTATTATTTCCACGTAACGTCTGGCTTTTGCAATATCGTGATGAATGGTGTATACATCTCTCTGTGTAATCTCCAATTTGCATCCCCGTGCACACTCACAAGTCTGCCGTATATGTTTTCTCAGTGCCTCCTCATCCAGGGTTGTCCCCACCCCAAGGTAGTTGGGGCTTGGCTTCCGATGATAGATGACGTTGCTTCCTGCCAGCTGCTTCCCCATGTATTCCTCATCACACCATGGTGAGATAGAGATCTTTCGAAGATTCTTAAGCCTGCTTAAGCATGTGTCCCACACCGGATTTACCGGCTCACAGCAGCCATAAGACAACAGACCAAACTGACTGGAAATCTTCTGATAGCACGGAAAAATAAACTCCTGATACATATCCGGAGAAATCCCCACGGTTTCCTGTGCATCCATAAATCCCCAGACATCCTTCGTTGTAAAGGCACGTTTCTTCCACTCCTCCATTCCGGGAAGATCATGGGTAAAGGCCCATGTTCCATTTCCCACGCTCTCGAAGGAGGTCGTTGGAAGAATCAGCCCTTTTTTCTCAAGCATACGGTAATATGCCAGTGTATCATCCGCAATACGGTTCATCATCTCTGAAAACAAATCAGGGTAATCATACAAGGCAAACATCATATTTTCCATGCTCATAAAATGCACAATCATCTGCATGGGAACGCTATAGAGACAATCCATCTTCATGCGAACCGGAAGAATATCTCCAATTGCATCCTCTATGACAGTTCTTTTTTTCTCGCTTTCCTCCAGATTAACTCCAAATCTGGTGGACTTCAGCTTGTCATAATCCTCTTCCAGATCTTCGATCACTTCCTTAAAATGCCTGCCCAGACTCTCAGAACCATTTGCATTTTTTGCAAATTCCTCCTTGATTTCGATATCAAACAGACGAAACCATGTATCATAATTTAATCCAAAGTAATCTGGTGTCACGCAATCATCATCCAGTAATTCCTGGTTTAGATAATTAGAATAAAGCTTCCACTCAAGATCCGCCGCAAACCTTCCCTCACACTGAATGCGGTCCGGTAAAATTTCGTGATTAAAAGACCACATCTCCAGCTGCACCATCGGGCGTTCACCTTTCAGATCATTGTGCAGATACCACTGGGCTTCTCTTCTCCGATTTTTCTCCGTATTTGCATACTCCAGTTGTTTCTTTGCAGTTTCTCTCAGGATTTCCCTGTCTTTTTTACTGATTATGTATTCCATCTTCTACTCTCCTTGCCAATTTTGCAATGATTATGGGCAACCTGTGCTCCAAACTGCGAAAATATTCTCATCTGTCTAAAATTTCACTTATCTGTTTCTGCTTCCATAGAAAATTGCTTCCTCATACAACGCCTGCAGACTTTCCAGCTTCCAGTCTTCTGTGGAACCATTACCCATGGTGAGCATTAGGCGTCCATCATCCCGCTGATAGGCATCCAGGAGATATCTTACTTCTTTTCGAACCTCCTCCGGCGTTCCGAACGGAATGGTCTGCTGTACATCAAATCCAGCAAGAATGCAGATCTGATCCCCATATTTTTCGGCAATCTGCTTTTCTTCCATTGTGTATTTCTGAATCGGATGAATCACGTCAAGTCCGATCTCAATAAATTCCGGAAGAAACAATTCAATATTTCCACAGGTATGGAGCCAAAAATGTGCCCCCAGTTCATGTGCCTTTACGATAATCTGCTTATAATAAGGCTTAAAAAATTCCCGAAAAATATCCTGTGAGAAAAATGGTGATTTCTGCGTTCCAAGGTCATCGGAAATAAAAAATCCATCTATTTTCATTTCTGTGCAGGCCCTCTCCATAATCCGCATATAAAAATCAGCCAGTTTTTGATAGAGATGGTGAATCTCATCTGGATACAGATAAAAGTCCATCAGTGCATTTTCCATGCCTCGAAGTGACCAGTGGCGTTCAAAAAATCCATACCACCAGCGGGCAATCGTGTAACGCTCTCCGGAAGGCTTCTTCTCGGGTATCAGCCCTTTGTATTCCGGATTAGGAAATGTCTCAAAGAACTTTTCTGCCTCCTCACTTTCCCAATCATCGATCAGTATTCTCGCATCCAGTCCCTGATCCTCCATATCGTCCATGTCGGTACCTGCCCAGCGATAATTCGGATCATCTGCTGGCGCATGAATCAGATCTGGGATATTCAGGAAAATATCCTCAACATCCTGCGGATACTTTGCAAGCCAGGCGCTTCGCACCCCCTCATCCCCATTAAATACATTGTTACCGATCCACAAATCAAAGAGAATCGGTGGACGCCCTGCTGCGCCTCTTCCCTCAATAACATCTTTTACTTCCTGTCTCGTTAAACAGTTCATGTAAGTTTCTCCCCTTTTCTTCACGTAACCGATTTAAACATGGGTTCAATTTTACGAATTCGGCTCCATGTATCAGTGTATTTATCACCACGTTACTCCGGCAACACCTGTGAACTCATTCTCTGCTGTATCTTTCAGCAGTCTTTACTACTTCATCAGCGGTTTCTCTACTGTCTGCAGATACATTGATGTACAATCCTCTGGAAGAAAGTTCAGTGAGTGCTGTCTCTACCTCATCTGGTCTCAGCGTCAGCAGAAGTCCCTTTCCACTAGCCTGTATACGCTTTAACTCTGATAAGAACTTTAATGGTGAAGGCTGTCCCACCACGCTTGTCCACTGAATCATTTTTATACCTTCTATCGATAACAGGGTATCCAGGTGCCGGATCTGTTCGATTCCATCCAGATGGTACAGTGGATATTCAAGATAACTGCTCTGCTCTACCAATTCTGGCATGGCAAAATGATCAAATATTTCTTTCGAAATCATGACGGACAAATCACACTGCAGCTGACTGTGAAATCCCGGAGCCCAGGTATTTAACCAGCCGATACAGCTTCCTCCATAATTAGCCTTCTTCGTAATTTCATATGCCTGTGTCACTCCCTCTTTCCATAGCTGCTGTACCTTTTCCTCACATTCCAGAAGAACCTCCGGCTCCTCCGACAGAAAATCCATCATCAGGTCTTGTGTGCCTCGAAGATGTGCCAGTGCATCCAGATTACCCGCCAGGTCCGGCATGGATACCAGATATCTGCCCCTGCTTTCTTCTGTAAAATAAGCTGCAAATTCCATGGTTTTTTTTAACAATTCATTTTGCCGGTCAAGAATAATCTTCTCTGGATCTAACCCTTCCTCCATAATCGGCTCAAACCATATGGTAGTAGGTTCATATCCCCATTTTGCACCTCTGGCAAATCCCGCATGTCCGGACGGTCCAAGGTTTAACCAGACCAGGGGAAATGCGTCACCTGCATAATAGGTCTGCTCCATACAGGCAAGATTTCTGTGCAAAACTCGCTCCGCATCCATCCAGTATGCTTTCTGCTCTCGTATATCGGCGGGAAACCGATTAATATCTGCTACCATCTCTTTATTCTGACAAGTAACACTGATACAGCACCTGTCAATAATTTCTCTGTTCCAAAGAGCGATGAAGCGTTCCCTTGTCTTATCAAACTTATCCATCATACCCTATCTTTTTCCTCCAGTTCATATGGAATATGTAATGTCACCGTTGTTCCCACCCCAAGCTCACTTTGAATCTCCATTCCGTACTCATTTCCATAGATATAACTGATTCTGTTTTTTACATTTCCGGCTCCTATTTTTCGCATATCTCCTGCTGAGAGATCCACGTCATTCATAATCTCCTGAATCTTACCGGAAGTCATCCCCACCCCATTGTCCTGCACCTGGATATATAGATCACAGCCGTTGCGCCTTGCGCTTACTGATATCTCACCTCGTTCTTTTTTTGAAAGAAGTCCATGAAAAATTGCGTTTTCCACTAGGGGTTGCAAAAGAATATTGGGTACTCTGCATCCCAGCAATTCTGACGGAACAAGACAGTTTAATTCGATCTTATCCTCATAACGGTATTTCTGAAGTATGATATAATTCCTCAGATTTTTAATTTCCTGCGACAGCGCCGTAAAATAAGTGTCTCTGCCCGTATTCAGCGAATCCTGAAGCAATGCTGAAAATGAATTGACAAATTCTAAAATCAGACTGTTATCAGCCTCCTCCGCCATGTACGCTATCGTGTTCAGTGTGTTATAGATAAAATGGGGGTTAATCTGCAGCACCAATTTATCAATCTCCATATCCTTTTTCACTTTTTCATCCTCAACTGACTGCTTGATATAATTCTGAAGATTATGTGTCATACTGTTAAATGTTTTTCCCAACTCTTCAAATTCATCTTTGGAATGGATCTCAACTTTGTATTCCAGATTTCCGCACCCCACGCAAGCACTCGCCTCCATCAGCTGATATACAGGTCTCGTAATCCACATAAGAACTTTCAGGAGAATAGCAAGTAAAAAAATACAGCTTACAACCATGATACCAGTAATATATTGTGTGTATCTTTGTATTTCTTCGACCAGCCTGTCTCTTGAGATCTCAATCACTCCCTTCCAGTCACTTCCCATACTTTTACTGGTCAGCAGAATATTTCCATTCTGACATTTTGTCTGTTTTGGAATAGATTTCCCTGAAAGAATCACATGCGCATCCTCTGTCATGCTTCCACTCTCATCAAGTACCTCACTATTTTCATTCATCAAGACAAAACCTGTCGTACAGTGACTGTCCAGCTGCATTTTCCCAAAAAATACATCTGGGTTCATTTCTATAACTATATCGATTGCCTCCGCTGCAGGGTTATTAATACAGCGAGTACTCAGGACATACGTCAGTGAATTAACTGTAAATCGACTGTCTACGATTGAAATATCATGTCGCTCAACAAAACTTTGCTGTTTTTTTGATTCCTTATACTTTCGGTACCATGTACTTTGATTGTAATTGGGGATTTCCTGCACCGTATTGGAATAATATGTTCCATCCGAAAAAACCAGAGTAATTTGATAACAGTCTGTACGTAAGAGCAGGTACTGTTTAAGCAGTTCTTTTACCTCCTTCTTTTGCTTCTCTCTCTGGAAAGTATCCGTCTGCTCTTTCATCTGATAAAGCTTTTGAAATCTATCATCTACCGCTATAATCTTTCCAAGGCTTTCTGTCGTCATCTGCATATAAGTAATATGCTGCGCATACTGCTCCAGCCGCTGCTCCTCTGACCGTATAATATTTTTCTGCAATATCTGAAAAAACATCTGACTGCAGAATATATTTATACAGACAAAGCACACGATAATGACAGGGAGCACAAAGCAGATAATCTTAAAGCGAAGAGTTTTCTTCATTCTTTTTCTCTCCTCTTCATCCTCTGAAATTGCCACGGACTACATCCGGCTATTTTCTTAAACACTTTGCTAAAATGCTGACTGGATGAAAATCCCACCTTCTCGTAAACATCCTGAATTCTGCAGTTATTCTCCCGCAGCAGCTCCATGGCTTTTTCGATCCGATATTGATTCAGATACTCCGTTGGCTTCATACCAAGCTCCTCTCTGAATATTTTTCGAAAATAGCTTTCACTGATTTGAAGATAATCACTGATCTCCTCGCTGGTGACCGGTGAATCATAAGCATCTTTAATATATGCAACAGCCCTCGCCATCCTGTCTGAATAGATCACCTGTTTTTCCTGATACTGCGCATGCCATACGTTTTCACAGATCTCCCTTATCCACCGCTCCAGCTTTTCCAGATCCGAAAATGATTCTTTTCTTAGCTGCTTCCAACGATCAGTCTCCACTATCCTGAGCCTTTCAGCGGTCTGGATACTTCTCGTTACAATATCATTCAGAAAATTCAGATACTGTTCAATTGTACAGCATCTCCTTCCATAATAGAAAAATTGCTCCAACTGCTGCATATGCTCTTTCTCGCTCTCATTTTCCTCAAATAGCTGCTCCTTTAGCCCTAAAAGACAGCCATCATCCAGATTCTGCGTGTCCATTTCCTCCCAGAACACCACTTTATTTTCCATTCCATAAATATAGTTCTCATAACCTCTCAGTTTTTGATAAGCGGTCGGTAGATCCGAAAATTTTTTCAGGATCTTTGACACAAAGATTACGGAATCCAGCTGTTTTTCATGAAGATAGCTCCAAATGGTATTTAAGATTACCTGCTGATAATATTGACAGGTATTTTCATATATCGTCTTTTTTACAAACAGGATGATTGCACAGGTTGATGGAGACATTCTAACTGCCGCCTTACAGTACATCGCATCTGTATGGAGTTTTTCTTCAAAATCTCCAACAGAAAGATCAATTTCTTCATTCATATTTCCACATAAGTTCAGAGGCCGCTTCATAACAACATTAAGAATTATAAAGTTGTTATTTTTATAATTTAAAGTCTCTCCACTGTTGACATCACCGCTCTTGCTTAACAGAAAATCGCACACATTTCGTTCAAAATATGTTCTCTCTTTTCTACGCTCTAATTCTAGTGCCCTGTATGTTTTTTGAATAATTTCTTCGACCTGCTCCCTGGTGATTTCATGTTTGACCAGATACCAGGCAACTCCACTGTGAAGTCCCTGCTGGACATATGAAAAATCTTTATATGCAGTCAAAAGAATCACTTTGACTGCCGGAAAACCTGCCTTCACCCGTTCTGCCAGCTCCAGTCCGCCCATTACCGGCATACATATGTCTGCAAATATAATATCCGGTTTCTGCGTTTTCAGAAGTGCAAGTGCCTCTTTTCCATTTAGAGCTTCTCCCACAAACTCGTATTCTTCCTGCGTGTCTTCCATTATTCTCTTAAAATGACGAATTGCTTTTACTTCATCATCCACCAGAAGAATTCTTATCTTCCTCATATTCCATCGCTTTCACATTCTTAAACTGCTCATCCCTTAACTGCACCTGCCGTTAATCCCTTAATAAAGCTCTTAGAACCAAAAACAAACATAAGAACCAACGGTATCGTGGACAGCAAAAGTCCAGTAATCTGAGCTCCGTAGTCAGTCCGATACGCATTTCCAAGACTCTTTATAAAGATCGGTATCGTGTACAGCTGTGGCTTATTGACAAATACCAGCGGAACGAGATAACTGTTCCATGACCAGAGGAAAATCAACAGTGCAAGTGTAGTAAGTCCCGGTATCATGCAGGGAATTGATATCTTAAGAAAAATACCGAATTCGTTACATCCATCAATTCTTGCACATTCTACAATTTCCCTCGGCAACGCCCCCTGTATAAATTGTGTCATCCAGTATGCGCCGAAACCACTGGCAAACCATCCTATAATTAATGGCCATATAGTTCCCGTCATATGAAAAGATTTCATTTCAATCATAAATCCTATAATGCCAATCTGAGTGGGTACCATCATCGTCATCATTACAAATTTTAAGAGTACCTTTCGAAATCTGAATTTATAGATAGTCAGTCCATATCCTGCCATCGCACTCACAAACACACATCCTGACGTAGATATAATTGATACAAACAAACTGTTGGCATAAGTCTGAATAAAATTTGACTGCATAACAAGCTTCAGGTTTGTCATAAAAAAATCTGAGGGCAACAAGGGAACGCCCTTAAAAATATCTTCCGTCTTATAAGTTGACATCATAACCATCGTATAAAATGGATAGAGTGAGATCAGGGAAACCAGAAATATTAACAATACAATAGCGAACTTCATACTTTTTTTCTTCATAAATCTTCCTCCGATGCTCCCTGCATGAAACGCATACCAAACATTGCAAAAATCACAATAATAATAAAGAGTGTAATTGCAATTGCTGACCCATATCCAAGCCTTGAGGTGGTCTGAAATGATACATCATAGAAGTTCCACACGATTGACAGGCAGGAGCGCTCTGGTCCCCCAACAACTCTTGAGCCCGTGCCACTTCCTGTAAATAAAAGGCTGGGTTCATCAAAAAGCTGCAGGCCACTGATCAGACTTGTAATTACCACAAAGATCGTGATTGGTTTCAGTAATGGAACCGTAATCTTCCAGAATGTCACGAATGCATTTGCCCCATCAACCTTTGCTGCTTCAAAAATATCTTCACTGATTGAAGTAATACCTGCAAGATAGATTGCCATAAAATAACCGCTGCTCTTCCAGATGATCATAAATGCAACAACCAGATAGGCAAGTTTTGCATCTCCTAACCAATTTAATCCCTCATCAATAATTCCCAATGCCATCAGGATCTTATTTACGATTCCTGATGACCAGTCAAATAAAAATGAGAATATCAGGCCTATTGCCACCGGTGTTGTTATGTACGGAAGAAAGTTAATGGTCTGTGCAACCTGCCTTCCCTTCTTCAAATTACTCAGGAAAGCCGCCAGCACCATTCCCAGAAGGATTGCTATCGGAAACGCACAAAGGATAATCCGTACGGTACAGAATACAGATTTTCTAAAGTTTTTATCCTCGATCCATATTGTTTTGTAATTATCAATTCCAATAAACACTTTTTGGCTGATGCCATCCCACTTATGAAAGCTGGCAAAAAAAGTATACAAAATAGGATAAATATTAAATAATAAAAAGCAAATAACAAATGGCGATATAAATATAATTGGCCAGAACACTGTGAATTTTCTGGTGCTGCCCATGGACGTTTTCTTTCTTTGACCTGTCATCTTTGCACCTTCCTTATTCTGCCTTATTTTACAGTCACATCCGGCAATTTATTCTTTACCTCGGTAATTCCATCCTCTAAAGCCTGTTCTGCGGTATAATTGTTATCTCCCATAATACTTTGCAGCACCATAGTCAGCACCTCATCACACACACCGTCATATTCTGTTACTGCCGGCACAGTCATTTCCGGAACAACCTTCCCATAAAGAAGCTTCCCTACATCCTGATTGCCAAAATACGGATCAACTTTGGATATAAATTCGGGCTCATCATAAAATGATTTGACAGGAGTATAGTAATCTGCATTTTCCTTCATCAGATCAACGCCTTCTTTTGTCATCGTGCAATATTGAATAAAGTCCCAGGCTGCATCTTTGTTTTTGCTGTCCTTATTAATTCCCAGCGCTGTTCCTCCCCAACTAAATCCACCGCCAGGAGGTGTCATCAGACCCCAGTTTCCGGATCCATCCGGATCATTTGGTTTTATGGAATATTCTGCTGACCAGTTTGCAGCAGGATAAAAGATATGATTGGAATCTGCATACGCAGCATTGTCCTGTGGGGTCCACTGTTGAATCACGTCAATTCCTCCTGCATCACGCAATTTGCACATATTTTCAAATACTTCCTGAAACTTCTTTGTAAAGATCACATCCCCATTCTCATCTACTACTTCCATGGGCTTAATATTGCAGAGCCATGCATTAACTGCACCCGCAGTCGCAAACAGATATACCTGTCCCTCTGATTCCTCATGCACTTCTTTTGCTTTCTCGATCACATCATCTACAGAAGTAAACATTGCCTCCAACTCATCCGGATCATCCGTACCAAAATATTTCTTAGCCATATCTCTCTTATATGCGAATACTGCCGGACAAACAGTTTCATCAATACACACGATCTTTCCATCCGAATTCTCCATTTTTCCAACTGCGTAATCAAAAAACATATCTTCTCTTACATTGTAAGGCGCCTGCGTCAGGTCTTCCCACATATCTATTGACAGCATCTGTCCCCGATAAGAACTCTCAGAGGCCATCAAATCCGGAAGCTCTGAACCAGAAGCTAACGTCTGCTGTACTTTTGTAACATAATCGGTACTTGCAACCTCGGTCACCTCAAAAGTTATATTGGGATTTTTCTTCATATAAGCATCCATCAATGGTTTGTAAAACTGGGAATCCCATCCCCAATAGGTCAGAACCACCTGATCCGCCGAGGTTCCACTTTCTGTTTCAGAGCTCTTCTCTGACTCCGCTGTCTGATTCCCGGAACCTCCACACCCTACCATCATGCTGATTGCCAGCACTGATGATAATAAAATAGTACCTGTCTGTTTTCTTTTTTTCATACTATGATTCCTCCATTCATGTATTTGATAACTTCATCATAGCATTTATTATTTTCTGAAAACATATTCAAAACGATTCTATTGTGTACAAAACGCTCCTTTTACAGGGTCTGTCATATTAATGAATAAATTTTGATCTTTTCTAATATTTTATTGTCAGTATATCACTCAAATAGTAATAAATTAATTCACTCTATTTCGTTTTCTTGTAACAAATTATGTTTATAGCATAACTATCCTGCATTATCCAGATGTTGTCCCACAATAAATGCTCTTCCTTGCAGCTGTATTCTTTTCACTGCTGGCGCACAAAAAAACAGCTAAAATCTTTTCAGATTTTAGCTGCTTTTAGAGGCGCCAACCAGATTTGAACTGGTGATAACGGTGTTGCAGACCGGTGCCTTACCACTTGGCTATGGCGCCACAATGACTCCGACGGGAATCGAACCCGTGTTACCGCCGTGAAAGGGCGATGTCTTAACCGCTTGACCACGGAGCCAGATATTATATTAATTTAAAAAAGCTCCCCGAGTAGGGCTCGAACCTACGACATTTCGGTTAACAGCCGAACGCTCTACCACTGAGCTATCGAGGAATAGTTGATACTTGCTTTCGCATGTACCTTCAAAACCGCATACACATTATAACATCCAATTGATTTTTTGTAAACACCTGAACCTGTGAAAAAATGGCTTTCTTCTACGTCCGTTACGAAAGCTCGTCACTCATAAGTGCTTTGCACTTATTTCGTGTCCTTTGCTTCGCAAATGACATCCAGATACTCTGATGCGCTCTGCAAGTAAACTTGCTCCGCTCCTCAGACTATCTGTCTTCCGCTTTCTTCACTATTAGGTCAAGCCCTCGACCGATTAGTAACAGTCAGCTCCACATGTTGCCATGCTTCCACCCCTGCCCTATCTACCTCGTAGTCTTCAAGGGGTCTTACTTCTTTTAAAGAATG
>JAQUXP010000013.1 GCA_028692395.1 Lachnospiraceae bacterium
CACTTTGAAGTGGTTACCATCATTATGGAACGATCTATGCTAAATGGTAAGTATTATATGGCCGCTCTGCTGCGCATCGCGGCCGATTAGCTCCGCAAAAGCGACCGTTGGGTATCGCCATTTGCACTGTACAAGGATCCCGAGATGGGACTTGTATTATATAATGAAGAAAAATGTGGTTCCTGTTTTATGTGTGTTATGAACTGCCCTTACGGAACCTTAAAGCCGGATCAGATGAAACGTACAAAGATTATCAAATGTGATTTTTGTAAGGATGCTGGCGGAGAACCAAGCTGTGTGTCAGCCTGTCCCAGGCAGGCAATCTATGTAGAGGAGGTGCAGCCATGAGACATGTGATCATAGGAGTCGGCGCAGCGGGAATCAGTGCGGCAAAGACGATACGAGCCTGTCAGCCCGAAGCGGATATTGTTATGATTTCCCAGGATAAATACGTACATTCTCGCTGTATGCTGCATCGCTTTATGAGCGGGGAGCGAGATGAAGTGGGACTTAACTTTGCAGGGGAAGATTTTTTCGAAAAATACAAGATCTACTGGATTCAGGGACAGTCGGTCACTGCCATTCGTGAACAGGAAAAGGAGCTGCTTCTGGGAGATCAGAGAATTGCCTATGACAGGCTTTTGATTGCCACCGGAGCCAACAGCTTTCTGCCTCCGGTAGGAGACTTCCGAAAGGCCGGAAATGTCTTTGGTCTTCGGCATCTGTCGGATGCCCAGGCGATCTGTGAGCAGCTAAGCGAAAAAGTGCAGACTGCCAAAGTCCTGGTAGTAGGCTCCGGACTGGTAGGACTGGATGCCGCCTATGCACTTTTGGAGCGTGGTCTGGACGTGACAGTGGTGGAGATGGCAGAGCGGATTCTCCCGATTCAGCTGGATGACACCGGAGCAAAGGCTTACCAGGAGCTGTTCGAAAAGGCAGGCTGTAAGTTCTATCTTGGACGAAAGGCTTCTGAAACTGTGATGAATGAAAAAGGAGATATAGAAGCTGTTCTTCTGGATGACGGCACAAGACTTTCCTGTGATCTCATCATCGTGGCAGCAGGGGTTCGCCCTGCCATGGGATGCGTAGAAGGAAGCTCCATCCGCCATGAACGTTTTATTGAAGTAGATGATACTATGGCAACCTCTGTGCAGGACATCTATGCAGCAGGCGATGTAACCGGACGTGCAGGAATCTGGCCAAATGCCCAGAAGATGGGTCAGGTAGCCGCCTATAATATGTGTGGACTGCAGATGCAGTACCTGGATACCTATGCCATGAAAAACACCATTAACTTTTACGGACTTGTGACACTGTCTCTGGGCAGGGGGGAGGCTCTGGAAGGTGATACCGTAGAAATCCGTGAGGATCGCAGCCATTACAAAAAAGCCATCCTCCGTGACGGAAAACTCGACAGCATTACGCTGCAGGGGGATATCGACTACTCCGGAATCTACCAGTACCTGATTAAAAACCAGATTACCCTGCCAAAAGACAAAGACGTGTTCCATCTAAGCTTCGCTGACTTCTACTCCATAGAACCCGACGGAGCCTACACCTACACCATGACTAAATCCTTTTAGAGAGCATATCCGGGTTGGTGGCGCAGGAAAGTGCCGCCTCCCGTGTGATAAGACCACGCTTGCAGTAATCCATCAGACAGTTGTCCATGGAGAGCATGCCGCCTGCCATGTTGGCCGAGGCAGAGTACAGGGCTCCTTCTATCTGAGGAATCTTATTGTCACGAATCATATTTCGCAGCGCCGGGGTCATAGTCATAATCTCAAAAGCAGGAAGAAGATCCCCATTTACATCCGGGACAAACTGTTGAGAGATTACGGCCTGCAAAGTCATAGAAAGCTGAACTGCAATCTGGGCCTGCTGGTTGGCGGGAAATACATCGATAATTCGGTCTATGGTATTAGCGGCGCCTATGGTGTGCAGGGTGGAAAAGATCAGATGCCCTGTCTCGGCGGCGGTAATTGCCACCTGGATTGTCTCATAGTCACGCATCTCACCCAGCAGGATAACGTCCGGACTCTGACGCAGTGCCGCCCGCAGCGCTGAGACATAGCTTTCGGTGTCGGTAGTGATCTCACGCTGGCTTACAATCGACTGTTTATGCCGATGCAGATATTCCAGAGGATCTTCCAACGTGATAATATGTTTGGCGCGATGAGAATTGATATAGTCGATGATACAGGCAAGCGTGGTGGACTTTCCGCTGCCGGCAGGTCCTGTTACCAGCACCAGTCCCTTATTCAGATTGCCCATCTGGATGATATTCTGCGGAATATGCATCTCCTCGGGTGAGGGCAGGGTAAATGCGATTACACGGATCACAGCAGCGAAGGAGCCCCGCTGCTTGTAGGTATTCACACGAAAACGGGAGATACCGGGGATGGCGAAGGAAAAATCGTCATCTCCGGTTTCCTTCAGCGTATACATGCTTCGATGATCCGCCAGCTCATAGATATCATCGATCATCTGCCGGGTATCATCGGGGGTCAGGTTTTTATCATCTTCACAGACCAGTTTTTCATTTTTTCGATAGGAAAGCGGACGTCCTGCGATGATAAAAAGATCAGCCGCATTAATCTGAGCGATATGTTGTAATACTTCTTTTATGTTCATAGAAAATCTCCAATCCGACATGCTGGTGCAGCATAAAAATCATGTTGCCAGTTTATTATTTAATTAGGTTCAGGCTGTCATCACCATGCCACTTGGTGGTGGAAGTCTCTTCAAATCTTTCGATGCGTGTGCAGCTTCCATCCGGCTGAGGCTCGATCCGTGTCAGTTCTACAATCAGTTCTTTCGTATCGGAAACAGGGACGGAAAATGCATAGCTGCTTTCTGTCTGTTCATAAACACCACGGTTCCAGGAATCCAGAAGTGTCTGATTCAGAGAAGCAATCTGCTGATTTGCTTCATTTACAGCGTCATAATAGGCGGTAGTCTGCTCTGCAACCTGGCTGCTGAAGCGAAAGTCACGGTCTGCACTCATATAAGAGAGGACTGCAAAAGTCACCATGCAGAGGATGACACATATGGTGAACACAGGAACAATACCAATATTTACGACAGGATAGCTTCGTTTTTTCATGGGACACTCCTTTTGGGACAGGTGATGGACAGCTCATAGATCGAGTCGGTATCCTGCAAAACCTGTATGTCTGCTGTTGGAAGGGTAACCATTACGTCTTTGGAAGCACTGCCATCCTCATAAGTAATCTGCAGCAGATATTTGGCTTCTTCGGGGGCTGTCGGCTGCCAGTCTTTATCATAATACACAGTCAGGGTTTTAGCTGTCACGGTGGAAGAAGGGAAGTAATCCGCCAGTGCTTCGGCGCTGTCTGATCCGCCTTCCACGGCCGCTGCGGCACTTTCGGCCAGCAAAACAGCGTGAGTCAGCCGGGTACTTTGCGTGCTTTTCAGGCTTGCCTTTGCGAAAAGCTGCAGACAAAGGGCGGCAGCCAGAGCAAAGAACAGAATCGAGATCATCAGCTCTATCAGAAAAAGACCGGAGTGCTGCTTTTCGTACTTTTTCATGCGCCTGCCTCCTTATGGGAATTGGACTGCAGCAATACAAAAGCCCGGTGCTGGTTCTGATCAGTAACAGTAATGCGAATCATACCCTGATCTAAAGCCTCGAGCGTCAGATCGTTGAGCTTCATAATCTCAGTTCCGGAATCAGGAAGGGTCGGGGCTCCATCCTTAACAAAAAGCTCTCGAAGTGTTCCATTCCAGCTATAGATACAGGTGATGTAAGCAGTTTCGCTGTAGACAGAGGGAAAGATCAATGCCGGGGTTTTATCGTCAAGACTGCCCAGATACACGCCACCGTCCTGGTCACACTGACGGGATTTTTCGGAAATGTAGGTCAGAGAAGTCCGCAGCTGATAATCAGTGCTGCTTTCTGCAGTTGTTTTCTGATAAACATGGGCACCCATGGCGATAACTCCGATGGAACAGAGGAAGAAAAGACCCAGCAGGGTGACCATAAAAAGTGACTGTATCATATGGTCGGATCGGATTCGTCTCATAAGGCATCCGCCCCCTTTCTGGCGATCACCGTGATATCGGGCATGACATTAGCGCCAAGGGGCTGATAATCTACGAAGAAGCTGTTTTTATCATAAGAGATGCCGTATTGCTCCAAAAGGATAGCCAGGCTTTCCGGATAGGAACCACTTACGGCATAACAGTGTACTGCACCCTGACGCAGAGACTGCTCCAGACTGGCCTTTTGCTCCTGAAGAGAGGAGTGCGAAAATCTGGAGATGAAAAGGAGTAAGGCAAGAATCAGCAGTGCAAATATGAGGATGGACCACAGTATATTCTTATTTTTACGGGGTGATTTTGTATAAACAAAGCGTGTCATAAAAAGCCTCCTATAAGCCGGACATCAGTCCCATGAGCGGGAGCATCACTGAGAGCAGAATTACACCGGTCAGGATGGAAAGGACAGCAACCAGTGTTGGCTCCAGTCTTCCGATGATACGGCTGATATGCTCGTCCAGCGCTTCCTCCTGCAGGGAGGATACTTTCTGCATGGCGTCCTCCAGTCTTCCGGTCTTTTGACCAATGCTGATCATCCGTGCATAAATTCCGGAGAAAATGTTCGCATGGAACAGGGCATCGGACATGGATTCACCTCCGGCAACCAGATCCTCACAGTTTTTCAGCTTTTTCTGAAAAGCAGGATTATCACTTAAGGCACCTGCCATGGAAAAACTTTCTTCCATAGAAAAGCCACTTGCAATCATCAGTGCCATACCACCGGAAAAACGGCAGGAAGCTGTCATATCAGAGATAGCGCTGGTAAATGGAAGTGCCTGTCCCATCCGGTGTATCAGGTTCATTCCCCCGGAGGTCTTTAGAAGCAGAACAAGAATCACAGCCAGTACAAGGATAACACCGATCAGGACTGGGGAAGCACTTCCCAGGGCAGAACCGGCATTCATAAGCAGCAGGGAGATTCCCTGAACCGGGGCACCAAACTGATTAAAAACCTGCTGAAATATGGGAAGAACCTGTGTTACCAGCACCAGGATGACCACCAGCATCATGGCACCCATAACCAGGGGATAGGTGACTGCATTTCGAATAGAGAAAGAGATAGCGGCATCTCTTTCATAGTAGGAGGTAAGGGAGGTCATAACCTCATCCAGACGTCCGCTTTGCTCTCCAAGCTTTACCATGTGAAGCATATAGCCGGGAAATACACCGGAAGCCTCCAGCGCATCAGCAAAGCTCCCGGTTTCCGTAAGACGGTCAAAAATCCGTGCAAGAATCTGCTGTTCCTCTCCGGACTTTGTGTCCTCCTTTAAGATAGAGATGCCCTCCAAAGCAGAGATGCCGGAATGCAGAATCATCGACATCTGACTGCAGAAAGCAGCAGTTTCCGTATCGGTTAATTGTTTTATAGCAGTTTGTTTCTCCATGAGATCCTCCTTTTGTGCTGCATATCTTTGTGCAGCGTATTACCGGGAATATTTTACGACATAATTGGTACCGTCTCCGATGTACTTTTTCACGGCGGAGGCATCATTGGAAGCGGCAAGGGTGGGATCCATCAGGGACCAGGCGGTGCCGTCGAACTCAATCACATGATCCACCCACCCGGTTTCAGCCAGCCAGGTACTGATCCAGGCATGGTAGACCTCCCCGGAATAGCCAATCTCCAGCTTGGTGGGGATTCCCTGGGAGCGGAGCATGGCAGTCATTAATGCCGCATAGTCAAAACAGATCCCCTTTCCCGATGCAAGGGTTTCGTCCACATCGGGAAGATAACCACTCTGGACGGCAGCAGCCTTATCAGAATCATAGGTAACATGTTTAATTACGTAATTGTAAATATTAGAGATGACATCAATCCCATCGGAGGCGTCAGCGGCCAGTTGAGATGCTTTTTGCACGGCAGCGGAATCCTCAGTAAACCAGGTGTACTGATTCGGATACAGGAACGGACAAAATTCATCTTTCAGTGTCACCTCGCTGTCGGAACAGTAGAGATTTGAGTAAACATCATCCTGTACATGCTCCCGGACGTCAAAGGTGTAGGTGCCGTCACCTCCAGTCAGAGGAAGCACGGACCAGTCATCAGACGCACCAATATCGTAGGTATACCGGGTCTGATCCGGGGTGACTACAAAAAACTTGATTTTATCAGAGGAACCCCGGTAGCTGGCGCAGATATAACCTTCTTTGCTGTTGGAAATGTCAATTTGTATGGAGGCATTGCCGAGAAGCGGACTGCTTCCAGCCTGAGGAACCAATACCTTTGGAGTATTATCCCAGCGTGAGGCGGAAGAATCTGTCTCAGGGCGGGTGGAGGCGTCAGAAACGGAAGAGGCTGAGGCTCTCGCTGCTGCTGAGCTGTCACAGCCGGACGTGAACAGAAGTACAGTCACAGATAAGCATAAAAATGTGGGTAAGGCACGGTGCGACATCAGCATTTCTCCTTTGCATTCATTTGTACCTATCATACCACATTGATAAATACAGCTTCAAGGTTTTTAAGGCATTTTGAAGTGTTGTATAAAACATCTTGTTGTTTTTGCGTGCAAAATGGTATAGAATTAAATACATAGATACACGGTTTGATTAGAGGTAACTGTGAAGGTACAAGCACAGCTATGGAAGGTGCAGACAAACGAGGAAGAAATTATGATTTATGTACAGTTGTTTGAAAAATTTCAGATGTCAGATCAAAAGCATATACTGGATGAAAAAACCATGCATTCCGATATGCTTATTAAGCTTTTGGCGTATCTGATGATTCATCGCAGAAATGCCAGTACAATACAGGAGCTCATCGATATCTTCTGGGATGATGAAAGAAGTGAGAATCCTGCAGGAGCACTGAAGAATCTGATGTATCGTCTGCGCACGATACTGAAAAAGACCTGGGGAGACAAAGAATTCATACTGACCGGACGGGGTTCCTATCAGTGGAATCCCCACATACCTCTTGAACTTGATACGGAGCTTTTTGAAGAGTATTGCAGAGATGCCTTCGATATGTCGGACAGGGATAAGAAGATAGAGATAGAAAAAAAGGCAGCCGAGCTTTACACAGGGAGACTTCTTCCTAATATTGCAGATGAATATTGGATTCTGAACCAGAGCAGCTACTATCACAGCATGTATCTGCGTATGATCAATCAGTTTCTGACAGAGTGTAAGGAAGCAAAGCGCTATCAGGAGATGGAGAACTACTGTCACAGGGCACTGAAGCTGGATGCGCTGGATGAAGGTCTTCACTGTGCTATGATGTATGCATTGATTGGGCAGCGCAAGCAGAGTGAGGCCATGGACCATTACCGGAATGCAGAGCGGATTTTATATGATAATCTGGGGGTACGTCCCTCAGAGGAGATGTTCCAAATCTATGAAGAGCTGATGAAGGAAACCCACACAGAACAGCAGGATATCTCTCGGATTCAGAAGGAGCTGCTGTCTGAAAGGGAAGCCATGGGAGCCTTTTTCTGTGAGTATGGTACCTTTAAAAAGAATTATGAGCTGGAGGTACGCAGGGCGGGAAGACTTGGCATCAGTGTTTTTCTGGCACTGATCACATTGTGTGTCATACCTGAGATCAAAAATGATCAGAGTGCGATAAAGACAACCGTTCAGATGGGGATGAATCAGCTGCAGGAGGTACTGCAAAACTCCCTTCGAACGGGAGATGTGATGACAAGATACAGTCATAATCAGTTTCTCATCATGCTGCAGGGCTGTCAGTATGAGAATGCACAGAAGGTAATGCAGCGTATAGAGACCCGGTTTTATGCCAAAAAACGCAGAGCGAAGGTCAACATGCAGTACAGCCTTGATGAAATGACCGTAAAATAAGAGACGATTAAGAGGAGTAATAAACGTGGAAAATAAGGGATATCCAGTTAATTCTATTCGTATATGCATAGATGAGACAGACAGCGAACAGGGTTTGATGTCTGGGAAAATCTATGGTGTTGCGATTGAACAACCGATTGTTTTCCGGAATTCTTCTGAGCTTCTGCTGGCAATCGATGATGCACTGAATCAGATTGGAAAGCCTCAGGCATCCAGTGTGATTCGCAGCTTTAAGGCGGAAAAAAATAATCGTGCGGTGACATATCGTGGTGATCCTCCCCGTTATCACGGCTATGAGGAGATTCGGGCAATGCAGGGAGAACAGCTTACCAGAGATATCTGTTTCACTTCCAGACAGCACAGCACCTGGCAGGGATTTGTTCAAATCGAGGAGGAACCTTATCGGATTGACTTTGCCAGTGATCTGGAGCTGTTGAAATATCTGCTGAAATACACAGAAGAAGAGACACAGAATTAAAATCCGAAAAATGGTTATAAAAATCAGAAATATCTGTAATGAGTGACTTTCATGTGACCAGAGTATCTTATAATGGAACAGAAATGAGATAAATCAAAACACTCTTGAATACGGGAATCACATTATAAACCTGGTAATTGATCAGAAAGGCATCAATATGGAAGAAAACAGACAGATGATAAGGGCGAATGGTCAGTCCTTTTTAATAGAGATAAAATGCACACAGAACAGTACCTGGCAGGGTGTCATTACCTGGGTGGAAAAAAAGCAGTCACTGCCATTTCGAAGTGTACTGGAGATGATCAGGCTGATGGATTCAGCCATGGCAAGTGGTGCGGTGCTGCCAGGATGGGAATGATCTTGTGAAAGCGTCCCTCTTGCTTCAACCGGCTGCTTCGTGCTATAATCGATCTATGGATTATATTGTATTTGACCTGGAATGGAATCAATGTCCTTATGGGAAAGAGCGTGAGGTGCGCACACTGCCATTTGAGATTATTGAAATAGGAGCAGTAAAACTGAATAAAGACAGGGAGATAACAGACAAGTTTTATAGAGTTATCTGTCCAAGCGTATATCCGAAGCTTCACTTCCGCACCCGCGAGATCGTGGGCAAGACAGAGGAAGAATTGCAGAAAGGTGTTCCATTTACGGAGGCAGTTTCGGACTTTTTTGCATGGGCAGGTCAGGATGTCATGTTTGCAACCTGGGGCGGCGTAGATCTGATTGAACTGCAGCGGAATATGAAGTATTATCAGCTTCTGCATCTGCTGAAGGGACCGCTTCATTTCTATGACGTACAAAAGCTTTTTGCCATCTCCTATGAAGACATGAAGAGTCGGCGTGCACTGGAATATGGAATTGATTTTCTGAAACTGGAGAAAAATATGGAATTTCATCAGGCGCTTTCGGATGCCTGGTATACGGCAGAGATTTTTCAGAAGATTGACTTGGATATTATCTATGCCTATGATTCTATTGACGTGTATCAGAATCCCAAAACAAAGCAGGAGGAGATTCACGCAGTATATAATGGCTACACAAAGTTTGTGTCCCGGGAATTTTTGACGAAAGAGGATGCACTGGAAGATAAAGAGGTTATCTCAACGCACTGCTGTCTCTGCGGAAAAGCGATGAAGAAGAAGATTCGCTGGTTTTCGGTAGGGGCCAAGAATTATTACTGCATCGCCAACTGCACGGAGCATGGCTATATGAAGGGAAAGATTCGGATGAAGAAGACGGATGAGGGACGATTCTTTGTTGTGAAGACCATCAAGGTCAGCAGCGAGGCGGAGGCGGATCTGATCCGGCAGCGAAAAGAGCAGCAGACCCTTCGAAGACGTGCGAAAATGAGAAAAATCAAAAAGGATTGTTGACAGATCTGATGCTGTTGGGTTATGATACGAGAAGGTGTATATAAAAATGGCGCAGACGAAGACAGTAAGCTGTAGATAAAAGGAAAAGCGAATCGGTGAGGGTGGAAGACCGGTACAAGTAATCACAGCCCAACATCACTTCCGAGTCGCGATGCTGAAATCCCCGGCACTTTTTCGACAGGAGAGTAAGGATCGCCGCATGTCCGGCGTTAGAGGGGCAGCATATGACAGTATGTAACAGGTGGTAGCGAATTCAAGACATTCGTCCTTTTACGGGATGGGTGTTTTTTTAATTGAATCAATTATAAGGAGGAAAAAATCATGTATCAGAAAGTGGATACGAATCTTAATTTTGTAGATCGTGAAAAGAAGACAGAGGAATTCTGGGATAAAGAACAGATTTTTAAGAAAAGCATGGAGGAGCGCGAGGGAAGCCCCATGTACACCTTTTATGACGGTCCTCCTACTGCCAATGGAAAACCGCACATCGGACATGTATTGACTCGTGTTATCAAGGATATGATTCCAAGATACCGTACCATGAAGGGCTACGAGGTTCCAAGGAAAGCCGGATGGGATACCCATGGTCTTCCTGTTGAGCTGGAGGTAGAGAAAAAGCTTGGTCTGAACGGAAAAGAACAGATCGAGGAATACGGTATGGAGCCGTTCATCAAGCAGTGTAAGGAAAGCGTCTGGAAATACAAGGGTATGTGGGAAGATTTCTCCTCAACAGTTGGTTTCTGGGCTGATATGGAGCATCCTTACGTTACTTATGAGAATTCCTTTATTGAATCTGAGTGGTGGGCACTGAAAGAAATCTGGAACAAAAAGCTGCTTTACAAGGGCTTTAAGATCGTTCCTTACTGCCCACGCTGCGGAACTCCCCTCTCTGCCCAGGAAGTAGCACAGGGCTATAAGACGGTAAAAGAGCGCTCTGCTATCGTAAGGTTCAAGGTGACAGGGGAAGACGCTTACTTCCTTGCATGGACCACAACTCCATGGACCCTGCCTTCCAACACGGCACTCTGTGTAAATCCGGAGGAAACCTACTGTAAGGTGAAGGCAGCAGACGGCTATACCTATTATATGGCAGAGGCACTTCTTGACAGGGTTCTTGGCAAGCTTGGAAGTGAGGAGACACCAGCTTATGAGGTTCTGGAGAGCTGCAAGGGACAGGAACTGGAATACCGGGAATACGAGCCACTGTTTGCATGTACCGGTGAGGCTGCTCTGAAGCAGAAAAAGAAGGCACATTTCGTCACCTGTGACAACTATGTTACCATGACAGACGGTACCGGTATTGTTCATATTGCACCAGCATTTGGTGAGGATGACAGCCGGATCGGACGTAACTATGAACTGCCATTTATCCAGTTTGTTGACGGAAAAGGTGACATGACACCGGAGACTCCTTACGCAGGCGTATTCGTCAAAAAAGCAGATCCCATGGTACTTAAAGACCTGGAGCAGGAAGGAAAGCTCTTTGATGCACCGAAATTCGAGCATGATTATCCTCACTGCTGGAGATGTGACACTCCACTGATCTACTATGCACGGGAATCCTGGTTTATCAAGATGACAGCGGTAAGAGAGGATCTGATTCGTAACAATAACACCATCAACTGGATTCCGGAAAGTATCGGAAAGGGACGTTTTGGAGATTGGATCGAGAACGTTCAGGACTGGGGCTTAAGCCGTAACCGTTACTGGGGCACACCACTGAATATCTGGATCTGTGATGACTGTGGAGAGCAGCATGCGATCGGAAGCATTGAAGAACTGAAGTCCATGTCCGATAACTGCCCGGAGGATATCGAGCTGCATCGCCCATATATCGATAATGTTACCATCAAGTGTCCGCACTGTGGTAAGACTATGCACCGTGTACCGGAAGTAATCGACTGCTGGTTCGATTCCGGCTCCATGCCATTCGCACAGCATCATTATCCCTTTGAGAACAAAGAGCTTTTCGAGAAGCAGTTCCCGGCACAGTTTATCTCCGAGGCGGTAGACCAGACCCGTGGATGGTTCTACTCTCTGCTGGCAATCTCAACGCTGCTGTTTAACAAGGCACCTTATCAGAATGTTATTGTTCTGGGACATGTACAGGATGAGAACGGACAGAAGATGAGTAAATCCAAGGGAAATGCAGTGGATCCTTTTGATGCACTGCAGACCTACGGTGCAGATGCGATCCGCTGGTACTTCTATATTAATAGTGCACCATGGCTTCCTAACCGCTTTAACGGAAAAGCGGTATCGGAGTACTCCCGCAAGTTTATGGGAACTCTTTGGAACACCTATGCATTCTATGTTTTATATGCGAATATCGATAATTTTGATGCAACTGCTTATCAATTAGAAGAAGAGAAGCTTTCTGTTATGGACAGATGGCTGTTATCCCGCCTGAATTCCACGATTCATATGGTGGATGTATCCCTGGAAAACTATCGTATTCCGGAGGCTGCAAGAGCACTGCAGAGCTTTGTAGACGACATGAGTAACTGGTACGTAAGAAGAAGCCGTGAGCGTTTCTGGGCAAAGGGGATGGAACAGGATAAAATCAATGCCTATATGACACTTTATACTGCTTTGGTGGAGCTTAGTAAGGCGGCAGCACCGATGATTCCTTTTATGGCAGAGGATATCTATCAGAATCTGGTTCGAAGCATCGATAAAACTGCTCCGGAAAGTATTCATCTCTGTGACTTCCCAGAGGTTCATCAAAACCAGATTGACAAAGAGCTTGAGGACAATATGGAGCATCTGCTGGAGATCGTTGTTATGGGACGTGCCTGCAGAAATACCGCCAATATCAAAAATCGCCAACCGATTGCCAAGATGTATGTAAAGAGCGTGTGGTGTCTTTCCAAATACTACAAAGAGATCATCGAGGACGAGCTGAATATCAAGGACGTTGTATTTACAGATGAGATTGCAGAATTTATTACCTACAGCTTCAAACCACAGCTTAAGACCGTAGGACCAAAATACGGAAAACTTTTGAATGCCATCCGTACCGCACTGACAGAGATCGATGGAAATGCAGCAATGAAGGAAATTCGTTCTACAGGAGAACTGAAACTTGACATAGCCGGGGAAGCAATCGTATTATTAGAAGAGGATCTTCTGATTGAGACAGCGCAGATGGAAGGCTATATCAGTGAATCAGATAATGCCATCACTGTTGTACTTGATACGAACCTGACACCAGAGCTTCTGGAAGAGGGATTCGTAAGAGAGATCATCAGCAAGATTCAGACGATGCGTAAAGAAGCAGGCTTCGAGGTTATGGACAAAATTAAAGTTTACGTTAAGGATAATGAAGTGATCAAAGGCATCGCAGCTGCACATAACAGGGAAATCTGCAGGGATGTGCTTGCGGAAGAAATTGTTGCAGATGCATCAGCCGGTTACGAAAAGACCTGGAATATTAATTCTGAGAAGGTCACACTGGCTGTGGAAAAGCTGTAAATTACACACGAAAACTCACAAAGCAGGAGGCGTACATGTTGTACCTTGAATTCAAGAAAGAAGCATTTAAGAAAAGCATAAAAGAAAATGTGAAAAATCTCTACCGTAAAACACTGGAGGAAGCTACACCGCAGCAGATCTTTCAGGCTGTTTCCTATACGGTAAAGGATGTTATCATTGATAACTGGATGAAAACCCAGGAAGAGATTGCACAGAAAGATCCGAAGATTATATATTATATGTCCATGGAATTTCTGATGGGACGGGCACTGGGCAACAATCTGATTAACCTGACCGCTTATAAGGAAGTACAGGAGGCGCTGGATGAGCTGGGAATAGACTTAAATGCTGTGGAGGATCAGGAGCCGGATGCAGCCCTTGGAAATGGTGGTCTTGGCCGCCTTGCTGCATGTTTTCTGGATTCCCTGGCAACGCTGGGATATGCGGCTTATGGCTGTGGTATCCGCTACCGTTATGGTATGTTCAAACAGGAGATTCGAGATGGCTATCAGGTAGAGGTGCCGGATAACTGGCTGAAGGATGGCAATCCTTTCGAACTGCGCCGTCCGGAGTATGCGAAGGAAGTAAAGTTCGGCGGTCATGTAGAGGTACAGTATAACCCCCAGACAGGGAAGAATGAATTCGTACAGAAGGATTATTCTTCCGTCCGTGCAATTCCTTATGATATGCCGATTACCGGTTATAATAATGGAATCGTAAATACACTTCGTATCTGGGATGCAGAAGCGATCAATGATTTCCAGCTGGATTCCTTTGACAAGGGAGATTATCACAAGGCAGTAGAGCAGGAGAATCTTGCACGTACCATCGTTGAGGTACTTTACCCAAATGATAATCATATGGCAGGAAAAGAGCTTCGTCTGAAACAGCAGTATTTCTTCATCTCTGCCAGTGTACAGACTGCGATCGCCAAATATAAGATACACCACAAGGATATCCGTGATTTCTATAAGAAAGTAACCTTCCAGATGAATGATACGCATCCAACAGTAGCAGTTGCAGAGCTGATGCGTATACTGATGGATCAGGAAGGTCTTGAGTGGGATGAAGCATGGGATGTAACCACACAGACCTGTGCCTATACGAATCATACGATCATGTCAGAAGCACTGGAAAAGTGGCCGGTTGACCTGTTCGCCCGCCTGCTTCCCCGTGTTTATCAGATCGTGGAAGAGATTAACCGCAGATTTGTAGATCAGATCCGCATAATGTATCCGGGAGATGAAAGTAAGGTTGCTTCTATGGCAATTCTGTACAACGGTCAGGTTCGCATGGCTCATCTTGCTATCGCAGGAAGCTATTCGGTAAATGGTGTTGCAAAGCTTCATACCGAGATTCTGAAGAAACAGTCTCTGAAGGATTTCTATGAGATGATGCCGGATAAGTTTAATAATAAGACCAATGGTATCACCCAGAGAAGATTCCTGCTTCATGGGGATCCGCTGTTGGCAGAGTGGGTAAGTGCACATGTCGGAAAAGCATGGGTTACTGATCTTCCGCAGCTGGAGAAGCTGGCTCCCCTTGCTGACAAAGAGAAATATCAGAAGGAATTCCTTCAGATTAAGTATAAGAACAAGCTTCGTCTTGCAAAATACGTGAAAGAACATAACAATATTGATATTGATCCCCATTCCATCTTTGATGTGCAGGTAAAGCGTCTCCACGAGTACAAACGTCAGCTGTTAAACATTTTACATGTTATGCATCTGTATAACACACTGAAGGATAATCCGGATATGCCTTTCTATCCAAGAACCTTTATCTTTGGGGCAAAGGCAAGTGCAGGCTATGAGCGTGCAAAGTCCATCATTAAACTGATCAACAGTGTAGGTGATGTGATTAACAACGATGCTTCCATTCGGGGAAGAATCAAAGTTGTATTTATCGAGGACTATCGTGTCAGCAACGCAGAACTGATCTTTGCAGCGGCAGATGTATCCGAGCAGATCTCCACTGCAAGTAAAGAGGCCAGCGGAACAGGAAATATGAAGTTCATGCTGAATGGTGCTTTGACACTTGGAACCATGGATGGAGCAAATGTTGAGATTGTGGAAGAAGTTGGAGATGAGCATGCATTTATCTTCGGTTTATCAGCAGATGAGGTAATCCGTTATGAGAATCAGGGCGGGTATGATCCGATGTCTTATTACAACAGCAATCCGATGATTCACAGAGTTGTGGACCAGCTGGTAGATGGAACATTCTCCCAGGGAGATACCAATCGATTCCGTGATATTCACGATTCACTGCTGTCCAACAGAAACAGCAGCAGAGCGGATATGTACTTTATCCTTGCTGATTTTCAGTCTTATCTGGCAGCACAGGAGCGGGTAGAGAGCAAATACAGGAACTCCTCCGAGTGGGCAAAGAGTGCGATTCTGAATATATCCAAAGCAGGAAAGTTCTCCTCCGACAGAACAATTCAACAGTATGTGGATGAGATATGGCATCTGGACAAGATAACAGCAATGTGATAAACTTGTGATAACTGTGGAGCTATAGATTAATTATGAGGTGAAAACGTTGGATAAGACAGAGTATCGCATGCGTCTGGATGAGCTGACCACTCTGATAGAAAAGCAAAATTATAAAGGGGCACTGGAAATCGTAGACAGTATTGACTGGCGAAGGGTGAAAAGCGTCAAGACACTGAATATGGTTGCCGATGTCTATGAAGTAAATAAGGAATATAAGCGCTGCAAGGAGATGTTGCTGCTGGCTTATGACCGTGCGATGATCGGGAAGGCGATCTTGTCTCGTCTGGTGGAGATTTCCATAAAGCTGGGAGATCTGGATGATGCTTCAGAGTATTACTCTGAGTTTGTGGAGGCAGCTCCGAATGACAATTCCAGATTCATATTGAAATATAAGTTGTACAAAGCGCGCCGTGCACCTGTGGAGGAGCAGATTGCGATCCTGGAGGATTATAAGGAACGCGAATATACAGAGCGCTGGGCATATGAGCTGGCAAGACTGTATGCACAGTCCGGTCAGCAGGAGAAGAGTGTAGAGGTCTGCGATGATCTGATTCTCTGGTTTTCAGAAGGTCGGTATGTTGCAAAGGCTATGGAGCTGAAGATGCAGTACCAGCCGCTTTCTCCTTCTCAGAAGAAGAGCTATGACCTGTATATGAACAGTTTAAAGAAGGATTCAACAGCGAAAAAGACAGTTGCGGGTGGAAAAGCAGTATCTGAAGCTGCAGTAAAGCTGCCGAAGATAGATATTCCAAAATATCCGGAGCTTAAGAAGAAGCCAAAAGAAAGCACGGACGAGCTGCTGCAGAAGATGAACAGTGCAGGAGCAGCCATAACCCAGGATGCCAGCACGAAGCATGAGCAGATGGAAGATGCAGAGAAGGAAGCGGCACTGGATCACTATTCCGTCACTTCTCCGGAATTCATGGGTAAGACGGCAAACCTGAAGGAGCAGCTTGCAAAGAGCATTCAGGAGGTCTTTGCCGGTATTAAGAAACCGGAGGAGGTAAAGCTCGAAAAGCGGGAGACAGCTACCTTTGGAGACACCGGAGAGATTACGATCCACGACCTGGAGCCGGAACATGTTACCAGTAAGGTGAAGATCGATACTTCAGCACCGAAAACAGTAACCGCAAGGCCAGAAGTGAAAAAAAAGAAGCAAAACTCCTCTGAGATTGACAAAACCTTTGAGGCAATGAAGGTGAAATCAAGAGAAGAGCTGGAAAAAACACAGGTTTCTCTCAAGAACTTTGATCTGGATGCTTTACTGAAGGAGACGGCAAGCAACCTCTCTGAGGAGATTGCTACTGGTGAGTTTAAGAAGAGTCCCGAAGCAGAGAAAGTACAGGCTGTGCCTGCAAAACCTGCCAGGACAGAACAGATAATTGGAGCTGATGCAGCGGCAGCTGTTGCAGTAGGAGTTGCGGCAGCAGTAGCAGCGGTGGAAGCAAGACAGCAGGAAGCAGAACAGCAGAAAGCAGAACAGACAGAGAAAAATCAGCAGACAGTACCTACTTCTACAGAAAAAGTTTCCCTTGAGACTGTTTCAGAAGAAATAGAAGCAGCTAAGGTTTCTGTTACAGAGGAAGAGACAAGGACTTTTGAAACCTTCCGGGAAGAAGATACGCAGGCAACAAAAACCTTCTCCAAAGAACAGATGAGCGAGATTACAAGGCGTGTCAATGCATCAGGTAACACGGTACCCATGTCCATCGAGGAAGTTCTTCGGGAAGAAACACCGGAGGAACGCCGTATTCGTATCTTGAATGAAGGACAGCCGGAACGTTTTACCGATGAGCAGAAAAAGATCTTCACATATTTTGCCAAGATTCCTGGAATTGATCAGCAGGTTTTAGATGCGATGTCAGCGACCTATGCCCATGCAGGAGAGAAAACCTCCAAGCGTGGAAATATCGCAATTATGGGTGCCTACGGTACCGGAAAGTCCAGACTTTCAGACGGCATTGTACGGGCGATCTGTAAGGATCTGGGTCTCACCGCAGTGAAATATGCAAAGATTGATGCCGCAGACCTGAATCAGAAGGATCCGGCAGCAGTTATCGCAAAGATGTCAGGTGGATTCCTCCTGATCGAGCGGGCAGGACTTCTTTATCCGGAGATTATTGCCAAGCTTACCAAGGCTATGGAATTCCGCACAGACAGAATGATTGTTCTCATCGAGGATGAAAAGGTCAGTATGCGTGGACTGCTTCGTAATAATCGAGATTTTGCGAAAAAGTTTGACACCGTTATATCCATACCGGTATTTACCAATGATGAGCTGGTAACCTTTGCCCGGACGTATGCCCGAGAGAATGGCTACAAGCTGGATGAGATGGCAGTGCTTGCGCTGTATACTCTGATTGGTCACAATCAGAAGGAAAGCGAACCTATGACGATTTCAAAGGTAAAGGAAGTTGTTGATGGGGCAATCAAGCGAGCCGGACGTGGAACCAGGCGTTTCGGACGAAGAATGTCAGGAAAACGCACGGATGAAAAGAACCGGATTATTTTATACGAAAAAGATTTTGAATAGAGCCGGAACCGTCGAGTCGGAGAGATTCGGCGGTTCTTTTTTGAAAAGAAAAGGAAGATGAATGAATGGATAGACCAGTTCCAGTATTAGGAAATCCGCAGAATACCATTGCGGTACTACAGAAATATGGATTTAATTTCCAGAAGAAGTTTGGACAGAACTTTCTGATTGACACCCATGTACTTGATAAAATTGTCAGGGCAGCAGATATTAAGGAAGATGATTTTGTAGTGGAGATCGGTCCTGGCATCGGAACCCTTACCCAGTATCTGGCTTACCATGCAAGAGAAGTCTGTGCGGTGGAGATTGATCAGAATCTGATTCCGATTCTGGAGGATACCCTTCAGGCATATGATAATGTAACAGTGGTAAATGAAGATATTTTGAAAGTTGATCTGAAGCGTCTGGCAGAGGAGAAGAATGGGGGAAAACCCATCAAGATTGTAGCAAACCTGCCTTATTATATCACAACACCAATTATTATGGGACTCTTTGAGAAGCATGTGCCGGTGGAATCTGTGACAGTTATGGTCCAGAAGGAGGTTGCAGACAGGATGCAGTCCGGTCCGGGAACCAAGGATTATGGAGCACTATCCCTTGCTGTGCAGTATTATGCAGCTCCTTATATAGCTGCAAATGTTCCGCCCAACTGCTTTATGCCAAGGCCAAACGTGGGCAGTGCCGTGATCTGCCTTACGCTGCATGAAAAGCCCCCGGTACAGGCCAGGGATGAAAAGCTGATGTTTCAGCTGATCCGTGCTTCCTTCAATCAGCGCCGGAAAACTCTGGTAAATGGAATTACTAATTTCCAGGGACTCTTTTACAGCAAGGAGCAGGTAGCCTGTGCCATCGAACAATGTGGTCTGTCTCCTTCCATAAGAGGGGAAAAACTTACTCTGGCACAGTTCGCTGCTTTGTCGGATGCACTGTCTCTCCTGTAAAACAGAACAAAGAAGAGCTGTTACTTTGCGCCCCTGGGGTTTGAAGTAACAGCTCTTCTTATATTCTAAAGGAAGGAGAGCCGATTCTCATCGGCATATGAAAAAGAAAATATATAAAATAATCATTGCGAGGTGTTTGCTTTGATTTATTTTATGAATTTAGTATAAGCAAAAAATGTGATAAAACCGTGTGCGTCCTGTAAAGAAATCGTGAACAAATTCATAAGCTTTTATGAAGAAATGAATATAATATAAAAAGTATGCTATACTATTCCTGAAAACAAGGAGCAGTACGCTCAAACCGTACTGCGGATACGTAACAGATCAGAGATGGAATTGTTACAACAGGGCTATAAAGGAGAAATGACGCATGAAAAACAGATATTTAAAAAAAATAACGGCGGTTGCAGCATCTTTTATGCTGCTGGGGTCTATGGCGGTGCCTGCATTTGCTGACAATGTCAGTATAGAAGGAAAGAAATACATATCTTTGGGAGCGGATCTGAATACAGATGAGCGGGCAACAGTTTTAAGCCTTCTTAATCTGACGGAGGATGACCTGGCGAATTATCAGCAGGGAACCGTGACAAACGCAGATGAATACACGTACCTGAGTTCCTATCTGGATGCATCTGTCATAGGAGACAGGGCTCTTTCTTCAGTACGTGTGGATGGGAAGGCGGAAGGTTACGGACTTCAGGTTGCAACAAAGAATATCACCTACTGTACAGAGGTCATGTATCAGAATGCTCTGGCTACAGCGGGAGTAAAGAATGCAGATATCGTGGTGGCAGGGCCTTATCAGATCTCAGGAACAGCTGCTTTGGTGGGGGCCATGAAGGCTTATGAAGCTATGACAGGGGTAACGCTTAGCTCCGACAATGTTGACACCGCTACCAATGAGCTGGTAACCACAACAGATATTGCAGACAGTATCGGAAGCCAGGAAAAGGCAGAGGAGCTGATTGGTGCACTGAAAGATATCGTGGTATCAGAAGGATTGACAGATCCGGATAAGATCGATGCCAAGATAGATGACACGGCAAAAAAGCTTGAGATCACGCTTACAGAGGAAGAAAAGCAACAGATTAAGGAACTTCTGCAGAAAATCAGCAATCTGGATCTGGATGTGAATCAGCTGAAGGAGCAGGCAAAGGGACTTTATGACAAGCTGAGTAACCTGGATGTGAATCTGAATATCAGCCAGGAACAGGTAGATGGGATATTTGCACAGATTGGAAAGTGGTTTGAACAGCTGTGGGGACAAATTCAGGGATTGTTTTCTTGATGGAATAAAACGATAGTGTAAAATGCACAATAAAAGAAAGAATAACAGAGATTAATTAGCTAAATTAACAAAGAATACACTATTTGTTCATACTACGTTCATAATTACTTGCTATTATAAAGACAGTTCAGAGATGAACCTAAAAGATGTGTTGTAAGATTCATTACACATAATGATTTTTTCATAATAATTGCCCAGACGCCGAAAGGTGTCTGGGCACTCCTCATATATGGGGCTTTATTTTTCAATTCCTTTTCTTGCAGGAAGACCTTTGTCATAGGGATGTTTGATCTTGCAGATCTCTGAAACATAATCAGCAGCGGTAAGCAGTGCCTTGCTGGGATTCTGACCGGTCAGAATGACTTCCAGATATTTTGGCTTACAAACCAGAAAGTCCAGAAGAATTCGTTCATCAAAAAGCCCGGCTCTGATAGCGTAGATGATTTCATCCAGAAAAAGAACATCATAGTCCTCTTTCGCTGCCAGTTCTGTTACGAAGGAAAAACGCTCCAGATAATATGCTCTGCGCTGCTTGCGTTCCTCTTCTGTCATGCCGAAACTGAACTTTTCCTGCTCCAGACCGTCTACAAAGGTTACCTGATCCAAAGCTTCCAGTACCTTTCGTTCGCTGGTACTGTTGTTCTTCATAAACTGATAAATCAGAACCTTATATCCAAAACCTGCCGCCCGGGTACAAAGGCCCATGCCGCAGGTAGTCTTTCCTTTTCCATTGCCACAATAAATATGAATATAACCGGTAGTGCGTCCGCCGGACGTGTTGGTGCTGTCTTCCATACAGATGCTTCCTTTCCTGGTAAATAAATATACAGTTTTCAATAAAAAGGAGCTCTCATGGTGGAAAGCCCCTTTTGTTCTCTTTATGTAACTGATCAGGCATCAGACAGATGCCAGTGAATTAATAATTCTCTACTTTGCGTTCAAAGTATGCTTTTGGATGCGCACATACAGGACATACCTCAGGAGCTTCTTCCCCTTCATAGATGTATCCACAGTTGCGGCATTTCCAGCCAAGAGGAGCATCTCCCTTGAAGGTATTACCGGAGGTGTAGGATTCCAGAAGCTTGTTGTAGCGTCTTTCGTGAGCTGCCTCGACTTTGGCAACACCTTCAAACTTTTCAGCAAGAGCATCAAAACCTTCTTCTCGAGCTTCTTTTGCCATGGTAGCGTACATATCTGTCCACTCATATTTCTCACCGGCAGCAGCATCCTTTAAGTTTGCTTCGATATCGCCGATTCCGTGGAATTCTTTGAACCACATCTTTGCATGCTCTTTTTCCTGATCTGCTGTTTCCAGATACAGTGCTGCCAACTGCTCATAACCGGCTTTCTTTGCAGCAGATGCATAATAAGTATATTTGTTACGTGCCTGGGATTCACCTGCGAAGGCATCCATCAGGTTTTTCTCTGATTTTGTTCCTGCATATTTTGACATATTAAATCCTCCTTTAATCTCATTAAATTCCTGTAATCTGTGCTGCAAAGCAACAGATCTGCTGGAAAATTACTACTTTTTTATTATACTTCGAATATAAGCTGAAAGTCAATGAATAAGGGTACTAATTTTCTGAAAATAAGAAAGAGGCCGCCATACTTCGGGGTTTGGATACAATCTGGTGCTTCTGCACACTGTTTCGAAGCCCGAGAGCATGTAGAAATAGCAGCTTGTATCCAGGTACCGAAGGGTGACAGCCTCTCATGTCCTGTAAATGATGATTTTAATTACTTAAAGTATCTTCCAAGAAGACCTGCAAATGCTTTTCCGTGGCGAGCTTCGTCACGAGCCATCTCATGAACAGTGTCATGGATTGCATCCAGGTTTGCTGCTTTTGCACGTTTTGCAAGATCAACTTTACCTGCTGTAGCACCATTTTCAGCTTCTACACGCATCTGAAGGTTTTTCTTTGTGCTGTCTGTTACAACTTCACCAAGAAGCTCTGCGAACTTTGCAGCATGCTCAGCTTCTTCATAAGCAGCTTTCTCATAGTACATTCCAACTTCCGGATATCCTTCACGATGAGCAACACGAGCCATAGCCAGATACATACCAACCTCTGAACACTCACCTTCGAAGTTTGCTCTCAGGTCTTTCTTAATATCTTCAGCAACATCAGCTGCTACACCTACAACATGCTCAGCTGCCCATGACATCTCGCCGCTCTGCTCGATAAACTTAGAAGCAGGTGCTTTACAGATTGGACATGCCTCCGGTGCTGCTTCTCCCTCATATACATAACCACATACACTACATACAAATTTTTTCATAATTTTGAATTCCTTTCTTTTTTATCATTATTTTATTGTTCACATGTTTTTATTCAGCCAATTCGGAATTATACGATTCAGAAAGCTGAATGTTCCGGCAGAGAAGTTCTCTGCTTTTCAATCCGGCAAGCCGCAATTGATATTAGTAATTGTTACTGATATCATCATACAACACCTGCAATGCTTTGTCAACTCTAATTTTACAGTTTTTAAAAACTTTTTCAAGAAGATTTCTGCATATCTTTTAAGAAGATTTTGATTTACAGATTCCGCAGACCCCATAGAAGTTTATACTGTAATCTTCAATGTCCCCATCAAAGCGTTTGGCTGCTGTTTCCTTGATGGAACTGACATCTTCCATATCAAGATCAATCACTGCGTGACAGCAGCGGCAGGTGAAGTGGTTGTGTGGAGTGGTATCCGCATCGTAATGCTCTGATCCATCTCCTACAGAAAGTTTCTTGATCTCGCCAAGCTCTGCAAGTAAGGAAAGATTACGGTAAACAGTCCCAAGACTGATATTAGGGTAGATCTTCCGGATGTCAGCGTATACGGCGTCTGCTGTGGGATGATCTTTTCTCGACAACAGCATCTCACGGATAGATTCGCGCTGGCGGCTGTATTTTCTAACTGCCATATGCCCCTCCTTTCGATAATAATAATAGTTACTGAAATTATAATACATCTTATTCTTCATAAAGTCAACAAAAAGGGTGAAATTCTTTGATAAATATGACATCAGGGTTTTCAAAATATTCAGATTATGCTATGATGAATAATAAGACTAATTAGATCATGGGGGCAGTGCGCAAAAAAATACTTTGACGAAGTAGAAAACAGCGGCTTCCATGTAGAAGATATGAGGAGATGTTAACGTGGAAAAACAAAGATATTATATCAGTACAGCAATTGCCTATACTTCAGGAAAGCCACATATCGGAAATACTTATGAGATTGTACTGGCTGACAGTATTGCAAGATTCAAACGCCAGCAGGGGTATGAGGTGTACTTCCAGACCGGAACAGATGAACATGGACAGAAGATCGAGTTGAAGTCTGAAGAGCAGGGTGTTACACCGAAGGAGTTCGTAGATGGTGTTTCTACTGAGATTAAGAGAATCTGGGATCTGATGAATACTTCCTATGATAAATTCGTTCGCACTACAGACGCATATCACGAAGCGCAGGTGCAGAAGATATTTAAAAAGCTTTATGATCAGGGTGACATCTATAAGGGACATTATGAAGGGATGTACTGTACTCCCTGTGAGTCTTTTTTTACAGAGTCTCAGCTGGTAGACGGAAAGTGTCCGGACTGCGGACGTGAGGTGACTCCGGCGAAGGAAGAGGCATACTTCTTCCGTATGAGCAAATATGCTCCCCGTCTGATCGAGTATATTAAGGAACATCCGGAATTTATCCAGCCGGTTTCCCGTAAAAATGAAATGATGAATAATTTTCTTCTTCCGGGCCTGCAGGATCTGTGCGTATCACGTACTTCCTTTAAGTGGGGAATTCCAGTGGACTTTGATCCAAAGCATGTAGTATACGTGTGGCTGGATGCATTGACCAACTATATTACCGGCATCGGTTATGATTGCGATGGAAGCAGCTCAGAGCAGTTCCAGCAGTACTGGCCGGCGGATCTGCATCTGATTGGAAAGGATATTATTCGCTTTCATACCATCTACTGGCCGATCTTTTTGATGGCACTGGATCTTCCATTGCCAAAGCAGGTGTTCGGTCATCCGTGGCTCCTGCAGGGTGACGGAAAGATGAGTAAATCCAAGGGAAATGTTATTTATGCAGATGATCTTGCGGATATGTTCGGCGTGGACGCAGTTCGGTATTTTGTTCTCCACGAGATGCCGTTTGACAATGATGGAGTGATTACCTGGGAGCTTATGGTAGAACGCATGAATTCAGAGCTTGCCAATACCCTTGGCAATCTGGTGAATCGTACTATCTCCATGTCAAACAAGTATTTTGACGGAGTTGTATGTAACAAAAACATCACAGATGCGGTAGATGATGATTTTAAGGCTGTAGTTACAGGTACAAGAGAGAAAGTTGCAGCAAAGATGGAAGATCTGAGAGTGGCAGATGCATTGACAGAGATCTTTAATCTGTTCCACCGCTGTAATAAATATATTGATGAAACCATGCCATGGGCACTGGCCAAGGATGAAGCAAAACAGGACAGACTGGCCACCGTACTTTACAATCTGGTGGAGGGTATCTGTATTGGAGCTTCTCTGCTGGAGTCTTATATGCCCGAGACTACAGAACGTATTCTGGGACAGCTTCATGCAGAAAAGAGAAATTACGAAGATCTTACCACCTTTGGTCTGTATCCATCAGGCAGTCACGTGACGGATAAGCCAGAGATTCTGTTCCAGCGTCTTGATATGAAAGAGGTTCTGGAAAAGGTAGAGGCCATGAAGATGGAAGATTCTTCATCGGAGGATGCACCGGCAGAGGATGCGTCGGTTATTGATATAGAAGCAAAAGAAGAGATTACCTTCGATGATTTTGAGAAGATGCAGTTTCAGGTAGGTGAGATTATCGCCTGCGAGGAAGTGAAGAAGTCCAGAAAACTGCTTTGTTCCCAGGTAAAGATCGGAAGTACTGTAAAGCAGATTGTATCCGGCATCAAGGGACATTATACTGCTGAGGAGATGGTAGGCAAGAAGGTGATGGTTCTGGTGAATCTCAAGCCTGCGAAGCTTGCAGGAGTGCTTTCCGAGGGCATGCTGCTCTGTGCGGAAGATGCTGATGGAAATCTGGCACTGATGAAACCGGAGAAGGAAATGCCGGCAGGAGCTGAAATCTGCTAGAGACTACAAATATTCATTATTTGCATAAATAATGCAAGTAATTGTTTATAAATATTTAAAATGGAGTATAATGAATGATATTCGAAACACATGCACATTACGATGATGCGGCTTTTGATGAAGACAGGGAAGTACTGCTTGACAGTATGCAAAGTAACGGAATAGAGAAAATCATAAATGTCAGTGCAGACCTGAAAAGCCTGGATGCCACGGCTTGGCTGATGAAGAAGTACCCATATATTTATGGAGCCTTCGGCCTTCATCCAGATGAGATTGGAAGCCTGGATGACGAAGTACTGCTTCATATGCAGGAACTGTGCCAGGAGGAAAAGGCAGTTGCGGTAGGTGAGATCGGGCTTGATTATTACTGGAATAAAGAAAACCACGAGACACAGATTGCAGGTTTTAAGCGGCAGATTGAACTTGCCAGACAGGTGAAGCTCCCCATGATTATTCACAGCAGGGAGGCGGCCGCTGATACGCTGGCAGTGATGAAAGAGATGCACACCGAAGAAATCGGAGGAGTAGTCCACTGTTTTTCCTATTCGGTGGAGATGGCAAAAGAATATCTGAATATGGGATTTTACCTTGGAATTGGTGGTGTAATCACCTATAAGAATGCACGAAAACTGGTAGAGGTTATAAAGATGGCACCGTTGGAGCGCCTTTTGCTGGAAACAGACAGCCCCTATCTGACACCGGTACCAAACCGGGGAAAGAGAAATTCTTCTTTAAATCTCCCGGATATAGCAGCAAAAATTGCTGACATCAGGGGTATTACCTACGAAGAAGTGACGGCAGTGACCCAAGTGAATGCAGAAGATCTATTCTTAAGGAGCAGGGAAGATGATTAAAAAAAATATTAGAAAGTGGATATCGAAACAGAAGGTGCTTATTACCTCATTGATGCTGAGTGTATCTATGATTATGGCACTTCCGGCTTCAATTCTTGCGGACGAGGGACAGCCGGAAGCGGTTCCTACCGAGATGGCCGCACCGGTCAGTGAAGTACCGGAAGAGATTCAGACAAAGGAAGTGACAGAGACACCAGTCGAAGAGGAGCCATCCGTGGGCCCGGAGACAGAAGTGCCAACGGAGACACCGACAGAAGTGCCGACCGAAACACCAACGGAGACACCAACCGAAACACCGACGGAAACACCGACGGAGACGCCAACCGAAACACCGACGGAAACACCGACGGAGACGCCAACCGAAACACCGACGGAAACACCGACGGAGACGCCAACCGAAACACCGACGGAGACACCAACAGAAATACCCACCGAAACACCAACCGAAATACCGACGCAGACACCAACAGAAATACCAACTGAGACACCAACGGAGACACCGGGTAATGTCTTTGGCAATCTGTCCAATATAAATGCAGGAACTTATATAGCACCAATTTTGTTCCATACCATAGCGAAGGATTATGCACTGCCGAATACTACAGATTATATTTCCATCAGAGAAGAAAAAAGTGATGGAGCCAGAGAAGTAGGTCGTCTGAAGTATGGCGGTATCTGCTTTATTATCGCTGATAAAGATCAGCCCTGGGTTTATGTGGAATCAGGAGAGGTACGTGGATTTGTTCGCACAGAATCTCTGATTATGAATGAGGCGGCTTTTGTGCAGGTTCAGACTCTTGGAGAGAGTAAGTTCTCTCTGGCAGAAAGCCTGATCTCTACATGGGACAACAAAGCATACAGCTATTCTATGGATACGGTTCATGATGTAGACAGCAGCAGTGAGCTGCGTCAGTCTATGATTCAGTTTTCAGAACAGTTCCTGGGCAATCCCTATGTATGGGGTGGAACCAGTCTGACGAATGGATGTGACTGTTCCGGATATGTGCAGCAGATCTACAGCCAGTTTGGCTATACGCTTCCCCGTGTATCCGCACAACAGGCGGAGGTGGGAACCAAGATCCCGGCAAGTGAGGCACAGCCTGGCGATCTGCTCTTCTATGCCAATGCAAATGGAACCATCTATCATGTTCTGATCTATATTGGCGGTGGAAAAGCAATCAATGCTTCCAGTGAAACAACCGGAATCATCATTTCTGATGTAAATTATAGTCTTGTACCATGGGCAGTCCGCATTATCAATGATGCCACAGACACTTTAAGCACAAGAGTGATTACCAGTGGCGGATATTCAGCAGCGCCAAATGGTACATATCTTGGAAGATTTAAGCTGACTGCATATTGTAACTGTGTGAAGTGCTGCGGAGTCTGGGCAGGCGGAGCAACTGCCAGCGGTTTGATGCCACAGGCAGGAATTACCATAGCTACCGGAGATCTTCCCTTTGGAACCAAGCTGAACGTAGGCGGTCAGGTATTCACTGTTCAGGATAGAGGAACACCTTACGGACATATTGATATTTATATGAACGATCATCAGCAGGCACAGCAGTTTGGGGTGCAGTATGCGGACGTATACGTTCAGAATGACTAATAAATTATGAAGCAGAGGGCTGTCGCATTTTGGTGTGGCAGTCCTTCTGTCATATCTGTTTTGTACCATGGAATAGCAACAGGAATTATTACAAAAAAATTTGGAAAATTGTGTCGATTATTCCGTGTTGACAGCCTGTATACCGATTGGTATAATTGCTATAAGGAGTAGAATCTATGGAAAATCGCAAAAGTATTCTGAACTGTGCCCTGCAGTTATTTTACCAAAAAGGTTACGACGCAGTGGGAGTACAGGAAATTGTGGAAAAGGCAGGCGTTACGAAGCCAACATTATATTATTATTTTGGCAGTAAACGAGGACTTTTGGAAAAACTGCTGCAGGAGCATTTTGGTAAAATGGAGGAGAAACTGGTTCGGGCATCGGCTTATGATGCGGGAATACCGGAGATCCTTTACCGTCTCGCCCGGGCTTTTTTTGATGGGGCTACAGCAGATCCGGAGTTTTATCTGATGATATTGTCGCTTTTTTATTCTGGACGTCAAAGTGAGGGCTTCCAGATCGTGTATCCCATGGTGAAGCGTTATTACCGTATCTATGTGGAGGTGTTTGCACGGGCATCAGAGGAGCTGGGTAATATGCATGGAAGGCAGGAGCAGTTTGCAATTGGTTTTTCAGGTATTCTGGATCATCATCTGATGCATGCAGCAACAAACAGAGATGACTTATCAAAGCTTCATATTTCGGATGAGGAAACCCGAAGTATTGTAAAGCAGTTTATGTATGGCATATATTCATGAAAAGGGGTAAAAAGTTATGGCAGCATGGTACGAAACAGCAGAGTTTTATCACATTTATCCGATTGGACTGACGGGAGCACCAAGAAGGCGGGAATCCGATGAGGTTGTTCACCGCATGGATACACTGACCCGGGAATGGCTTCCCCATATTGAAAAGCTGGGATGCAGCGCAATCTATATTGGACCGTTGTTTGATTCCACAACACATGGGTATGATACAAAGGATTATAAGAAGGTGGATCCGAGGCTGGGCGACCAGGAGGATTTTAAAAGCTTTGTAGAGGAAGCACACCAAAGAGGAATAAAGGTAGTTGTGGACGGTGTGTTTAACCATACCGGAAGAGAATTTTTTGCATTTCAGGACATCCAGAAAAACCGTGAGGGTTCCCGCTACCAGGGATGGTATAAGGGAATCTGGTTTGGCGGAAATACCTGTTATAATGATGGATTTTCCTACGAAGCATGGAGAAATTGTTATGAGCTGGTGAATCTGAATCTTCAGAACCAGGAGGTACGGGATTACCTTCTGGAAGTGATTGAGTTCTGGATTGACACCTTTGATATTGATGGAATCCGGCTGGACTGTGCGGATTGTCTTGACTTTGAGTTTATGCATCAGATGCGGGAACGCACAGAACGAAAAAAGCAGGACTTCTGGCTGATGGGCGAAGTGATCCATGGAGATTATGCCCGCTATATCGGCGACGGACATCAGCTGCTTCACAGTGTTACCAACTATGAATTACATAAAGGGTTATATTCCGGACATAATGATCATAATTATTTTGAGATTGCACATACAATCCGTCGGGAATTTGATGAAAATGGCGGCATCTACAAGGGTATGAAGCTGTATACCTTCGTGGATAATCATGATGTCGACAGACTTGCAAGCAAGCTGACCGTGAAGGAGAATCAGATCCCGGTCTATACTCTGCTCTATATGCTTCCTGGAATTCCATCCATTTACTATGGATCGGAGTTCGGTATTCAGGGCAAAAAAGAGGGTGGAAATGATGATCCACTAAGACCGCAGCTGGCACTTGACGAGCTGCTGGAGCAGTCTCCATATCCGGAGCTTATGGAACATATTAAGCGGCTCTCCCATGTGAGAAGAGAACACAGAGCCTGCTTTGAGGGCAGGTACCGTGAACTGATGCTGACAAACCGTCAGTATGCATTTGCCAGAATGTCTGAGGATGATATGGTAATTACTGCGGTGAATAATGATGAAGCGGAAGCTGTGGTTTCCATACCGGTACCGGATGGAGGTGCGCAGTGGAAGGAAGCCGGAAGTGATGAGCAATGCCTGCTGCAGGACGGAAGAATTCAGATCAGTATTCCTGCAAATGGAGCGGTTATCATCGTAAAAGCTTGAAAAATAAAGATAAGTACAGTGTAACTGTTCAGACGTTGAAAGGTCACACTACAAGATGGTAAGGAGATAGAGGTATGGGAGAGAAGCGAACAATGAAAAGTGGAACGAAATCAGTGGCAAGTAATGCAGCAGCGAACAGGGCCACATCCAGAAAGTTCTCTGCGGCGAAGGCATCTGCTGCTGGGAGAAGGAAGAAATCCGATGCACGGTTCAGCGATCTGGATCAGTATCTTTTTGGTCAGGCAACCCACTATGACTTGTATAAGAAGATGGGAGCCCATCCGGATAAAAAGGATGGAAAAGAGGGCGTATGGTTTACTGTATGGGCACCAAATGCTGTGTCAATTACAGTGATTGGTGAGTTTAACAACTGGGATGAGCTCTCAATTCCCATGAAGAAGGTAACTGAGGCAGGGGTATATGAGGTCTTTGTTCCTGGTGCAGTGGAAGGACAGCTGTATAAATACCGTATTGAGACTTTGAAAGGCGAATTCCTGTACAAGGCAGACCCTTATGCATTCTCTGCAGAGCTTCGCCCGGGAACCGCCTCCAGAATTGCCGTTATTGATGATTATAAGTGGAATGATGCTCTGTGGCTGAAAAAACGTACAGAGTTTACACCTCAGAGGTCTGCAATGTCTATCTATGAGGTGCATCCGGGTTCCTGGAAGAAACATCCGGTAAGCAAAGAAAATCCGGAAGGTTTCTATGATTATGAATATTTTGCAAAATCCCTGGTGGATTATGTAAAGGATATGGGATATACCCATGTAGAACTGATGGGAATTGCAGAGCATCCCTTTGATGGCTCCTGGGGTTATCAGGTAACCGGATATTACGCACCGACTTCCCGCTACGGAACGCCAAAGCAGTTCAAGTACCTGGTGGATTACTGCCATAAGAACAAGATTGGAGTTATCCTTGACTGGGTTCCGGCACATTTCCCAAAGGATGCCCATGGACTTGCAGAGTTTGATGGAACAGCCGTGTATGAGCATGCAGACCCAAGGCAGGGAGAGCATCCGGACTGGGGTACCAAGATCTTTAATTACGGAAGACCGGAGGTTAAGAATTTCCTTTTAGCAAATGCACTCTACTGGGTAGAGGAGTATCATATTGATGGACTTCGTGTGGATGCAGTGGCATCCATGCTGTATCTGGATTATGGAAAACAGGACGGACAGTGGGTTGCCAATAAGTATGGTGGCAATGAGAATCTGGAGGCTGTGGAGTTTTTCAAGCATCTGAATTCACTGGTAACAGGAAGAAACAAGGGAGTTGCCATGATCGCCGAGGAGTCTACTTCCTGGCCAAAGGTAACCGGAGATGTGCATGACGATGGTCTTGGATTCACATTGAAGTGGAACATGGGCTGGATGCATGATTTCCTGGAATATATGAAGCTGGATCCTTATTTTCGTAAATTCAATCATAACAGGATGACATTTTCACTGACCTACGCTTTCAGCGAGAATTATGTACTGGTGCTTTCTCACGATGAGGTTGTACATCTGAAATGCTCCATGGTGAATAAGATGCCAGGTACCCCGCAAGAAAAATTCCAGAACCTGATGGCAGGTTATGCATTTATGTTCGGACATCCAGGCAAAAAGCTGCTCTTCATGGGCCAGGATTTTGGCCAGCTGCAGGAGTGGTCTGAAGATCGGGAGCTTGACTGGTTTCTTCTGGCAGAGAAGCCCCATGAGCATCTCCAGGCTTACGTGAGAGATCTTCTGAAGATGTATACCAAGTATCCGGCTTTGTATGCCAATGACACGGGCTATGATACCTTCGAGTGGATCAATGCAAATGATGGGGAACGCAGTATCTACAGTTTTGTGCGGAAATCACCGGACGGAAAGAACAGTATGCTGTTCGTATGCAACTTTACCCCGGTGGCACGGCCGGAATATCGGGTTGGTGTGCCGGAGAGAAAGACATATCGTCTGATTCTTGACAGCTCCGACACCAAATATGGCGGCCAGAGCACTGACCGCCAGAAGACTTACCGTGCCCTGAAGCAGGAGTGTGATGGAAGAGAATATTCTATCGGTTATGATCTGCCGGCATTCGGTGTCGCAGTATTTACTTATTAATCACTAAAAAAAGAATAGAGTTTGCGGAATACTTATAACGCAAACTCTATTCTTTTTTTATGCTTAGGACTTCTTCGGCCTTTTGTAATTAGAACATGGCAACGCCGCCAAGACCAAGCAGGCAGGCGATACCGTAGAGCAGTAGCAGATGAACAGGGTAGAATGCATAAAACACATATTTTTGTGTTTTACCCTTTTCTCCGTTGTAGAAGTGAATAGGAATCAGGCTGAGGAAGGCAGGAATTTCTGCTGTGCTGAGGGCAGATAATGCCAGACATCCGGTGGCCATACTCATAAGCCTTGTCTTGCGGAAGAAGTAAATTGCTGCTGCAGCAAGGATACCGCTGGCACCATAGTCGCAGCGGCCTAAAATGCCGAGGACAGCAAATACGGCTACAGACAGAATCTGTGCCACGAAAATTCCCATCTTTGGAAGACTGGACTGTTCCAGGTAATCAAGCAGACAGAACAACAGAAGCACCAAAAGCAGTGTGACGCCGACACTTTGTTTCACAAGAGAGAACACCTTTCCGGTGAGGGCCAGGTCAAAGGGGATCTCTGAAATCAGAGCGAAAATTGCCAGTCTGCAGGCATAAGAGCGGCGGTCATGGGTATGGCGGAAGCCTTCAAACAGAAGGAACAAAAAGATCGGAAATGCGATGCGTCCGATGTTCCGCATGATGAAGTCTGCCCAATACAGCGTAGAATTCTGTGCCAAAAATGCAGCAGCATTTTCTTCAGTTACGTCGGCAATCCCTTGAAAAATCAGCTTTCGCTCCAGAATAACCGCACCGATATGGTCTATCAGCATGATTGCCATGGCGATGATTTTGAGGGTATTGCTGTTAATACCTCTTTTTTTTGTTGTCGTTTCCATGTAAAAACCCTTTCTTGTATCATTTGATAGGAAAAGTGTAACATAATATTAGAAAATTTTCAAATCCTTAAAGTGAGGCATAGTATCCGTCACATTTTGAATCTCCTTGGGAGATAGAATTTCGGCACTCTTGTTTCACGTTCTTACGGACTGCGCAGCAAATGCTCAGTCTTGTGTGAACAGTAAATGGTCATGTTCTGAATTATGAACAATATACTATAACATGGAAGTTTTCTGGCAGGCGGGTGTAAAGAGCAGGGGGATGACCCGGATCTGCTTTGTGATCTGCTGTATGTGGCGGTATGGAAGGAAGTGGAGATGGATAGGAAGCTGGAATATGAGAAGACAAGGATGACAGCCATGATTGAAACAGTACTGAAAGCAAATGGGTATCGTGTATGTGATGCAGTCTACAATCCTGAGAAGGAAGCCATGTCTGTACGTGTACCAGTGGAAGAAAAGAATATTTATATTACAATTATGTGAAAAATAGTAGGAATTGGGTTGACAAAATGGAATTTGTGCACTAAAGTAATAAGAAGTAAAGAAAAAAACCGATGAGAAAGACGAGTAAGCATAAGACGATATCTCAGAGAGCAGCAGGTGGTGGGATTGCTGCATGGAGGATTTTGCTGAATGGACTTTTGAGGGCAGTCTGAAATCTAGAAAGTAGGCACTGCCGGGAACCGAACCCGTTATCAATCAGGAGCGTATGAATGTACGTGCAAAGAGGGCGAAACATCGCCAATTTGAGTGGTACCGCGATAATAATTGATTTTATTAGCGTCTCAAGCATAAGGAATGCTTGGGGCGCTTTTTTGACTACAGAGAGCTCCAGGCTGGAACAAAGAAGAAGGATAGCAGGAGGAAATGAAGATGAAAAAGAAAATTTTAGCGGTAATGATGAGTGCAATGATGGCAGCGGGTGTGATGGCAGGATGCGGCAGCAGTGCGGCGGGAAAATCCGATAGTACATCAGTAGCCGAAAGTGCATACGGCAACAGTGAGGCGAAAAGCTCCGATAGTACAGTAGCTGAAAGTGCATACGGCAGTGAAGAAGATGGAAAAAAATACACGATTGGCATCAGTCAGTTTGCAGAGCATGGCTCACTGGACAACTGCCGTGAGGGATTTCTCGATGGACTTGCAGAAGAAGGACTTGTGGAAGGTGATAACCTCACCATCAAGTTTAATAATGCGGATGCGGATATGGCAACAGCAGGACAGATTGCAGACCAGTTTGTATCAAGCAATGTAGATCTGATCTGTGCCATCGCAACTCCAAGTGCACAGGCGGCCTACAACGCAGCTATGGAAAAGGGAATTCCGGTTATCTACACTGCAGTTACAAACCCTGTTGCGGCAGAGCTTGCAACAGAGGATAAGAAGCCGGTAGGAGAGGTTACCGGTACCAGCGATGAGCTTCCTGTTGAGGCACAGCTGAAGATGATCCGTGAGATTCTTCCGAAGGCAAAGACCATCGGTATCCTGTATACCACAAGTGAGGCAAACTCAGAATACAGTATCTCACAGTACGAAAAGCTTGCCGGAGATTATGGATTTACGATTGAAAAATCAGGAATCACCAACACTTCTGAGATTCAGCTGGCAGCATCAGATCTTCTTGGAAAAGTTGACTGTCTGACAAACCTGACAGATAATACCGTAGTAAGCGCACTTCCTACCATTCTTGGCATGGCAAATGAGAAGAAGATCCCGGTATTCGGAAGTGAGATTGAGCAGGTTAAGATCGGTTGTCTGGCTGCAGAAGGAATCGAGTATACCCAGCTTGGCAAGGATACCGGTAAGATGGCAGCGAAGGTACTGAAGGGAGAGGCAAAGGCTTCTGATATGGATTACGAGCTTATCACTGAAAGCAGTTTATATGTAAATGATGCTGTTGCCGAAAATCTTGGAATTACAATTCCTGATTCGATGAAAAACAGATCCGTAGAATCATTTGCAGAGATTACCGAAGGTTAGACAAAGTTACGGCAGATAGTAATGATAGAGGTAACTATTCAGTTATAACTGGTCAGGTACTGAACAGTTACTTATAGAGTAAGAAGGTAGAGGACAGAGAACGATGGATTTCCTGAGCAGCATATTAGAACAGGGACTGATATATGGAATTATGGCGCTTGGTGTCTATATCACCTATAAGATTCTGGATTTTCCGGATCTTGGCGTGGACGGAACATTTCCGCTGGGAGCGGCTGTGACAGCAACACTTTTGAAGGCGGGCGTCAATCCCTATCTGACGCTTCCTATTGCATTTGCAGCAGGATTGATCGCAGGTACCTGCACCGGACTGATTCATGTGAAGTTCAAGGTGCGTGATCTGCTTTCCGGTATTATTATGATGACCGGACTTTATACCATAAACCTGTATATTGCCACCACTAATAATGTTTCCCTGTATTCCACGGAGACAATTTTCCGAAACAGTCTGATGACCAAAATCTTCGGTGAGACAATTCCAGGGTGGGCAGATCTTCTGATTATCCTGGTATTGATACTGATCTGTAAGCTTTTACTGGATCTCTATATGAAGACACAGTCCGGTTATCTGCTTCGGGCGGTGGGTGATAATGATGGAATTGTAACCGCACTGGCCAAGGACAAGGGAAACGTAAAGATTCTCGGGCTTGCCATCTCCAATGCTCTGGTTGCATTAAGCGGAAGCGTCTTCGCACAGCAGTCCCGTGTGTTTGATATCTCCATGGGAACAGGTGCACTGGTAGTGGGACTTGCCAGTGTTATCATCGGAATCAGCTTCTTTCGCAAGGCTTCCTTTGTGAAAACCACCACGGCGGTTATTCTGGGGTCTATTTTCTATAAGGCCTGTGTTGCCATGGCACTTAAGGTGGCAGGTGCCACAGCCACAAAGCTGATCACAGCGGTACTGTTTTTGATTATCCTGATCGTGAGTATCGACAGAAAGAAGAAGGTGAAGATCCATGCTTGAGTTACAGCATATTCATAAATACTATAATCCGGGCACGGTAAATGAAATGTGCCTGTTTGATGATTTTAATCTCAAAATCGAGGATGAGCAGTTTGTGGCAGTTGTGGGCAGCAATGGTTCAGGAAAGACCAGCCTTTTGAATCTGATCTGCGGCAGCATTGAGCTGGATTCGGGAAATGTTCTGATTGACGGAAAGGATATCGGAAGAGAGAAGGAATACCGACGGAATCAGTATATCGGGCGTGTCTTCCAGAATCCTGCCATGGGAACCTGCCCCAGTATGACCATAGCGGAGAATATGTCTCTGGCTGATAATAAGGGCAGGCTCTATGGTCTGAAAGCGGGAAAGAATAAAGCACGGATGAATTATTATCAGGAGAGTCTCAGGCAGCTGGGACTGGGGCTGGAGGATAAGATGGATGTGAAGGTAGGAGTCCTTTCCGGCGGTCAGCGCCAGGCCATGGCACTTCTGATGTCCACTATGACACCGATTCGTTTTTTGATTCTGGATGAACATACCGCTGCACTGGATCCTAAGACGGCGCAGTTGATCATGGAATTGACGGACAAGATCGTGCGGGAGAAAAAGCTTACGACGATCATGGTTACCCATAATCTGCGCTATGCGGTGGAATATGGTGACAGACTGCTGATGATGCACCAGGGAAAAGCAATTATCGACGCAGCCGGACAGGAAAAGAAAGATATGAAGATTGACACCATACTGGAGCAGTTTAACCAGATCAGTATTGAGTGTGGAAATTAAGTCCTGATTTCTATCCTCACAGGGAGAAATCAGATAGTATAGCATGTGAAACAGGAAAAGCGGGAAGCTTCGGAATTATGTCACCGGGGGTTCCTGCTTTTTTATTCTAAAATATCTGTGGATTTTGCAGCTGTTAGTCATAAAAAACTTTGGGGTGGAAATACTTGAGAAAATCGACTATAATATAAGAGCTGCTCCTGACAAGTATGTCTGGAGTGCAGGGTAATGTTGTCTGCTTATGAGGAGCTTTATGATGGAAAGAAAAGCGTTATTTTTTGATATTGATGGAACACTGTTAAGTGAGCATACAGGAGAGATTCCAAAGAGTGCTCTTTTGGCTTTGCGGCAGGCCCGGGAGATGGGACATCTGACGTTTATTAATACCGGCAGAACCTTCTCGGGGCTGCCACTTGTGATTCGTGAACTTCCCTTTTCGGGGCTGCTCTGTGGCTGCGGCACTTATGTGAGCTACCAGGGAGAGGTGCTGCTGGAAAAGAGTATTCCAAAAGAGCGTGCCATAGAAATTGTCAATACGATCCAGGACTGCCGGGCTGATATGATCCTGGAGGGCAGTGACAGATGTTATGTTTCTAAAAAACCCACAAGATTTCCAAGGCTGGAGCGGACCCGGCAAAATAGCTTCGGAGATAAGGGAAATGTGCTGGGCTTTATCGAGGATGAGTCTTACACCTTTGATAAGTTTGTTATATTTACAGATGGTCTGACAGATAAGAATCAGATGTTTGCCAATTTTGATAAGGATATGGATGTTATGGATCGGCAGGGAGGATTCTATGAGATCGTGCCCCGGGGATATTCCAAAGCCACAGCCATAGACTATGTGCTGAAGCATTTTGGCATGGAGAAGTCGGATGCCTATGTATTCGGTGACAGCAGTAACGATCTTTCTATGTTCCAGAGCGTGAATCATGCGATTGCCATGGGAGAGCATGATCCGGTGCTGGATCCCTACACGGAATTTGTCACAAAAACCGTGGAAGAGGACGGACTGATCTATGCCATGAGACACTATGGTCTGGTAAATCACTCCCCGGAAAAGACCCAGGAATAGAAAAACGGAAGCTCCGCAATAAAATACTGGAAAATGGGAATTTAAAGGGGTATAATTAAAGTTTAGAGAATAAATCCGGCAGGAATGTGATAAAGGAGGAATACGAGATGAATGAAGCAATCAGAAACTTGTTGACTCGAAGAAGCGTGCGTGCTTATAAGCAGGAGCAGATTACGGAAGAGGAGCTGAACCAGATTCTGGAGGTGGGAACCTATGCACCCACAGCCATGGGAGAACAGTCGCCAATTATGGTGGTGGTACAGGACCCGGAGACAATTCAAAGATTGTCCAGACTGAACGCTCAGGTTATGGGCGTGACAAGTGATCCATTCTATGGTGCACCTACGATCGTGGTGGTATTTGCAGAAAAAGGAAGCGGAGTCGGAATCCAGGATGCCAGTCTTGTGATGGGCAATCTGATGAATGCTGCGGCAGCACTTGGCGTGGCTTCCTGCTGGATACATCGTGCCGAGGAAGAGTTTGAACTGCCTGAGGGAATTGAGATCTTAAAGGACTGGGGCATAGATGCCGATAAATATGTAGGTGTTGCACATTGTATTCTTGGGTATGCCAAGGGGGAAGCTCCGAAAGCAAAGCCGAGAAAACAGGATTATATAAGGAGAGTGTAAATTATGACAAAAATTGATATTATATCAGGATTTTTAGGAGCCGGTAAGACGACACTGATTAAAAAGTTACTTGGAGATGCCCTGAAGGGACAGCAGGTGGTACTGATCGAAAATGAATTTGGTGAGATCGGTATTGATGGTGGATTCTTAAAGGATGCCGGCATTGAGATCCGTGAGATGAATTCCGGCTGTATCTGCTGTTCTCTTGTGGGAGACTTTGGCACTGCACTTACAGAGGTTATCGAGAAATATCATCCGGATCGCATCATCATAGAGCCATCGGGTGTAGGCAAGCTTTCTGATGTCATTCATGCAGTGGAAGGCGTGATGAAGGATACAGAGATTGTATTGAACTGCGCAACCACGGTTGTGGATGTGACAAAGTGTAAGATGTATCTGAGAAACTTTGGAGAATTCTTCAAAAATCAGGTGGAGGCCGCCAGCACGATTATTCTTAGCCGCACCGATACAGAGAAGGCAACCGATGCAAAGGTTGAGGAAGCACTGGGAATTCTCCGTGAACTGAATCCTTCTGCTACGATTATCACCACTCCGGTGGAAGAGCTGGACGGTAAGAAAGTACTGGATACCATGGAAGGTGTGAAGATCGATCTTTCCCATGTAGAGGAAGAGGAGGAGCATCATCATCACGATCACGACGGGCATTGCAGCTGCGGACATGATCACGAGCATGAGCACCATCATCACGACCATGACCATGAAGACGAGCATGAGCATCATCATCACGACCACGATCACGAAGACGAGCATGAGCATCATCACCATGATCACGATGAGCACTGCAGCTGCGGCTGTGACCACGATCACGAGCATGAGCATCATCACGATCATGCCCACCATCATCACGCTGACGAGGTATTCACCAGCTGGGGCAAAGAGACAATTAAAAAATTCGAGAAATCTCAGATTGAGACAATCCTGAAGCAGCTCTCCCAGGAGGAAGAATTTGGTATCGTTCTTAGGGCAAAGGGTATGGTAGAAGGAAATGACGGAACCTGGATCTACTTTGACATGGTACCGGGTGAGGCAGATGTCAGAGAGGGTTCACCAGAATATACAGGAAGAATCTGTGTGATCGGCTCAAAACTGGCAGAGGATAAGCTGGCTGAACTGTTCGGCATTACAGCATAAACCGGAAAGGAAAGTATAATGTTTGAAGATGAGATAGAGATTCCGATTTACCTGATTACCGGTTTCTTGGAGAGCGGCAAGACAACATTTATTAACTTCACCGTGCAGCAGGAATATTTTCAGATAGAGGAACCGACGCTTCTGATCACCTGTGAAGAGGGTGAGGAGGAATACGATGAGAAGATGCTGCTTTCCCACAATACGGTACTGGAAACGGTGGAAAACCCGGAGGATTTCACCACAGAGCTGTTGAAATCTTTCCAGAGGAAATACCGCCCGGATCGGATTATCCTGGAATATAATCCGCTTTGGAGCGTGAAAAAGCTGGAAGAGATGAAGCTGCCAAGAGGCTGGGGCATCGCCCAGCATATTGTCACGGTGGATGGAAGCTGTTTCCAGATCTATATGAATAATATGAAGTCTCTTTTTGTGGAAATGGTAAAGAATGCGGATATGGTGATGTTTAATCGCTGTTCCAGTGACCTTCCACTGGCAAACTTCCGTCGCAGTATTAAGGTGGTGAACCCGGCATCCGAGATTCTCTTTGAGGATAATGACGGGGAACTGACAGATATTTTTGAGGATTCTGTTCCCTATGATCTGGAAGCAGAAGTTATTGAGATTGACGACGTGGACTACGGTATCTTCTATGTGGATCTTGGAGATCACCCGGAGCGTTACCGTGGAAAAACAGTGAAGTTTAACGGTATGGTTTTAAAGAGCCGTGAGGTGGGAGCTGATTTCTTCGTGCCGGGACGTATGGCGATGACCTGCTGTGCGGATGATACCTCCTTTATCGGTTATGTCTGCAAGAGTAAAGATGCCAGAAAGCTGGTTATGGGAAGCTGGGTAACAGTTACGGCAAAGGTGGACTGGGAATATATGGAGGTTTACCATGATGAGGGTCCGGTATTTATCGCCCAGGAGGTAAAACCGACGAAACAGCCGGAGTCTGAGCTGGTTTACTTTAATTAGTATATGGGATTTTCTCACTTTTGTATCACTTTCTCACGGTCTGTACAGTACATGTACAGACCTGCTGAATAGTTCTGGAAAGGTTACACATAGATATGTATATAATAGTAGGACTGGGAAATCCAGGAAAACAGTATGAAGGAACCAGGCATAATGCCGGGTTTGATACCATCGACTATCTGATTGACAGATACCGGATACTATCCTCCGGTGTAAAGTTTAAAGCCATGTATGGAAAAGGGGTGATTGCCGGTCAGAAGGTGATTCTGGCCAAACCACTGACCTATATGAATGCCAGCGGCGAATCTGTGGCAGAGCTGATCAATTACTTCAAGGTTGACCCGGAGTCTGAGCTGGTTATCATTTACGATGATATTACACTGGAACCCGGTAATATCCGTGTACGAAAAAAAGGCAGTGCCGGTGGTCACAATGGAATCAAGAGTATTATTGCCCAGACCGGAACGGATCAGTTCAAGCGCATCCGTGTAGGTGTGGGTGAGAAGCCGAAGAACTGGGATCTGGCAGATTATGTATTAAGCTCCTGCAAAGGGGAGGAACGAAGCCAGATGGAAGAGGGAATTGCCCATGCGGCAAAAGCCCTGGAGATGATTCTCATGGATGATATTGATGGTGCCATGAATCAGTATAACAGGAAAGCTACGCCAACCAAGCAACAGGAGTAGATAGATTATGAAAGCATTTGTGCAGCCGCTTCAGGAGATTGCAGGATTCTCGGAGCTCAAGGAAAGCATCGGGAAGACCCCGGGTATCCGCACGATCTGCGGATGTCTGGATTCACAGAAGGTTCATATGATCGCAGGCCTTTCCGAGAATATCCCGTGCAGTCTCGTCATAGCGGAAAATGAATTGAAGGCCAAGGAGCTTTATGAAGATTTCCGGCTCTATGATTCAGAAAGTTATCTGTATCCTGCCAGGGATGTTATCTTTTATCAGGCAGATATACAGGGAAATCTGCTGACACAGCAGAGAATAAAGGTTATACAGGCACTTTTGGAGCAAAAGAAAGTTACCATTATCACCAGTACAGGGGGGTGTATGGACTATCTTTTGCCTCTTCGTGTGTTCGAAAAGCATATACTGAAGCTGAAAAATGATTCCCAGATGGATCTGGAAGCCTGGAAAAAGGATCTGGTATTTATGGGATACGAGCGTGTGGGTCAGGTGGAGGCACCGGGTCAGTTTTCTGGGCGCGGCGGTATCCTGGATGTGTATCCGCTGACAGAGGAGGTTCCGATTCGTATCGAGCTGTGGGATGATGAAGTAGATTCCATCCGAAGCTTTGATCCCGAAAGCCAGCGGTCCATCGAAAGTCTCGACAGTATCACGGTTTATCCGGCGACAGAGCAGCTCCTGACAGAAAAGGAGGATCCCCAGAAGAAGATGACGGATACCTGGCTGGACTATCTGCCCCAGGGAAGTGTTGTCTTTCTGGATGAACCCAACCGGATTCTGGAGAGTGCCGGGAGCATTTCCGATGAGTTTCAGGAATGTATGAAGCAGAGGCTGGAACAGAAGCTGATTAAGGCCAAAGAGGTGCCACATCTGCAGACTCCTGCCCAGCTGGCTTATGAGCTGAACCGGAGATCCTGCGTCAGTGTCAGTCTGATGGAACCCAGGAAAAATGACTGGGAGATTACAGATACGCTTTCTGTTACGGTGAAATCTGTCAATGCCTATAATAACCAGTTTCCTATGTTGATCAAGGATCTCAACAGCTGGAAACGTCAGGGCTTCCGTATGATTATGACCAGTCCCTCCAGAACCCGTGCAGTCCGGCTTGCAGAAGAAATTACAAATGAAGGAATTCCTGCATTTTTCTGCGAGGATGAGGGGCGCAGCCTGCAAAAAGGTGAGGTTATGGTGATCAAGGGCAGCGTTCGCAGGGGCTTTGAATATCCCATGCAGAAGTTTGTGGTCATCACAGAGACGGATATCTTTGGAAAAGAAGTAAAAAAGCACCGAAAAAAGAAGCAGTATAACGGAAAACAGATCCAGGACTTTGCAGAGCTTTCCGTAGGTGATTTTGTTGTCCATGAAAATCATGGACTGGGTATCTACCGGGGCATCGAGAAGGTAGAGGTGGATCATGTAGTCAAGGACTACATGAAGATTGAATACGCCAGCGGAAGTAATCTGTATATTCAGGCAACTCAGCTGGATGTGCTGCAAAAGTATGCCGGGGCCGATGCCAGAACGCCCAAGCTTAACAAACTTGGAGGGCAGGAGTGGCATAAGACGAAAACCCGTGTCCGGGGTGCCGTGCAGAATATTGCCAGGGATCTGGTTGCCCTCTATGCCACCAGACAGCAGACCTCCGGCTATCAGTACGGAGAGGACACCATCTGGCAGAAGGAATTCGAGGAGATGTTCCCCTTTGAGGAGACAGATGATCAGCTGACAGCGGTAGAGGCAGTGAAGAAGGATATGCAGAGCCGCAAGGTGATGGATCGTCTTGTCTGCGGAGATGTGGGCTATGGAAAAACAGAGATTGCTATCCGGGCTGCTTTTAAGGCAGTGCAGGACAGTAAGCAGGTAGTCTTTCTGGTGCCTACCACGATTCTGGCTCAGCAGCATTACAACAATTTTGTACAGCGCATGAAGGACTTTCCGGTTCGTATCGATCTGATGTGCCGTTTTCGCACCCCGGCAGAGCAGAAGAAGACACTGCAGGATCTGAAAAAAGGTTTTGTGGATATTCTGATCGGAACGCACCGGGTGCTGTCCAAGGATGTGGAGTTTAAGGATCTGGGACTACTGATCGTGGATGAGGAACAACGGTTTGGTGTGACCCATAAGGAGAAAATCAAGACCCTGAAGAAGGACATTGATGTGCTGACCCTTACGGCGACACCTATTCCCAGAACACTTCATATGAGTCTGATTGGTATCAGGGATATGAGTGTGCTGGAAGAACCGCCTCAGGATCGTATGCCCATCCAGACCTACGTGATGGAGTTTAACGAGGAGATGGTGCGGGAAGCTATCAGCCGGGAGCTGGCCAGGGATGGCCAGGTCTACTATGTCTACAATCGCGTCCATGATATCGTGGAATTTACCAACCGTGTGGCAAAGCTTGTTCCAGAGGCCAATATAGCCTTTGCCCACGGGCAGATGAAGGAGCGGGAGCTGGAAAAGATTATGTACGGCTTTATCAACGGGGACATTGATGTGCTGGTGACAACCACTATCATAGAAACCGGACTTGATATCTCGAATGTCAATACCATGATTATCCATGATGCAGATAAGATGGGTCTTTCCCAGCTGTATCAGCTGAGGGGAAGGGTAGGACGCTCCAACAGGACTGCATATGCATTTTTGATGTATAAGAGAGACAAGATGCTAAAGGAGATTGCGGAGAAGCGTCTTCACGCCATCCGGGAATTCACAGAGCTTGGCAGCGGCTTCAAGATTGCCATGCGTGATCTGGAGCTTCGCGGGGCAGGAAACCTTCTTGGTGCAGAGCAGCACGGACATATGGAGGCTGTGGGGTATGATCTGTACTGCAAGATGCTAAGTGAGGCCGTCAAGGATGCAAAGGGGATTCCTCATCAGGAGGACTTCGAGACCCTGATTGATCTTGCGGTGGATGCCTATATTCCTGACCGGTATATTACGAATGAATTCCAGAAACTGGATATCTATAAGCGAATTGCCGGGATTGAAAATGCAGAGGAGCAGGAGGATATGCTGGAGGAGCTGATGGACCGCTTTGGGGAGCCACCCAAGTCCGTACAGAATCTGCTGGCAGTTGCACTTTTAAAGGCCACCGCCCATCAGGCTTACGTGGTGGAACTCAAGCAGATGGACAATCAGATCAAGATGACGCTGCATGAGCGTGCAAAACTGAATCCCCAGGGAATTCCGGATGTTTTGCAGCAATATCAGGGAGAACTTACCTTTAAGATGACTACAAGACCATATTTCCTGTTTGAACCGAAACAAAACAACAGAAAAAAGACGATTTCCTATGTGGAGCGGTGTCAGGAACTGGTGGAAATGTTAAGAACCTGTTGCTCATAAATGTGAAATAGGCTATACTGTACAGTAACAAAAAAACCGGAACCCAAAAGATGGGGAAAGGAAGTTGGAGGATATATTATTATGAAAAAACTTCGTGCAAGAATTGCCTGCGTGGTTATGGCAGGTGCACTGTGCGTCACAGGATTCACAGGCTGTGGAAAGGAAGCAGCTGTGGACGGAACTGCGGAAGCAGTAAAATTTGATGACACTTCCGTTAACATGGGCGTTGCAAACTTTTTTCTGCGTTATCAGCAGGCAACAACATTAAGCTATTATTCCATGTTTGGTATGGATACATCCGGTGTGTTTAACGAAAAAGGGGATGACGGAAAGACTTATGGAGAAACCACAAAGTCCGGTTCTCTGGATTCACTGGAGGAGATGTACCTTCTGAAGGCCCATATGGCAGAGTACAATATTACACTTACTGATGAGGAGAAAGCGGCAGCAGATAAGGCAGCAGAGGAATTTATCTCCGCAAACAGCGAAGAGCTGCTGACCAAGATCGGTGCAACAAAGGAAGATGTCTCTGAGGTTCTGCAGCTTTATGCGATCAAGAGTAAGATATATGACCCTATGGTAGTGGACACCGATACGAATGTTACCGATGATGAAGCAGCGCAGACCACCATCACTTATGTCAAGCTCTCCACCGAGGGAACCGAGACAGATGCTGATGGAAATAAGGTCGCTTTGACCGATGAGGAAAAAGCGGCGAAAAAGGCACAGGCAGAACAGATTATCGAGGCAGTGGAGGCAACCGGAGATGTTGCCAATGCCGATATGGATGCCATAGCAAAAGGTGTGGATTCCACACTGACTGCATCAGCAGTAAGCTACGGATCTGATGATACCAATATGGAAGACAATGTAAAGAAAGCAGCCGCCGAACTGACAGACGGACAGCTTTCCGGCAGTGTTGTAGAAAGCGATACCGCTTACTTTGTAGTACGTCTGGACAAGGCATTTGACCAGGAAAAGACAGAGGCGAAAAAGACGGAAATCGTAAACAGCCGCAAGCAGGATACCTATGACGGTATTGTGAAGGAATGGAAGGATGCTGCAAAGGTTACCACAACAAAGGCATGGGATAAGCTGACGGTTACAGATTCGGATGTTTATACCTTTAAGCAGGCAGATACCTCATCTACTTCCGCAGAGTAAAAAGGAGAACAGAAAAAAATGACAAAACAGGAATTCGCACAGCTGGCAGCCGGGGGAGTTATCCTCCTGGATGGAGCCACAGGTTCCAATTTGACAAAAGCGGGAATGCCAAAGGGAATCAGTACAGAGCTTTGGACTCTGGAACATGCGGAGGTTTTGATAAAGCTGCAGCAGGAATATGTGGCTGCAGGTTCACAGATTGTTTATGCGCCCACATTTGCGGCGAACAGAATCAGTCTTGCAAACTTTTCTATGAGTGACCGGGTAGAAGAGTTAAACACAAGACTGGTGGACATTTCAAGAAAAGCAGTGGATGGACGAGCCCTGGTTGCCGGGGACATTACCACTACCGGAAAAATGATGGAGCCTAAGGGAGAGCTTGTCTACGAAGAACTCCTGGATGCTTACAAAGAACAGATTACGGCACTTGCCAATGCAGGGGTGGACCTGCTGGTGGCAGAAACCATGCTTTGTGTGGATGAGATGATGGTGGCACTGGATGCAGCACAGTCGGTCTGTGACCTTCCCATGATGCTGACTATGACCGTGGAGGCAGATGGTTCCGCATTCTTTGGCGGCAATGCCATCGAGGCTGTGGAAAATCTGCAGGAGATGGGTGCAGATGCAGTAGGAATCAACTGTTCCTTAGGTCCGGATCAGATGGAAGCTGTGGTTGCCTCCATGAAGCGCATAGCGCATATTCCTGTGATTGCGAAGCCAAATGCAGGGATGCCTGTGATTGACAATCAGGGAAATGCCATCTACAGCATGGAGCCGGAGGCTTACGGAAGATATATGAAGGTACTGGTGGACGCAGGAGCCGGAATTATCGGCGGCTGCTGCGGAACAGATCCTTCTTATATTAAGAAGCTGAAGGAATGGATTTAAAATCATATGATATAGTTACGAGGAGGATGAGTGATGGGGAAGAGAATTATCCAGGTTGAAGAGAAGGTACCGGTAAAACTGCTGATTCCACTTAGCATTCAGCACATGTTTGCAATGTTTGGTGCATCAGTTCTGGTTCCCTTTATTTTTGGAATTAATCCTGCCATTGTTTTATTTATGAATGGTGTGGGAACCTTTATCTTTATGATCTGTACCAAGGGAAAGGCACCTGCCTACCTGGGATCCAGCTTTGCTTTTTTGGCACCGGCGGGAATTGTTATCGCCAAGTATGGTTTTCAATATGCCCAGGGCGGATTCGTAGTGGTAGGCCTTTGCGGATGTATTCTGGCATTTGTGATCTACAAGTTCGGAACAAAGTGGATTGATGTTGTGCTTCCACCGGCAGCTATGGGACCTGTTGTGGCGCTGATCGGTCTGGAGCTTGCAGGAAGTGCTGCCAGCACGGCAGGACTTACCGGAGTGGATCAGATTGATATGAAAAATGTAATTGTATTCCTGGTGACCCTGGGTGTGGCTGTATTTGGACAGATTCTGTTCCGTGGCTTCCTCTCAGTGATTCCGATTCTTATTGCAATTATTGCAGGCTATGTGGCAGCGGCGGCCTGCGGTATCCTGGATTTTACGGATGTAATTAATGCATCCTGGTTTGCACTTCCAAACTTCCAGTTTGCAAAGTTTAATTCTCAGGCGATTCTCACAATCCTGCCGGTACTACTTGTGATTACCTCTGAGCACATCGGACATCAGGTTGTAACAGGAAAGATCATCGGAAGAGATCTGATCAAGGATCCGGGACTTCACCGTTCCATCTTCGCAGATAACTTTTCTACTATGATTTCCGGTCTGATTGGTTCCGTACCAACTACTACCTACGGTGAGAATATCGGTGTTATGGCTATTACCGGTGTCTACAGTGTTCGGGTCATCGGCGGTGCAGCACTGATTTCTATTATTGTATCATTTTGCGGAAAGCTTGCAGCACTGATTAGCACCATTCCCGGTCCTGTTATTGGCGGGATCTCGATTCTTCTCTATGGCATGATCGGAACCTCCGGGCTTCGTATCCTGGTAGATTCTAAAGTAGACTATGGCAAATCAAGAAACCTGACTTTAACATCTGTTATTTTTGTCATCGGACTTTCCGGAATTGCTGTAAATATCGGAAATGTTTCACTGACAGGTATGGTTCTGGCCTGCGTGGTAGGAATGCTGCTTTCACTGGTATTCTATGTGCTGGACAGATTCCACCTGACCAATGATCAGGATATGACAGAAGAAGCAGATCTGTAACTATTTGACTTGCTTGCTAGGAGAAAAAGGGTAAAATTATGTATAATGATTTATTTTCCATCGGACCATTTACCGTACACATGTATGGACTGATGATTGCGATTGGTATTATTGCGGCGTACCTGCTGACAGAGCATCGTGCCAAAAAGCAGGGACTGGATGCAGACAGTACGCTGGATCTTGTGATCTGGTGTGTGGTATCCGGATTTCTGGGAGCCAAGATTCTATACTGGCTGACCATTATTCCGCAAATCGCAGAAGATCCTGCTGTTATGTGGCGGACCTTGGGCGATGGCTGGGTGGTCTATGGTGGTATTATCGGCGGTATCATCGGAGCATTCTTATTCTGCAGATGGAAAAAGTTCGATCAGTGGAAGTACTTTGATCTGGCACTTCCCAGTGTTGCGCTGGCACAGGGCTTTGGGCGTATCGGCTGCTTCTTTGCCGGTTGTTGTTACGGAGAGGAAACTACCTCTGCCTGCCATATCGTGTTCCAAAATTCCAGCTTTGCGCCAAATGGTGTTCCGCTGGTTCCAACACAGCTGATCTCCAGTGGACTGGATTTCCTGTTGTTTGCATTTTTGCTTTTTTTCTATAAAAAGAAAAAAGCAGATGGTCAGATTACAGCATTGTATCTGATCTGTTACAGCGTGGGACGTTTTATCCTGGAATTTTTCCGGGGTGATCTTATCCGGGGCAGTGTAGGACCTCTGTCAACTTCCCAGTTTATTGCAATTTTCGTATTCCTTGCTGGTGTGATACTGTTTATCCTGCGAACAAAGAGTACTCCGGTTTTGGAAGAAGATTCAGAAAAAGATTCAGAAGCTGAGCCGGAAGCTGCAGTAGAAGAGGCTCAGGAGAAGGAAATCAAAGCTGAGTCTGATGGAAAGACAGAGCAGACGGAAGTAGAGAGAAAGACAGAAGAAGAGAAAAAGGATTCAACGTCAGAAAAAATGGCAGAAGAGGCAAATCGCCTTTTTGAAGAGGCAGTAGAAGCCGATAAAAAAGAACAGGAATGATGAAACATGGAAAATTTTAACAATGGTATTACAAGGCGGGAACGGGCAGTGACAGACAGGGAAGAGATTGTCCGCATATTGGATAAATGCCAGGTGATTCATATTGGAATGCTGGATGGAGAAGAAGTATATGTGATCCCCATGAATTATGGATATGTGCTGGAAGAGGATCAGCTGACCTTCTATGTCCACGGTGCCAAAAAGGGCAGAAAGATGGATGTAGTGATGGCAAATCCAAAAGTATCCTTCGAGATGGAGTGCGATGTGAATCCATTTTCCGGAAAAACTGCTTGCCAGTACGGAACCAGCTATTCCTGCATCATGGGAAAGGGTATTGCCTCTATCGTGGAGAATCCGGAAGAAAAGCTGGGGGCCTTATCCGTTATGATGAAAACCCAGACAGGAAAAGAATTCACATTTACAGAAAAGATGGCTTCCATCGTAAATGTGATTAAGATTGAAGTTACCGGCTACTCTGTAAAAAAACGACCAGTACCAGGTACACAGGAATCATAGTAAAAGGGACTGTCGCAGTAATGCCGCTCCAGGACGGAAGACTGCTGCCAGACACATTTGCAGGAGTCCTAAGCATAGAAAAAGAATAGAATTTGCGTTGTAAGTATGCAGCACACTGTTTGAGTGAAACGAGTTTGTGCTGCATACTTACGTTTTTAGCAAAATCTATTCTTTTTTATATGCTCTTGGACTCCGAAACAGTGTCTGGCAGCAGTCCTTCGTCCTGGAGCGGCATTACTGCGTTAGTATTAGATGGATGTCCGTTGATTTCCGGAGATGCTTAATACCGGGCGGTCTGTGTCCACAGTGAGGGTGATATCCGGATTGGAACTGATATCCAGATCTCCTACTGTGATTTGATCTCCTGGTCTGTGTTTGGAAAGATCGATGGTAATTGTCTCAACAATATGAGCAGGAAGGGCTTCATAAGGAATCTCAGGAAGCAGCAGCTGTACCAGGGTTGGAATCATGTCCTTGTTGGTCAGCAGCACCTTGGCACTGCTGGCTACCGGCTTTTCCAGAGTCAGGCGCTGGAAGGTGATATCATCAATCTGACGATTCGAGCTGTTCATCGTGATGTCCTTGATCAGAGCTTCTATGGATTCCTCAGCCAGCTGAAGCGTTACAACTCCACCTTTTCCCTTTTCCTTCAAAAGCTTACGCCCTGTTGCCTCTGGCAGTGTAACCAGCATTGCTTCACCGGCTGCGCCCCATGCATTGATGCTGCAGGGAATCTGTCCGTTTTTCTTCAATTTCTTTGCTTTCACAGCAGTATTTCTTTTTTCTACATCTATCTTATACATAAATATTCCTCCTGAATAATAAGTAACTGATCTGTCTTGAGTCAGTTACAGTAATGGTCTATAACAGCAGATAAAACTCTTTTTGAGACGGTTTCGTCCAGACTGATACATGCATGGTAATCACCCCCTTATTTTTCATCTGTGGCAGCTGTACTGTGGATTCTAGTCCAGCAGCTATATATTCATCTCACAGAAATAATAATAAAAATCCTGTACCTTTTCGCCCTGCTCTTCGCCACTGGTCAGACTGACCATGTCTTCCAGGATCTGCTTGATAATGGCAATCGGCACGTATTTCATATCTGAATTACCCCACCGCTCCAGCCGTGCAGATACAGGAAAATAATTCCAGAATAGAAGCTTTTCCTGTTCTTCGTTCCAGTGAATGAAATATTTTGGATGTACAGGAAGCAGTCCGTCGGTGCAGTGAATGCCGATAAAGTCTTCCTTTACCATACATATGCCGACGATTGTCCGTTCAGACTCCGGCTCGTCAGTCCCCTTAGCAGTTAGAAGACAGGCAGAATTAATATTCATATTTTTAGGAATCCGGGGCTGTCCCTTGGATTTGCCGGAGAGGTTATTCCCTGTGAATAAGAAGCCATCCTGCCAGATGTGCTCCGGTGTTGTTTCGTTCAGGGCGAAAACAGCCTGTGAATTGGAGCGTTTTCGCATCTTCTTCGCATAGGCGTCTGCCTGAATTCGTCTCAGCTGGAGCTGTTTTTGCTCCACTTCTTTTACATTAGACAGTTTCAGCAGTTCATCCATAGATTCCCGGTCAGCAGGATCCTCCAATTTCACAAATTTCTCAAAGGAATCCGGGTAGAGAAAAGATCGTATGCTTCCCTGAAATGCAATCTCCACGGTATTTCCCAAAACTCTGACGATTTTTCCAGCGCCAAATTTTGCGTGTGTAACTTTTTTCCCTTTTAAGTCCATAAATCCTCCTTATAAAAAAAGAAGAGCTTTCCATACTGCGCACATGCACGGTATTAAAAGCCCTTCTTTGCTTAGACGGTTCTTTCGTGTGTTCAATTGATAGCTTAAGTTTAGCATGAAATCCCAGATAAGTCAAGCAGGGGGAAACTTCCTGAAAAACAGTAACTTAGTTAATAAATATCCTCTATAAGCACATTTGATCCATTGATACCACTCTTAAAATAGTAAAAGGTAACTTTTTGTCCAATGATGAATTGATCCATATGAGTTGTGAATTTTTTGCAGTCAAGTTTTACTGACTGCTGGTCAATAATATCATCCGGTTGTTCTACCTCTACTGTTAAGTATTTATTTGAAATATCAATTTCTGTAACACTTCCAGTTGAATGAAACCAATGATCATCATCACCGCCTACCATCAAATCTTTTTTTGGCTTTTTACCATTACAAAAAAAATACATGCCTACAAATAATATACAAATTACGATTATACTTATAATATATATTTTTCTTTTTTTATTCATGAAACGCAGTACCTTCTGCATCTGTCCAATGACCAAAGTTCAAATTCTACTGCGGTAGAAGAATCTATCTTCATTTTATTGTGATAGAATAATTTTGTCAATATACACTTTACATTTGCGGAAACTCAAGCAGGGTAAATCTTGACAAAATGGATCCATGTAGTAAAATATAAATAAGGAGTAACTGTTCTGGAGGGTTGCGATAGGGAAAGAAGCCCCAAGGCAGACCGATGCATATAGCATGGGGATCTGCCCTGGGGCTTCCTTTTTTTAGAGGGAATATAGCGTGTTTTCAGAGATGTCTCGTGCAGCCTGCAGGCTGGCGAGATTTAAAGCAGGGAGTCGAAAACAACATGGGGCGGAATATGAAAAATGTCAAAAACACAACAGCGATACTCTTGTGTATCTTATTATTGGTTGGGATGGCCATACCTGTTTTTGCTGCGCCCAAAACGACAAAAACAACGATTCGCATTGGCTGCGTTGATATTGACGATTTTTTAGTGCTGAATGAGGATGGAACGGCCTCTGGGTATGGTGCGGAGTATCTGGGGGAATTGTCCAAATACACCGGCTGGAGCTATGAATATGTCAACGGTACCTGGAATGAATGTATGCAGTGGCTCAAGGAAGGTAAGATTGATCTGCTGCTCCCGGCGGAGTATAGCCCGAGTCGTGCACAGGACTACAATTACAGTACCCTGGAATGCTTCATTGATTACGTTGCGTTTTTGACCCGGGCGGATGAGGAAGAACTGTATTTCGAGGATTATGATCATTTTGACGGCCTTACCGTGGGTATGATCGAAGGAAATTTTTTGAATACGCAATTCGAGGAATTTGCTGCTCAAAAAGGCTTCCATTATCAGACGAAATACTATTCCACAACGAAGGAACTGAATCAGGGACTGGAAGACAAAGAAGTAGATGCTATTGTGACCGGAAATATGAGCATTGCAGAGAAGCAAAAGCTGTTGGCGAAATTTGACTATATGCCCACTTATTTTATTACCAACAAAAGTGATACGACGATAATGCCTGCGCTCAATAACGCCATGTATCAGATGAAACTGCAGACACCTAAATTTACAATAAATTTAATGGAAAAGTATTATGGGGCGATGGAGCGGCAGATACAGAGCTTTTCCAGGGAGGAAACCCAGTTTATCGGACAGGCTGCGCCGGTCACGGTTGCCTGTGATGCCGATAATTATCCATTTTCCTGGTACGATTCTAAAAGCTCCAGTTTTAAGGGAATCGATGTGGATCTTTTAAAGCGTATTTCAGAAATTAGCGGATTGACCTTTGAAATAAAGCAGACGGACTCTTTTAACGAGGCCTGGGAGATGGCAAAGAAGGGTGAGGTTGATCTGCTGACTGGGGTCTATGGGAATGATTCGATTTCCAGGCAATATCAGATGACCTTCACAACCTCTTATATGAATGAATATCTGGTAGGCGTGGCGAAAAAAAACAGCATGATTACTTCCGGCATGAATATTACTGCGGTACTGCTTTCCAATTTTGTCGGAAGCCAGGAATATATGAAGACAGCGCATACAAACTGGACATTTTTGACTGCGGAATCAGTCGAGGAAGGCCTTGACATGGTGGAAAACGGCAGTGCGGATGTGATGTTTTTGAATTCTTATTTGATGCAGACGGATAGTTTCCCGGATGAATATCCAAAGCTGGCAATTGCATCCACCAACATGGAATCGATACCGATTTCCTTTGGGGTAGCGGAAGCGGCTGGAGAGACAAGCCTGCAGGCAGAATCAAGATCGGAGCAGATGCTCTATTCGGTCGTAAACAAATCGCTGCTGCAGATAACAGAGGAGAATATTGACAAGTATATTGCCCATAATACCGGTATCAAAGCCGCATCGCTGTCGTTTAGCGAGCTGCTGCGAAAATATCCGCTGTTTTTTGTGGGCCTGGCAACGCTGCTTATCTGCGCCATTGCGGTGGTGGTGTCTTTGCTGTACGCTGCCAAAATTCGCTCAAAGAAAAACGAAGTATTGGCACAGAAGAATGAAGAATTGCGCAAGGCAGTGACTTTGGCGGAAAAGGCAAATGCAGCCAAATCGGAATTTCTCTCCCGCATGAGCCATGAGATTCGAACCCCGATGAATGCCATCATGGGTATCACCCAAATTCTCCTGATCAGCCCGTCCACCTCACTGGAAAGCCGGGAGTATCTGACGAAAATGGATCATGCCTCGGAGCATCTGCTGGCCTTGATCAACGACATTCTGGATATGGCCCGCATTGAAAGTCATAAGGTCATACTGGATCAGAAGCCGTGCACAATTGCAGAGTTTATTCCAATGATGGATACCATTATCCGGCCGCTGGCAGAAGCGAAGGAGATTACCTATAACAGCCAGGGGACGGACATCCCGCCGCAGGTATTTTTGATGGATAAGCTGCGGCTGCAGCAGATTTTTATCAATTTATTAAACAATGCCGTGAAATTTACAAATCGGGGAGGTCTGGTAGAATTTGGTATTCGAAAATTATCCGAAAACGCAGACAAAGCTACGATTCTGTTTACGGTACGTGATAATGGAATTGGCATGTCAGAAGAATTCCTGCCAAAAATCTATGATGATTTTGAGCGTGAAGAGGTGGGGCATACCAGTGAACACAGTGGAACCGGTCTTGGTCTTGCTATTGTGAAAAATCTGGTATCATTGATGCAGGGAACCATCTCCGTAAAGAGCCAGGTCGGCCAGGGAACCGAATTCTGCGTAATTTTGTGTTTTGACAAATGCGGGGAGCCTGCCGGACAGACAGATTCGGAAGCTTTTGCGCCCAGGACGCTGGGTATGGTTTACCATTTTGAACATAAGCGCATACTGCTGGCGGAGGATCATCCACTGAACGTAGAGATCGCTAAAAAGCTGTTGGAAAATGTGGGAATACAGGTTGAGACCGCAGCCAATGGACAGCTGGCTGTAGAGAAATTTGAGAAATCACCTCTTTACTACTATGATATGGTCCTCATGGATATCCGCATGCCGGTCATGGATGGACACCAGGCGACAGAGCAGATCCGCAGACTGGATAGAGCAGATTCACAGCTGCCGATCATTGCCATGAGTGCAAATGCTTTTGCCGAGGATGTCAGCGAATCCCTGGCACATGGAATGAATGAGTATGTGACAAAGCCGATTGCCGCCGCAGTTTTGTATGAGGTACTTCAGAAATATCTGGGAAAATATGCCCCTGGAGATAAGCCGTGATTGCTGGCAGGAGCTATTAGAAGATTATGAAAAACGATAGAGCATGTCGGAATTGAATGGGTTCCGGGATGCTCTTTTGTCGAAAACACAAGATATCTTTAAGAAAAGGATTGACAACGCACATTAGATTGTGTACAATACAATCAGAAAGATTGAACACAATTTGATTTTGCAAAACTAAAATAAAAGAGGTAATCCCGTTGACAGAAAAATATGACTCTTTAAAGTTGAAAAACCAGCTATGTTTTCCCTTGTATGCCTGTTCCAAGGAGGTTGTGCGAAGGTACAAGCCATTATTGGAGGAGATTGATCTCACGTATACACAGTATATTACCATGATGGTTCTCTGGGAGAAGCAGGAGATGAATGTGAAGGAGCTGGGAGCGGATCTGTACCTGGATTCCGGCACATTGACACCGGTTTTAAAAAAGCTGGAATCAAAAGGTTTTATCACCCGTAAGCGATCCCAGGAGGATGAGAGAAATCTGATTGTTCATATTACCAGGGAAGGAGCCGCTTTGAAGGAACAGGCAGCTGAAATTCCAGATAAGATGGGTGGCTGTGTGAATTTGACTTCGGAGGAAGCAGATCAATTGTATCAATTGCTGTATAAAATATTGGATAGAGTCACAGGATAATGTTGAGCGCAGATGCGCAGAAAAGAAAGGAGTTTTATTATGGCAGCGTTGCATATTACGAAGGAAAATTTTGAGGCAGAGGTAATGAAATCAGAGAAACCGGTTTTGGTAGATTTTTGGGCATCCTGGTGTGGACCATGCCAGATGGTGGCGCCGGTTATCGAGGAGCTTTCCCAGGAAGTGACAGATGTTAAGATTGCCAAGATTAACGTAGACGAGGAACCGGAGCTGGCAGCTCAGTTTCGTGTTATGAACATTCCAACCCTGATCCTGCTAAAGGAAGGAAAGGTTGCAGCGAAGGTGGTAGGAGCCCAGGATAAGGATGAGCTTCTGGATATGATTCACGCTTAAAAAGTTTTCCCGGATCTTAGCAGGTTAGAAACCATGCTAAGATCCGGGAATGTTTTTTTATGCCCATTTTTCCGGCAGAGGTTCTGCCTTCTTTTTTATTGGTTCGGGGAAGTTCTGACCGAAAGTGTCGATGGTGACTGTCAGAATGGTTTCCGCTTTTACCGGGGTGTTGATCTTGACGGAGGGCATGGAGGGAATCACTACCGGATAGGTCTCCACTTTTTCCAGACGCTCCAGCTCTTCCATACCGGAGAGAACCCGTCCAAGGGCAGGGTAACGTCCGGTCAGATCCGGACAGTCACGAAGCGGGAAGAAGATCTCGCCCCCTGCAATGTCATCCTCGTGGTAGCCGCCCATACAGAGTAATCCTTTCTTAATAGGAATGTTCTGATCATGGGCTTCGTTTTTCAGAAAATAACAGGCTTCCTTACGGCCCAGAGCAGAGTAGCTGACATCGATCCAGGAACCCGGCACGATACGCTGTATATTGTAATTGTCGTAACAGCCAAGAGCGGCAAGAGAAAGAAAGCTGCTTACGGTATTTGGTGCATCACTGTATAATAATTCGCATACAATTTTTGCACCGCTGGACATGGTAAATGTTGCAATTGGGTTTTTCATAATTTTTCCTTTCATAGGGACTCGAATTTTTGTATACAGCATAGCAGATTGACAGAAAAAAATCAAAAATTTTAATGGAAAATACGCCTTTTTTATGGAAATACAGCCAAAAACATTGACAATGATCGGCTGATTGTGGTATAACCAATAAGAATTACGATGGCGTATAGTCTATGCAACCGTAGTCTTTTTTTATACACTTTTGCGGAAAGAAAATAACAGACAGAACTGGTGACAGCACCATTTTAAAATAAGGAAAGTTTGGATGGAGGCCTATATGGAAGACAAGGCACTGTTAGAGGTCAAAAACCTGACGGTAGAATTTCGTACACTGGAAGGTACCGTCCATGCAGTGGATGGATTAAATTATGAATTAAAACCAGGTGGAACCCTTGGCATCGTAGGGGAAAGCGGAAGCGGGAAAAGCGTATCCTCACTCCAGGTCATGCAGCTGGTTGCGCCGGAACCGGGAAACAAGGTAACCGGTGAGATCCTGTATCAGGGGAAAGACCTTTTAAAATGCTCCGAGAAGGAGATGCAGAAGATTCGTGGAAATGACATCTCCATGATTTTTCAGGAGCCCATGACTTCCCTGAATCCTATCGTAACCTGCGGAAAGCAGATTGCGGAGGCACTTCGGTTACATAAAGGCTTAAAGAAAAAAGAAGCCATGGCTGAAGCTATAGAGATGATGCATGCCGTTGGTATCGCCAATCCCGAGCAGCGGGCAAAGCAGTATCCCCATCAGATGTCCGGTGGTATGCGTCAAAGAATTATGATTGCCATGGCACTTGCCTGCCGTCCGCAGATTCTGATTGCAGATGAGCCCACCACAGCGCTGGATGTTACCATCCAGGCTCAGATTCTGGATCTGATGCGGGAATTAAATCAAGAATATCATACGGCAATTATTATGATTACCCATGATCTTGGGGTTGTCAGCGAGCTTTGTGAGAATATCGTGGTTATGTATACCGGACAGATTATGGAAGAGGCAACGACGGAGCAGCTGTTTTCCAAGCCGCTGCATCCCTATACCAGAGGATTGATCAAAGCAATTCCAAAGATTCAGACAGAACGGGAAAAGCTTCCGATTATACCTGGTATGGTTCCGAATCCAACAGAGAAGATCACCGGGTGCAGCTTCTGCCCGAGGTGTGACTGTGCCATGGATATCTGTTCCAAAGAAAAGCCGCCTATGGTAACTCTTGGGGACAGAAAAGTAAAATGCTGGCAGTATGCAGAAAAAGGCGGGAAATAAGCTATGGCAGACACGAAAGAAACACTGATTAAAACCGAGAATCTAAAGGTTTATTTTAAAAATAAGGGCGGGGAAGGTGACGTTCGCGCCGTGGACGATATTTCATTTTCTATCTTTAAGGGAGAAACCTTTGGTGTGGTAGGAGAGTCCGGCTGCGGAAAAAGTACGCTGGGCCGTGCCATGATCCGGCTGCTCCCGCCCACAGATGGCCACGTATACTTTAAAGACACAGATATCAAAGGCCTGAATAAAAAACAAATGAAGGATATGCGGAAAAAGGTTCAGATTATATTCCAGGACCCTTCGGCATGTCTGAATCCAAGAAGAAATATAAGGAAAATACTCGAAGAGCCATTTCAGATTCATGGAATAAAGGATAAAAGCTATGTGGATCAGAGAATTCACGAGCTGATGGATCTGGTGGGACTGGCAGAGTATCATCTGAATCGCTATCCCCATGAGCTTTCCGGTGGACAGAAGCAGAGAATCGGGATTGCCCGGGCCCTGGCACTGAATCCGGAGTTTATCGTCTGCGATGAGGCAGTATCTGCCCTGGACGTATCGGTGCAGGCACAGGTTTTGAATCTTCTGGATGAACTGCAGGAGAAGCTGGGACTTACCTACATGTTCATTTCCCATAATTTAAGTGTTGTTCACCATATCAGTGACCGGGTAGGTGTTATGTATCTGGGAAAGATGGTAGAGATTTCCGAGGCAAATGCGCTGTATGAGAAGCATTATCATCCTTATACAGAGGCATTACTTTCTGCGATTCCTCAGGTTGACAAGGAAAAGCAGGGACAGCGGATTATCCTCACCGGAGATGTGCCAAGTCCATCGGATCCGCCAAAGGGCTGCAGGTTCCATACAAGATGTTCCAGATGCATGGAGCAGTGTAAACAGACAGAGCCAGTGCTTCGGGAGATAGAAGCGGGACATCTGGTTGCCTGTCATCTGTATGACCAACAGTAAAGGACATCCCCTTCGGCCAGCGGGCAGGGAATTTTCTTCTATTAAGAAGAATGCCCTGATCTCAGCCAGGGTGTAAGATAGATGTAACTAGTAAGAACATGATTCAGGAGTGCAAGAAGGAGAAGTTATTATGAAAAGAAAACTCGTATCGATTTTGACAGCTGCAGTGATGGCGTTGTCCATGGCAGCCTGCGGTGGTTCAGCCGCATCTACACAAAACACCTCATCATCCGCAGCAGTAGGAGGTTCTGCTCAGACAACAGCAGCGGCAGGCAGCAAGGATCTTGTGATCGGCTGTGCCGTGGATATCGTAACACTGGATCCAGGCCGTGCCTATGAGTTATACGCAGGAACTGTTATCAATGCCTGCTATGATACTCTGTTTCGCTTTGAGCAGGGTTCTTCAGAGCCGGTCAATGATCTGGCAAGCAGCTATGAGTTCTCAGAGGATGGACTGACCTGTACGATCTCTCTTGTACAGAACGCAAAATTCGCAAGCGGTAACCCTGTTACCTCCAAGGATGTTGCATTCAGTCTGATGAGACTGAAAAATCTTCAGGACAACCCGGCATTTATCATGGACAGCGTTGACAGCATTGAAACTCCGGATGATTACACTGCAGTATTTCATCTGAATCAGAAGGATGCGTCCCTGATTGCAAAGCTTACTTATATCTCTACTTCAATTCTTGACAGTACTGCACTGGCTGACAAGGGCGCTACAGACGGAGCTGACGCAGCAACAGCTGATACTGCAACAAGTGCTATGGATGAAGCTTCCTATGGCTCCGGTCCTTATATTATGACAAAATATTCTGCAGATGAAGAGATTGATCTTGCAAGAAATGAAAACTACTGGGGAGACACTGTTCCGGCAGCAGATTCCTATGTGATCCAGGTAATGGACGATGCCAATACCCAGCTGATGTCTCTGACACAGGGTGACATCGATATTGCTGTTAATCTGAACAATGATACGATTGATCAGCTGGATGGAAATGATGCAGTTACCGTAAATAATCAGTCTACCATGTGTATGGTATTCTTATATATGAACATGAATTCCGAACACGGTCCTATCTCTGATCCGAAGGTTCAGGAGGCGATTCGTCTGGCTGTTGATTTTGACGGACTGCGCAGTATGGCAGGAGAAGGAGCTACCACTCCACTGTCCTTTATTCAGTCTGGATTTGACAGCTGTATCGGAGAGAGAACCACTGCAAGAGATGTTGAAAAAGCGAAAGAGCTTCTGAAGGAAGCAGGCTATGGAGACGGATTGTCTATCGACTTCCCTTGCTGTACCTTATCCGCAGAGGGTATTCCGCTTACTGATATTGCACAGAAGCTGGCATCTGACCTTGCAGAGATCGGAATCACACTGAATATTTCCACTGTTGACTGGGCAGGTGGTTATGCAGATGACTATCGTAACGGAAAGATTGGTTTCAGCGTGATGTACTGGAGTCCGGATTATCAGGATCCTGTCAGCCAGCTTGCATTTATGCCAGGTGAGAGCGTTGGCCTTCGTGCCGGATGGACAGCAGATATGAATCCGGAGCTTGTTGCTTTGACAGAGTCTGCAAAGACAGAGACGGATGTAACTGCACGAAATGAGCTTCTGAAGACCTTACAGGAAGATACTTCCGAGACAGGACCATTTCTAACGCTGTTCCAGTGTCCGAAACATCTGGGATATCGTTCTGATCTGGATCATGTAAACTTTTCAGACAGCTATCGTATTGACCTGAGAGAGATTACCATCGGTTAATAACTGAGATTTTTGAGAACCGGCAGTTTGGAAAGTACATAATAAGGTGGTAAACATGGATATTCTTAAGATGATAATAAAAAGACTGGCATATTTTGTGCTGCTGATGTTCGGAGTAGCGACCATCGTATTTGTTCTGACCAGACTGGTTCCCGGTGATCCTGTAGCAGCAAACTTAAGTCAGCGAAATCTGAACAATCCCGAAATTGTAGCGGCGTTTGAGGCAAAATGGGGTCTGGATAAGCCGGTAATTGATCAGTACGGCATCTATCTGAATGAACTGGTGCATCTGGATCTGGGAACCTCAATCCGTACCGGTAATCCCGTTCTGGCCGAGCTGCAGCGCTGCTATCCGGCAACACTGGAGCTTGCGTTTTTTGCAATTCTGGTAGCTGCGGTACTGGGTATCTTCTTCGGAGTCATATCGGCACTGAAGCGGAATTCCTTTGTGGATCAGTTGGTGCGTGGAATCTCTGTGGTGGGGGTAAGTATACCTACCTTCTGGTTTGCGCTGCTGCTGTTATTTTTCTTCTATTACAAACTGGGTCTTGCACCGGGAACCGGACGTATCAGCAAGGGCTTTACAGCTCCGCAGACCGTAACCGGGATGTATGTGATCGACAGCCTTTTAGAGGGAGATCCGGCGAAAGCCTGGGACTGCCTGAAGCATCTGTTCCTTCCGGGACTCTGCCTGGCATCCTTCTCTATGGGACTGATCGCCAGAACTACAAGATCTAATATGTTAGATGTTATGTCAACCGATTATATCCGTACGGCAAAGGCAAAGGGTCTTTCCAGCGGAAGACTTGTCTGGCATCATGCCATCGGCAATGCGCTGATTCCGGTTCTGACAGTTATCGGACTGGGATTTGGAAACCTGCTGGGCGGTACTGTTCTGGTGGAGCAGATCTTTACCTGGCCGGGAGTCGGTCAGTTCGCTTACCAGTCCGTCACAGCCATGGATTCGCCTGGTATTATCGGCTGTGCCCTGCTGATTGCGGCAAATTATACTGTTATCAATATTATTGTAGACATATTATATGGAATCATTGACCCGAAAGTGAGGAGTAACTAATGTTAAAATCGATAAAACGAATTTTAAAATCAAATGTCCTTTTCACTGTGGGTCTTATCATCTGTATCGCCTGGATCGTGCTTGTGATATTTGCGGGAGTAATCTCTCCCTGCGACCCACTGGCACAGGATCTGACCGTGAAGCTTCAGGCCCCCTCGGGAGCACATATCTTTGGAACAGACAACTTTGGCCGTGACATCTTCAGCCGTGTACTGTACGGCGGCCGGCTCTCGATTCTTGCCGGAGTTCTGGCGGTAGTATTTGCCTGTCTGATCGGAAGCATCTACGGAGCAATCGCCGGCTATGTAGGCGGTTTGGTAGATGACATTATGATGCGCCTTTCCGAGCTGATTATGGCATTTCCTACCATTATCCTTGCTATCGTAATCACATCAGCACTGGGCTCCAGTATGTTTAATACCATGATTGCCCTGGTAATTGTGGCGTGGCCAAGCTATGCAAGATTGATGCGAAGTGTGGTGCTTTCTGTCAAGGAGAATGAATACATAACCGCCGCAGAGGCTTTGGGTGCCTCCAGATGGCGTGTATTATTTAAAGAGATTATTCCAAACAGTATCTCCTCGGTACTGGTTATGGCAACTACAGATTTTGGTAACCAGATCCTGCTCTTTTCCACCTTGAGCTTCCTGGGACTTGGATCTGCTCCGCCGACACCGGAATGGGGCATGATGGTATCTGATGGTATGAATTACTTCAACAAATTCTGGATCGCCGGTTTCCCCGGACTTGCAATCTTCACCATGGCAATGGGAGCAAACTTTGTAGGTGACGGTCTCCGTGATCTGCTGGATCCAAAGCTTCGCAAAAAACTATAATGGCTGTCTGCTTCGTATCCAGGGGCTGTCGCACCATGCCGCTCCAGGACGGGAGACTGCTGCCAGGCACTGTTTCGGAGTCCAAGAGCATATGAAAAAGAATGGATTTTGCTAAAAACGTAAGTATGCAGCACAAACTCGTTTCACTCAAACAGTGTGCTGCATACTTACAACGCAAATTCTATTCTTTTTCTATGCTTAGGACTCCTGCAAATGTGTCTGGCAGCAGTCTCCCGTCCTGGAGCGGCATGGTGCGACAGCCCCTTTTTTTCGTATCTCAGCTGAAAAGACTGGAAACAGGCTAAAAGAATGGAAAAACGGCAGTACCTAAAATAATGGTCAATGAAAGAAATGCAAATAAAGAGAATGTAGATTATGTAGATTATGGGAGGAAGAGACTTGAAGGTAGTAGTTGCGATTGATTCACTGAAGGGGAGTTTGTCATCACTGGAAGCTGGAAATGCGATTAAACAGGGAATTCGGCGGGTGATGAAGGAGGCAGAAGTTTCTGTGAGACCCCTGGCAGATGGGGGAGAAGGAACAGCCTTGGCTTTGACACTTGGGATGGGGGGACAGCTGAAAAAGATTCAGGTGACAGGACCTCTGGGAGAAAAGGTGGACTGCGAGTATGGAATTCTCAGTGATGGGACAACGGCGATTGTTGAGATGTCCGGGGCAGCAGGGATTACACTGGTGGAGGAGGAGAAGAGAAATCCGCTGAATACCACGACTTTCGGTGTGGGAGAGGTGATCCGGGACGCCATCGGCAGAGGCTGCAGGCATTTTATCGTTGGAATTGGAGGAAGTGCTACCAATGATGGGGGAATCGGTATGCTGCAGTCACTGGGGTATGGGATTCTGGATAAAGAAGGTAAGCAGGTTTCATTTGGAGCGAAAGGGTTGAAGGAGATTGAAAGGATTACGGATGATGATGTGATTCCAGAGCTTTCCCAGTGCACCTTCCGTATTGCCTGTGATGTGACGAATACCTTATGCGGTGATCAGGGCTGCAGTGCGATCTTCGGACCACAAAAAGGGGCAACACCTGACATGATTATGCAGATGGACAGGTGGCTTACCTGTTTTGCAGCGATATCCAGGGAAAAATATCAACATGCGAATCCAAACCAGGCGGGAACAGGAGCGGCAGGAGGCCTTGGCTTTGCATTTCTTACATTTACGAATGCGGTTCTGGAATCTGGAATTAAGATTGTTCTGGAAGAGACAAAGCTGGAGGAATATGTAAAGGCTGCAGATCTGATTGTTACCGGGGAAGGGCGGCTTGACGGACAGACCGTGATGGGAAAAGCACCGATTGGTGTGGCACATATCGCAAAACAGCATGAAAAGCCGGTAATAGCATTTGCAGGCTGTGTGGCAGAAGATGCCACCGCCTGCAATGAACATGGAATTGACGCTTATTTTCCGATTCTGCGCAGCGTGGTTTCTCAGCAGGAGGCGATGGATCCCAAACAGGCGAGAGAGAATATGACCGCTGCTGTTGAACAGGTATTTCGCCTGATTGCCACGCTGAAAAAAGGATAAGAGAGAACAGAAGCTAAGCCGGGCGAATTAATCCGGAATGGTGGACTGCTTTTGGATCACGTATTCTCCATTTGCCACAAACTGAATTGATGAGCCATAAAATGCCGACATGGCAGCGGTCAGCTGCAGGGTATCTTTGACACCTCCTGTCTCATAAGGGCTGTGCATGGCAAGCTGTGCAACACCGATGTCTACCGTATTGAGAGAAACCTGCTGATTTGCCAGATTGCCCAGGGTGCTGCCGCCTGGAATATCAGAGTTGTTGGTAAAAATCTGATAAGGAATCTTAGCATGATCCAGGATGCTGCGGAAGATGGCTTCTGATACGGAGTCGGTGGTATACTTCTGGTTTGCCGCTGATTTCAGCAGAACTCCGCCATTTACATAGGGACGATTCGTAGGATCTCCCTTGCCCCCATAGTTTGGATGGATGGCGTGACCGTTGTCAGCAGAAACCATAAAGCTGTTGGTCAGAGCCACAAAGTAATCCTCCTGGTCTTTTCCCAGAGACTGGTTGATTCGATGCAGTACACTTGAAAGGAAGTTGGACAAAGCCCCCTGCTTTGTTCCGCTTCCTACTTCTTCGTTGTCAAAGACAGCATTTACACAGATGTGGTCACGGCTGCTGCTTTTCATAAGTGCCCTGGTGGCAGAGTAGCTGCACTGAAGGTCATCAATCTTAGGGGAAGAAAAGAACTGGTTTTTTTCACCCCAGATGCTGCCCTTCATACGGTTCACAAGGAACAGATCTGTGCCAAGAATATTTTCCTTGTCCACCTGAAGTTCCTCTGCCACCAACGAAAGAATCGAAGCATCTGCATTGCCATCGCTGAAGATAGGCAGCATATCTTTCTGAATCTTGTAAGCATGCCCCTCGGTGTTGGCAGTGCGGTTCATATGGATTGCCAGGTTGACAATACTTAAGAGATCCCGGTCAAAATAAAGAAGTCTGGTTACGACCTTATCACCTTTCTTTACCATCACCTTTCCGGCTGCAGACAGCGGACGATCAAACCATGGGGCACAGAGCATGCCGCCATAGCCTTCAACATTCAGGGTTGTATAATGCTTTTCAAAAGTAATCTCAGCATTTTCCTTAATCTTAAAAGAAGGAGAATCACTGTGACTGGAGATGATGTTGAAGCCGATATAATCCTGTCTGGGTATCTTAAATGCAATCAGTGCGGAGGCATTGCGGGAAACATAGTAAGCTCCGCCTGGTTTCAGATTCCACTTTTTCCCTTCTGAAAGCTCTTCAAATCCGGCTCCCTTCAGCAATTCTGTAAGATTGGCTGCTGCGTGATAGCAGCTGGGACTTTTTTCTATAAAATCACATAAGGCACGGGTTTCCTGCTCGTACTGCTGTTGTGTCGCATTCATATTTTTTCATACTCACTTTCTTAGATCTGGGTCAGGTATGGTAGCTGCTGTAATAGCTACAATTATAATATACCACACGGTTGTCAGCAAGCCCCAGCCGTAATTTTGTCGGTGGAGTGCAAAGGAGGACTTTTTTCGAAAAAAATACACCTTTTTGGAGTTTAGATACCTGTGAACTATAGAAAACCGGTGCTAAAATAAGGTCATAAAGAAACAGGGAAACCTGATAAGGAGGGTTTTAAGGATGAAAAGAAAAGTAGTAGCAGGTATGATGGCAGCATTGATGGCAGCCGGTCTTCTGGCAGGATGTGGAAACACAGAGAAACCAGCAAGTACCAGTGCGGCAGACAAGAGCACAAGCGCAGCAGCGACCTCTGAGAGCAGCAAAAGTGAGAGCTCCAAGAGTGAGAGCACAGCAAGTGGGGATGCAGTTACACTGAAGATCTTCTCCAACCTGCCAGACAGAAAGAATGGTCAGGGCCTGGTAGAACAGACAATTATTGACGATTATGAGAAAGAAAATCCAAATGTAAAAATTGAAGTAGAAGCTCTGGATGAGGAAGCTTACAAGACAAAATTTAAGGCATATGCCATGGACGGAATGCCAGACGTTGTAAGTATCTGGGGACAGCCTTCTTTCCTGGATGAGGTTTTGGATGCAGGTGTTCTTGCAGAGCTGGATCAGGATGCCTACAAGGATTACGGATTTGTATCCGGCTCTCTGGACGGATTTATGAAAGACGGAAAACTCTATGGTCTGCCAAGAAATACAGACGTTGCAGGTTTCTACTATAATGAGAAGATGTTTAAAGACAATGGCTGGTCAGTTCCGGAAACTTATGAGGATCTGCTGGCACTGGCACCAAAGATCAATGATGCCGGATTTGTTCCGGTAGCTATGGATGGTGGAGATGGATGGCCGATGGCAATCTATCTGACAGACCTTCTGGAGCGTGTAGATGGAACAATCAGCGAAAAGGTGAACAAAGCAGTTGCAGATGGTGATTTTACAGATCCTTCTTTTGTAAAAGCAACTGAGCTTCTCAAAGCAAGTGCTGACGCAGGTCTGTTCCAGACCGGCTATGATTCACAGGATTACGGAACAGCTATGAACCTCTTCACAAATGGTCAGGCTGCAATGTTCTACATGGGAAGCTGGGAAGCATCTATGGCACTGAATGAAGACATCCCTGCTGAGGTTCGTGATAATATCCGTGTATTCTCCATGCCGGCAACAAAAGATGGCAAAGGAAAACAGACTGATATCGCAGCATGGAACGGCGGCGGCTACGCAGTATCTGCTAACTCAAAAGTAAAAGATGAAGCAATCAAATTCCTGAACTATATGTATCAGCCAGACAAACTGTCCAAATACGGATGGGAGAATGGTGTTGGAATGTCAGCACAGGATCAGAGTGCATACATGACAGGCAACGAGACAGAGCTGCAGAAACAGTTCCTGGATATCGTAAAGAATTCTACAAGCACAACCGGAACAACAATTAATGATCGTGGACCATCTGCATTTAAGACCTCTATTGAGAGCGAGATTCAGAATGTAACCAACGGAACAACATCCGTAGATGATTTCCTTGCAACAATCGGTACAGCATGTAAATAAACTGCAACCCTTGGAAAACTGCCGTATGAGCATGCTCAGGATTCCTGAAGTACTGTGCCATACGGCAGTTTTTCGCCTAAAAACTCTGGAAGGGGAAAGATATGAAAAAACTATACAGTAATAAACTGGTGATTGCATCGCTGGTATTTCCTGGTCTTCTTGTATTTCTGTTTGCAATTCTGGCACCGATCTGCCTGAGTGTTTATTATGGATTTACAGATTACTCAGGCATGGGAGCGGCCAATCTCATCGGATTTGATAACTATAAGGCACTTTTGAAGGACTCCACCTTCTGGCTGGCACTTCGCAACTCACTGCTTCTGGCTATCGGATTTATCTGCATCCAGCATCCGCTGGCGCTGATTGTGGCAGCAGTTCTTGATAAACTGCAGGGCAAAGCAGAAGGCTTCTTCCGCTGCGTTTACTTTATTCCTAATGTTATCTCTGTAGCAGTTATCGCTTACCTGTGGAAATTCATCTACAACCCGGATTTTGGCCTTCTGAACAACATCCTGCACATCTTCGGATATCAGGGAAAGGTCAACTTCCTGAGTAAAGAGTATGCAATCTGGTCCGTACTTATCGTATTGATCTGGCACGGTTTTGGATGGGGCATGCTGATCTACTATACCGGAATCAAGAACATTGATCCGGTGCTCTACGAGGCAGCCTCCATCGATGGAGCTAATAAGAAGACAACATTTTTACGGATTACACTTCCACTTATGAAGCCTGTTATCCAGATCAATGTAACCATGGCTGTGATCTCCGCATTGAAACAGATGGAGACTGTATATCTGCTGACCAATGGCGGGCCGGGCAACAGTACACAGTTTACGGCCAACTATCTATACCAGCAGGCCTTTAAGGCATTTAAGTATGGATATGGTAATGCCATCGGCGTTGTATTTATCATTATCTGTCTTTTAGTAACCGTGGGCTTAAACAAAATCTTTGCAGAGAAAACAGTATAGGAGGCGGCAGACATGGAAAAAAAGATTAAAACAAAAAAACAGTGGACTGTCGGAAGAGTATTACTGTGGGTGGTACTGATCTGTGTTGCAGTTATTCAGATTTTTCCGCTGATATGGCTTGTTGATTTTTCTCTGGCAAGCAGTAATGAGATGTTCACCAAAGGGCTTCTGGTTATTCCTCAGAAGATTCAGTGGGGAAACTATGTGAAAGCTTTCATAGACGGGCATTTTCTGCTATACTTAAAAAACAGTTTATTGATTAATGGTCTGGCTGTGCTGCTGGTTATCCTGATTTCTCTGATGGCAGCCTTCGCCTGCAAGCGTATGATCTGGAAGATGAGCGGTCTGGTAAAGACACTGCTGCTGCTTGGAATGATGATTCCGATTCATGCAACACTGCTTCCAAACTATAAGATCTACAACATGCTGGGACTGACAGATACCATCTGGGCACTTTTAATCCCCTACATAGCATTTTCCCTTCCCCAGGCATTGTTTCTGATGACAGGATTTTTGGATGCCATCCCGGTGGAACTGGAAGAGGCGGCTGTTATGGATGGAAGTGGAATCTATCGTATCGTATTCCGCATGATCCTGCCCCTGATGAAATCTTCCGTTGCAACTGTTGCAATTATGACATTTTTGAATAACTGGAACGAATTTATGATGGCAAGCACCTATTTAAGTTCACCGACATGGAAGACACTTCCTTTCTCAGTTCTTGAGTTTACCGGACAGTATTCTTCCAACTATGCAGTGCAGTTTGCTGTTATGGCATTGACTGCGGCACCGGCAGTGCTGGTATATATTTTATTGAACAAGCACATCACCAAGGGTGTTGCTATGGGTGCAGTGAAAGGATAAAGAATCTATGAAGCATATGAGAAGCTGGTTAGGCGGCGTGAGTCTGCAGAAAAAACTGATATTATATTCCTACTTGATTATTACCCCGATTCTGCTTCTAATCAGTATTCTCATGTTTCAGGCAAATTACCGGAGTTCGGTGGAACAATCCGAGCAGCTGGCAGGCACAAGCCTGCAGGGTCTCAATGATAATCTTCGCACGATCCAGACGGATATGCAGAATCTCTGCACCTACGTCTGCATTAACGATGATATTAATGAGGTTTTGAATTCCCGGGATGTGGAGGGGCTGAACGCAGAGCCACAGCTGTGGCTGAACCGTGCACCCATGCGCATCGTTCAGGATATGATGGCTTTGAAGGGCTACATCAAGACAATTGCCGTTTATCCGGAAAATGGGGTGAAGCCTTATCTGCGCTGTATGGATGCCAGCTCCTATATAAGTACGCTGAGCGAAGCGCAGGAAACGCAGATGTATCGGGAGGCTATCGCTGCTCATGGGAAGGTGCTGTGGGCAAATATAGGAAAAGACGATACAGAAGTATTCCAGACAAACCGCTCAGATAAGATTGTGCTGTATCGGGAATTATATAATCGCTCCAAGCAGAAGAAACTGGGTTACATTGTGCTTGGAGCTTCTTCTGACCGCTTTGAAGCTGCCTGTGATAATGCACTGCAGCAGGAGGATGAGAGTATTCTGGTATTCAGTAAGGAGGGAAATCGTCTGATCTCGGGCGGGACGGAGCAGGAAGAGGTAACAGACTATCTGTCCGACTACTCTTTTCTGATGAAATGTAAGGAGCATCCCAAGACTCAGTATGAGTACAAGAATTACCGCATCTTCTCTTATGTAGACAGTGAAAGTGGTCTGATGCTGTTTAAGATATTTCCAAAGGACAGTCTGGTAAACCAGATTTTTAAGGTAGCGGCTACACCGCTTGCTTTGCTTGGCGGTGTTCTGCTGGGCTTGCTTCCGATTCTTCTGATTGTATCCAATATGGTGACAAAGCCCCTGAAAAAGGTATGCGTGGCAATGAATGCTTTTCAAAAGGGTGATTTCAGCCAGCAGGTGGAGACTCGAACTACCGATGAAGTAGGACAGGTTGCAGCAACCTTTAACCAGATGGTTGAATCCATCCGGCTTTTAATCGACAACAATTATGTTATGGCACTGAAGGAGAGGGAGAGCGAGCTGGCACTTTTACAGGCCCAGATCAATCCCCACTTTCTCTACAATACGCTGGATGCACTCTACTGGCAGGCCCAGGAAGCTGGAAATGAGGAGATCGCCGAAGATATTCTTGCACTGTCCCAGCTGTTTCGGCTGGTTCTTGGACAGGGAAAGGCAGTATTGACCGTCAGAGAAGAAGCGGAATTAATATCCAGATATCTTCATATTCAGAAGATGCGTTTTTCTAAGCGGCTGGATTACGATATTCAGATGGATCCTGAGATTTTGGAAAATGAGATGCCAAAGCTGATCCTGCAGCCATTTGTAGAAAATGCCATCGTCCATGGTCTGGAAAATGCGGATCGCCTCTGCGAGCTTCATGTAAGCGGACATAAGGATGGCAATTATATGGACTTTACGATCCGTGATACCGGTGTAGGTATGACGGAGGAGCAGATTCAGGGAATCTGGAATATGGAAGAATCAAAGCGCTATTCCAGTCAGCGGATCGGACGATATGCAATTAAGAATGTACGGGAAAGGCTGGAACTGAAATACCACAAAGACTTCAAGCTGGAGATTACAAGTACGCCGGGTAAGGGGACGACTGTTCGAATCCGGATTCCGGCAGATATAAAAGGAGTGTAGAGGGGATGAAGCTGCTGATTGCAGATGATGAGGATATGGTCCGAAATGGACTGGGGAAATATATACAGCTGCATACGGACCGTTTTGAAAAGATTTTTCTTGCAAGAAATGGGCAGGAGGCACTGGATATGATCCTGCGCTATAAACCGGAGATCATGCTTCTGGACGTACAGATGCCTCTGATGGATGGTTTGGAGGTACTGAAGGAATCCAGAAAAGCCGGAGTGGAGCCGGAGACAATTATCTTCAGCGGATATGACGAGTTCAAGTACGCCCAGCAGGCTCTGCGGTTTGGCGTGCGTGATTATCTCCTGAAGCCCACTCGTTCTTCTGATATCCTGAATATGATTCATACACTGGCAGATGAGCTGGAAGGGGATGAGCATCAGGAGGAAACCCAGGACAGCAGGACTGGAAATGCTATCGTGAGTAAGGCGAAGGAATACATAGAGGAGCATTACTACGAGGATGTGACGCAGCAGCAGGCTGCAGAGGAGGCGGGAGTTACGCCAGGCTACTTATCCACGCTGTTTGCCCAGGTGATGGGCTGCGGGTTTGCGGATTACCTGAACAAGGTTCGGGTTCATCATGCCTGTGCCTATCTGGAGCAGAATTACTTTAAGACCTACGAGATCGCTTTCAAGGTCGGTTTTCACGATGAGAAGTATTTTTCAAGAGTATTTAAGAAAATACAGGGAGTGACTCCGGCAGAATATAAAAAAGGTATTAAAAAATAGGGAAAATGTAGCGAAAGCGCACAAAATAGTTTATCATAGTGAAATACGAATGATGAGAGGCGGGGAATTATTTTATGCGTATTGAATTCTTGTATCAGCTGCTGTGGCTCTTTTTTGCATATTCCTTCTTTGGATGGGTGCTTGAGACCATGGCAGTTATTTCTAAAAAGAAGAAGTTTGCCAACCGGGGGATTATGAATGGTCCGCTCTGTTGTATCTATGGTGTAGCTGCGGTTATCATCTCGGCGGCACTGCGGGAGCTTACCAACAACTGGTTTTTCCTGTTCCTTGGAAGCATGATTTTTGCTACCATTATCGAGTGGGTTGGAGGAAAACTTATGGAGTTTTTCTTTCGCCGCCGCTGGTGGGACTATTCCGGTAAAAAATTTAATCTGGATGGTTATATCTGTCTGGAATATTCCCTGTTCTGGGGTGTCTGTGGCGTACTGGGGCTTAAGTATCTCAATCCCTGTCTGCTCAGTGCCTACCATCTGATTCCAAAGTATGTTGTACGGGTTCTGCTTCTTGTCCTGCTGGCAATTCTTGTGATTGACGGAATCGGTTCCTATGCAGTGCTCAGAAAACTGACGAAGCCCATGCCGAATATTGAGCGGATTAATGATGAGCTTACCAGAGTCAGCAAGCATCTGACAACCTGGATCGGAAGAAGGATGGAAGCCCGTGTGGAAAAAGCGTATCCACAGCTTCGTGAGCAGACACAGGCTAGGGAAAAGTCCACAGTTTTTGCCCAGGGAGCTTCCTTTTATAAGCTGGTTATGCTGTTTTTTATCGGTGCACTGCTGGGAGATGGTATAGAAACTATCTTTATGCGTCTGACGAAGGGTGTATGGATGAGCAGAAGCAGTGTGGTGTGGGGGCCCTTCAGTATTGTCTGGGGACTGGCACTGGCACTTGGCACAGCACTTCTCAATAATTATCGGGAGCGCTCGGAGATGTTTCTCTTTTTCTTTGGTACCCTGATGGGAGGTGCCTATGAGTACTTCTGCAGTGTATTTACCGAGCTTGTATTTGGTCAGGTCTTCTGGGATTACAGTGATATTCCTTTCAACCTGGGAGGCAGGATCAATCTTCTGTACTGTTTTTTCTGGGGAATTGCGGCTGTGGTGTGGCTGCGATATCTGTATCCCCTGCTATCCAGACTGATCGAGAAAATTCCTATAAAATTTGGAAAGATCCTGTCCTGGGTACTGATTGTATTCATGCTTTGTAATGTTCTGGTTTCTGCATCGGCGCTGGATCGCTATACCAACCGTCAGAAGGGAGTTGCCGCTTCCAATCAAATCGAAAAGACGATGGATCAGTGGTATGGTGATGCTGTGATGAAACAGATCTATCCCAATGCCATATCAACAAAATAAGTGCTATCAAATCTAAAGATATGCTAACTGTTCAGTAGCTGACCAGTTACAAAATATGCTAATATTTCAACATGGAGGTACTTATGGCAGATTATATTGATGTAGATCAGATGTCTACGGAATTAAAGATTCTGATTGTTCAGGGGCAGACGCTGGTGGATCAGACGAGAAAAGAAGTGAAGGAACCCGGAAGAAGGCTTGATCTGACCTGCAGACTGCAGCTGAGAGATGACTGTGGTGTAGTAGAGAAGTATATTAAGAAGATTTATTCCGGAAAGGCCAGACGTAAGGTGGAGGAGGAACTCAAGATGGCGGTTCTGCGGCTGCAGACCACGGCGGATGGTATTTTGAGAAGAGAATAAATATAGCTGAAAGGGGCTCACTTCGGTGGACAGGAACCTCCTATGGGGGTCTGAACATCGAAGTGAGCCTCTTTAACTTAACACTATAATACCACAAAAATGCATTTTTTTCAAGACTGGTACGCACCTGGTTAGGGTGCTATACTCCTATTCGTTACTGTTCACACCTGCGGTGTTTCAGTAGCGGAACAGTTACCAAAAGCTTTACAGAAAGGATGGGTATATGGGGAAAAACTGGATGGAGTTGTTGGGGCAGCAAAGTCAAATCAGTATTCTTATGGAGGCAAATCAGTATTCAAAGAAATATGGTCTGACTCTTACCGAGCAGGATGCCAGAGTGTTGGCACTGGAGCGCACGAATTCGCTGAAGGAACAGAAGCGAGTGGAATTCGGGCAGGGAATCATACCGAAGCTGATCTATGCATTTTGCGATTCCGCGTACATCACACAGGAAAATTATGCAGAAACTCTGATACAGCTGCAGGAGCTGTTCTATCTCTACAAGAATGAGATGATGGACGAGATCACAGATGATGAGTTGATTCACTTTATGAAGGAACAGTTTGAGACAATCTGTTATGGAGATCTGGAGTATCTGGCAGGAACCTGTCTGGAGAATTTTGCCCAGGCCATAAGAGCCGGCTATCAGGATTATCAGAAACAGGATGGGTATGGTGCTTATCAGCAGCTGGATGAAGTCCCAAGATGGGATTATGAATTATATCAGCAGGTCCTGCAGGATCTGTGTTGGAGATGAGGTGCGGGATGAATTACGAAATGGAAGAGCTGGTGCCCATCGTGGCTGATCTGGCAAAAAAGTGCACCGGAATTGACAGCAGCTCCATCACCTATGAAAAGGCGAATCAGCTGATGGAGGCGGTGCAGTATTGTATTCGGGAGACAGAGCGTCATGCATCAAAAGCTGATGTAAAGCTGGTGAATCAGTCGGCCAGAGAGGCTTATGAGCTGGGTGTCCGGCTTGTGAAACAGAAGGTGGAAGCGGCATTGAAGCTGTATCATACGATACTGCCAGAGTTTGATTCCTATGGCAATTATTATCTGGATCAGACCATTCACAAAGGGATGCCGGAATTTTTTAGATGGTATGATGTGGTATACGAACCACAAAATACTTTATTGACCTTGGATTATCCGATATTACGGGATCTTAGCAGTCTGGAGGGGATCGATGCTGTGTATCAGTACCTGCAGTGCATAGAACTGGAGCAGCAGTTTCTGGGAAAGATAAACCGCAAACAGGTGCTTCGATGGCTGCAGGAATATCATCCCGATTATAAAGATATGCCGGAAAATCTGTGCTATCCGGTTCGGAAAAGACTTCTCGAGAACATCAGCCGATGGGAACAGCAAAAGACAAAGGATGTAAAGCAGAAGGAAAAAACTACGGCAGAGCAGGAAGATTGGAAAAAGAAAGAGCAGATAGCAGAATGGATCCGTCAGTTTACTGTCTGTTACGGACAGGAGAATCAGGAATTCGATGCTACCTTGTGAGCATCGGCTCTTGACAGCGGGAGATATTGTGGTACGCTGATTGTACATGTACAGAGGTGGTAACAATTCAGCAGGTCTGTGCATCTACTGCACAGACCTACTGAGAAAGTGATACAAGATGTGACAGATAGATCTGTATTTTTATTACTAGGTAATTGCGAAACGAGTTCGCAATACTGATTCAAAACAAGGAAGAATTGCTGCATTGCAGCAATTCTAATATGAAAAAGCATATATTGGTAAAAAGGGTGCACTTAATAAAGTTTGTGGATTAT
>JAQUXP010000014.1 GCA_028692395.1 Lachnospiraceae bacterium
TAAAATGAGTTTGCCATCGTGTAAACCTGCTGATCTCTCAAACGTTCCAGTGTATGTGAGGTATGATAGACTTCACACCCCGGGTAAATCCGAAACTTCTCCGGCAGGGTACCGGCAAACCTCTGTAATTCCTGTAATGCAGCATCCACAGCTGATTTCTGAGGGGTATAATATCCCCTGCGATAATGTGGAGTTACGATCAGATTCCGAACTCCATCTTCGTATAACTTCTGCAGCATCTGTTTTGACACTTCTATATCTTTTGCACCGTCATCAATCCCCGGAAGGATGTGACAATGAACATCATATAATTCCTTCATAACAATGCTCTCCCCTTATGGCATATCCAAGTATCTATTATAATACTACCCTCCTCATATCGCAACTTATTTGTCTTTTTGGCGCATTTTTTGTAATAATCCGTCATTTTTTCTCTTGTTTTAAACTCAAACTAACTCCAGATGTCTGGCAACTCAATTTTAACATACTTAATCAAGTGCTTCAATGATAAATTTTTACAGTTTTTTCTTTATTTTAAGTTCTTTCTTCTATTCTTTACTTATTTTTACTTTACTTTAGAACACTTGTACTCCCATAACAATATATTTAAGAATGATACTTCCATAAACTCAAATGTAATTTTAAATTCCAGTTGGCAGGAGTAAATTCCATATGTCTGGAAATTACTCCTGCACACATAATTGCCATGTTGCCTAAATCAATACTAATTCTTTATAATGTAATTGCAGCTGATTGCCTGCCTGTGCTGATTGGAGATTATTATGAAACCAAAAGGCAATCAGAAACATTTAATATTTGAACAACGTGTTGATATTGAAAAGGGACTTACTGAAAACAAATCCTTCTCTGAAATTGGCAGAATAATTGGTAAAGATCCTTCAACTATCTCAAAGGAAGTAAGGCTTCATGCCTATACGAAAGAACGTCCCGATTCGAATTATACGAATCCGCCATGCATCCATAGAAAACAATGTAAACTTTCTTGTTTATGTGATGATCAGTGCGGTACACTTTGTAAGCTTTGCAGAAAAAAGGATATGCGATGTATTGACATCTGTCCAGGCTATGAAGTGCAGGAGTGCAAAAAGCTCTTAAAGCCGCCTTATGTCTGTAATGGATGTGGGAAGAAAACCCATTGCCTCATGCAAAGAACTTTTTATTCTTCCAAATATGCGCATGATGAATATTGCAGTGTTCTTGTAGATAGTAGAGTTGGAATTAATCAGACGCCACAAAGCATTCAGAAAATGAATGACCTTCTTGTTCCTCTGATTAAAGACAACCATCAGTCTATCGGACATATATATGCAACTCATGCAGAAGAATTAGGCTGTTCCAGAAGAACTCTCTATTCCTACATTGACTCTTGTATATTCGATGTTCGAAATGGCGACTTAAGACGCGTAGTACGTTATAAAAAACGCAAGAAGTCCACACAAACTAGTGCTAAGGATCGTTCTTATCGCATCGGTCACAATTACGAGGATTTCGAAGCATACATGAAAGAACATCCAGATTCGAATGTTGTAGAAATGGATTGTGTCGAGGGCAAGAAAGGTGAAAGTCCTACGATTTTAACACTTACTTACCGCAACTGTAATCTTATGCTGATGTTTCTTATGGAGCATCAAGATCAGGAATGTGTTCTTGAGGTTTTCATCTGGCTTGAAACAGTATTAGGACAGGAATCCTTTAAAAAACTTTTCCCAGTAATTCTTACAGACGGTGGTTCAGAATTTTCAGCTCGTACAGAGATGGAAGAATTCTGTAATGGAACCAAAAGTACAACGGTGTTTTATTGTGACCCATACAGTTTTTGGCAAAAAGGTATCTGTGAAAAAAATCATGAGTATATTCGCTATATCAAACCAAAAGGAGGTTCATTCGCTGATTTAGATGATACGAAAATCGACCTTATGATGAATCACATCAACAACGAGAAAAGAGACAGTCTAAATGGACATAGTCCATATGAACTCTCTCTTTTACTCTTGGACAATACGCTTCACGAAGCGTTAGGATTAACGGCAATCCCACCTGATGACGTTATGCTTTGTCCAAACTTATTAAAATAAAATAGTACAAGCACAGGCAGATTTCACTGCACCAGAATTTAGTCTTACACAAAGGCATGTGGAATTTAGTCTCGCACACTATTTTCAGATGCCAGTTTAGAATGCGGTAAAACTATTATTATGGGTGCTTCTGGATTCATTATACGGCAAATATATGAAGTTGTTAAGGTGTAAAATAGAACTTAGTTCCGCAGATTTACTGTGGTTACAAGAAACTGGAATTTAGTTTTTCATTTAAGTGATACTTCCATAATTTGGTAGTATATAATCGCCTAAATACGTCATAACCATTACCCATCCACTCTGATATAATAAAATCAGATAAAAACGAATGCGAAACAACGGAGGGACCATGAATACAATCTTGATTATTGAAGATGACGTCGATCTGGTGGAGGATCTGCAGGAAGCACTTGAGGATGCAGGCTATCAGGTTTGCTGTGCCTACACAGCAAAGCATGGTATGGAGCTGCTTCGGACAAAGCATATTGATCTGTGTCTGCTGGATATTCGACTGCCGGATGGCAATGGGTATGAAATATGTAAAAAGATGAGACATTTCTTCAATGGACTGATTATCATGCTAACCGCCTGCTGCAAAGAGGACGAGGTTGTTCGTGGATTGCAGATTGGTGCAGATGATTATGTGGTCAAGCCTTTTAAGCTCAAAGAGCTTCTGGCGAGGATTGAACGCCGCCTATATAATATAGGAAAGCTGCAAAGACCAACGATAAACCATGTGCTCTGCAGCGGAGAGCTTATGATTGATCTGGAACACTATCAGGTCTGGAAGAATGATTGCATGTTGAAGCTTGGAAGCCACGAATACCATCTGATTGAAAAACTGGTGACCAATCCCAATATTCTGATTACCCGAGAGAATTTGATTGACTATCTGTGGAACAACGCCTATGAATCAGCAAATGATACCTCTTTGAATACACACATCTGTCGCTTGAGGGAAAAGCTGGGCAGATATCATGGAGTATCCTACATCGAGACAGTAAGAGGCATGGGACATCGCTGGGTGATCCCAATTGTTAAGAATTGAATAAATATTTTTAAAAAATCGTAATATTATTGCCAGAGGTTTCTCTTTGTGTTATACTTTGCACATGGGAAACCAGAGCACGGCGGCTCACCTTCTTTCGATGCCCTTGTTGGTCTTTGTTATAAGATCCTCATGGATACACGAAAATAGTCGCCACTACTTACAATAATGACAGCTGTTAAAGCAACGGCTGTGTAATTGTTGAGAGTAAACTGCTTCTGGTTTTCCCTTTTTATTATCAGGTGATCTGAAAGGGTTGCTCTTGCATTTTTACAGGGTTTCTACTATACTATAGACATGAATTATTTGTGATAAATTTTGCTGATAACTGGTCAGCTACTGGTCAGTTACACATATTAAAAATGATAAGCGAGGATTATTGGATGGATAAGAAGAAAGTAGTAGTAGCGCTGGGTCACCGGGCGCTTGGAACAACACTCCCGGAACAGCAGGTTGCTGTTAAGACTTCCGCTAAGGTGATTGCGGATCTGATAGAGGCAGGCGCATCGGTTGTGATTACACACAGCAATGCTCCCCAGGTTGGCATGATTCATGCGGCTATGAATGAATTCGGAAAAACACATGAGGATTATACGGTTGCTCCCATGTCGGTCTGCTCTGCTATGAGCCAGGGTTACATCGGCTATGACCTGCAAAATGCTATCCGGGCAGAGCTGCTTCGCCGGGGCATCTACCGTCCTGTCTCTACGATCCTGACACAGGTAACTGTGGATCCTTATGATGAGGCATTTTACAAACCAAGTAAGATCGTGGGACGTATTCTCACCGAGGAAGAGGCAGACGCTGAGGAAGCGAAGGGCAATTATGTCACAAAGACTGCCAAGGGTTACCGTCGAATCGTAGCAGCTCCCAGACCACAGGATATTATCGAAATTGACACTATCCGTGCTCTTGTGGATGCGGATCAGGTTGTGATCGCTGCCGGCGGCGGCGGAATCCCGGTTCTCGCACAGGGTGAAGAGCTTCGCGGCGCAAGTGCTGTCATCGAAAAGGATCTGATCAGTGAAAAGCTTGCGGAAGGGATTCAGGCAGACGAACTGCTGATTCTGACCAGTGAAGAGCATGTTTCTCTGGATTATAAGACCCCAACGGAAAAGCCGCTGGAAACCATCACCACTGCGGAAGCAAGAAAGTACATGGCGCAGGGACAGTTCGAAGCCGGATCCATGTTCCCGAAGGTGGAAGCTTCTGTTCTTTTCCTGGAAAAAGGTGGAAAACGGGCTGTGATCACTTCCATCGAAAAGGCAAAGGAAGGATATCTGGGTAAAACCGGAACGATTATCGAAAATTAAGTATGTTTTTTTATAAAGGCGGAGCTGTCGCACTTTGACGTCCCCGGAGAGTCGACTGCGGTCAGACACTGTTTCGGAGTCCAAGAGCATATATCAAAGAATAGATTTTACTAAAAACGTAAACAGTCAGCACAAACTCGTTTCACTCAAACAGTGTGCTGACCGCTTACAACGTAAATTCTATTCTTTTTATATACTTAGGACTCCTGCAAATGTGTCTGACCGCAGTCGACTCTCCGGGGACGTCAAAGTGCGACAGCTCCTTTTTTTAGCATTTTCCTTTAATTTCTGTCAAGGTTTCATCAAATCGATATTGTTTTCCTGCCTGCAGTTTTACCTGGCGCTGGTATGCTCCACAGCAGAGCCGGGTTGTGAGATCACTGTCCGGCAGGAACACAGTCTCCTGCATTTTTCCATTCTTCCAGGTGATATCCACCGCTGCATTTCCCCGGACACGCAGTCCTTTCACGTATCCATCCGGCAGCTGTTCCGGAAGGGCGGGAAGAAGTAAGATCTGTCCGTTGTGACTCTGCACCAGCATCTCGGCAATTCCGGTGGTTCCACCAAGATTTCCATCAATCTGAAAGATCTTTCCACGCTTATAATTATCCAGAGGATGATAATCCATCATATTGGGAAAGGTTGATTTATCAATCAGCTTTCTCAGATTCTCGTAGGCCTTGTCTCCCTCCTGCAGGCGGGTCCAGAACAGGATCAGCCACGCCCGGCTCCATCCGGTGTAGCCGCCGCCGTGTGAGATACGGTTCTCCAGCGTTATGCGGGCTGCCGCCGCAAGCTTTGGTGTGTTCTCCAGTGTAATCTGTGCGCAGGGAAACAGACCGTACAGATGGGAGATATGACGATGTCCCGGCTCTGTCTCCTCATATTCCTCCTGCCATTCCATAATCTGTCCCCTGGAACCAATCTGAAACGGCGGAAGCTTTTTGTCCATCTCCAGGGCTTCTGCCACCAGTTCTGTCTTCCCAAGCTCTCTGCTGGCCGCTGCGAAATCCGAGAACAGCTGATGCAAAAGCTCATTGTCCATAGTAGGCGCCGCACACATACAGCCGGTGCTCCCATCCTTCTTGCGGTAGGTGTTTTCCGGTGAGACGGAAGGACAGGTTACCAGCTGCCCCTTCTCGTCCTCCACCAGAAAATCCTTGAAAAACAGGACTGCCTCATACAGCACCTGATAGTTTTTCTCCAGAAATTCCAGATCCTTCGTGAACTGATAGTGCTCCCAGATCTGCTGGGCCAGCATGGCGCCGCCCATCACCCAGAAGGTGGCGGGGATATACCGGTCCTGGGGTTCTGTGTCGGCATAGATGTCTATATTATGATGTGCCATGAATCCGCCACAGCCATACATGCGCCTTGCGGTGTGCCTGCCGCTTTCCATCACCCTTTGCAGCATGGTAAAATACGGCTCGCTGCATTCAGACAGATTGCAGATTTCCACCGGCCAGTAATTCATCTCCGTATTGATGTTGATGGTGTACTTGGACTCCCACGGGGGTGCAAAGTCTTCATTCCAAAGCCCCATCAAGGTTAAGGGGAGTCCACCCGGTCTGCTGCCGGAGATCATCAGATAACGTCCAAATTGAAAATAGAGGGATACCAGTCCCCTGTCTGATCCATCCTCCAAAAATGCTGCAATTCTCTGATCTGTAGGAAGTTCTTCCCACTTTGGATCACTGTCAAATTCCAGGGTAACCCGGTCATAGAGTCTCCTGTAATCTGCCCTGTGGTTTTCCAACAGCTCATCATTTTCCTTCTCACAGGCTTTTCTTACGGTCTGAAGTGCAAAGGTAAATGGATCCTTCTGACGAAAGCTGGTTGCTGCCGAAAAAATCAATGTTGCCTCTGTGGCTTGTGTGATAATCAGGCTTTCTCCTATGGTTTCTACACACCCGTCACAGGCTCCCACAGACAGTACACCACAGTATTGCATGCCTCCGGTATCTCCATCAAAGGTTATCGTCTTTTCATCTGCCGCAAAGGAATGATCAAAGTTTTTCTCCCGGTCCAGATAGCAGGAAAAAGAAAGTTTTTCTTCTCCCACTGCTGACAGGTGTATCACTAACACGTCATCCGGGAAAGAGGCAAATACCTTCTGCTGATAAAATGTTTCTTTTCGCCGCCATTGTGTCACTGCCACCGCATCCTCCAGTAGCAGCTTTCTCTGGTAAGCGTCAGGTTCTTCCTCTTTGAGATCGTGATGGCTGATGTGAAGGGTTCCCAGGGTCTGATAGGCCCGCTGAGACTGTGGCGTACCTGCCATAGCATACAGGGCAAGCTGTTCCGCCTCCCTGACTTTTCCTGCAAATACCAGGCTTCGGATCTCCTCCAGATGCTCCCGGCTGGCCGGATTGCAGCGGTCAATCTTTTCTCCGCTCCAGACGGTTTCTTCATTGAGCTGTATGGATTCCTCCCTGGGATCTCCATACACCATCGCCCCCAGGCGTCCATTTCCTACTGGGAGTGCTTCCTCCCAGTATATCGCCGGCTGTTTGTACCATATTTGTTTCATGCTACCATGCTCCCTTCTGCTAAAGCTTTTAACTGTTTTGCATCTTACGCTTCATTTCCACTGCTTCTACCTCAAAATCTACACGGTCAAATCCGGTATTTCTCTTGATCCAAAGCCTGATTCCCTGATCGGTCTTTCGAAGCTCCCAGGTGTCCTGATAGGCTGTCTGGGGATATATGAAGTCCAGATAGTAAACTCCATCGTTCAGGCAACCCCTGGCTGCCATCTTTTCGTACAGTCTGGTGCCAAAGACGAATTGATTCTCTTCTAAATACTTCTTGTCCAGGGTCAGCGTGCCCTCCCTCCAGACCTCCGGCTCCACTTCGAAGGTGTTTTGACAGGTTCCATGGGTTAGGTGTATACGAACACCCTTTTGTGTATTTTCAAAGGACAGCTCCGTGATTCCTAAAATGTTTGTGTCAAGCCGATAGTTTTTCTGGCACCATTCCTTCGGCAGCTGTGTCTGGCAGTCTCTCTGGGAAGAGAAGCTTTCCTTTTCTTCATAGTAGGTGGGAAGCTGCAGTTGCAAAAGACGCTGCTCTAATTCTGTCTGGGCTTTTGGCTGAAATGTGTCCGGGCTCTTTTCGAGAGCCGGAAGAATATTATGCCACAGGGCATCTGCAATCTGCTGCATGTTTTCATGCCCTGCTGTGGACACAAAAAGCAGCTTTTCTTTCGGAAGGACGATGCAATATTGTCCAAATGCGCCATCTCCCCGGAAGGATCCCGGTACATGACAGCCCCAGAATTGATAACCGTAGCCATAGCGGTTCTCTCCCTCCCAGGTATTGGAGGGATCTGACCAGGGATAGACGGCATCCTGCCACCAGCTTTTGCTCAGGATCTGCATTCCGTCCAGATTCCCCTGATGCTCCAGCAGCAGTGCGAATCTGGCAATATCCTCCACGGAAATATTTAATCCGAAGCCTCCTGCATTATAACCGCCTGCTCCTTTTTCCCACCAGATATCCTTTGAAAATCCAAGCGGGGTAAATAAATGTACTTTCAGATAGTCAAACAGTGTTTCTCCGCTGACTCTTGTAAAAATGGCAGAAAGCATATAGCTTGCCAGGGTGTTATAGAAAAACCATGTTCCTGGCTCCTCTTTGGCTTCATTCATCCAGAATTCCTGTATCCAGTCCCTGGCCGGATCCCCAAAAATCCCCTCCGGCTCAGAGGTTTGCCCGGTGTTCATCGTCAGCAGATGCTTTACCGTAATTTTCTGTAGCCTGTCACAAACCTTCTCCTTTGAAATCTCCGGGAAAAACTTCAGTGCAGGGTCCTCCAGATGAATCTGTCCTTCCTGCACCAGAAATCCAATTCCGGTGGATGTAAAGCTTTTGCTCAACGAAAACAAGGTATGGATATCCTCCTGACGGCAGGGCGCATAACTGCCCTCTGCAATTACCGCATCATTTCGCAATAACATAAAACTGTGTAAATGGATCTGTTTTTCTTCAATCTCGTCCAGGAACGCAAGAATCCCTGCCGGATCCACCCCTTCCTGTGCCGGTTTACTTCTTCTAATCTCCATCAATTTCCTTTCGCCTCCACTACCTGCATGACATGTTTTCTTGTAACCTTCCCCATAAAAACTTCTCCTTCTATTTGATATATCTTTTATATATCATTTTTGTTTTGATATGTCAATACAATTCAACTACATCAGAGATAAATATAAAAAGCACCGTGTCCATGTTTGCACAGATTCTTTTGGAACCTGAAATAACATACACACAGCGCTTTCTTTCACAATTTATGGTACCTTTATTATATCTTTTTCAAATGTATACTTGTTGCAGCCACTCCATAAGGAATGGTACCAATTATGAATATCTTCCCGGCATGAGTTTTGCACAATCAGACGCTCCACCCCATGCCCAGTAATTCACTTTCATTTTCCTCCCTTCGTGCCTTTCACCCATTTTTTCTTAGCATAATTCTATTATAATAATCGGTATGTTTGATTTTTGCCACGACCATTCTTTTGAATCATCCCTGCATCTGTAAGCTTTTTCATAATAACATAGGCCCGTGTATTTTTTATATCCAAAAGCTTTTGAACATCTTTTATGGAAATTTCCCCATGCTCAGAAAGGGAATCCAAGATTTTTTGCATTTGCTGCGTCACATGGAACGGGGGCTGCTCTACTGCTGATAAAGAGTTATCTGCGATTGTCATAGTATTTTCAGCTACATTCATGTTTGGTAATACAATTTTAAATGAATTTGGAGTGATTGTTATGTCTGGCTGTCTACCGCAATTCTTGTATAAAGAATAAATTCGTCTTATACCAGTACCATATGATTCAATAAAACGCAGACGATGGAAAATCTCCGCTAACTTACTATTCCGTGATAGAGAAATGCCATTGCGAATGTCTTCTTTTGAAATGCCCGCTAAAAGTCCACCAATTGAAATGAACTCCATCTGCTGACTATTAATATTGATTATAATGCTGCCACTATAATTGTAGTCTCTATGAATAAGAGCATTCAGCAAAGCCTCCCTCATAGCTGCCTCTTTATAGTCCCAATGATCTTTTCGTTCCAGACCACTAATTACTGCATGGTTCTGGTTACAAAGCTGCAAATATTGAAAGGTTTCTTCCAATTGCTGTAATATAGACCCAGAAAATTCTTTTTTATCTTTAAATATTGTGTTTTCATCATCAGCAAATACTGCGACTTTTACTGTATGCGGACATTGATCTGAAAGAAGAAGTCCTAAATTTGTAAATAGTCCAAGTTCATGGCTTTTTATGCCGAGCTGAAAATACTTTTCTTTTATAAATGGCAGATTTTTTTTTTCAAACACTTCTGCGGCGTATTGAAACGTCAAGTCTTGATTCAGGGAACGTAATTTTTCAAAAATATCGCCATCTGCATATTTAATCATTTGCCGTATTTGATCCTGGGATGCCGGCGCAGACGATGCCCCTTGACGCACATATACTCCAGATGGTTTCAGCCCTTTCGATTTTAGGTAATACGGTTTATATGCTCCTTCTCCGATTTCTATCCGTATAACCTTCCCTTTTTCCAAGGAGTATTTTATAAACATTGTAACATCAGGAAGTATCGCATCACGAATACCATTCGTTATTCGTGTGTATGTTTCATCAATATCATCCAATCCGACTTCTTCGCCATTGTCATTCACTCCCACCAGAATGACTCCACCATCCGTGTTTGCAAAAGCAATTACTTCTTTGTAAATGTCAGAAACAAATATTTCTTTAAATTCCACTTTTTCATCTTCAAACATCATATTACCCCCCTCTCATCCAAGTTTTATCTTATTGTATAATGAAAATTCACTTTTGTCTAGTGAAAAAAGTGAATTTTCATTATTTTCACTCGACAAAAAATGTGAAAAAGTACTACTGTCCATACTGTTCGGTTTCCATGTGAATTAATATTCTAACGCTAGTTATGTCATAGAAAAAGTAACTTCCGTATATGGGTCCTCTCATAGATCTATTTGAATATTCCTTACACAATCTTTCTTTGCCAATATCCTGATTCTAACAAAATTTCCATAAATATTCCCTGCCTCTGAATTTTAAGCAATCCATATCAATCATTTCATATTTTTAACTGAAAATTTACAGAAAACCAACATCTCTTTTCATTTCTAACATTTATCTGAAGCGTTTTGCCATACTTTATCTAATCATGCACTTTCATTTGGTACTGATAATTGGAAATTATAGCGAAGGTTGTCTGTCGCCGACTCTAATTGGTTATTTCTAAGCGACTGCGAGTGGTTGAAACCACCCGTGTCCATGTTTGTGCAGATTCTTTTGGAACCTGAAATGACATACACGCAGTGCTTTCTTTCACAATTTATGGTACCTTTACTATTACTATGTCTCTTTCAAGACCTTGTAGCCCTAATCCTAAAAATAACGGCATTCTTAAATGCCGTTATTTTCTATTCTATTACATTAGAAATGCTTCCTGTTGATTTGCTTGTAACTGTTCAGTACCTGACCAATTATATTCGAAAATCCATTTAAAATCGCCTTCATTGTTGGGATTTTCTCACAGTCTGCGCAGTAAATGCACAGACCTGTTGAATAATTACGTTTACTTTTCTAACTTCTTAATCCGTTCCCTGAGGTTCCTGTTTTCTTCTTCCAGTTTAGCTTTTGCAGCTTCCACTTCAGCCTTTTCTGCTTCCACTTCAGCCTTTTCTGCCTCCACTTCAGCTTTTTCCGCTTCCAACTGATCAATTTTAATCCGATACTTATCCAATGGCAGTTCCATGGCTCCGTCCAGTAACGGTTTCATTTCCTCAGCCCCCTTTAATTCCTTGTAGTGACCACAAATATGCTGATACAGAAGACCCGTCAATTCCATCAGCTGCTCTGCATCATCCTTTGTGATGTTTCCCACTTGAAGGTTTGCTTTGATACTTCCAAGTATATCACCCTCGACCAGATTCTGCAATGCTTTCAGTGTCTCTTTTGTGATACCTTTTTTCACCAGCTTTTTCAGCTTGATCAACTGAAATGGAATAAGGACCACCATTTTCCTGCGATTTAATTCCACCAGATCCTCATCCTGATACACCAGGTTTCTGATTGTGAATTCAAAGGTTCCCTGATTCCCAAATCTCAGCAGCAGAGGGCTTGTTTTTGGGATTTCTTTTTCTGTATCAAGATAGATGACAACCGGTTCCGGAAAAACCAGATCTTCCTCATCCCCTCGATTTTCCATCGCATGCAGAAATCCATACTCGAACACGCGCAGCACAATAGCGGAATCTTCACACATCTGTGCTTCCAGATGATAGGCATCGCCATTAATAACCACGATAACATCCGCAAAGCGACGGTTCAGCTTCCGCCCAACAAATTCCTTATTGCTGAAAAAGATACTGCTGTCCAGCGGATAATTCATCTCAAACAGCCCATTGATCAAATTGATGATTGCTGTGGATGATAAGTTAAAAATACGTTTAAATACACGATCATAGATTTGATAGATTTCTTCGATTTGACTGACTTCTTCCATAAGATATGCTTCCTTTCAGACATGTTGATAGATATGTGTGTAATATAAAATAAAAAGAGAATACTGTGGTCGATAAGACCGGATAAAACGTAGATCATTAAATCATATGTAATAGAATAAAATTACTATAGCACATACAAAACGCAAATGCAAATACTTTTTTGTTGAATTTTCATGGACGACTTTTCGTGGATTCATCCACATCGATTTATCCACAATCTGCCCTATTTGGGTTTTCAACACTTATTTTCCCACTAAAATTTAACTAAAATAGGAACTTTTGATTTTCCGGCGGAAATGCCTTGAATCGATAGATAAAACTGAGCTGTACAACAAGAAGCGCTGTACGTATGTTTCTCGTAACATACACACAGCGCTTTCACAACGTTTTCTTTATATTATTTCTTTCATAACCTTCCTCAGAACTTCATGAACAACGTTTATTTACCCTTGGATTTTTCTCCAACAACTCATCCATTTTTAAAAAGAATAAATCATTGGATGTTGGGCGCACCATAATGTCATCTACTCCTTTCTGAAGGATCAATGGCTTTGCTGCTTCCACCTGCGCACATGGCGATATCATAGCAAGTGCTGCCCGATATTTCTGTGTCTTCAAACCATCCAGGAATGAAAAATCCCCCTTTTCGATTGTTTCCTCCACAATATCAATAATCACCATATCAAAATGATTAGATGGCAATTCTATGAATGAATTTGAATTACAGACAATAGTAAATAAACCTGGTTCGTGATACTCGTTAAACTCTTCTTTGATATAATTGGTCCGGAAACTATCCCTTACAACCAGAACTCTCATCATTTCTTCCATAATAATTTTTAAACTCTCCCTTGTTAATAAATAATGCAACTGCTCAAGACCTGAGCAGTTGCGTGCAAAAATCCACTGGATATCGTTATTTGTAATGGATCTTTGCGTTCTTAAATCGTTTTCTTCTGATCAATACAGTAAATCCACGATCTGTCCAACCGTTGTCAGCCAATTACATTGTTCCACAGACATAGCCGTAGAATACTGCAACAACATAAGTGTCACAATCAATAACTGTTTTGATTTCCAGATGACCATGCAATGTCACATTATAGTCATGATCAAAATAAGAATAATAATAATATTTTGGAACTTCTGCAGCCGAAACATAATTTCTGGATATCTCGACATATTTTCCCACTGTCATTCTGGGTGATACTGCTTCTGCAGCATCTGTTAGCACCTGGGTATTTTCTGCTGGTGTTTCCGCAAATACCTGGGTGTTCAGCAATAGGCTACTCATCAAAATTCCCATGATAATCTTACTTATTTTTTTTCTCATATGTATCCCTCCTTCTTTATCTACTATAAAACAGCTATCTTACATGAACATTACATTTTCGAAAATGATTCATATTTTCTATCAAATCAATTAAAATAAGAAATGCATATATGATACTCAACATATTCCATGGAATCTTTAATATCCATTTTGTAGATAAAGTATGTTGAATCAACACAAAATCAACTTCTACATTCCTTTCCATCATTTTCATGCGTAAAAACCCTCTAAAGCAAAGTAACAACACCCCGGATAAAACAACGCATATTACTTCCAACTTTATTTGGCTTATCATAATCCTCTTCTTTGCCCGTTCCATATCCATAGACAACGTTTTATACTTCGAAAATATTCTTTGGTAATATTTCTTTTTATTACACCACATAAAATTTTTAATAATACATAATAAGCAGAAAAAGAGAAAGGAACTTGTTAGACACAGTACTAAACACTTAATATATCCTCTTTGATAATTATCTTTTAACTCTTGATTATTATAGAAACCAGCACCCTGCTTCATGTTTGATACTTCACTTTGAGTTTGTCTACTATTATTCTCCACCTTTTTATCCGTATACATGTATAAATATTCATATGTATTATGGTTTGTATTGAGTCTATGAATAAAATTATAACTTCCAATAACAGTAAACGGTTTTTTAATCTGTCCTAATTCAATATTGTTTTTAAACCCGGTAATAATCCCAGCGACATGTACAGTCATATTATTACCAACTTGTAATTCACTTCCGACTTTAATACTTGCTGATTGCACAGGTGTATAATCTGATTCCTCAAAGTATCTATTATATACAGCCAGCTCTTCTTTATTTTCTGGATTATGTGGTAAATATAGAATCACATCTTCTCCCTTATTAAATAATTCCCTGTTAACTTTCCCAGAATCCACTTCATCCATATAATACTCTGATGCTTCTCCCTCTGGATTTACTCCCAATGTAAAACCCTGGTATTGTTTATAGTTAGATTCCAGCTGCTCCTTATTATTTCCAATCAGTTCCATGGGCAGATAACCAATACTTTTTAATGCCTCCACATATCGCATACCATAGATCGCATTTATTTTCTGAAAATCATCTTCTGAAATATGTTTTTGAGTATCGTATAGATTGAACAAACTGCCAAACTCATAATCCGCCGTTCTGGTCTCCTTTACATACTGGTAATCAAATTCCCTGTCATACACATAACAAGCCATCAAACTCGCCGCCAGCAGGAACGCCGCACTAGCCAAACACACTCCAAGCTGGAATCCGCTGTATATTTTCTCGAATTTCCTGCGCATTTTCTTATAATCTACATGAAGCTTTCCATCATCCGCTTTCTTTTTTCTATGAGCACGAATAAAATTAAGTATTGGATTTTCCTCGCAGTAAATTGCTGCACCGGCTGTGATTGCTGCAAACATTCCCATCAGATCCAGAAGGCTCCACTTAATGAGTTCGTGAATGGATATACTCCAGACGCCAGAATAATGCCCCACCTGCACTGCCAGTTGATAGATCAGACGGCTCAACAGTACGCCAAGTACACTGCCAAGAAGAAGCCCCAGCAGTAGATGGTGCAGAACCTGTTGAAGGACCCGGCGTTTCAGCTCGGGAATGGTTGCCCCAAGACTTTTGTAGATAAACCAGGTTGCTTTCTGATTGCGTATGTAGTACCAGACAAATCCAGCGCTTACGAGGGAAAACAGCAGAATAATCCCCATCAGCTTATAATCTTGCTTTAACTCTTCCACGGACATCTGATAGTCAGATTCCGGCAGAAGATTAAAGTAGGTGTAGTTATTCTCGATCAGCTGTCCATTATCTCCCAGAATATGAGACAGCTCTGCGCAGTTATCGGCATAGGGAACTTTCATCTGCATCACAAGATTTCCCATTGCCTGATATTGTGTCAGATCATTATCCCTGGAAATGAAGAAGGAGACATAATCTCTCTTGTCCAGGGAGGTGCCCTTCATTTTTCGGGAATAATCCTGTATGATTCCGCAAACCTTCAGCTCCTTAAAAACTTCTTTTTCTTCTCTGGTCCGTGCATCTGTAACGATTACTTTGAGAGAAATTGTCTGATCAAGCTCAGGTGAAGCCCCAAGGGAGGTAAGATAAGACAGTTCCACCGCTGCTTCATCTGCCGCAGCCGGAAATCTCCCCTGCATCAGTTTGATCGGCTCCATGGCCATGGTTTTCTCATCCACGAATCCGATCTTCGGAAGCTGTTCTCCTTCTGTGGTCCATACATTTCCAAAGAATTGACTGACTCCATAAGACTGCACTGTGGCATGAGTTTTCACATCGTTGATGGTGTCCATGTCTGCTCCAAGGACTGCCGTCTGCCAGCTTCCATAGACATCTGTCCGTTCCATCTCTTCACTCTTTTGCATACAGCTATCATAGATCAGCATTTGAAACAGGAACACAAATGATAACGCAATCACACCGGTAAGCAGCCACCAGACGACTCTGTGATGCCGCACCGAAATCCGATTTAACCGATCCATACTGTGCCCCCTTTCTATATGCCCTGCATATGATCTAACTTATATTTGCACGATTTTCTTTTATTCCGCTTCCATATCCTCTATGATTTTTCCATCTTCCATATGTATGATTCGATGGCTGTCCTGGATCAGTTCCAGATCATGACTGACCAGCAGTATGGTCTGCCCCAGCTGATAATTGCAGTAATCCAGCAGATTCATGATTTCCTCCCCGGTCTTCAGATCCAGATTTCCTGTGGGTTCATCGGCAAATACAATCGCAGGTCTGGCTGCAAGTGCCCGGGCAATTGCCACCCGCTGCTGTTCTCCACCGGAAAGTTCGTCTGGCATGGCATTTGCCAGGTTTCGGATGCTCATGGCTTGCAGCAGCATCTCTATATACTGCATGTCCGGCTCTCGCCGATCCAGATAAAGAGGTACACAGATATTCTCCAATACCGTAAATTCATCGATCAGCCGAAAGTCCTGGAATACAAAACCGGTTTTTTGTCTCCTGAGTTCACTGCATTTACGATGATTCAGGTTTGTAATCTCAACGCCGTCAATCTTAACACTTCCCTGCTCCGGTGCCATCAGTCCGCTGCAGATCTCCAGAAGTGTGGATTTTCCAGAACCGCTTCGCCCGATGATAGTAGTAAAGCTGCCTTTTTTGACCCGCAGATCAATATGATTTACCGCCCAGATCTTACCTCGGTTTCTTCCGTAGGTTTTTACCACGTCCTTTATCTCAAGTATTGCCATCTGTTTCCCCCTCTTTTTTTATGTATACAGCACTTCCTGAAAACAAGGGGAGCAAAATTGTAAATGTAACGCCCCCTTCCGGTTCATTTTGGGCTGAAATTTTTCCAAAATGATGATCCACAACACCTTTTGCAATAGACAGTCCAATACCGCTTCCATTATCTGTCTGACGCCCACTGGATATATATCGTTCAAATATCGCTGTAAGCTTTCCTTCTTCAATTCCACATCCGTGATCCCGGACGGTAATGCGCATACTAGTGGATAATACAAGAAACTGCACCTCAATCTGCTGACCACTCTCTGAGTGCTCTGCACTGTTCTTCACTAGATTGGAAACGGCCTCTGTCATCCACTCTTCGTCATAGTAGAAATAACTGCCGCCTTCCACACTGCAATTCAGCTTAACCTGCCGGTCGCTGCAGATGCTTCCCGTCTCCTCTTCGACTTTTTGCATCAGTTTTTGTACGTCATGTTTTTTAATTTCCATGTGGTGGGTGCTGGTGGAAAGTCTTCCCATCTTCATCAAAAGCATAATCAGATAGATCATCTTCTCGGTCTGATGTGCTGCCTTTTTTACCCGGCGTTCCTCATATACTTTCTTGTCACCAAGTCTTTCCAGCTGAATGCTCAGTACGCTCAGTGGTGTCTTCAGCTGATGAGCAATATCTTCCACCCAATCGGACATACGCTTTTTCTCTTGTACCATCAGAAGCTCTTTGCGGGCATCATCCTTCTGATGCTGCTTTAAAGTCAGCAAAAGCTCACGTCGTTCTCTGGTAGCATAGTGAATCTTTTTCTTCTTTGGTTCACTGGTTTCTGTGTTATTTCTCATGGCTTCCCGATAGGCAGCTCCCTTGCTCTCTGCCTCCTCTGGATAAGCGATATTCAAGGTAAGCCATTCATAAAACCGGCACTCCCTCCTATATTGAATTGCAATTCCTCCAATCAAAAACAGCGCAAGGAGCATCACACCTGCAAAAAGGATACCCATGGAACTTCCAATCTGTGAACGCAAAAGCTCCGGTCCGCTTTGTTCATATCCATATTTTCGAAGGAGCTGTTGTCCCGACTTTATGGCAGCCTGGCTCACTCTTCCGTCCATCAGCTGATCCATCTGCTGCTGTCCTGGGATCTGTCCCTGCTCCATAGAAAAGGTCCCAAAAATCCCCGTGATCTGTCTTAAGTATGCTCTTTGAATACCGATCACTCCAAACATTGCAATAATCATGCTGAGTAGTCCTGCCATACCTGAAAAAAGATAGATCCTATACTTTTCACTCTTATATTTCATGTCTTCTCCCCTCGCCCTGCCTGCCCTTAAAAGTTTCCAGACATTATATCTACTATCTTACAGTATAGCAAGAAAGATCAAAAAAACCAGTCTCAAAGGACTGGTTTTTTGATCTTTTATATCTTATATTTGCATTAATAAGCAAATTTCTCTGCGAAGTAAGTACCCAGATCTTCGATTTTGATACGTTCCTGCTCCATAGTATCACGGTCACGTACTGTAACTGCACCATCAGTCTCAGAATCAAAATCATAGGTTACGCAGAATGGTGTACCGATCTCATCCTGACGGCGATAACGTTTTCCGATGTTTCCACGGTCATCGAACTCACAGTTGTAGGTTTTGGCAAGTTCTGCGTAGATCTTCTCTGCACCTTCGTTAAGCTTTTTGGAAAGCGGAAGAATACCGATCTTAACAGGCGCCAATGCCGGATGAAAATGCATCACGGTACGAACATCATTTCTCTCTGCATCCAGTACTTCCTCATCATAAGCACTGCAGAGGAATGCCAGTACCATACGGTCTGCACCCAGAGAAGGCTCAATAACATAAGGAATATATTTCTGATTTTTTGTATCATCAAAGTAGCTCAGATCCTGTCCGGACACGTTCTGATGCTGTGTCAGGTCATAATCAGTTCTGTCTGCGATACCCCAGAGCTCACCCCATCCAAATGGGAACAGGAACTCCACATCTGTAGTCGCTTTGCTGTAGAAGCTCAGCTCTTCCGGTGAATGATCACGGTAACGTACCTCTTCGTCATTCAGTCCCAGATTATGCAGCCAGTCAAGGCAGAACTGCTTCCAGTATGCAAACCACTCCAGATCTGTATCAGGCTCACAGAAGAATTCCAGCTCCATCTGCTCAAACTCACGGGTACGGAAAGTAAAGTTACCAGGAGTGATCTCATTTCGGAAGGATTTTCCAACCTGTCCAATACCAAATGGAATCTTCTTTCTGGAGGTTCTCTGTACATTTTTGAAGTTTACAAAGATACCCTGTGCAGTCTCCGGACGGAGATATACGGTATTCTTTGCATCCTCAGTAACACCCTGGAAGGTCTTAAACATCAGATTGAACTGACGGATATCTGTAAAGTTGTGCTTTCCACAGGTAGGACATGGAATCTCATGCTCCTTGATAAAATCCATCATCTCTTCCTGAGACCATGCATCTACACTGCCCCCACGAATCTCAAGACCTTTTTCCTCGCAGAAGTCCTCGATGATCTTATCTGCACGGAAACGCTCGTGACACTCCTTGCAATCCATAAGAGGATCGGAGAAGCCGCCAAGATGACCGGAAGCTACCCATGTCTGTGGATTCATAAGAATTGCGCAGTCAACACCTACGTTGTACTGATTTTCCATGATGAACTTCTTCCACCATGCTTTTTTTACATTGTTCTTCAGTTCTACTCCCAGTGGACCATAATCCCATGTATTGGCAAGTCCGCCGTAGATATCAGAACCCGGATATACAAATCCTCTTGACTTTGCAAGAGCAACAATTTTCTCCATTGTCTTTTCCATCGTTATCAATCTCTCCTATTTAAATATGATATAAGCCATTGAAGCAAGGGTAATTGCCTCTGAATTATCTTCTTCCGGCTGTATTGTGGCTGTCTTTTTACCGGTAATTTTTACATTAGTACTGGCATACAGAATATTACCTGGTGTTACCACGTCCATGGGTTCCTGCAGGATCAATACATGCCATCCGTCATCATTTGCCTCAATGGTAGCAAGTGCCGCAACCTCTCCGGAATTGTCTGCCAAAGGACAGTCAAATTTATAACCGATCTGCTGCGCATCTGCAAAAGTACCATAGAATATCTCTGTATTATGATAATTGGCATAATCAAGATACGAGCCATAGCTCATGTCCATCCGAACCAAATTCTCCGTGATCTTTACCTCATCCAGCGTTACGTCTGTGGAACCGCCTTTGGCGGTAAATTGTGCCAGATCGTCTTTCATGAAGGCTTTGATGTCATCTTCCGTAAAAGTTGCTCCCTTGCTGCTGTCCACCATGACTTCCTTCATATGTCCGTCACTGTCCACCTGCAGTGTTGTTGTCTTGATGTCCTTTGTGGATAAGCCACAGCCCGCAAAGAGCAAAGCTGTGACTATCAGACAGATACCGGGGAATATTTTGCAGAATCTTCTCATCGTTACCTCCACATCATTGTCTAACGTATATTATTATGCGTTGAGTTTAGACTCTCTCATAATGATATCATGTCTTCCCGGACCATTGGAAATCATGGTGATTGGGAATCCCAGTTTTTCTTCGATAAACTCGATGTACTTACGGCAGTTTTCAGGCAGATCCTCATAATTCTTGATTCCACGGATATCACAGTTCCATCCCGGCAGTGTCTCCATAACAGGGGTTGCTTTCTCAAGCAGCTCTGTGGTTGGGAATTCTGTCGTGATCTCTCCGTCAATCTTATAAGCGGTACATACCGGAATCTCTTTGAGGTATCCCAGTACATCAAGTACGGTAAATGCCACATCTGTAGCACCCTGCAGGCGGCAGCCATATCTGGAAGCAACACAGTCATACCATCCCATACGTCTTGGACGTCCGGTGGTTGCACCGTACTCTCCACCGTCTCCGCCACGTCTTCTAAGCTCATCTGCTTCTTCTCCGAAGATCTCAGAGACAAATGCACCGGCACCTACTGCGCTGGAATATGCCTTGCTGACAGTAACGATCTTTTTGATTTCATATGGCGGAACACCTGCTCCGATAGCACCGTAAGCTGCCAGTGTGGAAGAGGAAGTAACCATAGGATAGATTCCGTGATCCGGATCCTTCAAAGTTCCCAGCTGACCCTCCAGCAGGATCTCTTTTCCTTCTTTGATCGCATTCCACAGGAACAGGGAGGTATCGCAGACAAATGGCTCTACCATCTTTTTGTATTCCATCAGTTCCGCAAAAATCTTCTCCGGAACAAGTTTTTCTTTGTGATACAGATGCTCCAGAAGAACATTTTTTGTATCGCACACGCTCTTCAATTTTTCCAGCAGTGTGTCCTCATGGAACAGCTCCTGTACCTGGAAACCTATCTTTGCGTATTTATCTGAGTAGAACGGAGCAATACCGGATTTGGTCGAACCAAATGATTTTCCGGCAAGACGCTCTTCCTCATACTGGTCGAACAGAATATGATAAGGCATAACCATCTGTGCACGATCAGAAATCAAAAGCTTCGGCATTGGCACCCCTTTGGATACAACCTCCTGTAATTCCTTAAAAAGAACAGGGATATTCAGGGCTACGCCATTTCCGATAATGCTTGTGGTGTGACCATAAAAAACACCAGACGGTAAAGTATGAAGTGCAAATTTTCCGTAATCATTTACGATGGTATGTCCGGCATTGGCTCCACCCTGAAAACGTACGATAATGTCTGCCTCTTCAGCAAGCATATCTGTGATCTTACCCTTGCCTTCATCTCCCCAGTTTGCTCCAACAACTGCCTTAATCATATTAAAGTTCCTCCTATTTTATATGTCTAAATAGCGAGTCGTAACTGACCCGCTATTTATTATGGCATAAGTTTTTCATAAGTGCAACTTATTATTGCTAATAAGATGCGCTCATTTATTACGCTCACTTATACATTTATCTCTGCTTTTACTCCCAGAAGCTCTTTGTTTGCACTGAGTATCGGCTTGATGACCTTCTTAAGGAAGGCATCTACCTGTACAGCAGAACGTCCGGTGTACTTCGTCGGATCCATGGTTTTCTCCAGATCTTCTCTGGAAAGATTAAACATCGGATCTGCTGCAATCAGATCCAGAAGGTCATTATCTCGTCCCTCTTCTTTTACATGCTTTCCTGCAATCATGGAAAGCTCACGGATACGCTCATGCAGCTCCTGACGGTCACCGCCGGCTTTTACCGCATCCATCATAATGTTCTCTGTTGCCATAAATGGCAGCTCAGACATCAGACGTTTCTCGATTACTTTCGGGTATACTACAAGGCCGTCTACTACGTTCAGGCAGAGATCCAGTATCCCATCGATGGCAAGGAATCCTTCCGGAACGCTCAGACGCTTGTTGGCAGAATCGTCCAGGGTTCTCTCAAACCACTGAGTGGCTGAGGTAATTGCAGGATTCAAAGCATCCACCATCACATAGCGTGACAGGGAAGCGATACGCTCACTGCGCATAGGGTTTCTCTTGTATGCCATCGCAGATGAACCGATCTGACCTTTCTCAAATGGCTCCTCTACCTCTTTCAGATGCTGAAGCAGACGAATATCATTCGAGAACTTATGTGCACTGGCTGCAATACCTGCCAGAATATTCACAACCCGGGTATCTACCTTACGGGAATAAGTCTGTCCGGAAACCGGATAGCATGCACTGAAGCCCATCCGCTCGGCGATCATAGGATCAATCTTGTCGATGGTTTCCTGATCCTGGTCAAAAAGCTCCAGAAAGCTTGCCTGTGTACCGGTAGTGCCCTTGCTTCCAAGCAGCTTTAAGGTACTCTGTACATATTCCAGGTCTTCCAGGTCCATGGCAAACTCCTGCATCCACAGGGTTGCTCTTTTTCCTACGGTAGTCGGCTGTGCCGGCTGGAAATGGGTAAATGCCAGTGTAGGCTGTGCTTTGTAGGTATCAGCAAACTTTGCAAGCTCGGCGATTACATTTACGAGCTTTTTCTGAACCAGCTTTAAAGCCTCACTCATAATGATAATATCGGTGTTATCACCCACGTAGCAGCTGGTAGCTCCAAGATGGATGATTCCCTTTGCTTTCGGGCACTGTACGCCGTAGGCATAGACATGAGACATAACGTCATGGCGGCACTCTTTTTCCCGTGCTTTTGCCACATCGTAATTGATATCGTCCTGATACTCTTTTAATTCATCAATCTGCTCCTGTGTGATGGGCAGACCCAGTTCTTTCTCTGTCTCTGCCAGAGCGATCCAGAGCTTTCTCCAGGTACGAAATTTCATATCCTGTGAAAAGACATACTGCATCTCCTTGCTGGCATAACGCTCAGACAACGGGCTGGAATAGCGGTTGGTTTCACTCATCAGATATACTCCTTATTATGCAAGCCCTAAACGCTTGAATACTTCGTTGTAAGCTTCTTCTACGTTACCCATATCTCTACGGAAACGGTCTTTGTCCAGTTTTTCATTGGTATGAACATCCCACAGACGGCAGGTATCCGGTGATACTTCATCTGCCAGAATGACTGTTCCGTCAGCAAGACGTCCAAACTCGATCTTGAAATCGATGAGCTTCATATCTGCTTTGAGAAAATATGCTTTTAAGAACTCATTGATTTTCTTTGTGTAGGATTTGATGGTATCAATCTCTTCCTGTGTAGCAAGTCCAAGTGCCAGTGCATAATCATCATTGATAAATGGATCGCCTAAATCGTCATTTTTATAGCTGAACTCCAGAATTGGGCAAAGCAGCTCTGTTCCCTCTTTGACTCCCATTCTCTTGGAAAAGCTTCCTGCTGCAACGTTACGCACGATAACCTCAAGAGGTACAATGCTTACTTTCTTTACTGCAGTCTCACGGTCGCTCAGCTCTTCAACAAGGTGTGTAGGTACTCCTGCTTTTTCAAGCATTCCGAAAACATAATTTGTCATACGATTATTGATGACGCCTTTACCTACGATGGTGCCCTTTTTCTCCCCGTTAAATGCTGTTGCATCGTCTTTGTAATCTACGATTACAATTTCCGGATCCTCGGTTGCAAATACTTTTTTTGCTTTTCCTTCGTAAAGCTGTTCTCTTTTTTCCATGAGTTTAACACCTTTCTTCTATGCTATATGTATTTTAAGTTTCTGCGGCTTGGCCGCAATTCGCACATTTCATTATATTCTATCGCTTCGTGAAAAGCAAGACTTAATCCTGCCGAAACTTTCCAAGAAACGACTGCATTCTTGCATTTTCTGATGAAAAGACATGATCCGGCGTTCCTTCCTCCACAATCACACCATTTTCCATGAAAATGATATGATTTGCCACCTGTCTGGCAAAGCTCATCTCATGGGTTACGATAACCATGGTCATATGCTCTGCTGCCAGTTCCTTAATAACTTTCAGGATCTCTCCGGTAAGCTCTGGATCCAGTGCGGAGGTTGGCTCATCAAAGAACAGCACCCTGGGATTCATCGCCAGTGCCCTGGCAATAGACACACGCTGCTGCTGTCCGCCGGAGAGCTGACAGGGATAAGCATCTGCCTTATCAGAAAGTCCCATCTTCTCCAGGAGACGCAGCGCTTTCTCCTTCACCTCATGCTTATCACGCTTCTGAACACGCACCGGTGCATCCATAATATTCTTTAAAACACTATAGTGGGGGAACAGATTAAAGTTCTGAAACACCAGCCCATAGTATCCCTGCATTCTTTTCAGATCAGCTGTCTTTGCATATTCTGCCTGTCCTGATACGCTTTTTGCCGCCTGTTCTCCAAGATAGAGCAGATCTCCATCATCCATCTTTTCCAGCATGGTAGCACAGCGCAGAAGGGTTGATTTTCCTGAGCCGGAAGGTCCGATGATGGCGAGTACCTCCCCTTCTTCTACGGTAAGAGAAATATCCTTCAATACTTCCAGCCCATCAAAGCTTTTTTTTACGTGTCTTGCTTCCAGTAAACTCATGACATTCCTCCTATCGATAATAATTCATATGTTCTTCAATTTTTTCCATAATAACCGCAACCAGCAGATTAAAGAGATAGTAAAACACCGCCGCTGCTATAAATGGCACCATGGATGTCTGTGCCGCTGCAATCTGCTTTGCCAGCGTAAACATCTCTGCCACTGCCAGTACGAAGGCCAGAGAAGTATCCTTTACCAGGGTGATAACCTCATTTGTAATAGAAGGCAGAATCCTCTTCACCACCTGCGGGAAGATAATATGGATGAAGGTCTGTGGTTTGGAATACCCCAGCATCTTTGCTGCCTCATACTGTCCCACAGGCATGGACTCGATGCCGCCCCGGTAGATCTCTGCAAAATACGCCGCATAGTTAACAGCAAATCCAATCATAACAGCTATAATACGATAGGAAGTTGAAATCCTCATACCAAAGATATAATAGGGTCCGAAATATACTACCATCAGCTGCAGCATCAGCGGCGTTCCACGCATCACTGAGATATAGAGCTTTGCAAGCCACTGTATGGGTTTTACCTTTGACATTCTTGCAAATGCCACCAAAAGTCCAAGGGGCAGTGAAAACAACAGCGTACAAAAAAATATCTCCACTGATACCAGCATTCCGCTTCCTAGTTGTGAGACAATTGATAAAAGATCCATCTTTCTTCCTCCATGCAAAAGCGGTCAGGCATAAACTGCCTGACCACTGGCGACTGAATCACTGTCTGTTTTTTGTTTCCAGCCACGATCATTGCTTTTATTTTTATTTTATCCGATTATTTACCAATCAGAAGTGCGTCTGCTACATTGTAATCTGCGTATTTTTCAGCGATGGTAAGTACGGTTCCGTCCTTTGCCATCTCATCTAAGGTTGTCTGAACCTGATCACGCAGGGCTTTATTGCCAAGCTTAAATCCGATAGCATACTGCTCGGAGGAGATTTTCTCTTCCAGAGCTACAACTTTTCCATCCTTGGTATAACCTGTAGCAATTGCAGAGTCGATGGCAACTGCATCTGCTGCCCCTGCCTCCAGGTTCATCACTGCACTGTTATAATCACCGATCTCCGTCAGCTCACCAAAGCTGTTCTTCAGCTCTTCGTTATCATTTAAAGCAGAAAGTGCTGCGGAATCAGCCTGTACATACACTACTTTTCCTGCCAGATCGGCAAAAGTCTTGATATTAGAATCTACACTTACCAGGAAGATCTGACTGTTATCCAGATAGGGATCAGACCAGGTGTATTTATCCTCACGTCCTGTCATGGTGAATCCGTTCCAAATACAGTCGATGGTGCCGGAATCCAGCTCCATGTCTTTCGAATCCCAGTCGATAGGCTGCTTTACCAGTTTCCAGTCATTACGGTCACAGACCTCCTGGGCAAGATCCAGATCAAATCCGGTATATTCGCCGCTGTCATCCTTAAATCCGAAAGGCGGGTATTCTGCGTCGAAGCCTACGGTAAAGGTATCTCCGGATTTTTTTGCGCCTTCCTCTGTACCAGTGGATGCGGATGAAGCAGAGCTGGAAGCTGCTGTTGCTTCAGATGCTGCCGCTGTTGCTCCTGATGTAGACTTGGATGTGGACTTTGATGTGCATCCTGCCAATACAGTAGTGGCAGAAAGTGCCAGAACTAATACTGCTGCTAATTTCTTTTTCATAATAATTCTCCTCCTATGGTTTTTCGCTGTAAAAAGCTCAGAAATAACACCTTCCTTTAGTAATGAGTCACTCTACAACGCTAAACTGATATAAGAGAATATAACACATTCTTTTGGCGTCTGTCAATCCACATATCTTCTTGTGACACGTTTTCCGATATTACAGAGCATCTCGTAGTTGAATCTTCCTGCCGGATCTGCAACTTCTTCGATGGAAATGCTTTTTCCCCCATCCGTTCCCACCAAAGTGACCACGTCCTCAACTGCAGTTTCCGGGATGCCTGTCACATCGACCATCATCTGATCCATACAGACACGTCCTAACACGGGAGCATACTGTCCGTGAATCAGCACCCGGCCCCTGGAAGACAATGCTCTTGGATAGCCATCGGCATATCCCACAGAGACAGTGGCAATTCTGGTGACCGGCTTGCTGGTTACATAGGTTGCTCCATAGCTGACTCCAAGTCCCGGCTGTACATCTTTTACATGGATGACATGGGCCTTCCACTGAAGGGCCGGCTGCAGATCAAGATTTTCCTTCTGTACCTCATCGGAAGGGTAAATTCCATAGGTAATAATTCCGGAACGTACCATCTCAAAGCGATGCTCTGAGAATTCCATAATGCCCGCCGAATTGCAGACATGCCGGATCGGAATTGTTATACTGCGTTCCAGCAGCATATCTATCATCTTCTGGTATTTTGCCAGCTGATTTCTGCAATACGTCTTATCCTGCTGATCTGCGCAGGAAAAATGTGTGAACATGCCTTCCAGCTTCAGATTCGGAAGCTTTGCGATCCGGGCGATCTCATCTGCCTCGGAGGGCTCTGCCTGGAATCCAATCCGGGTCATGCCCGTATCCAGTGCGATATGAAGCTTTACAGTCTTTTCCTGGCGAACCGCTTCCTGGCTTAACCTTACGGCATCCTCCAGACGGTCAATCGTCTGGGTGATATCATACTTTACCAGATACTCATATTCCCGGGGTGAAGTATATCCCAGAATCAGGATGGGACGCTTAATCTCATGTTCCCTCAGTTCTATCGCTTCCTCCAGCGTAGCCACTGCGTAATAGTCCACCTGGCTTTCCAGACACCGTCCAATCTCAACTGCACCATGACCGTAAGCATCTGCCTTGATGACTCCCAGAAGCTTCACCTTGGGATCCAGACGTTTTTTTACCTCGCTGATATTATGTAGGATTGCCTTTCTTGAGATTTCTGTATAACATCTATCATAGCCGTTCAAATGAATGCCTTCTTTCTGTATTCTTATTTCCCCGTTATTCTTCTGCCTCTTCATGTCTTTTATGAGATTTTGGTTTTTCCTGTTCCTGCGCCGAATGCAGAAATGCCGGATTTGGAATGGCAGAATAACTGTTTTTCACACATTTTAATACCACATGCGTCCGTGTATCGGAAACACCTTCCAGGCTCATCAGCTGGCGGTGAATCTCTTCCAGCTCATCAGAGGAACTGCACACCAGCTTCAGCAGCAGATCAAAGTCTCCTGTCTGATAATAGCAGGACACAATACTGTCCATCTCCTGAATGGCCTCTGAAAATGTCTCAAAGTGTCTGGGATGCTCCAGGCTTACCTCCATCAGTGCTGTCATGGTATTTCCTGTGCGTTTTTCATCCACTATAATTGTATATTCCCGGATCAGTCCGGTTTCTTCCATCTTGCGGATACGCTCAATTACCGCCGATACCGAAAGATGAATCTGCTTACCAATATTGGAAGCTGTCTCCCTGGCATTCTTCTGTAGTATCTTTAAGATTTTGTAATCCACTCCATCCATGCTGTGTTTCCTCCCTTAGACTCTCCGGGTATCTCCTGGATTTTCCTGGTCTGCTTCTCTTTTCCTGCCACTTTGTTTTGTTTTTATCAAACACCATTAAGTATAACAAATTTTTCTGAGAAGTCCACTATTTAAGAAAAATTTTTTTGTCAATAAAAAGCTCTGCGGAACAGGATTCTTCCTGTCCGCAGAGCTCTTTGGGGAGGATAAGTATTTCTATCTTATCTTTTGTATAGAGATAGTGTCTCCCATATTTTTATGATTATACAGACTTCCCATGATCTTTTTAAGCAAAGTACGTTACAATTCCATACACCAGGATCACAAACAGCAGAATCGGAAGGATGTAGCTTGCATAGATGCGAAGCCAGGTGGGCAGTTTTGCTCCTTTTCCGGTATTTGCCTCCGACAGGAAGTTTTTCCACCCCCAGCCCCAGCGGCTGGTACAGAAAAGCAGATAGATCAGCGACCCTCCCGGAAGCAGAATATTGCTTACGAGAAAATCCTCCAGATCCTGGATGGTGTTACCGGCCCGAAGCGGTTCAAAGCCTGACAGGACATTAAAACCAAGGACACAGGGAATCGAAGCAATTCCAACTACAAAGATGTTAATCAATGCTGTTTTCTTACGGCTCCATCCCCAGAGATCCATGCCAAAGGACATAATATTCTCAAACACTGCAATGATGGTTGAAAATGCTGCGAAGGACATGAACAGGAAGAACAGGCTTCCCCAGAGTCTTCCCCCCGGCATACTGACGAAGATATTTGGCAGTGTCATAAAGATCAGTCCTGGGCCACTGTCCGGATTCACGTTATAGGCAAAACAGGCCGGAAAGATAATCAGTCCTGCTGTAATTGCCACAAAGGTATCCAGCACTGCAACATTTATGGATTCTCCCAGAAGTGACCGGTCTTTTCCAATATAGCTTCCAAAGATTGCCATGGAACCAATACCGATACTTAAGGTGAAAAATGCCTGGTTCATAGCGGCAACAGCTACATTTCCAAAACCGATGGCTTCAATCTGCTTCAGGTCTGGCAGCAGATAAAATGACAGTCCTTCACCGGCACCTGGCAGAGTCACACTTCGGACTGCCAGAATAACCATAATCACTAAAAGTGCAATCATCATATATTTTGTGATTCGTTCCACACCACTTTGCAGGCCTCTGGAACAGATTGCAAATCCCAGCACCACAACAAGGATCATCCAGAACATCATGGTTCCAGGCTGCTGCAGCATCTCCGGAAAGGATGCGGAAACCTGTTCGGAGGTCATATTCTCAAAATGTCCGGTTAACTCCAGATAAAAGTAATGGAGCATCCAGCCTGCAACTGTAGTGTAAAACATCATCAGAAGATAGTTTCCCGCCATGGCAAGATAACCGTGCAGGTGCCACTTCTGTCCCGGTTTTTCCAGAATACGGAAGGAATGCACAGCACTTTTCTGGCTAGCTCTTCCCACTGCAAACTCCATGGTCATAACAGGAATTCCCATCAGTGCCAGGAAAAATAAATACAATAATACAAAAAGACCGCCGCCGGAATTCCCGGCGACGTAAGGAAAACGCCACACATTTCCAATGCCTATGGCACATCCCGCTGACAGCAGGATAAAGCCAAGTCTCGAGCTTAGTTTTTCTCTTTCCACAAAAAAATCCCCCATATACCTTTATTTTATCTGATTAACAGCCGCTTCCACAGCAGCAATTACAGAACATATTTAATGCCAGACATTCGCAGCACCAGTTTCCCATGCCGCTGCTTTCACGGTTAAACCCATAATCCTGCCCCATATTACTGTACCACTGACCACCGCCCTGCAGCTGTTGTAAAAGCTGCCGATACCGCATGTTGTCCGGCTCCATATTCACTGCAGCCTGTGCATCCTGTACTGCATTGATATTATTGCCCAGTCCGGCATTCGCTGTGGCATGCAGATAAAACCACATGGCTGAATGTGTCTGGATGCCGCCAAGGACATTCATCGCTTCTGCATACATGCGGTTATTGATATAATTTGCAGCTGCCCGAAGCTCCGGATCGTCTGTTCCGGTCTCCTGTTGTCTGCCGCCATAAGCATTTCCATAGCCGCCAAAACCACCGAAACCACCATAGCCTCCGTAACCGCCAGCGCCACCGTAACTGCTTCCCGCACCGCCATAAGCAGAGCCTCCGGACTGCTGATAAGAGGAGGTCTTGCCCTCTTTCTCGTCCATAATCTGCTTATATGCCTGCTGGATCTGCTTAAACTTTTCTTCCGCCTGAGCCTTGTTTGGATTGTTAATGTTCGCATCCGGGTGATACTTACGGCTCAATTGACGATATGCTTTTTTTATCTCATCTGTACTGGCATCTCTTTGGACACCAAGAACCTCATATGGATTCATCGAATCTATTTCTCCTGCTTTCCTTCTGCTTTTTTCTTTGCGTGGTCATACTTGACCCAGATTCCAATATACAGTATATTTCGCAAAATGTCTACATTTTCTATGATTGGAAGTTTTTCAAAGGCTTTCGCCGCCTCCGCCATCATCATGGTCAGGATGCTCTCCACCGTTTTATCAAAGTCCGGTGAGCCCTCCAAAAACAGAAGTGGGTTATAATTTCCTGTTTTTTCATCTTTCTTGCGATCCTCGTAGGCATCCATCAGATAGATAAACTTTCCGATGAAAAATCCCAGTGCCCGAAGATCCTCTGACCAAATATCTTCTTTATAAACATAAAGCTCTCCCAACAGCTCACCGGTCAGTCCTGCGGCAAGATCCAGATCTTTGGAATTCTCCTGCTCACAGGCATGTATCTTCTTCAGATAGTTCTTCATGGCCTGCGTCTGACGGGGATACTGGGCTTCCACCTTTTTAAAGGATCTCCGAAGCAGCTTAGCCGCGGTATAGCTCTTGTAGCTGTGCTCATCCTGCCAGTCATCCAGCAGGTTATAATATGCTGATAAAATGTTCATCGCTGCCCCGTAGGCAGTGAATTCATTGCGCAGACAAAGGTGCTTCTTTGTGGGATGAACCCCACAAAAACGCATCTCTTCTTTGGTGGTATCCTCATAAAGTCCACTCAGCAGGATTGCTAAAAATGTCATATCAAAGGTCAGGGTCATACGCCCCGTCTGTCCGTAGCGTTCCTTCAGCTCCTGACAGACACCACAGTAATAACCCTGATATCTCTGAAAATCTTTCAGCTTCAGTTCTTCTTTATTGACCGTAACATAGCCAAACATAACGATGCCTCCTAGGTACGTTTGATGAAATCATTGTTGCACTTAGGGCAGTGAATGGAGATCGTTCCTTTTCCCTTTGGTACACGAATCTTCTGTTTGCAGTTCGGGCATTTGAAATAACAGTGATCCTTGTCTTTGGTCTTTCCTGCGCCGCCGCGGAATAAGCCAAAAAACTTATCCTTCCACTCCAGATATTTTTCATTTTCCGCATAGCGATTGCTGTGCTTTCTGGAAAACATCCTTATGTAAGTAACCACCAGCAGAACAAGGGCAATCAGGTAAAACCAGTTATTTCTCGCAAACATGGAAATAATCAGGAATACCAGTGCTCCATACATGGTGAATCTGCCAAGCTGATCCACACCATATCTGCCCACCATAAAGTTTTGCATCTTCTCTCTGATCTTATTCATTCTATCCACTCTTTCTTTTTTTATGTTCTTAACCACATTGGTCTATAACAACCACTTTATGTCATTTCCATGGAAAATGCAATTCCCCAGCCAATTAAATCTTTCTAAACTTTCTATCCTGATTCGAAATTTGCTGTTTTTGTTCATCGCCGGGTATCCTTTTTAGAGTCCTGGCTGCAGCATGCGCTCCAGTGCGCTTTTTGTATCCTTATAGGAGGTAAACTGAAGCGCTTTCAGTCCCGCTTCCCGTGCTCCTTCTACATTGACTGACCGGTCATCGATAAACACTGCCTTGGCGGGATTGATCTGATATTTTTTTATCAGCTTCTGATATATCTCTTGCTCCGGCTTGATCTTATGGCACTGGAAGGAAAAGATAGCGCCATCCACCAGAGGAAGAAAGTCCATCTGTTTTTTGGTTCTCTCAAACATCTGGCTGGCATAATTGGATAAAATGTAGACCTTCATGCCCCGGTTTTTCAGCTCCCTCACCCATTCTCTGGCATAAGGATACACGGTTACGGTTCCCTCGGCTCTTCGAAACAGCATACGCATCTCGTCGGCATACTGGGGCGCATTAGCCGCAAATCCGTCTTCCAGCTGCTGGGGTGTCATAACACCGCGGTCTGCCTCCTCCCAGAGGGGATTCTCAAACATGGCCGATGCCGCCAGCTGATTCAGCTCCTCTGGAAAATCAAAGCTTTTCACATAGCTTTTCCAGTCATAATTCACCAAAACATTTCCCACATCGAAAATCACCGTATTAATACTGTCAGAAAAGAGCTCCTGATTTTTGACTTTTAGTCTTTTATACACCAGAATCATAGCATACAGAAGCACTGGTACCGCCACGGTACTGAAGATGGAGATCTGGAACATACTGTATGCCCACTCACTGTCCATCATGGCAAAGACCAGGGTGGAAATATATAAAAGTACCAAAAGCCCTGCCGCAATTAATGCAAGTATCCGTTTTGTGTTTTTCATGTCAATCCTCCATCATTTCCAATATCTCAAGACTTTTAAAATGTCTGTCCAGTACCCGGGGCAGATAGCTGTCCATCAGGTGCTCCAGCTCTTCAAGAACTTCCTTCTTCAGCTGAAAGGTGTACAGCTTTGCAATGGCCGCCCCCTGGATATACTCGCAGACATATCGTGCCGAAGGACTCATATCCTGCTCCGTGGATGCGTATTCTCCATTGATCACAAGTGCCTTAATCTCAAAGATCCGGCGGACCAGACGGTTATCAAACTTTTCACTCAAAAGTGCCTTTATGGACACATAGAGAAGATTCAGCATCTGCGCCTCATCCGTCCCCTCTCTTCCATAATAATCGGCAAATTCCAGAAAATAAAAACCATAATAGACTCCCGGCTGGAAAGACGCAAGCTCCATAAAATATTCTCTGATATCCGCCTGTACCAGGCTGTAGGCAGTTCTTCCCTCATACACGGTAAATGTTCCGAACACGAAGGGGTTTGTGGCTGCCATCAGCGTGCTGTTGGGCCTTCTGGCACCTCTGGCGAACATGGTAAGCTTCCCCCGTTCCCTGGTCAAAAGCACCACACGCTTATCATATTCCGCCACGGGCATTACAGACAGTACCATGCCTGTCACCTGTATTGGTTCGCTCATCACATCAACTCTTTTTTATCATATCCATAGTTTTTGATCAGAAAATCACTGTCACGCCAGTCTTTCTTTACTTTTACCCAGAGCTTCAGGTTAACCTTCTGATCCATCATGTGCTCAATCTCATATCTGGCATTGCTGCCGATCTTTTTCAGCATGGATCCCTGCTTTCCGATGATGATACCCTTATGGGAATCCCGTTCGCAGACGATCGTTGCCTCAATATCTGTCATATTCTTACCAGGACGTTCCTTCATGCTGTCAATAGATACCGCAATTCCGTGGGGAATCTCCTCATCCAGAGCATGGAGTGCCTTCTCCCGGATAATCTCTGCCACGATCTGGCGCATGGGCTGATCAGTAACCGTATCCTCATCGAAAAACTGGGGACCATACGGCAGATATTTGAAAAGGGAGTCTATGATATCCTGGGTATTCTGCCCCCGCAGTGCGGATGCCGGGATGATCTCATCAAAGTGATACAGCTTACGGTAAGCATCGATAAAGACCAGAATCTCTTCTTTTTTTACCGTGTCAATCTTATTGATAACGAGAATCACCGGAAGATTGGCTTTTTCCAGCTGTTCTGCGATATGGCGCTCTCCTGCTCCGATAAAGGTGCTGGGTTCTACCAGCCAGAGTATAACGTCCACGTCCTGCAGCGTGCGTTCCGCAACATTTACCATATATTCCCCAAGCTTATTCTTCGCTTTATGGATTCCGGGTGTGTCCAGAAACACGATCTGTCCGTCCTCGCGGGTGTACACAGTCTGTATACGGTTGCGGGTGGTCTGCGGTTTCTTGGAGGTGATGGCGATCTTCTGACCGATAAGCTGATTCATCAGTGTGGACTTTCCAACATTAGGGCGCCCGATAATTGCTGCAAAGCCTGACTTAAAATTTTCCTTCATACGTTAAAACTCCTCAATATTCTGAAATGCTGATGCATCCTTTTCTATGGCTGCGGCACTTCCGATGGTACAGATATTGTGCTGTGCATATACTGCATCCAGCATGCCTCCCAGAGCCTGTATATCGGAAAGTCCGGCATCCAGCACTTCTGCACGTTCACGGGCAAAATCTTCTTCTGTGATTCCTGAGAAATACGCATTCAAAGATACGCTTCCCTTTGTGGCCGGTGTCAGCGGGGTGTCCAGCTCGCTGATGGTACCGATAATATATTTTGTCATATCTCTTTCGGAGCACTGGAAGTGGCTGATGTAAGCTCCCGCTCCCTCAAAAATCTGATAGGTTTTTCCAAGGTTCGGATCCCGATAAGATGTCATAAAGGTTTCTCCGCTGCGTCTGAAGCCGCTCATGCAGCCGTAGGCACCGCCCTTTACCCGAATATTCATCCACAGATAATCATAATTCAGAATCACCTTCAGCACCCGCATAGCCCCGGTATAGGAATATCCTGCTTCTTTGAAATTTCCGCCAAATGCAGCGTACTGCACCTGTCCTGCTGTCTTAAAAGCTTCATTTTTACGGACAAGTTGATACTGAATTGCACCTTTTTCGCAGTCTTTCGTATAGAGAACGTCTTTCAACCCCAGAAGTTCTTCTGCCACCTGCCGGTAGCCTGCCTCGTCCGCCGTAATGCTGACCTTCAAAAGCTCGGGACGGAAAATCATGGGAATCAGCTTTTCCAGCTGAGCGATCACTTCTTCTTTTCGCTCCTCAAAATTCTTCTCGATTTCGTCGATAAACCGATAATAACTGATTCCGGCAATCTTCTCCTGGAAGTATGCCACAGGTGAAAAGTAAGAAGTCACCCTGGCTACGGCGCTGGCATGTCCGGCACCCGGAATCGCCTGCTGCAGCTTTGTCCTGATACTTGCCACGATTTCATAAAGTCTCTTTTCATCTGAAAGTCTGGAAGTAGTCAGGATCTCCCGGATCATGGAAAATCCAAATGCCGTCTGGTCGTAGAGACATTTCATCCGAACGCCAAACATCCGCAGACAGTCATCCCCGGCTGGTACCTGGAAGGTCTGTATACCAAAATTAATTCCCCCTGTATTGGCATTGATTTCATTAAACAGCTCCCCATAGGTATAATGCTGTGTATCTACCATGCCGATAACAGACTTTAACAGTCCCATATAGGGAATCAGCTCATCAGGGATCTGCCGGGTATCAAAAAGCAGAGACACATAGGCGATGCCATTTGTAAAGATATTATGATGCAAAACCTGCGTGCCGTCCAGCATATGCTCCGTATTATAAAGCTTCAGGCTGTTTCTGGAAATGTCGGAACGTTTCAAAAGCGGCAGGCATTCCAGTGTCTCCTCACTGTCCTCTGCCTCCTGAAACTCCTGCAGCGCCTCTGTCTCCTGAACCAGCTGCTGAAGCTCTTTGACGCTTAAGCTTTCCTTATATTTCTGCAGCTTTTCCGCCAGTTCTTCCTCTTTCTTCTCGGCAAGACCCTTCTGGGGAATCATCGTCAGCATGGCTGCATGGGGATTATCCAGCAGATATTCCCGGATCAGCTGTTCAAAGTAGCCACTGCCCACTTCGCTTTTCAGCTCCTCAAACGCCCCCAGCTGCTTCAGATAGGACCAGGGTGCCTGATCCTCATATAACCAGGTGTCAAACACATCGATTCCATACATCAGTCCCTTTGGATAAGAAGCATAGTCTGCCTCACGGAAACGGAATTCAAAATAGTTGATGCCCGCCAGCAAGGCCTTCTGATTGATGCCTTCCTCTGCCAGCTTCGTAAGTGTTTCCCGTATAATCCCCATAAAACGGTCTTTATCCCGCTCATTGGCTCCCTTTGCCGTAATCTGAAAATACGGCTGCAGGATTCCGTCTTCATAAGAACCTTCCACATCTTTTCCAATATGAGCGTCCAGAAGCGCCTGCTTTACCGGTGCTCCCGGTGCATCCAAAAGTGCATACTCCAGTATAGTAAATGCTACTCCAAGCTTTACATCCAGTGTGTCTCCCACTACCATATTCCAGGACAGATAGGTGTTGTCCTCCTGAGGCTCATGGGCCAGAATCGGATAATACAATTCCCGGGAAACCGGCTTATCAAAAGGCTTCTGAAGCCTAATGCCGGAATCTACTTTCCTTGCATCAAAGCTGCTCAGATATTCCTGATCCAGCCACGCCAGCTTTTCCTCCATATTCATGTCACCATAGAGGTAAATGTAGCTGTTCGACGGATGGTAATATTGTCTGTGAAAGTCCAGGAATTCCTCATACGTAAGCTGTGGAATACACTGCGGATCTCCTCCGGATTCTACCCCGTAGGCGGTGTCGGGAAAGAGCGTACTGAACACCTCCCGGTCAAGCACCTCCTCTGCAGAAGAGAATGCTCCCTTCATCTCATTATAAACAACACCGTTGTAGGTAAGCGGTGCATCCTGGGATTCCAGATGATAATGCCAGCCCTCCTGACGGAAAATCTTCTCCTCCCGGTAAATATTCGGATAAAATACTGCGTCCAGGTAGACATCCATCAGATTTTGAAAATCGGTATCATTGCAGCTGGCCACAGGAAACATGGTCTTATCCGGATACGTCATGGCATTCAAAAAGGTGTTCAGACTTCCTTTTACCAGTTCCACAAAAGGATCCTTCAGCGGAAATTTTCTCGATCCGCAAAGCACGGTATGCTCTATAATATGAGCCACTCCGGTAGAATTCGCCGGGGGAGTGCGAAATGCTATATTAAACACCTTATTCTCATCATCATTTGCAAGCAGCATCACACGGGCACCGCTTTTCTTATGTCGCAGAAGTGTTCCTTTTGCATGTATATCATCAATTTGTTCTTCTTTCAATACTTCATATGCTTCCAGCATATCGGTAATTCCTCCTCTTTCTGCTAAGATAAGCAAGCTGCCACATCGTCTTGCCGGATCGATGCGACAGCTTTTATTTAAAGTTTAAATGCTTTCACTATTCTCTCCAGCTGTTCTCTTGATAATTCCAGGTGGATACTGGATGGATTAATCAAAAATCCTTTTGAATCCTTCACCAGATACTTTTGCAGCTGTCCCAGGGACATGGATGCCATACGCATCTTTGCTGCTTTTTCCTTATGGAACTTCTGGAATTCTGTAAAATCTGAAAATACCGGCTGGAACATGTTGCCATCCTTATCCTTCAGATATGGAATCTTCACGGGCTGATTCGGATCCTTTGGATCCCATTCACCGGAAACCTCTGACACATCCAGTCCCAGTATGAACTTTGATTTCACAAAGTTGACGATCATCTCCTCTTCCATCTCCCGCAGATGCTGCATATCATGCTCTACCGGGCGACGCAGCTCCTGCAAAAAGTAGATGGTGCTCAGCTGCAGCGTCGGGTTCAACACCGGGACCTTTTCCTGCTCCATCTTTTCCATATCAGGCTTCTGGGCCAGCTCTTCCAGCTGAATTCTTGTAACTGCATCCCCTTCCTGAAACATCAGTGCATTGACGCCAATGGCAAATAACGTATTATAGAAGGAAAGGAACCGTTCTTTTGGAATCTTCACTCCCGTCAACCCGATCTTCTGATCTGTCAGATTTTTAGCAAACGCATTCATCTTCTCCTGATCGCTGAACACATATACCTGATCGTCAAAGGTTTCCGCATCGCACTCCACATAGGGAAGTCTGGTCGCCTGTGAAAACAGCGTCACAACCTCCTCCATCTTTTCCAGTTTTTTCTTCATAAATGTATTATCAATTGCCATCTCCATACCCACCTTATAATTTGTATGATTATTATTTCTATTAGTCTCTGTTCCATAACTGTTCCGTACCTGAAAACATCTATTCGAAGTATACCATAAAAGGAGTGCATGGTAAACCATAAAAAAGCGGCCGCTTCTCATTCGCAAAAGAGAGAATCTCTTTGCAGCTGAAAAGCAGCCACTTTCTTATCTATTTTTTTATCAGATATCTGGTCTATAAAAAAATTACTTCTCTACTACTTCCAGAACATCCATCGGACAGGCTTTTGCACAGATTCCGCAGGCGATACACTTGGAAGAAACCGGGGACTCCTCTGCCTTCACCATAACGCCAAAGGGACAGGCTTCTACGCACTTGCCGCAGCCAGTACAAAGCTTTTTGTCAACCATGTAAACACCTTTTGCATTCTGCTTAATAGCGCCGACTTCACAGGCCTCTGCGCATTTTCCACACTCCACACAAACCATCGGTTTGACACCGCTTTTTTTCTCTACGATCTGGATGCAGGATTTGTCTGGATCAAATACTTTATAAAATGCCATAGAACAGGCTCTTACACACTCCAGACACGCCATACAGGTTGTACCTTTTTTTACTGTCAGTTTTTTCATGTTTTTTATCCTCCGCAATTTTCAGGTTTTATGCCGCTAAGACTAACCTGATGTTTTTTTCTTCTTATTAGTTTAACACCCACGGAGGGTTCCTGCAAGTCATTTGCTTTAGTTTTCCTTCAACACACGACTTTGTCAGAATGCATGAGCTCCCAAACTTCACTTTTTTGTGGAATAGAACTTTGAGCTCCCTTTCTGGTAACTGCAATCGACGAAGCACAATTTGCAAAACAGATGGCCTCTTCTAAGGAAGCACCTTCTGCCAGCCTGGTTACCAGGGCTCCGTTAAAGCAGTCTCCCGCCGCTGTTGTATCCACTGCCTGTACCTTCCTGGCAGGAAATATTCTTTCCCCATCTGCGTCTACCAGGAGAACTCCCTGGCTTCCCAGAGTCACCAGTACATGTCCAACACCCTTATCCAGAAGCTTTCCTGCACCTCTTTTGATGGATTCCATATCGCTTCCGCATTCCTCACCCAGCTGAATAACCTCTGTTTCATTCGGCGTCAGATAATCTATCTGGCTTAAAATCTCATCCGGTATCTCACCAGGCTGTGGAGCCGGTGCGGGATTGAGTACAACCTTTTTTCCAAGCTCATGTGCTCTGCTGATTCCGTAGCAAATTGCCTCATAGGGAATTTCCATCTGAAAAACAACAAATTCACTGTCCTGAAACAGCTTATCATTTTGTTCTAAATACTTTTTATCGCAGGTGCCATTAGCCCCTGCCACAACTACAATACTGTTATCGCCTTCCTTGTTAACATAGATCACTGCAGTTCCTGTGGGTTCTTTCACTCTTTGACAGATGGACTCCGTGTTGACCCCGGCACTGTCCAGATTCTTAATCTGGCGCTCTCCAAAGCTGTCCGCACCCACACAGCCCAGCATTCTTACACTGCCCCCGAGCTTTCCAGCTGCACAGGCCTGATTGGCACCTTTTCCTCCCGGAATATAAGAAAGCGTTTTTCCAAGTATTGTCTCACCTGTAACCGGCATCTTATCCATCTCAATCACCATGTCCATATTCAGGCTTCCCACAACCAAAATCTGCTTATCCATTGACCGCCCTCCTTTCACTGTTCTTTATCATCCCTTTACACTTCCAGCTGTAATTCCCTCAACAAAATACTTCTGAAACGGAAGAAATAAAGAAATTGGAATAATAGCAGAGATTAAGGATGCCGCATAAATATAAGTCCACTGTACAGAACGTTCTCCGGTAAACTGACTGATCGCAATCTGAATTGTCCGGATTTCCTTTGATCTTGCAACCAGCAATGGCCACATATAAGAATTCCATTGATTCATAAAGATCATCAATCCTGCCGTGACAAATATAGGCTTCGAAATCGGGACAATGATTTTAACAAAGATAGCCGGCCATTTTGCACCATCCACCCTTGCTGCTTCTACCAGGCTTGGAGGAATGTCCTTAAAGAACTGTATGAACAAAAATGTCACCAGTCCATCCGCCACAGCCGGGATGATCATTCCCGCATATGAGTCAACCATGTGAAGCTTATTCGCCACATCGTACAGGGGAATTGCGATTGCCTCAAAGGGAACCATAAAAGACACTAACACCAGCGGATAAAAAATCTTTTTCCCTTTGAATTTAAAGCAGGTAAATGCAAAGCCCGCCATAGAGTTAATCACACATCCCAGAACAATCGTTGCTATTGTAACAATCATTGTATTCAGAATCGGTTTCCAAAATGAATATTGTGTAAATATAATCACATAATTTTCAAGGGTGACATTACTAGGAAACAGTGATGTTAAGGTAAAAGGAAACATATGACTAAACAGATCTTCCTGCGTTCTCAAAGATGCTGACAAACAGAAAAATATGGGGAACAACGATACAATTGTCATGATTCCTAAAACAATATAAATCATTACTTTCTTTGTGATTCTTTTTTGTCTTATGGTCATGGCTATGCCTCCTTTTCACTGAGTGTCTTATTCTGAATCAGGCAAATCAACATAATAATCACTAATAATATTGTAACAATACAGGCCTGTCTTGGTCTGTTAGAATACTTAAATGCCGCCTTATACGCCTCATACATCAATACGTTTGTGCTACCCTGGGGACCACCTTCTGTTGCAATCTGAATAGGTGCAAACATCAGGAAATTAGCAGTGGTATTTGCCACAAATACAAATAGCCATGTATTCTTCAATAATGGAACCGTTATCTTAAACAACGATGTGAAAAATCCGGCGCCATCAATTTTAGCCGATTCATAAACACTGGTATCGATTCCCTTTAATCCTGCCAGGAAAAACATCATCCAGTATGCGCAGCCTCTCCAGGATGCAATTAGAACAATAGACAGTAACGCCCATTTTTTATCGATCAAAAATCCGACAGGAGCAATTCCAAAAATTCCAAGAATGCTGTTTGCAACACCATTATTTACACTTAACATCATCTGCCATATAACAGTGGCAACTGTTAACGAAATACAGAATGGAAGATAAAATACAGTTCGAAACCCTTCAATTCCTTTTACCTTGACATTGACAATCAGTGCCATAACAAAAGATAATATAATCTGACAGGGAATAATAATAAGATTAAATTTTAACGTGATCCACAGGGAACTCCAAAAGGTCTTATCTGCAAAAAGCAACTGATAGTTATCCAGTGTAAATGTTCCGTCCGAAGACAAAACACCCTGAACCACGCTATTGAAGATAGGATATAATTTAAAAATGCAAATCAACAAAAAAGTAGGCAGAATAAGCAGATAGGGCAGCCATTTGTTTTTTATATAGATTTCTCCCATAATATTTTTCCTTTCTTTTCTCTCAAATGGCGGCAGTCGCATAGACATACCGCCACTTAAAGCCTTCTACTTTTTGTAGGATGCCACTGCAGAGTCGAATTGCTCCACTGCATTATCCAGCGTCTCTCCTACATCCGCTCCGTTTCGCACATCTTCCCAAGCCTGATCCAAAATAGTGGAGTACTCTCCAAATGCCGGTGTCACTGCACGGGGAACTGCGGTATTCGCCGCTTCATGTGCCGCAATCTTCATATCCGGTGTGGCATTAGCATCATTAGAGATTTCCTGCTGTTTTTCCAGACGGCTAGGCACATCACCATTAATATCCAGCCACATGTCATTGCCTTTGCCAAGTGTTAAATATTTTACAAACTGTGCCGCTGCATCCTTGCTTTTAGACTGGGAGTTAACTCCAAAATACCAGCTTCCTGTAGAGGTGGCAACCTGATCTTCATGCCCCTCAAAACAAGGTACATAAGTACATCCAATCTCATCCTCACACTTCATACCCGATGAAGTCCAGGTTCCTCCGATCATAAATACCATATTTCCCGCATAAAACTGCTCCTGCAAAGTATCTGCATCGTATCCCTTGGAGGCAACGCCGTCATTAACCAGTCCCTGATACCAGGTCATAGCTTCTTTCCATGGATCCGTATTAACAACTCCATCTATAGAATAGCCATCCTCGCTAATATTGGATCCTCCCAGTGAATTTGCAAGCATATTCATCTGATAAACACGGCTTACCTGCTGAAAATCAAATCCTATGATGCCCTTGCTGCCATCCGGATCCAACGCATCCTGTGCCTGTTTTGCCAGCTTTGCTACCTCTTCATATGTCAGGCGATGATCTGCATCGCTCTCAGGAAGGGTGATTCCCGCTTTGTCTAACAGCGTTTTATTATAATACAATTCCTGTGTGGAAGTATTCTCCGGTGCAGCATACATGATGTCATCCCAAACACCTGCCTGATAAGAAGCATCATCCCATTTTGCTTTTTCTTCATCCGTAAAGTAAGAATCCAAAGGCTCCAGATAGCCGCTGCTTCCATATTTTGATACATAGGTAACATCAACGCTCATTACATCAAAATCCGCATTACCGGAAGCAGATTTTGTCTCGATAACCTCAAACAGATCACTGAAGGAATAGAATTCTGCTTCTACGTGAATTCCTGTTTCCTCTTCAAAGGCTTCCAAAATCGGCTTTGTCAAACCTTCCCAGGCATCCTCTCCAGGTCCCTGAGACAGCCACTTGATTGTAACAGCATCTCCTGCGCTACTATCGGAAGTCTTTTCCTCCCCTTCACTTTTGGAAGTTGCTCCACCACTGCTGGCATTACTTCCTCCGCAGCCTGTTACACACATGCTCATCATCATAGCCGTTGCTGTTAATAATGCTAATGCTCTTCTCTTTTTCATGTATTTTCCCTTTCTGTTTATCTGCTCAATTTTTCAAATAAATCCGCAAACAGGTTGTCTCTTTTTATATGATATACATATTTTATAAAGTGCCGATTATTATCAAATGCATATTTATCATCATATTCAGGGATAGGACTGTGAATCAGACAGTCTTCCTCAAAATCTCCATCCAGCAGCCATGCCACCGCTGTAACATCCCAGATTGCTCTGGTCCATGTAGCCCCTCCATAGCATTGTTTTGCCTCTTCTGTTGTCACATCCACCAGGTAATTACAAAGCTTATTCTTGCCACGCAGATGATACTCCAGTTCCGGACCACTGATGGTAAATGCTGAGACAACTCCCATACAGGGCAGCTGAACTAATGGCACACCACATCCAAAAACCACTCTAGCGCCTGCTACATCCTGATAAAGATTAAATTCTTTATTATGCGGCCAATGTATGGCATTACCTCCCAGCCAGATCAACACCATTCGGTTGACAATCTCAGGATTCAGTAAAATCGCCGATGAAATATTAGTAATTGCTCCGATAGCAATCACATAAAGTGGTGATTCCTCTGAGTAATTCATTGCTCTCTCTGCCAGGTCCCTGGCGGCATCCGACATTACCGCTTCTGTTTCCGAAGGCATATAGGCTTCTGAGCCTTTGAATACATTTTCTTTCAAATCTTCTCTCTCTAAAAGAGTCAGGATATTCATAATTTCATCATAACTCTTTTTCATCCCATCTGCCGGTCCTTCAGATTTCGCATTGTAGAACGGAGCAGCGTAGATTGCTTTCAAATTCAGTTTTTCCTCTGACTTGATCAGATAAGCGACTGCAAACTGATCGTCAATCTCATTGTAAGTATCCGTGTCCAGCACAACGTCTACTTTTCCCTGTGGCTTCACCAGCCGTTTGATAATGCTTACCTGATCCTTCATTCCTCCCCCAATCGGTTTAGCACTTGTGAAGATCTCATACTCTTCTTTTGCCTTCTCATTCCCCATTCTCTTTTCCTTCTCCTTTCGTTTGGGTAAACTGTTTCGTAAACTGTTTTCCTATGCACTTAGTATACTGTTTTCCTGTTGGTCTGTCAACTTCCTTTTGTATTTTCGTCAAATAAGCTAGTTTATCTGCCACCTTTCCTGTGCATATTGTACACTCACATGGAAACTGTCAAATTGCATTGACAAACCCTATTTTGTAATTCATACTTATATACATCAACTTCAGAAGTGAGGTAATCATCATGACAATCAAAGAGATTGCACAGCTTGCCGGTGTGTCGACGTCGACTGTTTCTAAAATTGTTAATAATAAAGCAGACAATATCAATGGCGAAACTATAAACCGTGTACTGCAAATTGTTAAGGAGTACAACTATACTCCTTATGGCACAATAAAAAGTACACAGCAGAGCAGATCCTTTTTGTTGGGTGTGCTCCTGCGCTCTGCCACTCAGACAAACCGTCTGGTAAATGGTATCATGCAGGCGGCTCAGGAGGCAGGTTACAGTATTCTTCTATATGACAGTCTGGGCGATATCGAATCAGAATTAAAACATATCACATCCCTCTGCCACCACAATGTTGACGGTATCATATGGGAACCGGTCAATCAGGAAAGTTGCCCAAACAGTCGCTATTTCACAGAGCGGAATATTCCTTTTTTATATGTAAATGCTCCGGAGAATGTTCCCTCCTTTCATATTGAATTTTCGCAGATGGGATATCTGCTGACGGAAAAGCTGCTTGCCTGTCAGCATACTAACATAGCCTGTCTTATAAAACCGGGAAGTATGCGCTCTGAGCAGGTACAAAAGGGCTTTCGTCAATGCCTTTTTGATCATCAGATTGCTTTTCAGGACAGTATGCTTCTCTCTATCTATGACAATAATTATTATGCCAAAATGAATATCCAGGGCTTTACAGGAATTGTAAGTACACACTTTGCATCCGCATTAAAGTTCTACGAAACCTCCATAAATCAGCATTATTATATTCCGTCAGATCTTTCCCTTGTCAGTTTAAAGGATGATGTCCGTGAAGATATGTCATTTCCCTCAATATCGAGTATCCGCATTCCCTACTATGAATTCGGATACCAGATCTGTACCGACCTGATTTCCCACTGTGAATCCGGTACTGATCTGTCTCCTTGCGGCTTTGTCACTAATTGGCAGCTGGATCATGAAGAAAGCCTGAATCAGCCACTATCCCTGCGAAATAACAAGCTTGTGGTGGCGGGCAGTATTAATACCGATGTTGTCCTTAACGTGGATGAGCTTCCTCAAACCGGAAAAACTTTGTTTATCAATTCCGCATCCACTTTTCTTGGTGGAAAGGGCGCAAATCAGGCTATTGGTGCTGCAAGGTTGGGAACAGAGGCTTTTCTGATTGGAAAAGTTGGAAATGATCTCGATTCCACTTTGGTTTATGACACTCTGCAAAAGGAACATGTCATGTCCCAGGGAGTGAGGCGTGATCCTAAAAATGCCACTGGAAAAGCTTATATGCATGTATTGAGTAATGCAGAAAGTACAATCACGGTACTGCCCGGTGCAAATCTGGCATTAACCCCGGAAGATATCTTCAAGCATCAGTATCTGTTTGAAGGGTGTGGCTACTGTCTGCTTTCCACTGAAATATCAGATGACGCAGTTCTTGCTACTGCAAAAGCCGCAAAGAAAAATGATGTAAAAGTAATCCTGAAACCTGCCGCATCCAAATATCTGCCCAGAGAGCTGCAGGACTTAATTGACATCTTTGTTCCAAACAGGAAAGAAGCCTCTCTTTTATGCCCTTCGGAAGGTACCATTGAAGGTCAGGCTGATTATTTTTATTCCCTGGGAATTCCTGTTGTTATTATCACGCTGGGACATCATGGATGTTATCTGAAGACGGAACAGCAGGCAAAGTATTTCCCGGCAGCAGATTTTGTAAGTGTAGACTCTACCGGCGGCGCAGATGCTTTTATAGCGGCACTTGCTGCCTACCTGCTGAAAGGCTACTCACTGGAAACATCCATCCAGGTTGCAGGCTATGCCGCCGGATTTTGTGTATCCCGTCAGGGTGTTACTCCGGCTCTGATTGATGCTGCTTCCCTCGAAAACCACATTCATACAGTGCAGCCTGATTTGCTATAAGTTTTCTCATCAAAAAAAGAGAATGTTGGCGTCTCACAAAAGTGAAACCACATTCTCTTTTTTACGTTATTTGTACACTTTACTTTTTTGTCAGATTCTTCAGCCAGGTTTTTACCAGCGGAAGCCAGCTCTGGCATTCTTTCTGTATTCCGTAATGGTCCTCATTTACTGCCGCTTCATCGCAGGTAGCAAGTCCATGACCTCCCACCGGATACATATGGAATTCCACCGGGATTTCATATGTTTTCATTGCCTGAATGAGCAGAAGGGAGTTCTCTACCGGTACCGTGTCATCCGTGTAAGTATGCCACAGAAATGTGGGAGGGGTGTCTTTGGTAACCTGTTTTTCCAGCGAGTTGCGTTCCAGCAGTTCTTCTGTATATTCCCCTTTTAACAGTGCTTCAAAAGAGCCTCTGTGGGCAAATGCTCCTGAGGTAATGACAGGATAACACAGAATCATACCTGCAGGCTTCAGCTGCTCTGAAGAAACTCCTGTCTTTTCGGCAAGCCATGCTTCCTTCCAGAATACCCCCAGGCTGGCCGCCAGATGTCCTCCTGCAGAACAGCCCTGGAGGATAATTCTGGAGGTGTCCACATGCCACTCTCTGCTGTGTTCCCATATCAGCTTCATAGACGCTGCCGCTTCCAGAAGTGCTGTGGGATACACTGCAGGTTCCACCGAGTAGCGCAGGATCGCCACATGATACCCCTGTTCCAGAAAATGCATGGCAATAGGATCTGCTTCACGATCAGATGTCATCGTGTAGCCGCCTCCCGGACACATAAGGATCAGTGGTCTTTCCTTCCACGCAAGCTCAGGTGACTGTTCCCAGATATAGGTACACAATCTTGCGTACTGGCAGGATCCTTCTGCCTGAATTGGATATTCCTTCATTATCATAGCTTTGCTTCCCCTTTTCTACCTTTTTTATTCCTATTCTACCACAGATGGCTTTCTTTTCCTAATGTGATTTTCTATCTTTCCTCTGGTCTTTTCCCGGAAAAGAGTCAACAAAATACCGCCGCACAGGAAGCTCCCATGCGGCGGTATCTTTACGTTTGGACATATTATTCTATTGATCAGCTACGGTTTGGATTACTCTTCTCCGTAAAGTGTGATCAGTTTGTTCAGATAATCATATCTGCTCTTTGCTTCACCCTCAGATTTAGCGAACAGTCTTGCTGCTTTTTCCGGATTAGCACGTTTCAGTGAATTGTAACGTACCTCGCCGTCCAGGAATTCCTGATAGCTTTCTGTTGGAGCCTTAGAATCCAGAGTAAATGCTGCTTTACCTTCCGCCTTAAGAGAAGGATTAAAGCGGAAGCAATGCCAGTATCCAGCCTTAACAGCCAGTTCTTCCTCAGTCTGAGCTTTGCTCATACCTTTCTTGATACCATGGTTGATACATGGAGCATAAGCGATGATCAGAGATGGTCCCGGATAAGCTTCTGCTTCTGCAATTGCTTTTACGGTCTGTGCGTAATCAGCACCCATAGCGATCTGTGCTACGTATACATAACCATAGCTCATAGCGATGCTTGCCATATCTTTCTTCTTAACTTCTTTTCCTCCTGCAGCGAACTGTGCAACAGCACCTGTAGGTGTAGATTTAGAAGACTGTCCACCGGTGTTTGAATAAACCTCGGTATCGAATACCATGATGTTGATGTCCTGTCCACTTGCGAGAACATGGTCAACGCCACCAAATCCGATATCATAAGCCCATCCGTCACCACCGAAGATCCACTGGGATTTCTTAGCCAGGAAGTCTTTGTTATCAACGATATCCTTGCAGGTGTCGCAGTCACAGCCTGACAGTGCAGCAACAAGCTTATCTGTTGCAGGTCCGTTCTCTATGCCACTTGCATAGGTATCGATGTATTCTTTACAAGCTGCTTTTACTTCATCAGAAGCTTCGTCGCTGTTCATAACGCTCTCAACTTTGTCTGAAAGACCTTTACGGATTGCGTTCTGAGCAAGTAACATACCATAACCAAACTCTGCGTTATCCTCGAACAGTGAGTTAGACCATGCCGGTCCCTGTCCTGCAGCATTTACAGTGTAAGGTGTAGATGGTGAGGAGTTACCCCAGATAGAAGAACATCCTGTTGCATTAGCGATGTACATTCTCTCACCAAACAACTGAGTGATAAGTTTTGCGTAAGGTGTCTCACCACAACCAGCACATGCACCTGAGAACTCAAGCAGCGGCTGTTTGAACTGGCTTCCCTTAACGGTATTTGCTTTAAACTTAGCAACAACATCCTCTTTGATTGGAAGAGTTACTGCGTAATCGAAGTATTTCTGCTCGCCTTCGTTTGCTGCAAGGCTTTCCATAGCAAGGGCTTTTGCACCTTTCTTTCCTGGGCAGACATTTGCACAAGATCCACAGCCTGTACAGTCAAGAGCAGAGATAGCCATCGTAAATGTATAATCTGTCATACCTGTCATAGGTAATGTCTTCATTCCTTCCGGAGCCTTAGCAGCTTCGTCAGCTGTCATAGCGATTGGACGGATAACTGCATGTGGGCAGACATATGCACATCTGTTACACTGGATACAGTTCTCTGAATTCCAAACCGGAACATTTACTGCGATACCACGTTTTTCGTATGCGGAAGATCCGGATGGTGTGGAACCGTCAACGTAATCTTTGAATGCAGATACTGGCAGGGAGTTACCTTCCTGAGCAGATACCTTACACTGGATGTTGTTAACAAAATCTACTACATCGGAACGTCCGTCCGTAGCATGTGTCATAAACAGACCTTCGTCAGCTGCAGATTTCCAGCTTTCCGGAACGTTTACTTCAACAACCTGCTTTGCACCTGCATCGATAGCAGCCCAGTTCTTTGCTACAACATCATCACCTTTACGGCCATAGGTAGCTTTTGCAGCAGCTTTCATCAGTTCATTTGCCTTATCTTCCGGAATAATGCTTGCCAGCTGGAAGAATGCAGACTGAAGGATCGTATTGATACGGGTTGGTCCCATGCCGGTCTCGATACCGATCTTAACACCATCGATGGTGTAGAACTTGATATTGTGATCAGCGATGAATGCCTTTACCTGTCCCGGAAGATGCTCTTCCAGTCCTGCCATATCCCATGGGCAGTTCAAAAGGAAGGTACCACCATCTACCAGTTCCTGAACCATGTTATATTTATTCACATAAGAAGGATTGTGGCATGCAACAAAGTTTGCTTTGTGAATCAGGTAAGTAGATTTGATTGGTTTCTTTCCAAAACGAAGGTGAGACATCGTAACACCACCGGATTTTTTGGAATCATAATCAAAGTAAGCCTGAGCATACATATCTGTATTGTCACCGATGATCTTGATGGAGTTTTTGTTCGCTCCTACTGTACCGTCAGCGCCAAGTCCCCAGAACTTACAGTTGATTGTTCCTTCCGGAGTAGTAACAATCGGAGCACCTGTCTCAAGAGAAAGGTTTGTAACGTCATCGACGATACCGATTGTGAATTTCTGTTTTGTTGTGTTCTCATATACAGCAACGATCTGAGCCGGTGTTGTATCCTTGGAACCAAGTCCGTAACGTCCTGTGAATACAGGTGTTGTCTCGAATTTGGAACCCTTCAGTGCTGCAACAACATCCAGATACAGAGGCTCGCCCATAGCGCCAGGCTCTTTGGTTCTGTCAAGAACTGTGATCTGTTTTGCTGTCTCAGGAATAGCTGCAACCAGTGCCTGTGCTGAGAAAGGTCTGAACAGACGTACTTTTACAACACCGACTTTTTTGCCTGCTGCTGTTAAGTAGTCGATTGTTTCCTCAATCGTATCACATACAGAACCCATAGCAATGATTACGGTCTCAGCATCAGCTGCTCCGTAATAGTTGAAGAGCTTGTAATCGGTACCGATCTTAGCGTTAACTTTGTCCATATATTCCTGTACGATTGCCGGAAGAGCATCGTAATAAGAGTTACATGCTTCTCTTGCCTGGAAGAAGATATCCGGGTTCTGAGCAGATCCTCTCTGACATGGATGATTTGGATTCAGTGCATGTTTTCTAAATGCAGAGATTGCATCCATATCTACCATTTCTTTCAGATCTTCATAATCCCATGTCTCGATCTTCTGGATCTCATGGGAAGTACGGAAACCATCAAAGAAGTTGATAAATGGAACTTTTCCTTCCAGTGCTGCACAGTGTGCTACCGGAGTAAGGTCCATAACTTCCTGTACACTGGATTCGCAAAGCATTGCGCATCCGGTCTGACGACAGGCGTAAACATCGGAGTGATCTCCGAAGATTGACAGTGCATGGCTTGCCAGTGCACGAGCAGATACGTTGAATACTGCCGGAAGCTGCTCACCTGCAATTTTATACAGGTTCGGGATCATCAGTAAAAGTCCCTGAGAAGCTGTATATGTAGTTGTTAAAGCACCTGCTGACAGAGAACCATGAACAGCACCTGCTGCTCCTGCCTCTGACTGCATCTCGGTAACACGTACTTCCTGTCCGAAAATGTTCTTTCTTCCCTGGGTTGCCCATTCGTCTGTATGTTCCGCCATAACAGATGATGGGGTAATTGGGTAAATAGCAGCAACGTCTGTGTACGCATAAGAAGCGTGAGCAGCTGCCTGATTACCATCCATGGTTTTCATCTTTCTTGCCATTTTGTTTATCCTCCTTAAAATTATATACAATTAGTATACGCATTTAGTTTAATTATACCACTGCGTATAAGGATTGTCCATGTTTCATATATGATGTTTCGCTAAAAATACACTTCTTTTTCAATCTAAACGCACGGGTAGGCTGCTGCTCCTGGCTGCCCGGGATCCTTCTGCTGCTGGCGGACACCTTTACAGAAGCCCTAAGCATATCGAAAAACCTGTTTTGCGTTATAAGCAGTCAGCATACTGTCTGAGCATAGCGAGTTTATGCTGACTGCTTATGGCTTTTAGTAAAACATTTTTTTTCGTGGATGCTCTTGGGCTTCGAAACAGTGTCCGCCAGCAGCAGAAGGATTCCGGGCAGCCAGAAGCAGCAGCTTTCAATACCTTTTGGTATCTATTTGGTATTCTGTGCGTCTATTTGTTCCTGAAGTTCCGTCAGGTAAACCCAGCGGTCCATCTTTTCTTCCAGCTCGGCTTCCAGTTTTTCTTTTTTTTCAGTCACTTCTGCCAGCTTTACAAAATCCCGGGCAGACAATTCGATCTGCTTATCTGCCTGCTCAATCTGTTCCTCCAGGTCTGCGATATCTGCATCGATGGTCTCGAATTCCTTTGTTTCCTTATAGGTGAGCTTTAGCTTTCGCTCTCCCTTTGGCTTTTCAGTCTTTCTCTTCTCGCCATTTTTCTCGGATTTTTTACTTCCTGTGATCTGACTTTGAGGATTTTGTTCTGCGCAGGAATTCAGATAATCACTGTAGCCGCCTTCGTACTGCCGAATCTGTCCATTTTCTTCGAATGCGAAGATTCTACGCACAACTCGGTCCAGAAAATAACGGTCATGGGAGACGGTGATAACAATTCCGTCAAAAGTGTCCAGATAATCTTCCAAAATAGTCAGGGTCTGAATATCCAGATCATTCGTAGGCTCATCCAGAATCAGCACATTAGGCGCCCCCATCAGGATGCGCAGCAGATACAGTCTTCTCTTTTCTCCGCCAGAGAGTTTCTCAATCCTTGTCCACTGCATGGTTCCGTCAAAAAGGAACTGTTCCATCATGGAAGAGGCGGTGACAAGCCCATCTTTGGTGCGAATATACTCTGCTTCTTCCCGCACATATTCAATGGCAGTCATGGAATCGTCCATATATTCATTTTCCTGAGAAAAATATCCGATTTTTACAGTCTGTCCAATCTCGACAGTTCCGCCATCCGGCGTCTGCACCCCTGTGATAATCTTCAACAGGGTACTTTTTCCACAGCCGTTTCTTCCCACGATTCCCACACGATCCCCTTTTAGAAAGGTATAGGTATAATCCGAAAAAAGCACATGATCTCCATAGGCTTTGCTCAGATGTTCAATCTCAATGGTTTTTCTTCCCATACGGGAAGCCAGGGATGACATCTCGATCTGGGAATCGGCAACAGGTGCCTGTACTGCCTGCATGTCTTCAATCCGCTGAATATGGGCTTTCTGCTTGGTTGAACGGGCTCTGGCTCCTCTTGCCAGCCACGCAAGCTCCGTGCGCAGGATGCTCTGTCTCTTCCGCTCTGTGGCAAGTTCACTGTTTACCCGCTGTTCCTTCAGGCTTACATAAGCAGAGTAGCTGCCGGGATAACTGTATATACTTCCTTTGTCTACTTCCACAATTCTTGTCACAACACGATCCAGAAAATATCGGTCATGGGTTACCATAACCAGCGTTCCCCGATATCTTAGCAGGGTCTGTTCCAGCCACTCGGACATCTGGTTATCCAGATGGTTGGTGGGCTCATCCAGAATTAATATATCTACCCGCTGCAGAAGTACCTTCACCAGTGCCACACGTTTCTTTTGTCCGCCGGACAGCTGGCTGATGGGCTGCTCATAGTCCGTAAACTCCAGGGACTGAAGCATGGATTTTGCTTCACTTTCCCCTAAGAAATCCTCTGGATTCTCCAGGCTTCCCTCCAGCACTGCACTCAGGACTGTCTGTTCCTTTTCAAATACCGGAGTCTGGGGCAGATAACCGATTTTGACATTACTGCCCATGACGATATTGCCGTCATCCGGTGTCTCCAATCCTGCAATCAGCTTTAACAGCGTGGATTTTCCCATACCATTTACACCGATCACACCTACTTTTTCATCATCCTGCAGACTGAAGGAAGCATCCTCCAGCAGCGTTCGCTCGGAATATGCTTTGTACAGGTGTTCCATAGTTAAGAGATTCATTTACACAGTTCCGCCACTACCTGATTGATTACCTTTCCGTCGGCTTTGCCTTTCAGGTCACCCATCACATTTTTCATAATCATACCTTTGTTTTTTGTAGCCAGAATTTCTGCGAATTTTTCGGAAATGTAGGTTTTTACTTCCTCTTCTCCCATAAGCTGTGGTGCGTATTCATTAATCACATCATAGCGGAACTGGTACTCTGTTCTTAAGTCTTCTCTTGTTTCCGGACAGGTATCAATCTGCTCTTTTACTGTTTTCAGTTCTTTTAAGATTACACGGTTTACCATCTCTTCCGGGATGTCATCACGGCAGCCTTCATCGATAGCTGCTTTTTTTACTGCTGAAACCAGAGAAGAAATGGCTTCTTTTCTCGGTTTGTCTTTTGCTTTCATTGCGGTGATCATGTCTGTACGCAGGGTTTCTATTGTCATAGTTATTCTCCTTTTTGATTTCTCATATCATGTTTTATTTGCTAGCGGACGGAAATGGCTTTGTGGGGGCACATTTCCTGACAGCAGAAGCAGCGGATACATTTTTGATAGTTGTAGACGGGAGGGGTTTTGGGACCTTTGGCAAAGGTGAGAGCCTTTCCGTCTACGGGACAGCTTTCTACGCAGATGCCGCATTTACGGCATTTATCCGGATCAATGTAAGGTTTTTTCTGAAAGATGCGCAGGAAACCGATTTTGCTCAGGATTCCACTTCCCCTGGAGCGGGTACGGTCTACGTTATAATCCGGATTCCCGTGGGTTTTAACCAGATTTTCCATGGTGATGGGGCCCTGTTCCGTCACTAATTCGATATCTTCGGTATGCCAGGTGCCAAGTCCCATCGTTTCCCCGTGGACATTGGTGGGCACATATTCCGGATTCAGATGAACCAGTCTGGCGAAGGTACTGTCCAGCGCAATCGGATCCCGGGACATGAGAAGTAAGCCCATGGGAACCGGATCTCCTGAGGTAGGACCATTTCCCTCCATGGCTGTGATTCCATCCATAATATAGAGACGGGGGCTGATGCACTGATTCAGATGGATCAGCATCCGGGCGAAGCTGTCAGCATTGGGATATCTGGTGTGTCCTTTGGCTTTATTTAGTCCTGCAATGCAGCCATACTGGTTCTTCACCGCACCGGTAATGTGTTCCAGTGCATGGGTTTTCATCTTGCTGATACTGATCAGTCCGTCTGCCTCACAGACTGGTTTTGCCATGGCAAATTCCAGCTTTTGTCCGCCATTTTCATACTGAACCTGCTGTTCTCTGGAAAAATCCACCGTTTTTACTCCATAGGGTGCCAGACCGGACAGCATTTTGCTGTCCCGCATGATTTTTTCTGCCTGACCAATGCCACAGGAATCTCCGCACTGAAGGTTTTTGCATCCGGCCTCCCACAGTACTCTGGCTACTGCTGTTACCACTGCAGGATGGGTGAATACTGCTCGTTCCACAGCGGCTCCCCTTACGAGATTCGGTTTTAGAAGGAGGTGTTCTCCTTCCTTATAAAAGGTGTCAGCACCGCCCAGCAGTTGGAAACCTGCCCTTATTCTTTCATAGACTGCTTCTTCCTCGTAGTCTCTGCTAAACAGTACCGCCACTTTGCTTTTCATCAGATTCTTGCCACTCCTGTCTCTCTGGCTGCTTTCGCTACCGCCGCTGCAACAGATGCAGCTACACGTTTGTCAAAGGGATCCGGTATAATATAGTCAGCTGCCAGTTTTTCCGGTGCCACCAGATCTGCGATGGCGTAAGCTGCCGCAACCTTCATTTCATTATTAATATCTTTTGCACGTACATCCAAAGCGCCACGGAAGATTCCAGGGAACGCCAGTACATTATTAATCTGGTTAGGAAAATCGCTTCTTCCGGTTCCTACCACTGCTGCTCCGGCTGCCAGAGCCAGATCCGGCATGATCTCCGGTGTAGGATTGGCCATAGGGAACAGAATCGGCTTGTCAGCCATACTCTTTACCATCTCTTCCGTCACTGTGCCCGGTGCCGAAACTCCGATGAACACATCGGCGCCTTTGAGTACCTCAGCCAGACTTCCCCTTACTTTACCCAGATTAGAGATCTTAGCCATCTCTTCTTTTTCCGGATTCAAGCCTTCCCGGCCCTCATAGATAGCGCCCTTGCGGTCACACATAATAACTTCTTTAAGTCCAAGATTTACCAGAAGTTTAATGATGGCAATTCCTGCTGCTCCTGCACCGGAGGTTACCACACGAATCTCTCCCAGTTTCTTTCCGACGAATTTTAATGCATTGAGCATTGCAGCCGCCGTCACGACAGCGGTACCATGCTGATCGTCATGGAATACAGGAATGTCACAGCGTTCTTTTAACTTGCGTTCAATTTCAAAACAGCGGGGAGCAGCGATATCCTCCAGATTAACGCCGCCAAAGCTTCCGGCCAGAAGCGCCACTGTATTTACAATCTCATCTACATCCTTGCTTCGAACACAAAGCGGAAATGCATCTACATCGCCAAAGGTTTTGAACAGAACACATTTTCCTTCCATAACCGGCATGCCTGCCTCCGGACCAATATCACCCAGTCCCAGTACAGCCGTTCCGTCGGTTACAACAGCTACCATATTGCCACGTCTTGTATATTTATAGGAGAGATCCACATCCTCAGAGATACGCAGGCAGGGCTCTGCAACGCCTGGTGTATAGGCGATGGACAGATCCTCCGGTGTCTCCAACTTTGCCCGGCTTACCACCTCGATTTTGCCATTCCATTCTTCATGCTGCTTCAATGCTTTTTCTTTGATATCCATGAAAAGCTCCTTTCGTATTCTTCCTCTTTTACCCGTTTCTTCCCTATCATACAACGATTAACGGGGAAATGCAAGGAAACGATTCCGGAAAAAAAGAGAGGAAACACCGGGAGTTTTGAGTCCTCCGGTATTTCCTCTCCTTATATTTGACAGCTGTCAGATGATGCCCTCTGATTGCTCAGATTTCATGGTACTTAAGCTGCTACTTTTGTTTTTGCAAGCTCTGCAAGTGTTGCAAAGCCATCTTTGTCATTTACTGCCATATCAGCAAGTACTTTACGGTTCAGCTCAATACCTGCAAGCTTCAGACCATACATGAATTTGCTGTAAGAAAGTCCATTGATACGTGCTGCAGCGTTGATACGTGCGATCCACAGCTGACGGAACTGGCGTTTTCTCTGTTTTCTTCCTGCATAAGCACTTGTTAAAGCTCTCATTACGGACTGTTTTGCTACTCTATACTGTTTGCTTCTGGCTCCTCTGTAACCCTTTGCCAGTTTCAGTGTTCTGTTATGTCTTTTTTTAGCGTTCATACCGCCTTTAATTCTTGCCATTTCTTATTTTCCTCCTTAAAATCGCATAGTTGTTCAGTTTATCAACTATCTTACAGATATGGTAAAATTTTCTTCATGTTCTTTACATTTGTCTGATCAAGAACAGTCGGTTTTCTAAGATTTCTTTTTCTTTTCTGTGACTTCTTGGTTAAGATATGGCTTTTATAAGCTTTATTTCTTACGATCTTTCCTGTACCTGTTGTTTTAAAGCGCTTTGCAGCCGCTCTGCTTGTTTTCATTTTTGGCATTATTAAATTTCCTCCTTAAAAATGTATCTTTTAACGTTTTTCAGTTAAAAACATAGTCATGCTTCTGCCTTCGATCTTCGGAACTTTCTCAACCGTTGCAATGTCGGACAGACTCTGTGCGAATTCATCCAGGATATGTTTACTGCTGCCCATATGAGCCATCTCACGTCCACGAAAACGAAGTGTTACTTTCACTTTGTCTCCTTTGGAGAGAAACTTTCTTGCAGCGCCTACTTTTGTATTTAAATCATTTGTATCGATGTTGGGCGACAAACGTACTTCCTTGATGTCGATCATCTTCTGTTTTTTCTTTGCTTCCTTCTCTTTGCGGCCAAGCTCATACTTATATTTACCGTAATCGATAATCTTACAAACCGGCGGCTTTGCTGTAGGAGCAATCTTTACAAGGTCAAGACCTGCATCCTGTGCTTTCTGCTGTGCTTCTTTAATCGGCACAATTCCCAACTGTTCCCCATCCTCACCGACCAGACGGACTTCTCTGTCACGAATCTGTTCGTTAATCATTAAATCGCTAATTGTAGTACACCTCCATAATGAATTCTGATAACTGTTCAACCATTGATCAGTTACAATTCTGACATAAAAAAAATAGTCATCACTGACTATCCACCTTCTATGTTCTTATAACGTACAGAATAACCTCTGCCATCATAATAACCATATAAACCGTAGTCGCTTGCTGCGCTAAGGTGAGAGTGGATACTCTTCTTTGTTTTCACACCTGTATATGTTATCATACTTTTTCTTGAGTGTCAACCATCAAAATAATTTTTTTATAAAAGACGGGCGCCCGTATCCTTCTCAGGAATCCGGTACCCATCTTTTACTTCTTACACTCTTTTTTTATTTGCAGTCACAGTGAAACGTGCTACATCTTGTTTCCTGACACTGACAGGCATTCTGGCCCCCGATGTTGATGGCGCCGGCCTTGCATTTGCATTGCTCATTAAATTCGCATTCCTGGGCTTTGCAGTCCACACCGATGGTGGTACAGCCGCATCCCTGGCTGTTGCTCATAGAAGAACTGCTCCGCTCCTTAAAGCTCTCACAGCAGGTCTGATCCGCATCTCTGGCGTCACTTCCACCTACTTTAATATCTCCCTTGGAGCAAAGCTCGTCCTGGTTGTAAACACATGTTACTGCAGAACAACTTAAAACTGGCATATATACTGCCTCCTTTCTTTTTATCGAAAGTAGTATGCGCAGTTTTTTATTTTTCATCCTGAGGAACAATTTTTCGAATTTCTTTGGTTCTGATTTCTCTGCAGATATCATTTACAAAACTGTCCAGTGTCTTTGCCCCCTCATCACCCAGATAACGGCTTCGAACAGATACCACCTGCTCTTCCTGCTCTTTCGCTCCTACCACAAGCATGTAAGGAACCTTATTCACCCGTGCCTCACGGATCTTGTAACCGATTTTTTCGGAACGCTCATCTATAGAACAGCGAATGCCATTGTCTTTCAGTTCTTTTTCCACCTGGCGGGCATAATCATGATATTTGTCGGAGATAGGAAGTACCCGTACCTGCTCCGGGCAGAGCCATGTGGGGAAAAGGCCTGCATACTTTTCAATCAGCCATGCCAGTGTTCTCTCGTAACAGCCAAGGCTTGTTCTGTGAATGATATAAGGACGGATCTTGCTTCCATTCTCATCAATATAGTACATATCAAACTGTTCTGCCAGAAGTGCATCCCACTGAATTGTAATCATGGTGTCTTCTTTACCGTAAACATTTTTGGCATTGATATCTACCTTCGGTCCGTAGAATGCTGCTTCTCCTACATCTTCTACAAATTTTACGTTCAGTTCTTCCAGAATGCTTCGGATATGTCCTTCCGTCTCATTCCATACCTCGGGTTCTCCGATGTATTTTTTACGATTTTGAGGATCCCATTTGGACAGGTGGAAGGTAACGTCATCCTGGAGTCCCAGTGTTTCCAGACAGTATTTTGCCAGAGCCAGACAGCCCTTGAATTCCTCAACCATCTGATCTGGTCTTACGATCAGATGTCCCTCAGAGATGGTAAACTGACGTACTCGGGTCAGACCGTGCATCTCACCGGAGTCTTCATTACGAAACAAAGTAGAAGTTTCGCCGTAACGCAGCGGCAATTCCTTGTAGCTATGCTGCTTTGCCTTGTATACATAATACTGGAATGGACAGGTCATGGGACGAAGAGCGAATACTTCCTTATCCTTCTCCTCATCACCCAGCACGAACATTCCGTCTTTATAATGATCCCAGTGTCCGGATATCTTATACAGATCACTTTTTGCCATCAGCGGAGTCTTGGTTCTTACATAACCCCACTCATGATCCTCCAGATCCTCGATCCAACGCTGCAGCTGCTGTACCATGATGACACCCTTCGGCATAAGCAGCGGAAGTCCCTGGCCGATAACGTCTACCGTTGTAAATAGCTCCATCTCGCGGCCCAGCTTATTATGGTCACGCTTTTTCGCTTCCTCCAGCTGTTCCAGATAAGCATTCAGCTCATCTTTTTTTGCAAATGCAGTACCATAGATTCTCTGGAGCATGGCGTTGTGCTCATCGCCTCTCCAGTACGCACCGGAAGAGGAAAGCAGCTTGAATGCCTTGATGCTTTTGGTACTCATCAGATGGGGACCTGCACAAAGATCTGTGAAATCGCCCTGGGAATAGAAGGAAATTTCTTCTCCCTCAGGAAGATCCTGTACCAGCTCAACTTTATAGGGTTCTTCTTTTTCCCTGAAATAAGCAACTGCTTCTTCTCTGGTCTTTGTAAAGTGCTCCAGCTTATGTCCTTCTTTGATAATCTTTTTCATCTCTTTTTCCAGTGCATCCAGATCCTCTCTGGTAAATGGTCTGCACTCAAAATCATAGTAGAATCCGGTATCAATAGATGGTCCGATGGCAAGCTTTGCTTCCGGGCGCAGTCTCTTTACTGCCTCGGCAAGTACATGGGAAGTTGTATGGCGAAGTGCTGCCAGTCCCTTTGGATCATTGGCAGTGAGAATATTCAGCTCACAGTCTTTATCCACTACGCTGCGAAGATCCTTTACCTCTCCATCCATCTCTCCTGCTGTTGCCATACGGGCCAGACCCTCGCTGATATCCATAGCAATATCATAGATCGATTTTGCTTCGGCATACTCTTTTGTTGAACCATCTTTTAATGTAATAATCATATTGTTCTCCTTTTCCTGTTTCTTCCCTTGAGTTGCTGCATAGTTACCTGCAGTTACAATCAATCTGTCAACGCAAAAAGTCCCATGCAGTCCTTATCTGTCGGACTGCATGGGACGAATAATCATATATCCGCGGTTCCACCCTGCTTGCTGCTAAACCACTCTCAAGACTCTATCAAGTCTCCTGACGATAACGGAATCACCGGACCGGATTGGGGTCACTCAAAGGTAGTTTTCAATCATTTTCTGATAAGATACTTTCAGCTTGCGGCCTTCCTGACCACAGTATCTCTCTCTGAAGCATTCCATGATTTACTCTTCTTCTCAACGTGTTATTCTTTTAAAACTGCCTTAAGTATAACACTTAGATTTAGCTTGTCAAGAACAAAAACTGGTTTTTTCCGATTTTCAAAGTCCTGCTGTTCTGGTATACTATAAGGAAAAGAATGGTTACTGGTCACAGAACGAACAGCAACAAAGAATCTGCAGGAAAAGAGGAGATTGCTATGAAGCTTATATTTATCCGTCACGGAGAACCTGATTATGATATTGATTCCCTTACCGAGAAGGGCTGGCGGGAAGCCGAACTGCTTTCCAGAAGGACCCTGGACTGGAAGGTTACTGACTTTTACTGTTCCCCTCTTGGCCGGGCAAAGGATACTGCCAGAGACACACTGAAGGCCCACAACCGGGAGGCCACGGTACTCGAATGGCTGCGGGAATTTCATTCCAACATTAAGGACCCGGTAACCGGAAAAGAGCGAATCCCCTGGGATATGACCTCTGATTATCTAAACGCCCACCAGGAGCTTTTCGATCTGCATGAATGGTATCACAATCCGGACATGCTCACCGGCAATCTGGAGGAAAATTATCACTATGTAACCTCTGGAATTGATGAACTTCTGAAGAAATACGGCTACCTTCGGGACGGCTGCCGCTATCTCACTTCCCCTGATACCAGAAGGGAGGATGTGGTAGTGTGCTTCTGTCACCTGGGTGTTACCTGTGTTATCATGTCCCATCTTTTGAATATGACACCACATCAGCTCTGGCAGGGCTTCTGTCTTGCGCCAACCTCTGTCACGGTCCTTGGCACGGAGGAGCGCACACCGGGAGAAGCATATTTCCGCTGCCAGGTTATGGGCGATACGTCCCACCTGCGGTTTCATCAGGAACCGGTGTCTGTCTATGCATCCTTTACGGAGCCTTTTCAAGGGTAACAATGAGGGGGGGAGACGGCGCAGTTTCCGGTGGTGATTATGAACCCACTGTTGGCGCTGGGCACCGTTTCGAAATCCAAGAGCATGCTGGGAATCATAGATTTTGCTAAATACGGGAACCGTCAGCATAAACTCGCTGCGCTCAGACAGTATGCTGACGGTTCCCAACGCAAAATGTATGGTTCCGGCATGCTTAGGATTCCTGCAAAGGTGCCCAGCGCCAACAGTGGGTTCACAACCGCCACCGGAAACTGCGCCTGGTGACGATCGTATATGAGATTTGGGAGGTATTATCTATGGATGTAAATTATGAGTTGTATAAGGTATTTTATTATGTTGCGGTGTCTTTGAGTTTTTCGGAGGCATCGAAGCATCTGTTTATCTCTCAGTCGGCGGTGAGTCAGTCGGTGAAGGTGTTGGAGAAGAAGCTTGGAACTACGCTTTTTATCCGGAGCACGAAAAAGGTGCAGCTGACTCCGGAGGGGGAGACGCTGCTGCGGCATATTGAGCCGGCGATTAATCTGATTCAACGGGGGGAATCTCAGCTGCTGGAATCCGGCACACTGGGTGGCGGGCAGCTTCGTATCGGTGCAAGTGATACGATCTGTCGTTACTACCTGGTTCCCTACCTGCAAAGGTTTCACCGGGAATTTCCCAATATTCACATTAAGGTGACCAACCAGACCTCCACCAAATGTGTGGATCTGCTGGAATCCGGTCAGGTGGATCTGATTGTAACCAATTATCCCAATTCCCGGCTTCCCAGCCGTATGATGATTATCCCAATCTTTGATTTTCAGGATGTCTTCATCGCAAGTAAGGAATACTATCCCGACCTGGAAGGCCACCAGATTCGCCTTCAGGAGCTTTTAGAACACCCAATCCTGATGCTGGATCGTAAAAGCACCACCAGTGAATTTCTCCACAATCTTTTTCAGCAGCATCAGCTTGATCTGGTACCGGAGATCGAGCTTGGCAGCAATGATCTGTTGATTGATCTGGCTGAAATCGGACTGGGGATTGCCTTTGTACCAAATTACTGTCTGGCCAAAAATAAGTCATTATTTCAACTGGATATCGCTGAAGAGCTCCCGGCCCGCCAGCTGATCATCGCTCACAACTCTCACCTTCCGGTAACTCAGGCAGCCAGGGAATTTATCCAGGGATTCACTCCCCTTCGTCCACTGGCTCCGTAACGGTTGATGTTTCCTCACACTTCCAGAATTCCTGCAGTTCCCGGGTGATTTCCTGCTGGCTGCAGATTCTGGCATCTGCCCACTCCACCGGAAACAGCTGCCGGTATTCCCACTGGGCAAACCGTTCATCCAGCAGTATGATCACACCCCGATCCTCCATGGTTCGGATAACTCTGCCCGCTGACTGGAGAACCTTATTCATTCCCGGAAAACGATAGGCATAATTAAAGCCATTTTCTCCGTGTCTGTCAAAATACTTCTTTAACAGCTCACGTTCTGCGTTGACCTGAGGAATTCCGGTTCCAACAACCACAGCGCCGATTAGACGTTCTCCGTCCAGATCGATTCCTTCCGAGAAGATTCCTCCCATGACGCAAAAACCTGCCAGTGTGTTCTCTTCTGTTCCCGTTTCATTTCCCTTTTCTGCAGTCTCAAAACTTTTGAGAAATTCCTCCCGCTCCTGTTCACTCATGCCCATCTGCTGCCGCAGCATGGTGAAGCTTCCACGTTCTTCCAGTTTTTTCTGATAGTTATCCACAAATACCTCTGCCACATCCTCCAGAAAGCGATAAGAAGGAAAAAAGATCAGATAGTTACCTCGCTTTTCCCGGATCACCCGGTAAATGCAGCCTGCAATCCGGGTATATTCCTCCACGCCCCGTCTGGTATAGCGGGTGCTGACTTCCCGGGAGATTAAAAGCTTCCGGTTGTCCGGATCAAAGGGCGACTGTGCGTAGGTGGCATAATCATCCGGGTTGGTAGAAAACATCTTCTTATAGTACTGGACGGGAAGAAGTGTTGCGGAAAAGAAGACCGTGCTTCTTCCCCGATTCAGACATTCCTGCAGATTGACGGCCGGATTGACGCAGAACAGCTTCAGTATAAAACGCTCTGACGCTGTATGTCTGGTATAGATCAGGTAATTATCATCCAGTAATTCATAAATGTTGATAAATGCCCGTACCTGGAAGTAAAACTCCAGGGCTTTTTTTCGTAGTTCCCCCTCTTTTTGTTCCTGCAGCAATTCTTCCAGTTCTCCGCAGAGATTCAGCATGCTCAGGATAAAATCTCCCACCGTTGCCATCTCTGTGCATTCCTGCTCACACTCTCTTTTGTAAACCAGAAGCTGCCTGTTACACTTTTCCAGGGCTTTTGGCAGCTTTTTCAACAGAGGATAGGGTTTTAAAAGCCGTTTCATCTCCAGAAAATCTTCCTTACAGATTTCGGCACTGAACATCTCTCTTCCCCGATCCACCAGATTATGAGCCTCATCTATGAGAAAGATATGATTTCCCTTTGGCACTCCTTCGCCAAAAAATCTTCGAAGCCGCACCACAGGATCAAATACATAATTGTAATCGCAGATAACTGCATCCACCCAGGTAGCGATATCCAACTGCATCTCATAGGGACACACCTCCCATTCCCGGCTCTTTTCCAGCAGCATTTCCCGGGAGAAGATATCATAATCCTGCAGCAGGGAAAACACCGCCTCATTTACCCGGTCAAAATGTCCTTTTGCCCGGGGGCAGCTGACAGGATTACAGTCCACCTCATCACAGACGCACATCTTTTCCTTGGAGGTCAGGGTGATGGCTTTATACCGCAGCCCCTTTTCTCTCAGAATCTGAAATGCTTCCTCTGCCACGGTGCGGGTGATCGTTTTTGCCGTCAGATAGAAGATCTTATCTCCCTTCCCCTCTCCCACGGCCCGCACTGCCGGAAAAATAGTAGACAGTGTCTTCCCCACGCCGGTGGGAGCATTAACAAATAACTGCTTTTCCCGGAGAATGGTTCGGTATACATCCCCCACCAGCTTTTTCTGCCCCTCCCGATAAGGAAATGGAAATTCCAGCCCCACCATGGAGATATTACGAGTCTGATGCCACTCATACTGAAAATCAGCCCACTTATAGTACTCATCGAGCATCCCATGAAACCAGACATCCAGCTGGGACATCTGGTAAATCTGCGGAAAGCGCTTCACTTCTTCTGTCTCCAGACTTACATAGGTCATGGTGATTTTCATGGTCTCTTTCTGATTTTGCAGACCATAGATATAGGCGTAGCACTTTGCCTGGGCAAGATGTACCGGCACCGGCTCCTCCAGTTTATCCAGTGGCAGATAGGTTCCCTTGATTTCGTCAATGGTGTCAATTCCATCATCCACAAAGATACCGTCTGCCCGTCCATCCACCTTCAAGAGGAAATGTTCATACGTTTTTTCATAGGAGAGTGCAACCTCAGCCTGATAATCCCCGCCCATGCGTTTTTGAATCTTACGATGGATACGGCTGCCCTTTTGCATCGCCTCTTTATCTGCCCATCCACCAGTGCGATTATCCAAATCCCCACTGCGCAGCAGGAATTCCACCAGCGCACGAACTGAAATCTGAATTGTCTCCATGGCTGCCCCTCCTTTTTTATCTCCACCTCTTGCGGCTTATTCTCTACACAAAAAAGGGAGCTGTCGCACTTCGGTGGCAGGGAGTCCCTTATGAGGGCGGAACATATTTGCAGAAGTCCTAAGTATAACAAAACAACCGGTTTTGCGTTGTAAGAAATCAGCATACTGTCTGAGCGCAGCAAGTTTATGCTGATTTCTTATGATTTTAGCAAAATCGGTTGTTTTTTGTATACTCTTGGACTTCGAAACCGTGGTCCGTCCTCATAAGGGGCTCCCAGACACCGAAGTGCGACAGTCCCCCATAACTTTTATAGTCTTCTTTTTATGCCTGCACAAATTTCTGTAATGTTCTGTCGAATTCCTTACTCTCGCCGTAGCACTGTACGGTTAATGTCTTAGTTAAATCCATACTAAGAATTCCGAGAATAGACTTTGCATCAATAATGATTCTGTTGTAGAAAATATCAATGTCAAACTCACATTTTGATGCAGCGTTCACAAATTCTTCTACAGCTTTTGGATCTTCCAATTTGATTTTGCTTTCTGCCATCATAATCACCCTTTCTTACACACTAGTTCACAACAATCTCCTCTCATCAGCTGTTTCTCTGATGTTTGGATTATTATCCGTCAACGCAGGCTGAATGTCAATCAGTAAATCTGATACATTTTCGACATTTTTTGAGTGATTTTTGAACATTTTGCTGTATTATGGTTGTTTTTGAATGATTTTGAGGATTTGCGTAACTTATTTTGCAATTACAAAGGTGCTTAATGCCTCATCCAGATATTCATTTAACACACCATGGAATACGCCTTCATCTGCTGCCTGTGCATAGTCGGTACGAATAGGCATCTTTCCAAGGACTTTTGTGCCAAGCTCCGCTGCAATATCATCAATATGGCTTTCACCAAAGATGTGCATTTCACTGCCGCAGTCAGGACATTTTACATAGCTGTAATTCTCTACAATTCCATATACCGGAATGTTCATCATCTGCGCCATGCGGTATGCCTTGGTCACGATCATACGAACAAGATCCTGTGGCGAAGATACAATTACGATTCCTTCGATTGGAAGGGACTGGAATACAGTAAGGGGAACATCTCCTGTTCCAGGAGGCATATCTACAAACATGTAATCAATATCTCCCCAGGTTACATCACTCCAGAACTGTTTTACCATATTGGCCAGCACAGGACCTCTCCAGATTACCGGCTCCTCCTCACTTGGAAGAAGCAGATTGATGGACATTACTTTCACACCATTCTCTGTCTCTCTGGGATAAAGACCCTGCTCATCTACCTTGGCAGCTCCACGAATTCCATACATCTTGGGGATGGACGGTCCTGTAATATCTGCATCCATAATACCGACTTTATATCCCATATGTGCCATCTGGTTTGCAAGAGAAGCGGTTACAAAAGACTTTCCTACCCCGCCCTTACCGCTGACAACTCCAATGACATGTTTTACTGTTGAATTTTTATTAAGATCCACATGAAAATCCGGTTTACCCTTGTTGGCACTGGCACAGCCTTCACAGCTTTCCTTTGTGCATGATGAATTACTGCATTCTTTTGACATCTTTTTCTTCCTTCCTCTTTCTTCTATATAATAACTGTTTTGCTTTCTGACAGCTATCTGCTATTTGATAAAGCGGTCAATCGCCTTGTTCAGTTCATCCAAAGCTTCCTGATCTCCGCTTTCTACTGCATCCACGATACAGTGCTCAATATGATCCTGTAATATAATCTTTCCTGTATTGTTAATGGCCGACTTTACTGCTGACAGCTGAATCAGAACTTCGCTGCAGTCACGTCCATCCTCCACCATCCGCTTAATGGATTCCATATGTCCGATTGCTCTGGACAGGCGGTTCAACACAGCTTTTGTATTCTGATGTGTATGAGTGTGAGCATGCTCATGTCGATGCTCAATCACCGTTCCGTCCTCCAACACATGTTTGTGGGACTCATTAGATAAATGCTGTTCCATCTTTCTCTCCTAAATCTCTGTAAATGTATAACGCTGTCGAATACCTGTGGTGATAATCTCAAAAACAAGGGTACCATCCGCCAGCACTTCTTTTTCATATGTGAATTCCCTGTCCTGAAACTTCTGTTTGATATAGCTTTCCGGATCCTCAAGTTCCACTTCTTCGATAAATACATCCCGCATCTGGTTGTTGGAACATAGATTAAAAATCTCCCATACTGATTCATAGCTTTTCATCTGCTGTACCCTCTGGCCCTGCCAAATTTATTTTCAGAAACCTGCTCTTTCTTCACATAATGGTATTATATCCATTTTTCGTCAAAATGACAAGCAGTTCCTCTTTCTTCTTGTGCTGCTGCTTCCTTATACGTTCTCCTCATCAAAGGTGACGATGGTATAAAAGCCTCTGCTTGTCTGATTGATTTCCTTTACAACCCCTTCTCTGGTTGTAAGCCTCTCATAGGCCGGATAATTCTTGCTCATGGCAACTGCCGGCACAATCGTATAATAAAAGGAGGTTGGCAGGATACTCTCTGTGACGGTCACATTCTGTCCGACCTCCAGAAGTCCCTGCCGCTCCATCTTAAATTCCATATCTCTCAAAGCGATTCCTCCCTACTGTAAAATACGGTTCATCTTCTGAAACTCTTTTACAGACTGCATACCCAGCTTGCAGATTTTCTTCATGTTTAATGAGTTCGTACCGCCCTGACGGGGCTTAAAGGTGATCGGAAGATACTTCACCTTACAGCATTTTTTTGCAAAAATAGCAGAGATCAATACATTCGTCAGATGAAAATCCTGCGGAATCAAAAAGATATATTTTCGCAGGGTATCCGCACGCATCAGGCGATAAGGTGTATTAGCATCCGGTATGGATACATGAAAACAGCTTTTGATGGTAGCCCGAAGCACCCGTGTCACAAACACCCGTGATACCCCGTCTTCTCTGTGTTTCCGATTACCGATTACCATATCATAGTTTTTTCTCTCTTCCCAGAAGGCTGGAAATTCTGCCGGGTCCGTCTGTCCATCAGAATCGGTCTGAAAGATATAATCCGCATGATGCTCCAGGGCATAATGATAACCATAGAGCACTGCTGCCCCATGACCACCATTGCGCTTGCTCAGTGCAGTAAGAAGCGGACACCGCTTCTCACATTCCCGCAAAATCTCCGCCGTCCGATCCTTGCTTCCATCGTTAATCACCAGCATCTGAGCACCATATTCCTCAGCTATCGGATACCACTGATTTACCACATTTTCTATATTTTCTTCTTCATTATAGGCAGGTATTACAATATACAGCTTATCCATGTTTCTCCTATCTTAATAACTTTTCAGTCGAATATATATAGTGTACCATTTCTCCCGGTAAATGTAAATTCTGCTAGCACTTATTTCATAATCTTTATTGACATTTAACATTACAAGCTCTATTCTTTGCATTTACTTATACCTTTAAAAACTTTTTTTGAGGCAAGGGAAACCAGGACGGACACTGCTGCAGCACACAGTAAAATCAAACCAGTATTATTTTGAAACACATCGAATACCACTCCGTACAATGCCTGGCCAACAGGCTGGGCACACATTGCAATAGACATCATCAAAGCAATAATCTTTCCGACTAATTCAGGCGGCGTTTCTGTCTGCACTGTTGCCATCATCTGTACACTGAACATCGTTGCCATTGCCATAATCACAAAGCAAGCCGCAGTTATTACCACATAGCTTATCATATCCGGCATTTCAAAAATCAAAGGAACTGCCATAACTGCAACGGAAAGACTACAGATCAATAATAAAATATGTGATTTGGAGACTTTTAGCATTTTACTAACTACAGCTGTAAGTATTCCTCCGCAAAGTCCACCAAGTGCCTGTATTCCCTGTGAAAGTCCTAACAGCTCATCGCTCAGATGCAGCCTTTGGACAATGAGAACTGGTGTACCAACCATCAGCATCGCAGTTAGCGTAAGATTGAAGATTGCGATCAATGCAATAATTTTAATCAGAATTGGTTTCTCTTTCTTCATATAATTGACACTGTCCCGAAAATCACTTTTGATGATAGACAGTACACCTATACTATTGTTTCTTTTTTCAAATGGAATATGTATGAAAAGTTCCATTACCGCCGATGCTGCAAAACACAGGATACTGATCATTAATATAGGCAGAATTCCAAAGGTGCCAAAAAGCATCCCTCCGATCATCGGGCCTAAAAGTCCGGCCAGAGAACCTACCTGATTCACAATAGCACCTGCTGACAATATATCTTCACTGGCAACTAAAAAAGGAATACTTGCCTGTACGGTTGGCTGATAGGTTCCGCTGATTCCATAAAGCAGCATTAAAACCACAATCATCAGCGGTACCAGGGGAACTTTTCCGATTGACAGAAAAAATACCGTGATAATAACTGCTGTCAAAAAATCCAGTGCTACCATAATATTTCTCTTGTTAACTCTGTCTGCCAAAATTCCACCTAAAAATGACAGGAAGATCATCGGCACAAACGAACAAGCTGTTACAAGTCCAAACAGTGCTGGGGAATTTGTCTCTCGTAAAAGATACAGAGGAAGTGCAAAACGTAAAATACCATTTCCAAACAATGAGATGATTTGTCCAATTACCATAAGTGTAAAGTCTTTTCCATATTTTATTTGCATAATTTTCTCCTTTTAATACCAACTGTCGGTATGTATATTCTTAAAAGAATAACTGCTTACTTATGAGCAGTCATCTTTTTTATATCTGTTGTATTGTTCGCAGTATATAGCATATTGTTCTGTTATTTCGTCATCAATCAGGTCAATTCCTATACCACATAAAAGTTCCCCGAAAAACTTAAGCTTCTGTCGCATTTGTATTGCTGTCGTTTGCTCAATCATCGGGTTAATCCAGATATTGAGCAGTGTGATGATTACACTGGCAAGCTCTCTTGGATAATCAGTTTTAATTGAACCGTCTGCTATTCCCTGTCGAATAATCGGCTCAATATACTTTGGCGCAACCAGTTCGTAGCTCTCCCGGATTTGGCTCATTAAAAATTTAGGGTCTGCTGCAATTTTATCCTGCATGGCAATTACAGCATCATTATTTGGATTCGTATAGGCTGACCGAATCATTTCTTTTAACTTTTCATAGCCATTTTTTGTTTTATCATCACGCATGTTATCATAATAGACGGCATTTTCCTCGCCAAGTTTCTGACAAACTGCCTCAAATATATCTTCTTTCGATTTAAAATGATGATAAATAGCACCTTTGGAAAGTCCGCCTAAGTTATTGATAATATCTTGAATTGATGTATTATCATAACCCTTTTCTATAAAAAGCTTCAGTGCTTTTTCTAAAATCAGCTTTACTGTTTCTTCCGGATATTTATTTCTTGACATTCAATCTTCACCTCCTGCTCCCATATACATACCGTTGGTATCTATACTATCACAGGATACGGTTCCTGTCAACCGGGATCACATATAAGACAGGAAGAATTCTACCAACGTCAACGCAGCTTCGGCCACTTCCATAAGAAAAGCCACAGGAAACCGTAATGGCCCCTGTGGCTTTTTTATGGATGAAAACATCTTTCTAATGATGGAACAGACGGATACCCGTGAATGCCATTACCATGTTGTATTTGTCACAACACTCGATAACAGCGTCATCACGTACGGAGCCGCCTGGCTCTGCAAGGTAGGTTACACCACTCTTGTAAGCACGCTCAATATTGTCTGAGAATGGGAAGAATGCATCCGATCCCAAAGTCACACCGGTCATCTGATCCAGCCATGCACGTTTCTCTTCTTTGGTAAATACTTCCGGTTTTTCCTTGAATACCTTCTGCCATGCACCATCTGCCAGCACGTCCATGTACTCTTCTCCAATATAAACATCGATCGCATTGTCACGGTCTGCGCGGCGGATTCCGTCTACAAATGGAAGATTCAGTACTTTTGGACATTGACGAAGAAACCAGTTATCAGCTTTCTGACCTGCAAGTCTGGTGCAGTGTACACGGGACTGCTGTCCTGCGCCAACACCGATTGCCTGTCCGTCCTTTACGAAACATACGGAGTTGGACTGGGTATATTTCAGGGTGATCAGAGAAATCTTCATATCCATCAAAGCTTCTGCCGGAAGCTCCTTATTCTTTGTCACGATATTTGCAAGGAGTGCATCATCAATAGGCAGCTCCTGACGTCCCTGCTCGAAAGTTACGCCAAATACCTCTTTGTGCTCCATGGGAGCAGGGCGATAGTTTTCATCAATCTGAATCACACAGTAATTACCGGATTTTTTCTGGTGCAGAATCTCCAGTGCTTCCTCTGTAAATCCTGGAGCAATCACGCCGTCAGATACTTCACGTTTGATCAGGGATGCAGTATCTGCATCACAGGTATCAGAAAGTGCGATAAAATCACCAAAAGAAGACATACGATCAGCACCCCGGGCACGAGCATAAGCACAAGCCAGTGGTGAAAGGTCACCCATGTCATCTACCCAGTAGATCTTGCGCAGTGTATCGGTAAGAGGGCGTCCTACTGCTGCGCCTGCCGGTGAAACATGCTTGAAGGAAGTTGCTGCCGGAAGTCCTGTCGCTGCTTTGAGTTCTCTTACCAGCTGCCAGCCGTTGAAGGCATCCAGGAAGTTGATATATCCCGGGCGTCCGGAAATTACTTTGATAGGAAGCTCACTTCCGTCTGCAACATAGATCTTAGATGGTTTCTGATTCGGGTTACAACCATATTTCAACTCTAATTCTTTCATATTGATCCTCCGTTTTTTGTTTTACTCCTAAACAGTTACCTATTTACCTGAAATCACTGATTTTTGTTCTTAATTGCTGTGCGGTAAGTGCCGGTGGCAATGTCAATATAGCGGACAAACAGGGATACCTTATTATCCTCATTCAGGCTGTTCCATAACAAATCTGTAAATGCTTCCATATCATCACTGATCTCTACCAGCTTCGGCTCACCTTCAAAGCTTGGCAGTGGATTACCGTCATGCATGTAGGTATGGATAAAACGTCCCTCTCCCGGCACACAGCCCTGATAGGAATAGGTATAGCGATTGCACTGCTTCGGATTCCCGCTGTTACTCTTTAAGATGGACATTGCATACTCATAAGTACCATCCTTCACAGTCATTACACCGGAGATACGAGGGGTATAATTCGGTGCATCCGGTTCAAATTCACGAATCCGTAAGGACTGTTCAAAAGTCTCGCCCCTGCTCATGCCATCATAGATTGTGTCTGTCTGATCGCCATTCGTCACGATCGTCTGCTCGCCAAGTACCCGAACAGGAGCGTAGATAATCAGACTGGGATCTTCCATCTTGGAAGGATCAAAAGCCTGTGTGCGAATTCCTTCGCCCTCCTCAACAAATACACGGTTTCTGCTGTTCTCGCTTCTGCCCATGATGAAATAAGCTGTTACTGCGGATTTGCCATCTGCAGAACGTCCGATGATAATACCACGTCCCGGATATGCGTTCTCTTTCAGTTCCTTCTCGATTGATAACAGTTTCATGAATCATTCTCCTTTGCACTGTGTTTTTCACTGATTGAATTTTTAAAGACGAAAAAAGACCATCCCTATCTAAGCTGTATGCCCAGACGGTCGGCCTCCTGCAATTATACTCCCCGTGGTCAATTCCACTTCCGTCAGTCGTATAACTACCTAAAATGTAGCATGTTATATTTTAAAAGTCAATACTTAAACGCATCTTATGCTATGTTAAGCCGACAATTTTTCCATGACAAACTCTTTTGTCTCTTCTTTGCTCATCCCAAGGGATACTGCAAGCTCCCCATACAGATTATCCTCCGCTGTACGAAAATACCTTTCATCCACAGCCGTCATTTTCTTGCCGTCCGCAGTTCTGGATTCCTGTCTCAGATAAATGGATTTAATAATTTTCACCCAGGAAATGCAGTCGCAGGTACCGATTGCTTCTTTGTATTCATTTTCCCTTCGTTTTTCATCTTTAACCCCAAGTGCATCAATTTCCTTCATATGACCAATCAGTTCCAGTGCTTCCGTCTTCGTACATACCGGACGCATCAATACTTTCTCATTGTTCACCGGTGTAAAGATGGTGCTTGCGTTATTGTAGTAAGGACGCAGGGTGTAATACTCCCGATCACTTCTGGTGCAGCCGGAATCTATCTTCCCAATCTTCTCTACCACACACACGCCATTGCGTCCATAAACAATAAAATCTCCAATACCAAACATATGCTCCTCCTTTTCAAGTGTTTTGAAATGCTTCTACCCTCTATCTTAACACATTTTTTACATACATGTAAGTAAAATAAAAAATTTGAGTCTTAATATGTCAATATTTCATGTAATATTCCATCAAAAAAGAGAGTATCAGGCAGCTCTATTATAGATTTTGTAATTTGTATATGGTAAGATAATGCTATCGAATTTTGTTCCATTTTGTTTGTATCATCCTTACTTTGTCCTGGTGAAAACTTCTGATAAAATGGATTGTAAAATTATCTTGAAAAGAGGCTTCTATGAAAAAAAAGGCATGTATTGCATTTATTTGCTCCATACTTGTTATATATTTGTCCATGATCTGGCTTTCTGTCTCCAACCGGGAGTCTGCTGCACCCCCAAAGACAGTCGATGAACAGACTGTACTGGTTCAAGATGGTGAGCTGATCAGCGGCGGGCAGCGTACGAAGATTTCCCTGCCTAACTTTTTTGATGTAATAGGTGAAACGCAACTGCAATTTACGCTGGATTACGACTTTTCCGGCCGAACGGTTCCATCGCTGATTTTGCAGGCCAATCACACATTTATGACAATTTTGCTTAATGGGGAGGTCCTTTACCGAGTTGAGCCACAGACATATTCGTTGGGCAACTATTTCACGCACATCCCTCTGCCGCAGAAAGTGAGCAACGGGCAGCTGCAGATTTATGTCACCGTGCCCCCAAACGGACTGACCCGAGTTTCCATGCCTGAACTGATCATTGCCAATGAATCAGTTTTCCTTAGACAACAGATACTCCGGGATATCCCGGCGCTTGTGCTCAACACGCTGATTCTGCTCAGTGGACTGATCCTCCTGGGCCTCTCGCTGATGGCCAGCAAGGAGATTGACCGTTACCAAATGCTGCTGCGGGGCTTTCTGGCGATTAACTGTGGACTCTATTTCATGTGTGAAACCTATAGTATCGTATACCTTGCATCTAATGCACGCATCGTGTATCTGGTAGACATGCTGTCCTTTGCTATGCTGGGTCCACCGCTGCTGGCTGTGTTTGGCTGGGAGCTGAAGGATTGGCGGGGGAAACTGCTAAAGCTCATTGCCGGCGTCGGCGCAGCTGCAGCACTGGCAGAGTTGGCTGTATCACTGCTCAGCGGCATAGAATTACGGCGGCTTTTGCCGGTGACACAGGCAATACAGATTGCAGGGATTTTAGCAGTGATTAGCTGTATTATATATGGAGTTATCCGCAAAAAAAGTAACCATGCGCTTTATTTCGGGGGACTAATTGCACTGACCGGTGCGATTGATCTTACTCTATTCTTATGTGAGGTCGGAGAAAACAATGTATTTTTTCTGAAAATTGGTATTTTGTCCTACTTGTTTTATCAAATGTATCAATTTGTCCACTTACTCATGCAGCACAGTGCAGAGGCAGTACGGGAATCCTATTATAAGACGCTGGCATTGCAAGATACACTTTCACACTGTTACTCACGTGCGGCGTTTGAACTGGACAGGAGTGCATGGTGTAGGAGAGCTGTGCGCACTGTATTTTTCATGGATCTGA
>JAQUXP010000045.1 GCA_028692395.1 Lachnospiraceae bacterium
GCTGAACTATATCAAAGGTTCCCTGGCTCTGGCTCACAACGGTAATCTTACGAATGCCTATGAGCTTCGTGAGCAGATGGAAAATGAAGGCTCCATCTTTCACACCTCCATTGATTCTGAAGTAATTGCCTATGCGATTGCCAAAGAACGTGTAAAATCCAAATCTGTTGAAGAATCTATCCTGAAAGCTACCCAGAAGATTCAGGGAGCCTATGGACTGGTGATTATGAGTCCCAGAAAACTGATCGGTGTCCGGGATCCTTACGGCTTAAAACCCCTCTGTATCGGAAAACGCGGGAACACCTTTATCATCACCTCGGAAAGCTGTGCGGTTACCTCTCTTGGAGGCGAAGTACTTCGAGATGTGAAGCCCGGCGAAATTGTGACCATTGACAAGACAGGAACGATTACCTCCTCCTTTATCACACAGAAGTCAACCCCCGCACATTGTATCTTTGAATATATCTATTTTGCAAGACTGGACAGCAGGATGGATGACATCAGCATCTATGAGGCAAGGATTCGCGCAGGCGCTTCTCTCGCCAAAACCTATCCAGTGGACGCTGATCTGGTTGTGGGTGTTCCGGATTCCGGACTTACCGCTGCCAAGGGGTATTCCGAAGCTTCCGGTATTCCCTTCGCTTTTGCCTTCCATAAAAACAGTTATGTGGGACGTACCTTCATTAAACCCACACAAAAAGACCGGGAATCCAGTGTTAAGATCAAACTGAGTGTACTGGAATCCGTAGTAAAAGGAAAACGTATTGTACTGGTGGATGATTCCATCGTCAGAGGTACTACGATTGCCAATATTATTAAGATGATGAAAACTGCGGGAGCATTGTCTGTTCATGTAAGAATCAGTTCTCCTCCATTTTTATATCCCTGCTACTTTGGAACCGATGTTCCTTCTCACAAGCAGCTCATCGCCTTCTCCCATACAGAGGAAGAGATTCGTGATATGATTGGAGCCGATTCTCTGGGTTACATGCCTATTGATGAATTACAGAATATGGTAGGAGAACTTCCCATCTGCAAAGCTTGTTTTGACGGAAACTATCCTATGAAGGTACCGGATAAGGAAATCCGTAATCTTCTTGAAAACTAGGAACCCTTTTTTCCACTGATACATATCCTAAAGTGTAATCAATTATCTTCTGGAGGATATCTATGAGTGATTTAAGTGCAGCAAACTGTGGTTGTGGATGTGACAGCGGATGTGGCTGTGACAATGGATGTGGAAACAGTGGTGGTATGGGACTGCTGAACGGAAATGGGAGCTGCGGCTGCAGCATCATCTGGATTCTTTTACTTCTTTCCATCTGTGGTAATGGAACTGGCAGCGGATGTGGCTGTAACAGCGGATGTGGAAGCAGCTGTGGCAGTGATAACAATTGTCTGCTTATCATCCTGCTGCTCTTCTGCTGTGGAGGATGTGGCATCTGATAACGAAGGGTGCTGTCGCACTTCGGTGGCTGGAAGCTCCTTATGAGGGCTGACCAAGGTTTCGAAGTCCAGGCGCATACGAACAAGAATAGATTTTGCTAAAAACGTAAGTATTCAGCACAAACCTGTTTTACTCAAACAGTGTGCTGAATACTTACAACGCAAAATCTATTCTTTTTTTATGCACGGATCTGCTGAATTGTTTTTTGTTCCTGCTTTTTTCCTCTCTTTTTTTTGCATTTCCTTCTTTTGCAGGCACTCCAGATCTATCTCATATATGGTATTCTCTTCTATGATGATTTTTGATGGTTTCTGATTCATATGATGATTCTCTTTTTGTTATATACTATGTCTGAGGACACGCATAAGTACCTTCTAACAGGCATATACTAGAAAGCAGTAACTCTAAGGAGCCATCTATGGATGAAAATAATAAATTCCCCATGACACCCTTCGATCAAACCTATACCACCCAGTCTCTGCAGATTCTAAAAGCAGCGATACCCTATGCCCCTGCATCCATGCAGAAGATGCTTGGTATCTATGCCTTTGCAACACAGTTGAAATCTATCATGACATCCTCCCTGGACACTCCGGCTGTCAGCATGATGTCTCAAAGTACAAACACCATGTCTGCCCAGGAGATCCTACAGGATCTATGTCAGTATGCCGGAACCGGAAAGGAATCTTTAGAAAATATTTCTTCCATCTTTTCTGCTATGCAATTGTTCCAGATGTATCAATCTGAAAATCAGGACGAAAAGGAGACATCACATGAGTGACTGGACAACAGATCCAAAGCTTTCCGGCATTGACCCTGCGAAGCTGTCGATGCTTCAGGCCTTTGCCGCTCAGGGCAGCAACAAAACACAAAAAGAACTGCTGCCATTGCTAATGGCAGCAGCCTCTAATTCCAAAAAGAAAGGGATCCAGTTCTCTCCCCAGGAGATCACCCGGATTATCGAAGTACTGAGATCCGGACAGTCTCAGGACGGAAATGCAAAAACAGAACAGATGCTGAATCTTATGCGCATGATGAAACACACGCTCTGATCAGTTCTAAGGCCTGTATCACCGTTTTCTTTCTTATATCCATACGGTTTCCTGTCAGATGCAGCTCTCTCACCTGAGTTTTTCCTTGAAAATCACAGGCGATATAGACCAGTCCAACAGGTTTTTCCAGTGTACCGCCGCCGGGACCGGCAATTCCGGTGGTGGAGATACAGACATCTGTCTCTCCGCTTTTATTTCCACCTGCAGCCATCTCTCTGGCCGTCTGCTCACTGACTGCTCCCCACTGCTCCAGGGTTTCTGTATTCACACCTGCAAGACGATGTTTTGCCTGGTTGGAATATGTAACAAGACCCTGTATCAGTACATCCGATGCCCCGGGAATATCAACGATGCGTGCTGCCACTGCACCTCCGGTACAGGATTCAACAGTTGACAGCAGCAGCTTCTTTTCCTGCAGCAGACGTACCACACTTTCTGCAAGAAGCTCTGTATTCTCTTCGTCCATTTTCTCTGCCTCCTTGTTTAATCCTGCATGGAGATTACCTGTCTGTTTTTCCATAGATAATCAACCAGAGATACAATGGTTAATATGGTTGCCAGGACAATCAGAATCACCCCAATCGTATCAAAGATGCCGCCAAGATCAGCAATCAGGACGATAACCATAAGCATCTGACTGATGGTTTTCAGTTTCCCCCACCAGCTTGCTGCTATGACAATTCCATTATCCGAAGCGATGAGACGAAAACCGCTGATGATAAATTCTCTGGCAATAATGATAATAACAACCCAGGAAGGAATACTTCCCACATCAATCAGACAGATCATGGCAGAACACACCAGCAGTTTATCTGCCAGGGGATCCATGAATTTTCCAAAATTAGTTACCAGATTGTCTCTTCTTGCAAGGTAGCCGTCCAGCGTATCTGTGAGACTTGCCACAACAAAGATGACCAGAGCAATCCATTTGTCAGCAGCACCGGTGATGGGTGCCAGCATAAACAATACAAAAAATGGAATCATAATAATACGCAAAAGAGTAAGTTTATTCGGTGTATTCATCTTCTAATTCTCCTATCAGATCATATTCAAGTGAACCGGTAATATGGGCTTTTACAAAGTCTCCTGTCATCAGTACTTCCGAAGTATTGATAAACAGATATCCATCTACGGAAGGCGTGTCCGCATAGGTTCTTGCTACATAGGCATCCTCATCAGCAACCTTTCCCTCGATTACCGCCAGTAAGGTTCTTCCGACTTTTTCCTTTCCTTTTTCAAGAGAGATATCCTGCTGAAGCTCCATCAGCTCTGCCTGTCTGTCCAGCTTTACCTCCTCCTCTACCTGATTGTCAAATCCGGCAGCAGGGGTGTCTTCTTCGGGCGAGTAAGTAAATACACCCAGTCGGTCAAACTGCAGCTGGCGGATAAATTCCATTAACTCCTCATGCTGCTCTTGTGTTTCTCCTGGAAACCCTGTGATCAAAGTGGTTCGAAGGGCAATATCCGGTATCTCTTTTCTGAGATTTCCTATAATATCGATCAACTCCTGCTTTGTTGTTCTTCTTCCCATGCGTCTTAAAATCTGATCATTGGCATGCTGAATAGGAAGATCCAGATAATGACAGATTTTCTTTTCTTCACGCATAGTCTCAATCAGTTCCGGATAAATCTCCTCCGGATAACAGTACAATATGCGGATCCACTGGATCCCGGGAATACGGCACAGCTCCTTCAGCAGAACATGCAGAGATTTTTTTCCATACAGATCCACACCATAAACCGTGGTCTCCTGGGCAACCAGTATCAGCTCCTTTACACCCTCTTCTGCCATCTGGGTGGCTTCTGCCAGCAGCTGTTCCATGGGAATGCTTCGATAATCCCCCCGAAGCTTCGGTATAATACAATAAGTACAGTGCTTATCGCAGCCTTCTGCGATCTTCAGATATTCAAAACTTCCTCCGGTTGTGATGACACGGCCGGAATCCAGGCTTGGAACACCCTTTAATTCTTCGTATTTTTGGTAAGAATTTCCCTGAATTACTTCTGCAATTGCTTCCTCGATTTTGTCGAAGCTGTTGGTACCTAAAACTGCATCCACTTCCGGAATCTCGTCAATGATTTCCTGGCGATAACGCTCGGCCATACATCCGGTAACCAAAAGAGCCTTACAGGAACCGGATTTACGGTATTCTGCCATCTCAAGAATATTCTGTATGCTCTCTTCCTTTGCGTCATGGATAAAGCAGCAGGTGTTAATAACGATAATGTCTGCCGTCTGTTCATCGTCTGTGATCTGGTAGCCCTTTTTTGATAAAATACCAAGCATATGTTCGGAATCTACAAGGTTTTTATCGCAGCCCAGCGATATAAAAAGTATCTGCATCATTTCTCCTTTTGCAAGTAAGAGCTGATGCAGAACTACATTTGCCGCATCAGCTCAGGTAATTATATTATTCGGCTGTTGTTTCAGCAGTTACATCAGAAACATTCTCGGTGTACTCTGCTGTTTCCATGGCCTGATCCTCTTTTAACAGTTCCTCTTCCAGCTCTTCTTCCTCTTCTGGAATCATATGCACATTTCCCTTATACAGCTCTTCTACTGCGATAGAAAGTGGCTTTTTATTCCCTGCACGCACCGTAGGTTCTGCTCCTGCGATAATCTGACGTGCTCTTTTGCTTGTGGCAAGTACGATGGAATATCTGGATGTAACCAGCGGTGCCTCATCGATGTCCTGTCCCTCGTTGATAACCTCAATTAACTCCTTGTATGACGGATGTATCATATTATTTCTCCTCCATGTCTTTCAATTCTTTCTGCATCTTCTTGATTAACTCCATTTGATTTCCTGTGGCTGTATGATACGACTGTATAATCTTATGCATGTCATCCACACAGGAAGAAACTTCATCATTTACAACTATATAATCATAAGACGACATTTCCCTGGATTCCTCCACTGCACGGGCCATGCGTCTGTTGATCTCATCTTCCTCCTCGGATCCCCGGTCCACAAGTCTTCTGCGAAGCTCCTGGGCGGATGGGGGGGTTACAAATAACAGTAAAGTCTCAGGTCGGCTCTTTTTCACCTGTAATGCACCCTGTAATTCAATCTCAAGGATCACATCTTTACCGGCGCTTAGCTGCTGCTCCACGTATGTCTTCGGCGTTCCATAGGAATGTTTCACATACCTGGCATACTCAATAAATGCATTCTGCTCTACCATCTGGTCAAATTCCTCCTCCGTGCGGTAGAAGTAATGTACTCCCTCCTGCTCACCCGGTCTTGGAGTCCTTGTTGTGACCGATATGGATAATGCATAATTATCATAACGGGAAAGAAGCTCTTTCATCAATGTTCCTTTCCCTGCTCCGGAAAACCCGGATACTACAACAAGAATTCCTTTATTGTTCATCGTGCTCCTCTCTTTCCTCTGTCCATAGATTCTGATTAAAACGTTTTGTAATCGTCTCTGTCTGCAGTGCAGACAGAATAAGGATATGCTCCGATGTAAAAATCACAGACTTTGTCTTTCTCCCCTGGGTTGCATCAATAATCCGTTCCTGCTCTTTCGCATGGGCAATCAGACGCTTGATGGGGGATGCATCCGGATTCACTACCGAAAGTACTTTATCGGAACTGACAACATTACCAAATCCTATATTTACCAGCTTTGTCACGCAATTACCACCTTATTCAATATTCTGAATCTGCTCACGCACTTTCTCAATGTCTGTCTTCAGCTCAATGGCAATATTGGAAATCTCCAGGTCATTGGCCTTTGACAGAATCGTGTTTGCCTCCCGATTCATCTCCTGTGCGATAAAGTCAAGCTTTCTTCCAATCCCTTCGCCCTCATCCAAAACCTGCTGCATATTATGAATATGACTTTCAAGACGTACTGTCTCTTCATCTGTACAGATTTTGTCGGCAAAGAGAATCACCTCTGCGGCAATTCTGCTTTCATCCAGCTGGTTGTCCCCCAGAAGGTCCTGCATTTTGTTCGTGAGCTTTTCCCTGTAATCTGCCAGAATCTGAGGAGATCTTTTTTCTACCAGTTTAACATTCTCTGTCATCTGAGCTAACTTCTGTGTCAGATCCTCCCACAGATGCTCACCCTCCACATTACGTGACGCAGCAAACTGTTCTCCCGCACTGTTCAGTGCATGCTCCAGTAAAGACCAGATCTTCTCCTCATCCACCGGCTGCTCCTCCATGGAAAGCACTTCCGGAAAACGTGCCAGACCCGGTGCGGAGATATCATTCTTAATTCCAAACTCCTCTTGCATCTGCTCCAGATAATTCATATACTGATGTGCAATCTCCGGATGATACTGCAGGGCAAAGGCAGTCTGCGTAAAATCTTCATAGGTAATAAATACGTCGATCTTACCACGCTGCATATAGTTCTTTAATGTGGTACGAATCGCAGCCTCAAAGAATGTAAACTTCTTTGGCATCTTGATATTAAAGTCAAGATAACGATGGTTGACGGATTTGATCTCCACGGTAAACTTTCTATCCTGATCCTGCGCTTCGGCACGGCCAAAGCCAGTCATACTCTTAATCATACGTTCCTCCAATGATGCGCATAGTTATACATATGAAGTCATTATAAAACATTGCTTAACATGAGTCAAATTCTTTTTGGAATTATTTACGGATTATTTACGGATTCTTATGTATTTCTCAATTTTTTATTAGGATCCCCTTAGATTCCACCCGGTTCTATTGACATACATTTCCAAATCGCTTATAGTTGAGACATCTGTATTAAAAATAGGAGAAGACCCACTTTCTGCGGCTTCGAATATGGTGCAGGAAAGGACAAAATTATATGGCATTTGATGGAATTACCGTTGCAGCAATCTGCAAAGAATTAAATACCGCCCTTGTGGGCGGAAAGATCAACAAAATCGCACAGCCGGAATCGGACGAGCTGCTTATAACCGTAAAAAACAATCGAACGCAGTATCGCCTGCTTCTCTCGGCAAGTGCTTCTCTTCCACTGGTTTATCTAAACTCAGGAAATAAAGTGGCACCTCTAAGTGCGCCTAATTTCTGTATGCTTCTGAGAAAGCATATTGGCAGTGCCAGAATACTCTCTATCAGCCAGCCGTCGCTGGAACGAATCCTCATCTTTGAACTGGAACATCTGAATGAACTGGGAGATTTGTGTCACAAAAAGCTGATCATAGAAATTATGGGAAAACACAGTAATATAATCTTTACCCAGGAAGATGGAACAATCATAGACAGTATCAAGCATGTTTCTGCTAATATGAGTTCTGTCCGGGAGGTACTGCCTGGACGTACCTACTTTATACCGGAAACTCAGAAAAAGCTGAATCCTTTTTCCGTGACGAAAGAAAGCTTTGACCAGATGGTATTCACAAAACCGATGCCTGCCGCCAAAGCCCTCTATTCCTCCCTTACCGGCTTCTCCCCTCTTATGGGTGAGGAGATCTGCAGTCTCTGTGGAATTGACGGAGGACGTCCGGTGGAAGCCTGCACTGATACGGCCAGAGAACATCTCTATCACACCTTTTGCCGAATCATGGATGAGATAAGAGACGGAAATTTTAAACCGAATATCATTTACCGGGGGCAGGAGCCTGTGGAATTTTCAGCTCTTCTGCTAACCCAGTTTCAAGGCGAAGAGATCATCTGTTATGATACCATCAGTGAGGTGCTGGAGCAGTACTACGCCATGAAGAACCGAATTACCCATATTCGCCAAAAATCCTCCGATCTTCGAAGAGTCGTCACAACTGCTCTGGAACGAAATGTCAAGAAATTAAACATTCAGGAAAAACAGATGCACGATACGGAGAAAAAGGATAAATTCCGAATCTACGGGGAGCTTTTGAACACCTACGGCTATGAAGCCGAACCAGGAGCAAAGTCCCTGGATGCTCTGAATTATTACACGGATGAAATGATCACCATCCCTCTGGATGATACCCGTACTGCTTCTGAGAATGCAAAGAAATACTTTGACCGCTATAACAAGCTGAAGCGTACGGCGGAGGCATTGCATGATCAGATTGCGGAGACAAAGGACAGCATTACGCATCTGGAGTCCATCTTAAATGCTCTGGATATTGCGCTTGAAGAAGAAGATCTTGTACAGATCAAGGAGGAGCTTACGCAAAGTGGTTATGTACGAAGGAAGGGTCCCTCCAATCAAAAAAGAGTGAAAATCACAGCCAAACCTTTCCACTATCTTTCTTCTGATGGGTTTGACATCTATGTAGGCAAAAACAATCTGCAAAATGAAGAGCTCTCCTTTAAGTTTGCTACTGGAAATGACTGGTGGTTTCACAGTAAGGGACGTCCTGGTTCTCATGTAATTGTAAAGGCCCCGTCAGACGGGGAGCTTCCAGATACTACCTTTGAGGAGGCTGGGCGGCTGGCTGCCTATTATTCCAGTGGAAAATCTGCACCCAAAGTGGAAATCGACTACACACAGAAGAAAAATCTGAGAAAGCCAAATGGATCGAATCCTGGCTTTGTAATCTACTATACGAATTATTCCATGCTGATCGAACCGGATATCCAAGGCATCCAGCTGGTCACCCAATAATGGAAAGAGTTGAAAAAGGAACGTTGTTCCGGAATGGAGTATCTACATGAATGGCAGAAAAAAGAAACAGCGAGACAAGCATACAGAGGAAGTACGAATCGAACACACCGGTAATCTGACAGAACGCCGGGAAACCACCCGATACAACGCTGATATCAACACCGGACTTTCCTCCGCTCAGGTAAAGGAATATGTCCAGAATGGCTGGGAAAACACGGCGGTAGAACCGCCTTCTAAAACTGTTTCAGAGATCATCAAAAACAATACCTTTACTTACTTTAACCTGATATTTACCATCATCGCCATTTTACTGATTATTGTTGGATCCTTTCGTGACCTTACCTTTCTTCCGATTATTATACTGAATACCGTGATCGGAATTGTTCAGGAAATCCGCGCAAAAAACACGCTGGAAAAATTATCGGTTTTAAATGCGCCAAAGGCTCATGTCATGCGTGATGGTAAGCAATTGGAGCTTCCCGCCGAAAAGCTGGTACTGGATGATATCGTCATCTTTCAGGCCGGAAACCAGATCTGCGCTGATGCTGTAGTTTTGAATGGTGAAGTATCTGTAAATGAATCTCTGCTGACAGGTGAATCCGATGAGCTTATAAAAAAACAGGGAGATCATCTGATGTCCGGAAGCTTTATCGTCTCCGGAAGCTGTCATGCAAGGCTGGACAAGGTTGGCGCCGATTCCTATATTTCCAAGCTTACCCTGGAGGCGAAGGCCATGAAGGAAGGGGAACAGTCAGAGATGATTCGTTCTCTGAATAAACTGGTAAAAGCAGTTGGTATCATCATTATCCCCATCGGACTGCTTCTCTTCTCCCAGCAGTTCTTCTTTAACCACGATACGCTGCGAAACAGTGTTACCTCTATGGTAGCCGCCGTCATCGGTATGATTCCGGAAGGATTGTATCTGCTGGCCAGTGTTGCACTGGTTGTAAGTGTTATGCGGCTGGCAAGCAAAAAGGTACTGGTCCATGATATGAAATGTATAGAAACGCTGGCCCGTGTAGATGTCCTGTGTGTAGATAAAACCGGTACCATCACAGAAAATATCATGTCCGTGAATCAGGTTATAGAAACTGATAATTATGATGCCGATACCATGGATCCCTTAAAAGTGCTGATCAGTGATTTTGCAGCTGCCATGGCCAGTGATAATATTACCATGGAAGCTATGAAAAAGTTCTTTGACACACCAGGCTCCCGGGTTCCCATCTCCATAACCTCCTTCTCTTCTGCTTTTAAGTACTCCAGTGCTACCTTCTCCGATGGTGCCTATGTGCTGGGTGCTCCGGAGTTCGTACTCCGCAGTGACTATGAAGCCTATCACGAAGAGATTGAAGTCTACGGAGAACAGGGCTACCGTGTTCTGGTCTTTGGAAGCTACGCCGGAATTCCTGACGGAAAAGAACTGACCGCTTCCGTAGTTCCCCTTGGACTGGTTCTGCTTGCAAACCCGATCCGAAAAGAAGCACCGGAAACCTTCCGCTATTTTGCAGAACAGGGCGTAGCCGTCAAGGTTATCTCCGGAGATAATCCAGTAACGGTGTCAGAGGTCGCAAAACAGGCAAATATTGCCAATGCTGACCGCTTTATCGACGCTTCCAAGCTAAAGACAGAAGAAGATATTGCCAATGCAGTAAAAACCTATACCGTCTTCGGACGTGTTACACCAAATCAGAAACGCCAGTTTGTGCAGGCACTGAAAGCTGCCGGAAAAACAGTTGCCATGACCGGTGACGGTGTCAATGATGTACTTGCCTTAAAAGATGCGGACTGCTCCGTGGCTATGGCCTCCGGAAGTGACGCTGCTGCTCAGGCTGCTCAGCTTGTACTGCTGGAATCCAACTTCGCCTGCATGCCTTCTGTTGTGGAAGAAGGAAGACGAGTGGTAAATAATATCCAGCGATCCGCCAGCCTGTTCCTGGTAAAGAATATTTTTTCCTTTTTGATGTCACTGATATCCGTGCTCTTTATGATTACTTATCCACTGGAGCCGTCTCAGGTATCACTGATCAGTATGTTTACCATCGGTATCCCGGCATTTTTCCTTGCCCTGCAGCCAAACAAAAACATCATTCAGGGACATTTCCTGACCAATGTACTGCTAAAAGCACTGCCCGCTGGTCTTACCGATGTTATCGTCGTGGGAGCCCTTGTGCTCTTCGGAAAAGTTTTTTCCGTAAGCTCCATCGATATCTCCACCGCATGTACCATGCTGATAGCCATCGTTGGCTTTATGATTCTCTTTAAGATATGCCAGCCCTTCGACAAGATTCGTCTTGCAATCTGGATCTGTGCTGTGATCGGACTTCTCTTCTGTTCCTTCTTCCTGCGCAATCTGTTTGCTATATCCGGCATGTCAACAAAATGCATCATGTTGTTCGTACTGTTCTCCATAGCCACAGAACCGATTCTTCGCTATGGAACAAAACTGGTAAGCTTCCTGAGAAACAACTATGTAAAACTCCGGACCTGGAGACGCACAAAAAAAGCTGCCAGACACGCTGAATAGTCAATATTCATCTGCCACTGTAGCTATCCCAGTAGTAACCAGTTTTAATCGTCTCAAATAAGCAGAAGGAAAAGTGGCCGCCGCTCCTGCCATGGAGCCGGCCCGATCCTGGCACCGCAAGGGACATTTGCAAGAGTCCTAAGCATATAAAAACAACGCAAAATCCATTGCTTTTTATATGCTCTTGGACTCTGAAACAGTCCCTTGCGGTGCCAGGATCGGGCCGGGCTCCATGGCAGGAGCGGCGGCCACTTTTCCTTCGTCACTTTTTTTAAAATTACAATAAAAGTAAATATATGGTTGCAGCACAGATGACGATTTGGATAATGGCAAAGCGAAATACCGTCTGGGTGTTGGACCAGCCCATGACTTTTCGTGCGTGATCGTGCAGCGGGGTGCGGACATTCTTCAGAATATGGAGCTTTGTGGTGCGCAAAAGAGCGACCTTTAAAAGTCCAAGGCCCCCATCCAGAATCATCACCAGGGCAACGAGAAGATACAAAAAGGGACTTCCTGTCTTCATAATGGCAATGGCGATAAAGATTCCCATGGCACGGGAACCGGCATCTCCCATCAGCAGAACGCTTGGTGTTGCATTGTACCAGAGATAGCCCAGGATACATACTGCGAATAAAAGAATCAGATAGGGAAATGTATCATTTTCCTTTAAGATTCTGCTGATCACATAGATCGACATCAGTGTTACCAAAGTAAGGGTTCCGGACAGGCCGTCCACGCCATCAGAACAGTTTGTAACATTGATGGAGGCCCAGATTAAGAGTACCGCCAGGATGACATAGACAGCCGGAGGCAGAGTAATCTGCTGTCCGAAGATGGCAAAGTTAACCGTACTGCTATTAAAATGTACATAAGTCACCGCACCAATTACAGCTACCACAAGATCCAGAATTCCCTTTTTCAGCTCACCCCAGGGTTTATCAGAGGCGTCATCCAGATATCCGGTCAGCATCTCTACCACCACAAGAGCAATATAGATCACAAACTCAATGCTAATATCGGAAAACAGCAGTGCTGCAGCTGTAAATACAAAGATAAAGATAATACCTGCACCACGGGGCTTTCCGGCAGACAGCTTTCCGTCAACCGCAAACGCCCGTCCCATATCTTTCGGAAGATATTTGCTGCATTTTGCTGTAAAGATACAGGTACAAAAGAAAGCAAATAAAATTCCCAAAAACGCAACCAGCGGTGTTCCCTGTCCTGTTAACAAATTTATCATATGTGATTCCTCCTCATATCAGACAAGAATCCTCCATATACAAGCATGCATGTGAAGGATCCCTGAACAATAATATTTTTTTATTTCTGAACGATATTAATAATTTTACCAGGAACATAGATTTCTTTTACGATGGTTCCGGTGAGCTTATCGGCGATCAGTTCCTTGCCGGCAGCAATTGCTTCTTCCTTGGTGACAGAAGCTGCTACACTTACGACGGCTCTTGTCTTACCGTTGATCTGTACCGGAATCTCAATCTGATCTTCCTGCATGGCAGATTCATCATGGGAAGGCCACTGCTGGGTAAAGATGGTCTTGTTATGTCCGTATTCTTCCCATACCTCTTCTGAAATATGAGGAGCAAAAGGAGCCAGAAGAATCGTAAATGTCTCGATGGTCTCTTTGTCAATACCACCACAGGTCTTGGCAAGATTTACGAATTTATTGTTGTATTCCATGAATCCGGATATTACCGTATTCAGGCTGAAGCTTTCCAGACGCTGGGTAATATCAAATACCATCTTATGGCGAAGCTTTACCATATCAGGGGTTGCTTCCACTGCTGCTTCCTTACTGTCCATAGCCAGCTTCCAGAAACGTTTCAGGAAACGGTTGACACCGTCAATACCACGATCGTCCCACTCGGCATCCAGCTCCGGCGGTCCTACGAACAGTTCATACATACGAAGGGAATCACAGCCGTAATCATTGACAAGGTCATCCGGAGACACTACATTTCCCTTGGATTTGCTCATCTTAATTCCATTCTTTCCGGTGATCATACCCTGATTGAACAGCTTATGGAACGGCTCATCAAAGTCTACTGCTCCGATATCATACAGGAATTTTGTATAGAATCTGGAGTAAAGCAGATGCAGAACCGCATGCTCTACACCACCAATATACATATCAACCGGCAGGTATTTATCCGCTTTTTCTTTGGAAACCAGTTCCTCAGAATTCTTATTATCTACATAACGCAGGAAATACCAGGAAGATCCAGCCCACTGCGGCATGGTGTTTGTCTCACGTTTTGCTGCTGCCCCACATACCGGACACTTGCAGTTCACCCACTCATCGATAGCAGCCAGCGGTGACTCTCCTGTTCCGGTAGGCTGATAGCTCTCAACCTCAGGAAGACGAAGGGGAAGCTCTTCTTCCGGTACCGGTACGTTGCCGCACTTCGGACAGTGAACAATCGGAATCGGCTCACCCCAGTAACGCTGACGGGAGAATACCCAGTCTCTGAGCTTATAATTCACCGTTGCATGACCGATGCCCATCTTTTCAATCATATGAGGTGCTTCTTTTTTCAGTACAGAAGACTCCATGCCATTCCATTCACCGGAATTAATCATGGTTCCCACAGCAGCGGTATAAGCCTCTGTCATGTTCTCAATCTCTTTTCCATCTTTGGCGATTACCTGAATGATCGGAAGACCAAACTTTGTGGCAAACTCAAAGTCACGGTCATCATGGGCAGGAACACACATGATGGCACCTGTACCATAATCAGCCAGTACATAATCGGAAAGCCATACCGGAACCTTGGCCCCGTTCAGGGGATTGATACAGTAGCTTCCGGTAAATACACCTGTCTTCTCTTTATCCTGAAGACGATCTACATTGGACTTCATGGATGCATCAAAGATGTACTGCTCAACTGCTTCTTTGTTCTCAGGAGTAGCCAGAGATGCTGCCAGAGTATGCTCAGGAGCAAGCACCATAAATGTCGCCCCATGAAGGGTATCCGGACGTGTTGTGTACACGGTGATTTTCTGGTCACTGTTTTCTACCGGGAAATCAACTTCTGCACCATAGGATTTACCAATCCAGTCTGTCTGCATCTTTTTAACCTTTTCCGGCCAGTCAAGCTTATCCAGATCACTGAGCAGACGATCCGCATACTTGGTAATCCGAAGCATCCACTGACGCAGATTCTTCTTGGTTACCTCCGCACCACAGCGCTCACATTTGCCATTTACGACTTCTTCATTGGCAAGACCTGTCTTACAGGAAGGACACCAGTTGATCGGGAACTCTTTCTCATATGCAAGACCTTTCTTAAACATCTGAACAAAGATCCACTGCGTCCACTTGTAAAACTCGGGATCTGTGGTATTTACTTCCATATCCCAGTCATAAATTGCTGCGATATCCTGAATCTGACGTTTAATATTCGTCACATTGGACTCAGTAGAGATCGAAGGATGAACTCCCATCTTAATTGCATAATTCTCTGCCGGCAGACCAAATGCATCCCAGCCCATCGGGTGAATGATATAGTAACCCTTCAGAAGCTTATATCTGCTCCACACATCGGATATGACATAGCCTCTCCAGTGTCCTACATGAAGACCATTACCTGAGGGATATGGAAACATATCCAGACAGTAATATTTCTCTTTTTCTTTTCCATCTTCTCCAACCTTGGGGTTTACCGGATTTTCTTCCCACTTCACACGCCACTTGGCTTCGATTGCCTTATGATTATAAGGTACAGACATTTTTTTATCCTCCTGCATTTTATTAACTTTTTTATGAAAACAAAAAGCCCTTTTGGCCCCTGATGCAGAGCCAAAAAGGCTAAATTCCATATTTGTGCCTATAACTCTTTTGTTATTTTAGCACAACAACTGTATTTGTCAAGATGTAGCCGTGCTGCCACCCCTTTGTGACTGCATTTATTCTTCAATATTTTTAATCTTTGACGCTCTGGCAGCAATCTGCTTCTCCTGGATATCGGAAGGAGCCTGCTCATAGCGGGCAAATTCATAGGCAAAAGTTCCATTTCCTCCGGTCATGGAGCGAAGTACGGTACCATAGCCGTAGATCTCAAGCTGCGGTACATCTGCCTCTATCACAGTATTGCCATTCTGATCCGGATTCATACCGAGAACCCTGCCCCGGCGTTTGTTCAGATCACCCATAACATCTCCGGTGAATTTATCTGCCACGGTAATCTTCATGGATACGATGGGTTCCAGAAGAACCGGTCCCGCTTCCATAAATCCCTTTTTGAACGCCATCATGCCTGCAGTCTTAAATGCCTGCTCTGAAGAATCTACCGGATGATAAGATCCGTCATAAAGCACTGCCTTCACGCCCACAACCGGATATGCTGCCAGCGGTCCGGAAAGCACAGATTCCTGTACACCCTTTTCTACTGCCGGGAAGTAGTTCTTCGGAACAGCTCCGCCTACCACCTCCTGCTCAAAGACATAAGCCTTATCCAACTCATCGGATGGCTCAAAGCGCATCTTAACGTGGCCATACTGTCCATGACCGCCGGACTGCTTTTTATATTTTGCTTCCACATCAGATTTCTTGCGAATTGTCTCACGGAATGCAACCTTTGGCTCACTGAGTTCAACATCTACCTTATAGCGTTCCAGAAGCTTGCTTACCACAATATCAATGTGCTGGTCGCCGATACCATAGATCAGCGTCTGGCGATTTGCAGAATCATTTACAATCTTAAGCGTCAGATCTTCCTGGGTCATCTTGGCAAATGCCTGAGATATCTTATCTACATCTGCTTTATTCTTTGGTTTATAGCGCTTTGCGGTGTAAGGAACAGACAGATCGATGCTTCCATACTGAATCTGTACATTCTTTCCGGACAGAGAATCCCCGGTTCTTGCATCTCCAAGCTTTGCAATTGCTCCGATATCACCTGCGTGAAGTTCCGGAACCTCCATAGGCTTCGATCCTTCCAGCACATATAGCTTATTCAGCTTTTCCTCTGTATCCTGTGTGACATTATATAAGACATCATCTGATTTGATAACACCGGAACACACCTTGATCATAGAATATTTTCCAAGGAAAGGATCTACAATCGTCTTAAAGATACGGGCTGACTTTGCTTTCTGGAAATTATAATCTGCCTCAAAGATTTCGTTGGTTGTCTTGTTAATACCTGCACAGGAGCATTCATCCGGTCCCGGGAAATATCCGCATATATCATCCAGAAGATTGGATACCCCCTGTAGACTTACCGGAGCGCCCATGCATACGGGAACAAGACTTCCATCATGTACATTAGCGGAAAGTGCTGAGGAAATCTCGGTTACAGAGAACTCTTCTCCTCCGAAATAGCGGTCCATAAACTCCTCACTGGTCTCCGCCACAGATTCCATCAGTGTCTCACGGTATTTTTCGAGATATTCTTTGGAATATTCCGGAATCTCACACTCTTCCTTTTTGTCCTTATCAAGATAGCGACGACCCTTGTTCTTCACTATATTAATATAGCCTACAAACTTTTCATTTTCACGAATGGGCATGTGAAGAGGGGCAATTCTCTTTCCGTACAGCTCGGTCAGCTGTTCGATGACCTGACGGTAGCTGACATTGTCAATATCCATGTCCGTGACAAAGATCATACGGGGCAGATGATACTTTTCGCACAGATCCCATGCCTTCTGTGTTCCCACCTGTACGCCTGCCTTACCGGAAACTACAATTACTGCTGCATCCGCTGCAGAAACTGCCTCTTCTGCTTCTCCCACAAAATCAAAGAAACCAGGGGTATCAAGAACATTAATCTTCATCTTTCCCCACACAATTGGAACCAGAGAAGTTGTGATAGAGAATTGACGTCTGATTTCTTCTTTATCATAATCGCTGACTGTATTACCATCTGTTATTTTTCCGAGACGGTTGGTAATACCAGAAAGATATGCCATCGCTTCAACTAAAGTTGTTTTTCCGGCACCACCATGTCCAAGTAGCACCACATTTCTAATTCGGTCCGTTCTAAAAACTTCCATATGTAATACCTCCCAAATAATTAGTATGTATATATATTACTAAAATTTATGCAATATAGCAAGCTTTTTATTCATATTGTACAAAGTATTTTGGGGAATTTTCGGTTTTCTTCCGTCATCTTACACAACTAATTTTACACTTTAAACGGTTACGCTTTAAAGCATTAAACTTGAGTTTCCGCAAAATGCAATTCTGAAATAGTTAAATCTTCCCAAAGTACCAATCTGTCAAATTTTAGAAAAAATAGAATGACAGTATTAGAATGAGAGGCACTGAAATAAGCCCCGCTGGAACC
>JAQUXP010000015.1 GCA_028692395.1 Lachnospiraceae bacterium
CTCCTTTCAGGGTCGTGTTTGATTGTTTCTCGACAATTCAATTATAACATACCTGTGAGGAGTTATTCTATTTTAAACAGTGAAAAAGCCTGTATAATCAAGGCTTGTGGCGTTTTGCAAACGCCTATTAACAATCATATGAAGGGAGGAAAAACAGTATGAACAAGAAAAATGTCATACATTGTAGCAAAGCAATAATTGCGTTGGCGAAAAAAATAGCAGAAAAAGATGCCAACACTAGTTGCCCATTTCTTGGGTATCAGCCTAGACTACCAAAAGAAGTAAAAAAACTACGAAAGTTCTAAACTAAGAATGGAAAGGAAAAAATTCAGAACAGGAGGTATAAGAGATGAGGATTAAAAGAGTATTGGCAACGGTTTTAACATCACTAACAGTAGCTAGTTTAGCAATAACACCAGTTATGGCGGCCCAGAGAACAGAAACATTTTATGTTTATTTAGGCGGTGGTTCAAAAGTATCAAGTGGGTCAGCCGTAAAAGATGTGGGCGGTGGTATGTGGTATAGCGTAAAAGAGGCCCCGGGGACAACAATCACATGGGTGCAAGGAGTTGAAACTATTAATCTTAGAGGTCGAACTTCGGGAGGAACTCAGTGTACAACATTAGCTCAACGTTCAACTCGAGGGAGTGGAATAATGTCATACTTTTCAGGATATGGATCCATAGGGTCTTATTACAAGATGGCCGTGCAGTATGACGACTCAAATCCATATCAGCATCTGGAATTACAGTGCTCGTGGATTCCGTAAAATTGAAAGACCCGATACTTATTTATAATTAGTATCGGGTTTTTAATAGATGTAATTGTACATCAGATGGCGGAGGTCTTTGAATGAAGAAAAAACCAAACAACCTATTGTTACTTATTATTGTTTTAGCATTAAGTGGGCTTATGGCATGTCAAAATCCAGACAGCAGTAATGACAGTATAAATCATAACATTTCAAAAGAGGCTGCTGTTCATTCTTCTAGTAATACAGAAAAAATCAAGACGAAATTATCCTCTGGAGTGAGTGTAAATGCAGACATAAAAATTCCAGAAGGTGCAGTATTAGAATCAATGCCAACGTATTTTGCTTCGCTGCAGGAATTACCCTTTGAAAAAATTGAAAATCTATTCATCAAAAACACCAATATAATCAATAAAATCGAACAACCATCAGAAGATCATAGTGGAAACGGTGTCTACAAGTATTATCAAATGGAAGATGGAAGCACTTTGGCTTATGGTGGTGGCGTGTTTCTACATTATTCAAGTGCACGATATAGTAATATCCAAGTAGATTTTGAAATAGAAAATAACGAACAAGATAGATTTCGTAAAGATTTTGATTTTGAGACACGAAAATCAGCAGACGACAAAATTCGAAAAATTCTTTGCGATCTAGGAATGAAAATATTTAAGGAAGATAAAAGTTATGCATTAGACTACAAATGGCTTCAGGAAAAGAATCAAATGGAGGAACAGCCGGATATTGCTGGAAAAATTGAGAATAACAAGGAAGAGATTTTGTGGAATGATGAGTTGAATTGTTATTTGTTTCAATATTTTGGCTGTATAGATGATATGCCAATAACGGATCAAATGAGAGAAGAAAAAGGAATATTAATCCCTGCACCTAAGATATATGTTGTTTATTCGAAAAATGGAATTGAGCAAATAGAGGTATCTAATTGTTTTCAAATAGAAAGTGAGGGAGACAAAACTCACGTATATGATGCAGATGCAATATTGTCTGTTCTTGATGAAAAATATAATTCTATTATCATGGAGGGAAACTACAGTGTCGAAAAATTACAGTTGGAATATGTACCAATAGAAACAGATAATGTGAATGAATACAAATTAATACCTGCATGGAGAGTTTTTATTACGCATGAACTAACTATGCAAAGTAAAGAAAATTCCAGTGAATCGGAAATGGTTGATGTGCCAACTCAGGTGTTATTTAATGCAATAGATGGTAAAGAGATACAGACAGGGGTGGGAATGTGAAAAAAAAGTATAAAAACTATTTTGTCAGAAGCTTAATTGGAGATATAAGATACATGCTATGTTCTTACCGATTTCTGGCTGCGGTTGTAGGTTATACTGTGATCTCTTTTATCAGTTTATTGGATGAAATGAAATTATTTCCAGGGGCATCAGTTTACTATTTATACATGGTTTATTATTCCTATCCTTTTTGGCTTTTGTTTTTGCTGTTTGCAGTGTTTCCAGGGGGGAAAAGTTTCTGTGAGGATTTTGAGAGCAGATACTACCGTTATCGAATTTTAAGATTTGGAAAAAGAAATTATGCCGTCTCTAAGGCAATATCATGCTTTATTTCAGCTTTTGTACTGGTTTTTCTGAGTCAGTGGTTATTAATTGGTGTCCTTACATTAAGAGGACCAATGTACCTTGATGTGGACAAAAGTGCTATGCCAGGAGGAATATATGCTGTATTAATGAACGAAAATCAAATATGGATATATTTTATGATACGAATATTAATATTAGCAGCAGGAGCAGGTTTTTTTTCAATTGTGGCACTTTGGATATCCACAAAGATTGTAAACATATTTGTGGTTTTGGCATCGCCAATTATTGTATACTACTTAATTGACAATGTATCTGTGGCATTGGGAATTCCATTTTATCTTTCTCTATCCAGAATTATACGCAGCACAATTGAAATTAAAGGAGAGATAGGTGTTAGCCTGCTATATGCACTCGGTATTTTTGGTGGATTATCGGTTGCTTTTATGATTGCATTTTATTTTGGCTGTAGAAAGAGGTGTGAAGATGGCTAACCTTAACAGGACGTTACTTATTGCAACCTACAATATAAAAAAGTGGTTTGCCAATCCGAGAATTTATGTGATTGTAATATTGTTGTTTTTCTATGTGCATTTTATGGAAAGTCCTATAAAAATATTCTCACAAAATGTTCATATTAATCTTCCGCCCTTCCTTATGCCATTTTTAATATCATCTGTGTATTCTGGGAAGATATTACTCTTATTATTAATACTGCTTTTTTGCGATGCGCCATTTACAGAGGAAGAATATCCATATATTATAATGCGTTCAGGTAGAAAAAGATGGTATTTAGGCCAAATATTTTATATCTATATAGCTGCGGCATTCTATACCTTATTAATAGGAATTATAACAGCGCTTGTTCTGATTCCTAATTTGGAATTAATGTCTGACTGGGGAAAAGTTATCAACACTTTCGCACAAACAGGTATTGCTTCTCAGCATGGAATAGTAATACCTTTTGATTATGCGATTATACAGTCTTTTTCACCTATTGAAGCAATGGGATTGCAATTTATATTGTGTGAACTTATTTTTGCGATGTTTGGAAAGTTAATGTTTCTGCTTAATACCCTTACGAGTAGAGCGGTTGGAGCAGTAGTAGCAACAGGCGTTGTTTTCTTTCAGATATTTGCAGAGAATATTTCTCCAAAACTAACTTATTTTTCCCCTGCTTCATGGATTTCGTTATCGTTCCTAAGTATTGATGGAACGGGGAGGTATCCAAGTCTGCGATATGCTTTAATTGTGTTAATTATTCTAAATATTGTTTTAGCCATTGCATCATTAAGGGTTGTACTTAAAAGTGATATAAAGGTTCTAAAAAACATATAAGACAAGACAAGGGGAGTGCAGACAATGGAAAATATTATTGAAATCAGAAGCTTGAAAAAATGCTTTGAAAAACACAAAATCTTAGATGACATTTCAGCAGATTTTGAAAAAGGAAAAATTTATGGAATCATAGGACGCAATGGCTCAGGAAAAACAGTTTTGTTTAAATGTATTTGCGGCCTGATGCATTATGATGCGGGAGAAATATTAATTAATGGAAAGAAAATAGGAGTGGATATTGATATTGCAGAAAACGTAGGAGCAATAATAGAAAATCCTGGTTTTTTGCCATATTACAGCGGAGCTGCAAATCTAAAGATGTTAATGGGGATTTGTGGAAAAAAGGATAAAGATAGAATTTATAAATGCATGAAAATGACTGGATTGGATCCAGATGATAAAAAGCATGTTTGCAAATATTCACTGGGAATGCGTCAGCGATTAGGAATTTCACAGGCTATCATGGATGATCCTGATATTTTACTCCTGGACGAACCGATGAACGGTTTAGATAACAAAGGTGTTGATGAAATGAGAGCACTTTTTCTGCAGTTGAAACAACAAAGTAAGACAATCCTATTGTCAAGTCATAACAGAGAGGATATTGATTTATTGTGTGATGTTGTATATGAGATGGAAAATGGAAAGATGAAAAGAAATCGTTAAAAATAATCCAAATTTATTGTGATAAAATATTTATAAATAGTGGATGAGGTTTAAACTTTTTGACAAAGGATGGGGTTATGGATAAAATATTAAGAATTCTATCAAAAAAAATCATGGATAAGCTCAATGTAGATGTGCAGGAATATGCGATTGTTTTGTATGGAATACAGCAAACGCTTTTAATTGGACTGAATATATTAACGGTAATACTGTTGGGATTTCTTTGGGGAGAATTCTTGTTTAGCATTCTTTTTTTTGTGTGGTTTGCGATATTACGTCCATTTTCGGGAGGCTATCATGCAGATACAGAGCTGCGCTGCTACATAATGTCAGTTGCTATGTTGAATATAATCTTGATATGTAAGCATTATGTAAATTTTTTTGTATGGCAGTACTTGATAATTTGGATCCTGGCTTTTTTAATTATATTTAGATACGCTCCAGTTGAAAATTCCAGTAATCGGTTAGACAAGAGTGAGATTCTGGTTTATGGGAAAAAGACGAGAAGAATACTTTTTGTATTCAGTATTTTTATGCTTCTTAGTATTATCCAAGGACTTGAAGTAATATACAGTAGTATTGTTTTTTCGTTGTTCTTATGTAGCGTTTTGGTATTAGCAGGAAAAATAAAATACGAGAAGTATATAGTGAAAGAATAATTCCAGCGAATGTTAATAGTAAAAATATTGGACTTAATTATTGCAATCAATAAAAGGATACGCAGGGGAATGATCAAACATACATTGGCATAAAATAAAAGAAAACAGGCAGATTTCGTACATTTACCATGTGACGGAATTACTGCAAAAGGGTTATCTATGAATTACCTGTGGATGGGAATGATGCTGATTGGAATTGTATATGGTGCATTTACCGGAAATATGAATCAGATAACGGAGGCAGTTCTTGCCTCAGCGAAAGAGGCTGTAAGTCTGGCAATAGCGATTGCCGGGGTTACAGCCTTTTGGAATGGAATGATGACAGTGGCTGCCAGGGCAGGAATTGTGGAGTCTATGACCAGGAAGATGCAGCCGGTGATGCGCTTTTTGTTTCCGAACCTTCCAGGGGAGCATCCGGCGGTCAAGTATATGGCAACAAATATGATTGCCAATGTGCTGGGGCTTGGGTGGGCGGCAACGCCAGCGGGACTTAAGGCTATGGAAGAGTTATCGAACCTGAAGGAAGAACGAAGAGAGGAAAAAGGTATGGCAAGCGAGGAGATGTGTACCTTTCTTGTGTTGAATATCTCTTCGCTGCAATTAATTCCTGTAAACATTATCGCCTATCGCAGCCAGTATGGGAGCATAAATCCCACAGCAATTGTGGGCCCGGGGATTGTGGCAACGGCGGTGAGTACCTTGGTGGCGGTGGTGTTTTGTAAGGCGATGACAATCAAATCCCGCAAGTAATCCATTATTTTGATATGGAGTTATCTGTATTCAGAAGTAAAAAGAGAAATAGTCGATAATTTGGTTGAGAAGAACTGGAATCCACTGTATAATACATGGGAGTGATCAAACAGGAAAACAAACAAAAGGAAAGAATACATATGACAAAGAAAAAAGGTATATTTGCAGACCGCAATTTTTATAAGAGACTTTTTGCCCTGATGGTTCCTATTATGCTGCAGAGCCTGATGCTGGCGTCTGTGGCGGCGGGAGATGCCATCATGCTGGGAAGAGTAGAGCAGAATTCTATGTCAGCGGTATCACTGGCAACACAGATACAGTTTATACAGAACATGGTGCTGGCGTCTGTCACAGGAGCGGCAGCAATTCTTGGGGCGCAGTATTGGGGAAAGAAAGATAAAGACACCATTAACGAGATTTATTGTATGAGTTTACGGTTTGCGGTGCTGGCGTCCTTTTTGTTCTTCGCTGCATGTGTTATCTTCCCGGAGTATCTGATGAAGATTTTTACGAATGAAGAGGTTCTTATTCAGATTGGTGCAGGATATCTGCGTATTGCCGGGTGGTCCTATCTTCTCACGGGTATTTCTCAGTGTTATCTGACAATTATGAAGATAACCGGACATGCGGCAAGAAGTGCCTGGATCAGTTCCGGAGCTGTTGTTCTGAATATCATATTAAATGCAATATTTATCTTTGGATTCGGTCCGGTTCCTGCTATGGGAGCCAGGGGAGCGGCACTTGCCACCCTTATTGCCCGTGTCATAGAGCTTGTTTGGGCTGTTGGATCTTCCTTTCAGAAAGGTTTTCTGCGTCCACAGTTCTCAGGATTTTTGCGCATAGATAAACAGCTTGAGATAAAGTTTCAAAAGTGTGCACTGCCCCTTCTGGGTGCTTCTCTGTTCTGGGGAGTTGGATTTACCTCGTATACAGCGATTATGGGTCACATGGGAGGCGATGCAGCGGCAGCCAATTCTGTATCAGCAGTGGTCCGTGACCTGATGTGCTGCGTGTGTAATGGTCTTGCAAGCGGTGGTGGTATTCTGGTTGGATATGAGCTGGGAGCCGGTCAGCTGGAAAAGGGAAAGGAATACGGCAATCGTCTTGCAAAACTTTCTTTTTTGTGTGGATTTGTGTCATTGGGAATTATTATGCTGGTGACACCTTTTGTGGTTCAGTTTATGATTCTGACAGAAGAAGCAAAGAAGCTCTTGATGGGAATGATGTTTATTATGGCGGTTTACATGATTGGCCGCTGCGTGAATACGATCGTGATTAATGGAATCTTTGCTGCAGGAGGGGATACCATGTTTGATATGTACAGTCTTGCTGTCTGCATGTGGGGTATTGCGATTCCCCTTGCATTTGCCGGTGCTTTTTTATGGCACTGGCCGGTGCTTCTGGTATATGCCTGTACCTGTGTGGACGAGGTTGGAAAGATTCCATGGGTCATGTATCACTTTCGAAAGTATCGCTGGGTAAAGGATCTTACAGTCAAAAAAGAGGAAGCGAAGGAATAAAAAAGGAGCCGTTCTTCCTGCTCGAAAAGTGTTATGCTTTTGCGAGTAAGAAGAACGGCTCTGTTTTTATCGCTAAATTTTATCCTTAACGTACCTGCTTTACAGTTATATCAGTGGCAAATGCATTTTCGATGCAGATGGTTTTTACCTGTCCGGGCAGCAGGTCGAAGTAATTGTCCGAGCACTTGTAATCACCTTCTACATATACGCCATGTGCGTAGCCTTTGCTGGTTACGGTAACCAGAGCGTTGTTGTCCTTTTGAGTCTGAGAAAGAATTTCAACAGAGGAAAGTACATAGTCCAGATTCCTGTTTTCCAGAGTGATTAGCATAACAGGATCAATTTCCTCAGAATCAGGGATCACAACGATGGTTCCCTTTGTCTCATCAAAATCAGGTGCTTTTTCTGTCAGCAGATAAGCTCTTTCGTGAGGATCCAGATGGAAATCCACCATCCGGGTATCACGGATTGCTCCATCAAAGGAAACATAGCCATATTCTGCCTTGAAATCAAGAGGAACAGCACCGTCATTCATTCCCTGTACCACAATTTCATCATTTACCTTTCGGATACTTACTTTTTTATGAGCCAGCGCACGCTTTACGCCATAGAAAGAGATCTTTCTTCTCAGGTAATAGTCAATAATTGTCCAGCCTACCTCGCCCCAGGTATCGTTGTACATCCAGAAGATGCCGCCGGAGCAGAAATCTTTAAAACGGATGGCTTCCAGGGAATAACCAAGTACGCTGCCATGAACCATACCTCCATACAGCAGATAGTCTTCGATAGAGAGCTTATCTGCACGATCTACATAGTGTTTTTCGATTCCGGCATATACAGTTTCTTTTTCAAACACATTTAAGTGCATCTCCCAAGGACGTCCCTGACGAATAATGGATTCATCTGGTTTCAGGTCAAGATAGTCCCGCATGGTCTGCATGGAGCATGGACCAACATAACCATATTCGCTGACAAACTTGGACTTGATGTCATCATAAGCAAGAAGATCTACACGTTCCTCCATTTTGCTGCTCATAAAAGCATCTCTCCAGCGATGCACATCACCGATGGTATCATCGTTAGGAAGCTTTCCGCCATAAGGAGAACTGTTCCAGTAAGGGATATGGGGGCAGTTATTGTGCATAACTTCTTTTGCGATGATGTTGGGTATGGATAAACCATAGGAATGGTTGTGCGTAATTTCAATGCCCCATTTTGGCGTATCGATTTTGTTAAAAAGCCAGTGGTTTTCATTGGTTCCACAGAACAGGCCGATACATGCATGGTTGCGAAGACGCTTTGTCTGGTAATCCATCTCTGCGGCAGCGAGATTACGGAACCACTCCTGATGATCAGGATAGGTTGAGCAGGCAAACATAAAATCGTGCCACAACAGAATGCCTAATTTGTCACAGGTTTCATAGAAGAAATCTGTCTCATAGAGTCCACCACCCCAGATACGGATAGAGTTAAAGTTGGCGTTAATTGCTTCATCCAGAAGCTGTGTGACTTTTTTCTGGGTAGTACGTGCGTAAATGGAGTCATTTGGAATCCAGTCACCGCCCTTGGCGAAGATCGGTACATTGTTTACTACGAAAGTAAACTTGCGGTTTTCTCCATCGATAGGTGAGGTGTCTAAAGTTACTGTACGAATACCATAGGAAAACTCAGGCCACTGCTCAGTACTTCCTTCGCAGTCTGCGTAAATGCTGACAGTATACAGTGGCTGCTGACCATATCCGTTTGGCCACCAAAGCTGCGGGTTTTCAACCTGCAGCGAGGTTTCAATATAGTTTGTACCGGAAGTCAGCAGAACACTTTTTTCTGTCGAAGAACTGCAGAGTTTTCCGTTGATGGAAAGGTCCACATGCAGATCACAGATCTTACTTCCGATAATGTCCAGATCTTCAATATTGACGGTGACATCCAGAAGTGCAGGCGCAGCAATTGTTTTGGTGACAACAGAGATATCGCGGATAGCGATATTTTTGTAGCCCTGAAGTTGTACATCTCCGGTAATTCCGCAGGTCACAACCCGGGGACCCCAGTCCCATCCAACTGTATACTGCGGCCTTCTGACAAAGGAGCGACGTTTGTCACCACGATATTTGCCGCCGTTATCATATTCGGTGCAGACTGCCCAGTCGATTTCTGACAGCTCTTCGTCACTGATTTCCTCTAATCCGGTGGAAACTCTTACACAGATTTCATTGATACCTTCCTTTAAAACTGCTTTTACGTCTTTTTTGAATGGAAAATGTACATCACAGTGTGAACCCAGATATACATCATTCAGGAAGATGTCACTTCTGGTATCCAGCCGTTCTAATGACAATTCTATCACATCATTATCCAGATCAATTCCCTCTAAGGTAAAGGATTTACAAAACCACCAGGAACGGTGTTCTACCCATTCTGACTCCAGACAGTAATCAGATTTTACAGGATCCTTAATGATACCTTTTTCAATCAACGGCATTCTTACGTCCGTTGGAAGAGAACAGTCAAGCCACCCATCAGAAAAGGCTTTTACTTTTGCCAGATCATTTCTTTCATAATGCAGGGGTGCTTCGTGAAGTTTCCAGTTGTTATTTAACTTGAGTTGCTGCATAGATAATTCCTCCTTTGATTTTCGCATGGAAAAGCAATAATTGTTGTTGTATATAATACACACTATTTACAAATGAAAGTCAATAGAAAAACAGTAAAAACGGTAGAAAATATCATTTTTGTACAATACTATTAAAAACAAGTCCTACATTTTGTGTAAAATATAACCAAAAATCATTTGACAAACCCTGAGTAATTGTGTAATCTGAAAGCATCAATTGATAAACACTTATTACAAATCGAACAAAAAGGAAAGGGTGTGACTATGAAAAAAGATGATATCGAAAACCTCAGAGAGGAGGTGCTGGTTTATTTTGATAAGGCGCAGATCAAATTAACTCAGCAGGAGAAAGCAAATATTGAAATTGCGGATTTTGGTCTTGGTGATATTCGCAGAGTAGGATTGCAAAGTGTGGTCTACATTAATACGGAACGATGCTGTGCGAAGGAAATGGTTTTATTTCCCCATCAGACATGTCCGGAACACTGTCATCCGCCAATCGGTAAAGAGTATCAGGGAAAAGAGGAGACCTTCCGGGTGCGGATGGGAAGCTGTTTTTTATATGTAGAAGGGGAAAGAAGTCAGAACCCTGGGGCGCAGCCACCAAAGGGATATGAGGGAACTTATACCGTGTTCCACGAGATTGAACTGCACGAAGGAGAGCAATACACGTTGACACCGAACACCAAGCATTGGTTTCAGGCTGGTGCAAAAGGAGCAATTGTTAGTGAATTCAGTACCCATTGCTATGACGAATATGATATATTTACAGATGAGAAGATCAACAGGATTCCGGTGATCTCATAAATAACATAGTCAGTGGGAGAATAATTATGGAAGCGGTAGAAAACAAAAGAAAAAAGGCAAAAGCAAAGAATCTTCAATTTTTGAGGAACACCAATCGTGCGGCAATCATCAGAGAGTTAGTATTGGGGAATGCAAACAGCAGAATCGAATTGTCAAAACAGCTGGGACTCTCAAGAATGGCAATCAGTGCCATGGTAAATGAGCTGATTGAGCAGAATTATATTGAAGAGGATGCAGGAGTTCCTGTCACAGCTATGCCAAAAAGTTCTGGAAGAAATCCAGTGATGTTAAATGTTCCGAATAAATGCATTAATGCCATCGGTATCTATATTAAAAGATATGAAGTGCACTGCATTGTAGCAGATATTAAGGGTGATATCTTTTATCATGACTTTAGGGTATTGCCGGTTGATGCAGATAACGGTATCTTTATTTCAATTTTATATGATCTTCTGGATCGTGCAATTAAGAAGAATGAAGCCTATTATCTTTCAGGAATCGGAATTGCATCGATAGGACCACTGGATATCTATAATAAAAAGATTTTCTATCCGCCGAATTTTTACAAAATAGGAAATATTGATTTAGGGCAATTATTGGAAGAAAGATATCAGCTGCCTGTTTTTCTTGACAATGATATGAATGCCAGTGCTGTGGCTGAGTATCTGTACGGAAATAACAGACAATATGGAACTCTGGTTTATGTTGGATTCAGTTCTGGTGTTGGTGCAGGTGTACTTATGAAAGGGCAGCTGCTGCATGGAAGTGCTGGATTTGCCGGTGAGATTGGACATATCTCAATTAATCCAGTAGGACCACTTTGCAGCTGTGGACAGCATGGATGCGTGGAAATCTATACCAGCACTTCCAATCTGTTAAACGCATCAGGAATGGAGTCAACACAGGAACTTGCCAAACTGCTTCAAAGGGAAACAATCCCCCGTTATGTAGCAGAGGCAGTGGATGATTGTCGAAATGCACTAAAAACATTATTAATAACTATTGCGAATTTATATGATCCGGAAATGATTATATTAGGGGAAATTCCACAGGAAATATCATCTGTTTATATTACGGGAATGGAAGAATATATGAATAAACATATGTTTCATCATGGTTTCCAGAATATACAGGTGAAGCTTTCGGAACTAGAGGAAAAAGCTGCATATTTGGGGGCAGCTGCTCTGGTGTTCCAGAAGATCTTCAGTGGAACAACCGTACTGCCGGATCATGGGAAAAAAGAGAATGACGTATGATCTTATGGAGGGTATGCGATGAAAAAGCAGATAGTAGCATTGATGTTATCAGTTGTTATGGTAGGAAGCTTTGCAGGCTGTGGGAATAATCAGTCAGTTGTCGGAGGCGAATCGGAGGAGCCTTCTTCCGCTGCAAGTGCCAGTGAAACAGAAAAGACAGAAAGTGGAAAGACGGAGATTTCACTTCTGGTAGATGTGTCAAGAGATGTAGTGGGAGAATCCGGATATGGAACAGGATTTTATACAGCGCTGGATGACTGGCAGAAAGCCCATCCGGATGTAGAGATCAATATAGAAGAGATGGATCAAACGTCTTATCAGACTAAGATTACAGCACTGGGTTCTTCAGATGATATGCCGGATCTGTTCATGCTGAAGGGTTCCTGGACCAAAAACTTTGTGGACAATGGCTGGGTACAGGACATTACCGAAGATCTGGATGCAGATACTCAGTGGCGGGATGCTTATATCGAAGGTGCGTTTGAGTACGCAACACAGGATGGAAAGATATATGGTGTGCCAAGAGAGTCTCTTTCCACTGGATTAATCTTCTATAACGCAGATATGTGGTCAGAAATCGGATATGATGAATTTCCAACTACCTGGGACGAGCTGCTGGATGCGGTACAGAAATTTAATGAAAAAGGTATTACTGCATTTGTCATGGGAAATAAACCTAACTGGCCTGCAGAGTCCTGCTGGCTCAGCACACTGGGAGACCGTTTTACCGGACCAGACTGGACCAGTTCGATATTGAAAGGTGACGGAGCCAAGTTTACAGATGATACGTTTGTCGCAGCACTTACTGCTTTCAAAGAGCTTGCGGATGCAGGTGCATTTAATGCGGACATCAACTCCATCGATGACCAGGAACAGCAGAGTGTCTATTTTAACAAAAAAGCAGCAGCTGTTGCAAATGGTACATGGTTTATACCGACAGTAGATACCACTGCACCGGAAGACGTTAAGAATGCTACAAAACTGGCTGTACTTCCCTCTGTTACTGGAGGAAGTGAAAACCAGAATACGGTATCAGGTGGATGCGTCTGGTTTACTTCTATTTCTAATAAAGTGCAGGATGTAGCAAAAAGAGAGCTTTGCATCGATCTGCTGAAAGCGGTTACCGGAAAACAGGTTGGAGATATTACAGCATCTTATGGCGGAGTGACACCATGGGCAAATCCTGAATATGACACCACAAAGGTTCCGGAACTGTATAACGAATATCTCAAATTAATGGAAACTACGGTGAATGTACCAGTATATGATGCATGCATGGACAGCGGAGTTATCGAGACCATGAATCAGGGCCTGCAGTCATTACTGATTGGTGAAAAAACACCGGAAGCGCTGGCGGAAGAGATTCAGCTGGAACAGGATCAGGTAGTTATGGAATAGCAGTGGGGCATGATGTAAGGAGGTACGCAAGTGCCTCCTTCTTCTGAAAAAGGAGGATGTAGCTTGAAGAAGAGTAAAAAACAGTACGCAATGAAGTCCGATATTAAGTGGGGGATTATCATCTGCCTTTTGCCGGCACTGTTAATTTATACCTATGTGGTAGTAGTTCCGATATTTAAGGCGTTTTACTTAAGCCTCTATAACTGGTCTGGCGGGGCAAAGATGAGTTTTGTTGGTCTGAAAAATTATTCGATTTTATTAAAAGATACAGCGTTTTGGGATTCCTTTGCAAATAATATCTGGATCACTATATTGTGCGTAATTGGACAGATTGGAATTGCTTTTATTTTTTCGGCACTGTTAAGTGCACGATTTATGAAATTAAAGTCCATACATCGTGTAGTAGCATATTTTCCATCTACTATTTCAGCGGTAGTAGTAGGATTTGTATGGATGTTTATCTTTAATTATGATTATGGCTTAATCAACTCGCTTCTGAGGGCAGTTGGGTTGGATAAGCTGGCAAGTGCGTGGCTTGACAATCCAGCCACTATTATACTGATTGTGAGTATTCCACTGATTTGGCAGTACATCGGTTATTATATGGTAATTATCATGGCGGCAATGACCTCAATTGATACAAGCATTTATGAGGTTGCTGAGATAGACGGTGCTTCCGGTATTCAAAGAGCTTTGAAAATTACGCTTCCATTAATTAAGAGTTCTCTGTTGGTGGCAACGATGCTTTGCATTGCTGGAAATATGAAGATTTTTGATCATATTTATGTTATGACCAATGGTGGACCGGGAACCAGTTCTATGGTTATGGCGTTGGATGTTTACAAGACAACCTTCATCAAGAATCGCTTTGGCTATGCCAGTGCTATGTCAATCGCAATACTTATCTTAAGTCTGCTGCTGGTGGGCGGAGTTCGGCTGCTGGTGATGAGACCCTGGAAAAAGGAGGAAAATTGACAGATGAAAAAACCAAAAAAAGTAGTAACATGGAAGAGTATTCCACGTTTTTTTGCAAACCTTATTATGATATTGTTTTCTGTCTCCTGTGTATTCCCGATTATCTGGCTTTTTGGTTCTTCACTAAAGACGGAAAGTGAGTTCATGCAATCCTCCATGGCACTTCCGGCAGCGTTTAATCTGAAGAATTACATATCCATTTTCACAGAGACAAAGATGCTTTTATATATGCTGAATAGTTTTCGCAATACGGTGATTTCGGTGGCCATTATTGTGGTGGTTTCATTTTTGGCAGCATATGTTTTGTCTAGGTATCGCTTCCGGGGACGAAACGCAATCTATAATTATTTTATGCTGGGAATGTTAATACCCATTCATGCGTTGCTGGTGCCTATGTATGTGCAGTTTAAGCAGGCAGGTCTGGCTAATCACTGGTATACCCTGCTGTTTCCCTACATTGCCTTTGGGCTTCCGATTTCTATTATGCTGATTGAAAGCTATGTTGCTTCCATACCAAAAGAACTGGAAGAGGCAGCGGCTATCGATGGCTGTGGATTTTTTAAGACCATCTTTAAAGTCGTATTTCCACTTACCGGACCAATATTGGCAACGGTTGCGATTATTCAGTTCTTTGCTGTGTGGAATGAATTTTCCTTTGCCCTGATCCTGGTAAGCAAAGAAATACTGCGAACAGTTCCTGTTGGACTGACTATGTTTAAGGGTGCGTATACGGTGGATTATCCACGTATGATGGCAGGAATTTTGTTCACCATGTTCCCGGTAATGCTTCTGTATTTTGCTTTTAGTAAGAGAATTATAGAAAGTATGGTTGCGGGAGCAGTAAAGGGATAAAAAGTATATAAGGTATACAAAGACGACAGGTGCATCAGTATCCTGCCGTCTTTTTTGGTGCAAATTCACAGATAATTAATAGCTTAATTATCCGGAGAAGAGTATAATATTTATTAGGTATAGTAAAAAACGACAGGGAAAGATGAATAGTGAATAATGAAAATGAAGTAACCAGTAAAAGTGATTTTTCCACCGGAAGTGTCTGGCGTCATATTGTGGCTCTGGCAGTCCCTATGACAGCGGCGCAGCTGGTGCAGGTTTTGTATAATATCGTGGACCGGATCTATATCGGGCATCTCAAGGGGGCATCTTCTCTGGCACTGACCGGGGTGGGGCTGACATTTCCGATTATAACCCTGATCATTGCCTGTACGAACCTTTTTGGCATGGGTGGGAGTCCTCTCTGCTCTATCGCAAGAGGAAAGCGTGATGAGGAGCAGGCGGAAAAAATCATGGGAAATACCTGTGGCATGCTGATCCTTTCCAGCGTCCTGTTAATGGCAGTGGGGTTTATGTTTATGAAGCCGGTACTTTATCTTTTTGGTGCCAGCGATCAGACCTATCTGTATGCAAAGTCGTATCTTGAGATCTATCTGGTGGGGACACCCTGTGTGATGATAGGAACAGGGATGAATGGTTTTATTAATCTCCAGGGATTTGCGAGAACAGGGATGCTGACTGTTATGATTGGGGCAGTTATTAATATTATATTGGATCCGATCTTTATCTTTGTGTTTGATATGGGAGTGGCCGGCGCCGCAGTTGCTACGGTGATTGCGCAGGCGGTCTCGGCAGTGTGGGTTCTCAGGTTTCTTCTGGGAAAACAGACGCTTTTGCTATTGAAAAGGAAATATCTGAAGCCAGTCTGGAGTCTGCAAAAGGAGATCCTGAGTCTTGGTCTGGCAGGCTTTATCATGTCTGCTACGAACAGCCTGGTACAGGTAGTGTGCAACTCCTCTCTGCAGCAGTACGGCGGAGATCTCTATGTAGGAATTATAACGGTCATCAATTCGGTACGGGAAGTTATTATGCTTCCGGTTAATGGAATTACCTCTGCAGCGCAGCCGGTACTTGGTTTTAATTATGGTGCGAAGGAATATAGACGGGTAAAAAAGGCAATTGTATTCTTATCAGCCAGCCTGATCTTCTATACGCTTATGGCATGGCTGTTTGTACTTGTGGCACCGAAGCTTTTGTTTGGTATCTTTACAGAGGATCCGGGGCTGATAAAATATGGAATTCCTGCCATGCATATTTACTTTTTTGGATTTTTTATGATGGCACTGCAGTTTTCCGGGCAGTCCACCTTTGTGGGACTGGGACAGTCGAGACAGGCAATCTTCTTTTCCCTGTTTCGTAAGGTTATCATCGTGGTACCCCTTACCATTTTGCTGCCTCATATTGCTTCACTAGGGGTAAATGGAGTGTTTTTGGCGGAACCCATATCCAATTTTGTGGGTGGTACAGCCAGTTTCGTGACGATGCTTTTTACTGTAAGAAGAATCTGCGCAGAGACAAAGTAGAAGAAAGGAGCATCCTATGGGCTATGTGGAATTATCGAAGATCACAAAGATCTATCATATGGGTGAAGTGGAGATCAGTGCCTGCGACGGGATCGATTTTTCCGTGGAAAAAGGTGAGTTTGTGATTATTGTTGGACCCAGTGGTGCCGGAAAAACCACTGTGCTCAATATCCTGGGTGGAATGGATACTGCCACTTCCGGACGGGTGACGGTAGATGGAGCTGCTGTGGATGAGTACCGGGGCAAAAAACTGATACAGTATCGAAGAGAGGATATTGGATTCGTATTTCAGTTTTATAATCTGATGCAGAATCTGACAGCACTGGAAAATGTTGAGCTGGCTCTGCAGATCTGCAGGGAACCGCTGGATGCCAGAGAGGTGCTCACCGAGGTTGGACTGGAAGAGAGGATGGCAAACTTTCCTGCTCAGTTGTCCGGCGGCGAGCAGCAAAGAGTGGCAATTGCGAGAGCGCTGGCCAAGAATCCCAAGCTTCTTCTGTGTGACGAGCCTACCGGAGCATTGGACTATGTGACAGGAAAAGCTATCCTCAAATTACTGCAGGACACCTGTCGAAAGCGGGGGATGACCGTCGTTGTTATCACACATAATACGGCCCTTACACCTATGGCTGATCGGGTTATACACATCAGAAATGGCCGTGTCAGCGGTATGGAGATGAATGATCACCCCATGCCGGTGGAAGACATCGAATGGTAAATACTGTCTGACAGGTCGGCGCAGACACTGTGGGGCGGCAGGAAAACATGGTGCAGGATACGGAGAGGAGGTGTCCCATGAAACAAAAGAAACATATGCTGATAAAGGATTTCATGCGGGAAATACGAAAAAATGCAGGACGTTTTATCTCCATATTTTTTATTGTGGCCCTGGGGGCGGCATTTTTTGCAGGAGTCCGTTCCGCAAAATATGATATGAAGTATTCGGCGGACACCTATTATGATCAGGCGAAGCTGATGGATTTTCGAATTATCTCTACCATGGGTCTGACAGATGAGGATCTAAGCGATATCAAAAAGGTAGAGGGTGTTTCGGCAGCCACTGGTGCATACAGCCAGGAGGTAATCTGTCAGCATTCCGACAAGGAGCTTGTGCTGAATCTGCACACCCTGTGTGAGGGAGTCAATGAACCAACTGTGATCAGCGGTAAAATGCCGAAGAATTCACAGGAATGCATGGTTGACCAGAAGCTTTTGGACAATGGCTATTATAAAATCGGAGATAAGGTTCGCTTTTCCTCCGGGACCTCCACAGCACTGTCAGAGAATCTGAGATACGATACATTTACCATCAGTGGAGCCTGTCTGATGCCCCAGTATCTGGATCTTACCAGAGGAACAGGAAGTATCGGAGACGGAAGCATCGATGGATTCGCAGTTCTTTTACCGGAGGCATTTACACAGGATTACTATACGGAGATCTATGTGCAGGTGCAGGATGCTGCACAGCTGCTCTGCTTTGGCGATGAATATACGGATAAGATCGACGTGATGACAGATCGCCTGAAGGCAATCAGTGAAGCCGCCTGTACCCGACGCTTTGAAGAATTCAAAAGTGAGGCGGATGCAAAGCTTTCGGATGCAAAGCAGCAGGTTGCAGATGCAAAAAAGAAGCTGGCGGATGCGAAAGCTACTTTGGATGACGGTGCCAGAAAGCTTGCCGAGGGCCGGCAGGAGATTGCGGACAATGAAAAGAAGCTCCAGGAGAGCCGCCAGAAGGTCACAGATGGGGAAGCCCAAATTGCCACGGCAAAGCAGACACTGGCAGATGGCCAGGACAAGATTAATAATGGCTGGGGGGATTTCGATTCCCAGGAAGCACTGCTGAAGCAGCAGGAGGCAGTGCTGGCACAGAATCAAAGTGATTACGATTCCGGTATGCAGCTGTATCAGCAAAAGTATGCAGAGTATCAGGCGGGGGCAGAGGAGGCGGAGAATCAACTGGCTGCAGCCCAGACCCAGATTGATGCCCTGAAGCAGCAGCTGGCGGATATGGATGCTCAGATCCTGCAGCTGCAGCAGTATCTTGCTTCTCAGGGACTGGACACCTCTCCGGAATATGAGCAGCTGGTGGCAGGGCGTGAGCAGTTAAAGAGTGCGATTGATACGGCTGAGAGTACACTGGAGGCACAAAAGAATCAGATTTATGCCCCGGAGGGACAACTGGCCCAGGGAAAAGCAGCACTGGATGCCAGCCTTTCAAAGCTTCAGGGTGCCAAGGCGGCGCTGGATCAGGGCTGGACCCAGATTGACAATGCCAAGGGACAGCTTGCGGCAGCTAAAAATCAGCTGGCGGCCAGTCAGCAGGAGATCGATGCCGGGAAGGCTAATCTGGCAGCAAAGGAGCAGGAGCTTGCCGATGCCAAAGCGCAGATTGCAGAGGGAGAAGTCAAGCTTGCTGATGCCAAAAAACAGCTGGAGGAGAAGTCGGCAGAGCTGGAGAAGGGACAGAAGGAGTATGAAGAGGAATCAGTAAAGGCGGAAAAAGAGATTGCAGATGCACAGGAGAAAATTGAGGATAATGAGGCACTGATCGCTGATACTAAGGTGCCTTCCTGGTATGTTCTGGATCGGAATAAGATTGTTTCTTATGTAAGCTATGGCATGGATTCAGACCGTATTGGAAACATCGGAAAGGTCTTTCCGGTTATCTTCTTCCTGGTGGCGGCGCTGGTAGCACTGACCGCTATGACCCGAATGGTCGAGGAACAGAGAACCAGCATCGGAACGCTGAAAGCGCTGGGATACAGTGACTTTGCTATCGCACTGAAGTATTTTAGCTATGCGATGCTTGCCACTGTTACGGGAAGCATCCTGGGAGTTGCCATCGGTACGGTGAGCCTTCCCTATGTGATTATTACTTCCTATCAGATCCTGTATACAGGGCTTCCCCTTTGCAAGACGCCCCTTAACGTGGATCAGGCACTGCTGGCGATTCTTGCCTCGGTGGCAAGCACGGGAATTGCAACTGTGGCGGCTTCTGTTCATGCACTGAGTGCAAAACCTGCCGAGCTTATGCGCCCTGAGGCCCCGAAGGGCGGAAGAAGGGTAATTCTCGAGCGGGTGACAATATTCTGGAAGCATCTGAACTTTACACAGAAATCCACGGTTCGAAACCTGATGCGTTATAAGAAACGCTTCTTTATGACCATTATCGGAATCGGTGGCTGTATGGCACTGATGCTGGTAGGATTTGGTCTGCAGGATTCCATCACGGTAATTGCGAAAAATCAGTACCGCAAGATCTTCACATATGATGCAACCGTGACTTTAAACACAGATGCAAAACCGGAAAAAACAAGTCAGTTGTTATCTTTTTGCGATTCCTATGAGGGAATGAAGAGCTACATGCAGGTCTACTCGAAAAGCATGGATCTGGAGCATGACGCCTATACGCAGAGTGTTACCATGGAGGTTCCTGAAAGTATCAGTGATATCTCAGACTATCTGGTACTCAAAGACCGGGTATCCCAGAAAAACTATGCATTTCCTACGGATGGTGTTGTTCTTACAGAGAAAGCGGCCAGACAGCTGCATGTTTCTGTAGGAGATGAAATCACCATCAAAGAAGACGAAACTGCATCGGTACAGGCAAAGGTTTCACTGATTACTGAAAATTATGTGCTGCACTATATGTATCTGACACCGGAGCTGTACAAAAAGCTTTATGGAAATGCTCCGGAGTATAACCAGATGTGGCTGAAGTATCACTTTGACAACAAAAAAGATGAGACTGCCATGAGCAAGGCAATTATGAATGAAAAAGCATGCGCAGGAATCTCTTTGATGGATGATCGGATAGAAGATATTGACTATATGCTCGAAGCTTTGAACCTGGTTATGTATGTGCTGATTATATCAGCGGGACTTTTGGCATTCGTGGTGCTTTATAATCTGAACAGCATTAACATCACGGAGCGTAAGCGGGAGCTTGCGACACTGAAGGTACTGGGCTTCTATGATAATGAAGTAGGTGCTTATGTATACCGTGAAAATATCCTGCTTACGCTGATTGGAATTGCAGTGGGTGCCGTGATGGGAATCTTTTTGCATCAGTTTGTGATACAGACAGTTGAGGTAGCGGAGATGATGTTTGGACGTCAGATCCGCCCCATCAGCTTTCTGTACAGTGGACTGCTGACATTTGCATTTTCCGTGATTGTTAATTTTATGATGTCCTACCGACTTAAAAAAATCGATATGATTGAATCTCTTAAGAGCGTGGAGTAATCACTTTACCGCCCTGGATGATATGAACAAGCTGCAGATCCTTATCCAGCAGGAGAAGGTCTGCGGCTTTTCCTGTTTCGATGCTGCCATAGTGATCATAGATTCCTGCGGCTTTTGCAGAGTTGACAGCGGCTGCCTTTACTGCACTTTTCAGGGGAACGTTCATCCTGAGGACTGCTGTTCGCAGGCAGTTTAAGAGGTTGGTGGCAGAACCGGCGATAGTTCCGTCTGCAAGAGTGGCACGGGGACCAGTTACTTTAACAGCCTGTCCACCAAGTGCATAATCACCATCTTCCAGTCCTGTTGCCATCATACTGTCACTGATCAGGATGACACGGTCATCGCCAAAAAGCTGAAAGGTTGCCCGTACAACAGAAGGATGAATATGGATTCCATCACAGATCAGCTCAACCCTGGTATGCGGGTGGTCAAAGGCGGCACCGATCACACCGGGAGCACGGTGGGAGAAGGGCGGCATGGCATTATAAAGATGCGTGATCTGACGTGCACCTTTTTCCAGAGCCAGGCTGGCAGTCTCGTAATCTGCAGTAGTATGAGCGATAGAGATGCCCACCTCATCCTTTAGTTCTTCGATAAAATCCATGGAATGTGCTTCTTCCGGGGCGATGTCCACCAGCTTTACAAGGTTGCCGGAGGCTGCCTGGATACGGCGGAACATGTCAATATCCGGTGTGTGGATATAAGCGGGATTCTGCGCACCCTTCTTTTCCATGGAGATAAAGGGTCCTTCCATGTTAATGCCCAGAAGCCGTGCGCCTTTTTCATTCCGGTGGGCTTTGGCGGCTTTTGCAATCTCCGTCAGTTTTTCTTCTCCATAGGTCATGGTTGCCGGAACCATCGATGTGACACCATTTGCCAGCTCGTAGTCCGCAATCGCCTGGATTGCTTCCTCTGTACCATCGCAGAAGTCATAGCCTGCACAGCCATGAAAGTGTACATCCGTAAGTCCCGGAATCGCATAGAGCCCATCGGCATCCAGCACCGTGGACTCGGAAGCTGCACTGTGGGCAAATGTATCATTTTCAATATAAAGATCTTTTTTTTCAAATGTTCCCTCGGGGTTAAAAACTGCTGCACCTTTAATTATCATATAAAAATCCTCCCTGTTAAATCGCTGCAAATGTTTCTGATAAGATAAGTATAGTATACTCTCCAAATTATGAAACTGCTTTCTTTTTTCGGTGGATGCCACCGGATGAAAAAAGATTAGACAAAAGCGCTGGGGTTTTGCAGGAAATAGGGGCAGGTTATACGATGAAACTACTGGCGTATTTGATATACCGGTAGTATAATTATGATGATAACGCACATGGCTGCGATATGATTTGGAGGAAGTATGATGGACGGGCAGAAGATTATTCTGGTGATAGATGATATAGAGATGAATCGCAATATTCTGCGTATTTCTTTTCAGGAGGAATGCAAGGTTATAGAAGCTGAAAACGGTTTGGAAGGACTTGCTATTCTGGAAAAAACAGAAGTGGATCTCATTATCACAGATATTATGATGGACGAGATGGATGGGTACGAGCTGATTAAATGGGTGCGTGCCAGCGCAAAGTATGAGAATGTGCCTATTGTTGCAATTACGGAGCATGACGAGGTTGTTCAGCAGCGGGTACTGGCTCTGGGAGCGGATGAATTCATCTGCAAGCCTTTTGTAGCACGATCCTTAAGAAGCTGCGTGGAAGGTATTTTATTTGGAGATCGAATTAAATCGAAGATCGATCAGTTTCATCTGGTATTCGATCAAAATCCAATTCCATTTGTGCTGTATCATCTGCATGTTGATCATCAGGGAGAATATACGGATTATTCCGTCGCCTATGCCAACAAGGCGGTGCAGAAACTGTTGGATATAAGCGAGCAGCAGCTTGAGAACCAGAGAGTCTCACCAGTTGTTCAGGAAAAGCTGGCTATGCTGATAAAGGCGAATGAGTCAGACCAGCAGGTGCGGGAGATTCACTATGACAGACATTGTGAGAAGTATCTGGATATCACAGCTTACCGTGAGTCCGAAGGTTATATTGCTTTTGTAATGATAGATGTTACGATGCAGGAGCGGGCACGTCAGGCAATTGCGTCTGAGCTGTCATTTTTGGAAAATGCCAGAGGAAACAGCCTTCTGGGAAAATGCAGAGCCAATGTTTCAAAAGATCGGGTGGACAATTATTCAGGTGAAACCAGCCTTTTGATTACAGCGGAAAATCCGGTGTATTCGGTAGCTGTTCATAATATAGAAAATCTTTGTGCCACCAGGGAGATGGGACAAAAGATTCATGAGGTCATGATGCCCCAGCAGCTGATCAAGGCATATGCGGACGGAAAACGTGAATTGAAGATTGATTACATGAGGAAGATGTCAGATGGTACTTTTCTGTGGGTATCAACCGTGGTGAAGATTTATGAGGATCCGGAAAACCAGGAAGTGATGTGCTTTATGTACACCTATGATGTGGATCAGGAAAAGACCATGCAGATGATCGTGGATCATGTGATGGAATCGGAATTCGATATGATGGGACTTCTTCATGTACAGAACAGTCTCCTTCACTGTGTAAGAGCCTCTGAGATGGAGCAGCAGATTCACATTGGGGCAGATGTGGAATACAGTACCGGGATGAAGGCTTATGTAGAGAACTTTATAGCAGAAGATCAAAAGGAGGAAGCCAGGGAAAAACTCAGCCTGGATTGTATCCAGATGGAACTGCAGAAAAGGGCAGTGTATTCCGTGACTTATCCGGTGCACTTTCGTGGACAGTCTTACCAGAAAAAGTGGGAGTTTTCTTATCTGGGAGACAGCCAGGAGGTTATTATTTTCACAAGATCAGATCTGTCTGATCTCTTCGAGGAACAGGAGCGTCAGCGGGAAACTCTGCGTTATGCACTGCTGAGAGCCGAGCAGGCAAGTAATGCAAAGACAGACTTTTTATCTCATATGAGTCACGAGATCCGTACCCCGATGAATGCGATTATCGGTATGAGCACACTGGCAGCTCAATGTGTCAATGATCCGGTTCAGGTGGCAGAGTGTATCTCAAAAGTAGGTATTTCAGCCAGATTTCTGCTCTCATTGATCAATGATATTCTGGACATGTCCCGCATCGAAAGTGGTAAAGTGATACTGAAAAATGAACAGTTTATCTTTGATGAGCTGGTTGGCAAGGTAAACGCAATTATTCACAATCAGGCCAGGGAAAAGGGCGTGGATTATGAGTGCGTGATCACCAGCTTTCTGGATACCACTTATATCGGAGATGAACTGAAGCTGCAGCAGATCTTTGTAAATCTCCTGGGGAATGCGATTAAATTCACCCCGGCAGGAGGCAGGACCCAGTTTATTATTCACCAGAATAAGGTGGAAAATGGCAGGGCATACATGACATTTACGGTAAATGATACGGGAATCGGAATCAGCGAAGAATTCCAGAAGAAGATGTTTGAGCCATTTGAACAGGAAAATCATGGAACTACGGCACTTTATCAGGGAACAGGTCTTGGGCTTGCCATCTGTAAAAATCTTGTGGATATGATGGGCGGAACGATTACGGTCAACAGCATTGAGGGCGTGGGAACGGAGATTTCCATTAATATAATACTTGATATAAGCCCGGATGAACAGGAGTACAGACTGCCGGAGGATCTGCATCTGGAAAAAATGCAGGCACTTGTGGTGGATGATGATGTACTGATCTGTGAAAATACACAGCATATTCTGCAGGAGATGGGCATGCGCACGGAATGGGTTTCCAGTGGAAAGCAGGCAGTAGCACTGATAGAAGAGCGAAAACAGAAAAATCATTATTTTGACATTGTACTCCTGGATTGGAGAATGCCGGATATGGACGGAATTGAGACGGCAAGGCATATCAGGGAGATTGTAGGTCCCGATATAACGATTATAGTGATTACCGCCTATGACTGGGTATCGATTGAGCAGGAAGCCAGGGCAGCAGGGGTCAATTTACTGATTAATAAACCCCTTTTCCGATCAACACTGACGTCCGCATTTCACAGAATCTTTGTGGATAAAGCAAGGAAAGAGGAAAATGTGCAGCCTCAGGACTATGATTTTACTGACAGACATATCCTTATGGTTGAGGATCATATTCTTAATGTGGAAGTGGCCAGAAGATTACTGCAGAGCAAGCATGCGCAGGTGGATGTGGCGGAGAACGGACTGCGGGCGATTGAGCTTTTCACGAAATCTGCGGAAAACTATTATGATGCGATTCTGATGGACATTCGGATGCCTGTTATGGATGGACTGACCTCTGCCCGGGCAATTCGTCATCTGCAAAATAAGGACTCTTTGACAGTACCGATTATTGCCATGAGTGCAAATGCATTTGAAGAGGATGTAGAGAAGTCCAGGGCGGCAGGTATGAATGCACATCTGGCAAAGCCAATCGAACCAAACCTGCTTTATATGACACTGGATCGGTTTTTCTTGCAAAAGCGGTGTAACGGGGCAGTGGTGGAAAACGAAAAATAAATCAGCATAAACCAGGGCGGATGGTTCTGAAAAGAGTAATGTTGTACTACATTGAAAGGAAGAGCTTTTGCGAGGTAGCGATGATGCAGCTGCTTATGTACCTTTCACAGATGTTAATTCCCCTGGTGATCTTTGGCGTACTGGGTTATGCAGGGCTGCAGAGAAGAAACAGCTATGAGGATTTTACAGAAGGGGCAAAAGAGGGACTTCGGATTGTCGTGGGGATATTGCCCACACTGATCGGGCTTTTGACAGCAGTGGGCGTTCTTCGGGCATCCGGGTTTCTGGATATGACTGCGGGAGGGATAGGTAAGCTGCTGGGACATCTTAGGGTTCCCTCTGAGCTGGTGCCGCTGGCGATTGTAAAGATGTTTTCCTCCTCTGCGGCAACAGGTCTTCTTTTGGATCTGTATAAAAAGTGTGGAACAGATTCCTATGCGGGACTTGCAGCTTCTATCGCCCTGTCCTGTACAGAGACCATCTTTTATACTATGTCGGTGTACTTTGCTGCCGCAAAGGTGACAAAGACAAGATGGACGCTGGCAGGAGCACTTCTCGCCACCGGAGCGGGACTTTGTATGGCGGTAGTGCTGGCAGGACTTATGCAGACCGGATGAAACGCTGTATTAGAGAGAAGCATCCATCGCAGCAAAGAGCAGAGAAAATGGCATAGGACCCAGTTCCAGCACCTGTTGATGGAAGTCTTTCAGATGAAACTGTGTTCCCTGCCTTTCCTGCAGCTGTGTTCGCAGATCAAGAAAATTCAGGTAACCATAGTAATACTTGAGATAATTGGCAGGAGTCTCAAGGATGTACTGGTAGATATCCGAGATGGCAGTGCTGTCGGTCACTCCGAAGCGGGCCAGGAGCTCTGTGGCTTTTTCCAGACTCCATCCGTCGGCATGAATGCCCAGATCCAGAAGAGAATAAAGACATAGGCTCATGGAGCGATTCAGCCACTGAAGCTGTCCCCTTGCAGAATCGGCATAGGCATATTCGTAGGCATAGGATTCCACGTAGGTTGCCCAGCCCTCCACATAGCCGGAGGGAGTGTAGAGATGACGGATCCTCTGGGGATTGGTTCGGGAAAAATATACGGTCTGATAGAGATGTCCGGGGAATCCTTCGTGAGCAAGCGTTGTAAAAAGCTCCAGGGTATTCATCTTTGCAGAGGGATTGAGGTAAATGCTGTTGGGGCTGTTGGTGTCTATGGGAGGCGTCAGGTAAAAGGCAGGACTGGAGTAATCCTGAAGATCTTTATATACATATTTGATTTCAATATCGTCAGCATCCAGAGCAGGAAAGTCCTGCTCTATTTTTGACTGCAGAAATGTCAGCAGCTTATCAGAAAGACTGGAGCCGGAAGTATCTTTGGAAGCGATATCGGAGCCGGAAGCAGCAGGGGTGGCTGCATCGGGGGCTGCGATGGCCGGATGGGAAAAATCCTGTGCAAGCTGGGGCTGATCAACAAGAAGCTGGCGCATCCGGGCAGCATCCTGCTGAAGCTGTGTAAGCAGACGCTCACGAATTCTGGAAGGGGAATCCTCAGTTCCCACCTGAGTTCGCAGCAGGTAAGTATAGTAGGAAAGCCCCTCGGGATAGTTGGAAAGTCCTCCGGCGATTTTTCCTGTTCCAAGAAGCAGTGTCAACTTATCGATTAGAGACTGATAGGCGGGAATAACCGAGGTTTTTATGAGCTTTTTGTGAAGGGAAAGACACGCTGCCTGTTCAGCCTTCGTCAGTGTTGACATGGATGCCAGCTTTTCCTCAAAGACACCCAGCAGATAATTGCGATCCGAATTCTGAAGAAAGGCACTACACTGAGCGATTACACCTAAGGCAGCCTTATCATTCATAAAGAGTCCCAGATCAGATTTTTGCTGTTCGAAAGCCATGATTTCATCAAAATAGTCCGGAAGGGTTTTGAGAAGACCAAGGTAGTCCACGATATCCTGTTTTGTCCGAAAGGTGTATTCTGCCAGCAGAACAGGAAGCTGTGCCTGAATTCCCAGGCTGGGACTTAAGGGTTCAGAGAGTTTGGAGGCTGCAGGGCAGGACAGGGAGGCCTGACAGCTTTCTTTTAGGATGGCAAGAATCAGGCGGTTATCACGGGTAAGAAGGCTATCGTGGAAGCCGTCCAGAACCGCTGCCTGATTTTCACAGGAAGCAAGCCAGGTATCTTTTTCCAAAAGCGTTTGATGACCAAAGGTAATAGGGTATTCTGTGATTTGGGCATTAGCGGGAACGGCAAGGGTATAGTGCAGATTCAGGGTGGAGGAGCATACCTCCTGCCGAAAAAGCGCATCGGTAAAGGTAAGAAAGCGATGATTTTCCAGATACTGCAGCAGGACAGCCAGGAGACAGAGCAGAAAAGTAAGAAAATAGATGGGAAGAAAAAGGGTTGCAGGCAGCATTTTTTTCTGATTTCCAGATACCATAAAAGCCCTCGGATGGATACTCTTTCCTTTAGTTTATGAGGTAAATTCAAAACTATTCAGCAGGCATGTGCATTTACTGACCAGTTACGCAATTTCATAGTAAAGTACCCTGAAATATGCTATACTGTGAGCTGTAATAGGATGAAAATTACTTTCCACAGGATATATATTTTATGGAAGGAAAGCGTTAGGCCAAAGGAGGGCTGCTTATGAAGCGTCTGACAGTGATACTGCTGACATCGGTTTTGGTATTCGCCGGATGTGCAGGCAAAAAAGAAGAGATACCTATATCAACAAACTCCTCTTCTTTGCTGACGGAGGATGACCCCAGAGATGATCTGGAGGAAGATCTGCCGGGAGAGGATATACCAGAATATGAAGTGGAGCTTCCCGAATCCCTTTCTGATTTTACGATTGCCATCTGGGGTGAGAACTATGAGCTCCCTATGAAATATAAGGATTTTATTGCCATGGGCTGGAGCTATGATGGAGATGACACCAAGACTATTGCCTCAGAATCTTATCTGAATGATGAGAGCTTTGAGCAGGAGGGGAACAAGATTCTCATCGATCTGATGAATCCGGAAACAGTGGATCAGCCCATAGCAGAGTGCTATGTGGCCGGGATGCATATTGATAATACAACTGAGGATGGGCAGGCAGTCTATGTAAATCTGCCTGGCGATATTGTGATGCAGAAGTCCTCGGAGGAAGAAGTCACGACAGTCTATGGTGCACCGATTGACCGCTATGAAGAAGATGACAAGATCTGGCTTACTTATGAGTATGGTATGAACCGCAGTGTTCAGCTGGGTATCTCGGATGATACGGATCAGCTGATGCAGCTGGATATACAGAACTTTCGCAATCCCCTGGGGGAGGAAGAGCTGGATAACGTCAGTGATGCAGTGACACCAGAGGTGGAAGCGTATGTAAAGCCGGAGACTGCGGGAGTAACGATGAACCAGTTTATCGTAACCTACGCAGGAGATCTTTACCGGCTTCCTGCACCGGTATCTGCATTTACAGACAATGGCTGGGAAGTCAAAAAGGATGAATCAGATACTGCCATAAAAAATGGAAAATACGGCTATGTTACCCTGAAAAAGGATGATCAGAAAATCTACGCAGTGGTACACAATTATGGTACGGATCCAACAACCATTCGAAACTGTTTTGTAACAATGCTGTATGGGGATCTGGATACTACAAAAATACCGATATCTATCGCAGGTGGGATTACCCTTGGGATGGGAGAGGAAGAATTCTTAACTCTTGCCAGAGATCAAAAGTACGAAAAAACCCAGGATAAGGATAAAGCGTGTGATGTCTACACATTCTATCTGGGAGACAGCAAAGCAGATTACACGAAAATATCACTGGATCAGACGCTTCATCTGGTGCGGGAGATCAGTGTGGTACACAATCAGGATGCAGAGATACAATAGGAGGATCGGAATATGGAAGAACAGTCTAAGCTATATGATGTGATTATAATCGGAAGTGGACCAGCAGGACTCAGCGCAGCGATTTATGCACAGCGGGCAAAGCTTTCCACGCTGATATTGGAAGCCAGCTACATCAGTGGCGGCCAGGTGGTCAATACCTATGAGGTGGATAATTATCCGGGACTTCCCGGAATCAGCGGCATGGATCTTGGCAGCACGCTGCGGTCCCATGCTGAGAAGCTGGGTGCGCAGATTGTGCAGGCACGGGTGAGCGAGCTTCAGCTTGAGGGAACCATCAAGACCGTTGTAACCAGAAAGGAAGCTTATCAGACAAAGACGGTTCTGATGGCAACAGGAGCTGTACATCGGGGACTGGGTGTTCCGGGAGAACAGGAGTTATCCGGCAGCGGTGTCTCCTACTGTGCAACCTGTGATGGCGCATTCTTTAAGGATCTGACAGTTGCTGTGGTAGGCGGTGGAGATGTGGCAGTAGAGGATGCCATCTTTCTGGCAAGAACCTGCAGGAAGGTGTATGTCGTACACCGCAGAGACGCCCTCCGTGCCGCCCGGGTTCTGCAGGACAGACTGTTCGCCCTTCCCAACGTGGAGATGGTGTGGAACAGTACGGTAAAGGAGATAACAGGAGAGATGCAGGTGGAGGGGATTACCCTTGCCGGGACAGAAGCAGCCGGGGAGCGTGGGGCCAAAGAAGAGCGGAAGCTGGCTGTTGACGGATGCTTTATCGCAGTTGGAATTCAGCCAAATAACAAGCTGGTGAAGGATACCTCGCTGGAGTTGGATGAGAGTGGTTATATCAAAGCAGGTGAGGATGGCATTACCAGTATTCCCGGGGTATTTGCAGCGGGAGATGTCCGTACCAAACAGCTGCGTCAGATTATAACGGCGGCTGCAGATGGAGCAAATTGTATTACTTCCATACAAAACTATCTGGTTACTGTTGTTTCTTTTGTTTAGAATTGTGTGAAATTAGACATAATGCACAAAAAACAGAAAGGGCATGAAAATGCCCTAAATTCATCCACAAGTTGTCCCTATAGTTATCCACAGCAGCAAACCTGTAAAAATGGCATAAAATAGAGTTATACACCAAGTTATCCACATTGTCCACAGGATTTCCTTCCAAAACAGGTGATTTACATAAGATTTTGAAAGAACAGGCGTTTTGTCAACAACTTATAAATCACTAAAACTTATGGAAAAGGCTTGACTTTTGAGATGTCAAAATATAGAAGATTATGTCAAATGATCTCTTTGAATTGTCTGAAAATTAAGAAAAGAGAGAAACAATTAATTTAAATTGTTTCTCTCTTTTTGTCTGTTTTATTATTTGTGCTGCATTCGTTTGATGACCTTCAGTCGAGTGAATTCTTCCCGCTCTTTCTCCTCCAGGGCATCGGAGATATCCTTGGAGAGCTGAACATAATGAGGAATGGTGATGTTCTTCAGAGCATTTGCCCGCTTCTGGGTCTTCTTAATGGCAATTGCAAGACGATAAGCGGAATTCTCGATCATGGACAGCCGGATCGTCAGTTCTTTTACCTTCTCGAAGGCGATCCTGGCCTTGTCCAGGGATTCCTTGGTAGAATAGTAGGCATAGGTGGGACTCTGTCCGGAAGGCTCAGACTCCACCAGAGGAATCTCCACGCCCATGATGCTTCGTGTCTTGATCCGTATAGATTGCTCTTCCGGTACCGTGTAGGAGATGGTCTGTACCGTGTTGATACCGCTTTCCATATTGGCGATCTGCAGTGCTGCATAGGCCTCCCGGAAGGTGGTGTCAATCTGGTTTTGGATATCCTTTGCCTGATCGATGAGATCCATCATTTCACGAATCAGGATATTTCTCTTTTTATCCATCAGATCATATCCCATACGGGCAAGGGAGAGAGAGTTCTTTGCAAGAATCAGATTGCCCTTTGTGGGAAATGTATTTGGATCCATAGTATCACTCCCTTCTAAATGCTTTCAGCTTCTGCTTTTGCCTGGGCTGTCAGATCAATCTCAGTGGGATGATAATACTGATCCAAAATTTGGGTATCGATACGGTCAAGCTCTTCCCGGGGCAGGATGCCAAGCAGCTGCCATCCGATATCCAGAGTCTGCTCGATGGTACGGTTCTCCTCGGAGGACTGTCCCACAAACTGCCGCTCGAAGGCATTTCCGAAGATCAGGTATTTTTTATCAAGAGGAGAAAGCTCATCCTCACCGATAACAGATGCCAGCGCTCTTGCATCACCTACCTTTGCGTAGCAGGAGAATAGCTGATTCGCCACATCCTGATGATCTTCTCTGGTGTAGCCCTTACCGATACCATCCTTCATCAGTCGTGAAAGGGATGGAAGAACATTGATCGGCGGGTAGACGGACTGTCCGTGCAGGGCACGATCCAGTACAATCTGACCTTCTGTGATATATCCGGTCAGATCGGGAATCGGGTGAGTGATATCGTCATTTGGCATGGTCAGGATCGGGATCTGTGTGACGGAACCTTTTCCGCCCTTTACGATACCGGCACGCTCATAGAGGGTAGCCAGCTCGGAGTACAGATAACCCGGATAACCCTTACGGGAAGGAATCTCTCCCTTGGAGGAGGATACCTCACGCATGGCCTCACAGAAAGAAGTAATATCCGTCAGGATAACCAGGATATGCATCCCTTTTTCAAAGGCCAGATATTCAGCGGCAGTCAGTGCCACCTTTGGTGTAATCAGACGCTCTACCACCGGATCGTTTGCCAGGTTTAAGAACATGACTACGTGATCGGATACGCCGCTCTCCTCGAAGGTACGGCGGAAAAACTCTGCCACATCGTATTTGACACCCATGGCAGCGAATACGATGGCGAATTCTTCGTCGGTGTCATCTCCCAGAGATGCCTGCTGTACAATCTGAGCAGCCAGCGTGTCGTGAGGAAGTCCGTTTCCGGAGAAAATCGGAAGCTTCTGTCCACGAATCAGGGTGGTCAGACCGTCAATAGCGGAAATACCGGTACGGATATAGTTTCTTGGATACTGTCTGGTAACCGGATTCAGTGGTAAACCATTTACATTAGCCCGGTAATCTGCCGTGATAGGACCCAGTCCATCGATAGGATTGCCGATACCGTCAAAGGTTCTGCCCAGGATGTCCTCGGAAAGTGCAATCTCCATGGGACGTCCAGTCAGGTGTGTGTGGGTATTTTTCAGAGACATATTCTCTGTGCCCTCAAAGACCTGTATAATTGCCTTGTCTTCGTAGATGGACACGATACGTCCCAGTTTTTTTTCTTTTCCATCGATGGTAAATTCTACCATCTCTTCGTAAGATGCGTCTTTTACGCCCTCAAGGATGACGAGGGGGCCATTGATCTCACTTAAGCCCAGATATTGAATTGCCATAATTTTGTCCCCTCCTTAACCGTTCTTTTTCAGTACATTGTCATAGAATTCGTCGATTGCCCTGCGGTAATCCTCGAACATGTCCAGCTTGTCATTTGGCACATCGTATTTGATGGAAATGACTTTTTCAAAAATGGTATCTTCTTTTAGCACGGACATGGGCATTCCCATAGTGACAAGTACCTTTGCTTTTTTGTAGAGATACAGGATGATCTCCATCATTTTATACTGCTTTTCCATAGGGACACAGGTATCGTCTTTATGGAAGGCATTTTGCTGCAGAAAACCAAGACGAATGACACGGGCGATATCCAGAATCAGTTTCTGGTCATCAGGAAGCACATCGCTTCCAATCAGTTTTACAATTTCCATCAGGGAGCTTTCCTGGTTCAGGATTCCCATAAGCTGATTGCGCATGTCAATAAAGTTTTTATTTACATTGTCCTTATACCAGGGCGCCAGATCCGTCAGATACTCGGAATAGCTGGTCAGCCAGTGGATGGCAGGAAAATGTCTCGCATAGGCAAGAGCCTTGTCCAGTCCCCAGAAGCAGCGTACGAAACGCTTGGTGTTCATGGTGACAGGCTCGGAGAAATCACCGCCCTGGGGGGAGACAGCTCCGATGATGGATACACTGCCCTCGGAACCATTTAGGTTCTGCATCATACCGGCACGCTCGTAGAAGGCAGACAGCCGGGATGCCAGATAAGCCGGGAAGCCTTCCTCAGCAGGCATTTCTTCCAGACGTCCGGAGAGCTCTCGAAGTGCTTCTGCCCAGCGGGAGGTAGAGTCAGCCATAATTGCCACATCATACCCCATGTCACGGTAATATTCTGCCAGCGTTAATCCCGTATAGATCGATGCCTCACGGGCAGCCACGGGCATGTTCGAGGTATTGGCAATCAGTGCAGTTCGATTCATCAGAGGATTACCGGTTCTGGGGTCTACCAGCTCGGAAAACTCTTCCAAAACCTGTGTCATCTCATTGCCACGCTCACCGCAGCCGATGTAAATGATAATATCTGCGTTGGACCACTTGGCAATCTGATGCTGGGTCATGGTTTTTCCGGTACCAAAGCCGCCGGGTACAGCAGCTGTTCCGCCCTTTGCGATGGGGAACATGGTATCCAGGATACGCTGTCCCGTAATCAGCGGCTCTGAGGCCGGATAACGCTTTAAGGTAGGTCTTGCGATACGGATGGGCCACTTCTGTGCAAGCTTCAGCTCAGTTTCGGTCCCGTCATCCAGGGTTACCTTTACGATAGGATCCAGCACGGTGTACTGGCCATCAGGTGCCACCCAGCTTACAGTGCCGTGCGTGGAAGGAGGAACCATGGATTTGTGAAGAATCATAGGAGTTTCCTGGGTTTCGGCAATTACTGTGCCTCCAAGGACTTCCTGTCCCGGTTTTACGGTCATGTGGACATCCCAAAGCTTTGTAGTATTCAGAGAGGAAACATTGACACCTCTGGTAATATATTTTCCGGATTCTTTGGCGATCTCACTTAAGGGGCGCTCAATTCCATCAAAGATGTTGTCCAGGATACCAGGCCCCAATGTAACAGAGATGGCATCTCCGGTAGCAGTTACAGTTTCACCGGGCTTCAGTCCGGTAGTTTCTTCAAATACCTGTATGGTAGTGGTGTCACGGGTAAGCGCAATAACCTCACCTACCAGATGCTGTTCACCCACATAGACCATCTCAGACATCTTGAAGCCGGTATTTCCCTTCAGATAGATGACAGGTCCGTTGATACCATAGATAATTCCTGTATTATTCATGGGTAACACCTCCGTGGAAGATAAAGGATTCCTGTTCTTCCCGCTGCAGCGTCAGGAAGGAATTGTCAATCAGGATGTGTTTATCCGGAATGACGGCCCGAATACCTCCGGTAAAATCTTCCTTTGATATAGTAAGGGAAACAGAAGTGGATACCTCCAGATCCTGCTTTAATGCTGCATCGGATTCATTTAGATAGATGATCATGGTATCCCCGTCAGCAAATGCTACGGATTCCCGGATCTTTTGTTCCAGATATCTGGTATACTCTGGTGTTTTCATAAATGCCTGCAGCTTGACGGAAACCTCCTGAAACAGCTTATCCTTCAGTTCTTGTGTTTTTTTGGAAAGAGAGCGTTTGATATGAAGCTGTTCCGTGGAGAGCTGTTTGTTCATCTCCCGTTTCAGCTTTTCCTGCTCCGCCTTCAGTTCTGCTTCGGTTTGACGCTGCATGGTTTCTCTATGCTCGTTAAAGATCTTTTCCAGTGCGGCCTCATGCTCGCTAATCTGTAACTGGGCGCTGGCATTTGCACTGGCAATAGAATTGTTGTAAAAGTTTTTGAATTTCTCTTCAAGTGTCAAATCATTCACCTGCCTTATAGTTTAAGTCCGATTGCTTCATTTACGTAGGAAGTGATGAAGTCGGATTTTCGTCCTGTTCCGTGACGATCCGGGATCTCGATAATTAGTGGGAGTTTATGGTTCAGCTTGACATCATCGATGATGTCCGGAAACTCATGCCCGAACTTTTCCGTCAGCAGGATAATTCCGATTTCCTTGTTGGCGAGGGTAGTTTCCAGTGCAGTACGAAGTTCCTCCCGTTCGTGTACCACCACACCATCCACACCGGCGAGACGCATGCCGGTCTGGGTGTCGATGTTATCACTGATCAAATACATTTTCATAATAAAAGCCTCCAATTTCTTGAAAAAGCTAAAAAGTTTTTAGCCCAGCTTACTTAAGATCATGAAAGAAATGATCAGACCGTACAGAGCAATACCTTCTGCCATGGCAACGAAGATCATGGACTTACCAAAAAGAGAACCATCCTCACTGATGGCACCAAGAGCAGCACTTGCAGAGCTTGCTACGGCGATACCGGAACCAATGCCGGAAAGGCCTGTTACTAAAGCGGCACCAAGATAACCAAGACCGGTTGCAAGGCCGGATCCGGAAGCGTCCGCAGCAGCGGATACCGTTGCAGTGCCTGCCATACCAACGATGGTACCTACGATAAGAAGACCAAAGAATGCAAGACAGTTAGCAAATAACGTTTTTTTGTAACGCTTTTTTGTTTTTTCTCCATGGAAAAAGATTACGGTAGGAATAACGATGCTGAGAATCAATGCTGCAGCGGTTGTGATCTGAATTAAAGTAGTCATAATAAAAATCCTCCTGAGATAAAATTAATTATTTGTTTGTTTTTTTGGCAAATGGTACGAATTCCCGTCCATTTCCTTTGTAGAAGCGGCTGAACATCTCATAGTACTCCAGACGAAGTACCTGGATGGCAACAATCAGTCCTTCGAATCCACACACGAAGACGTTACCCAGTACAATAACAAGCCAGTTTGGATTGCCGCCCTCTACGGCTCCGGCAAGGATCAGTACCACTTCCATCATGGCAGCGTGGCTCATGGCAAAGGCTCCGATACGGATAAAGGAAAGCGTATTGGAAAAATAACTCAGCATGATCTCAAAAAGCTCAAAAAAGCTTTGAACAAAGAACATGCCCTTGCCGCCCTCGATGGCAGGTTTTCGTTTTTTCACAATTCTGGTCAGTGGTTCTTTCAGCATGATGATAAGTGCCGGAATACCGAACATGATAATCAGAACAGCAGTAGCAGGTACTGGGTGATGTGTCATGTAAAGGAAAATAACTGCAACCAGAGCACCATAGAACACGAAGCCGCAGACAGCATTCTGATCAAAGAAGATGCCTTCGGTGTCATGTGCCCGGATACTGCTGATAATATGCAGTATCATAGTGATCAGGATCATGAACATACCAAATGAGATTGCAACAACAAATACGGTATTGATATTTCCGATAAACGGAAGATTTACCATGGCTTCTCTCGGTTTTAACCAGACAGCCGGGATAACATCCTCGAATCCGAAGAAGCTTCCGTACATAAATCCGAAGATCACTGAGAAAATGCCGGCGCTTCCCATAATTGCGGCCAGTGCCATATGCTTGTAGTGATACAAGAGTGCGCCGCCGATTACGATACATAAGCCCTGTCCCACATCACCGAACATGGCACCGAAGATCAGTGCATAGGTAATGGCGATAAACATGGTGGGATCCATCTCGTCATAACCGGGAAGTCCATACAGTCGTGTGAACATCTCGAAGGGACGGAAAATCCTGGGATTCTTCAGCTTGGTAGGAGGCGGTGTCAGGATATTACTGTCATTGTCCTCGATAAAGCAGAAGAGGTTGGGATCATTGGAGATCTCTTTTTGGAATGCTTTGGCATCCGCTTCCGACATCCATCCACACAGAATATAGAAGGTTTCCTTCTTGGAATCGGTGCAGGCAGCAAGCTTTCGTACATCGAAGTTTTCGGAAAGATCAGAGAGCTTCTTGTAAGCACCTTTTAGTTCCCCTGCGTGATTCATCAGATATTTCTGCATGTCACTGTCACAGACAGCGAGCTGTGCGCTAATCTCCTGAAGCTTATCCGCCAGTGCAGCATGAGCTTCATCCGGGGTTCCCTCATATTCATCCGGAAGGAAGATCCGTTCAAAATGCATGGAAGCATATACCGCATCCACCTTGCTCACGGCATCTCTAAGGCAGAAATAGATGCCCCAGACGTACTTATCATCGGAGTGACAGCGGTAGAACACTGTTTCCATCGTATCATAGATGTAGTTTTCAAATTTTGTATAGTACTCTTTCGGAATCTTTCCAAAACGGTACTTGATCTGCTTGAACTTGAATATAGAAGAAACATCACAGTCCAGTCCCATAAAGGGTTCAATCTTCTCATAAAGTTCATGGTATTTACTGCGTTTACTTTCGTAGTCGGCACGTCTTTGTGTCTGCTGGTTCATCTGATGATCCAGATCATTGACAAAGGTGACAGCTTCGTCAAGGGTCATATCTTTTGGCTCACAGACTGTGTCGGCGGGAAGCAGCTGCAGATAATCCTCTGCCAGCTTCAGAGTTTCCCGGTAGGGATTGATCTGGATGTAAGGCGTTAGGTTCTGGACGGATTTCAGCTCCGCCAGAGCATTTTCCAGATGAATCTCATATTTTGACAGATACTGGTTGACCACACGGTCGATATCTGTCTTAGGGCCGGTAATGCTCAAGAATTTCATCTTTACAATCAAAGTAAGACACCTCCGGTTTCTTTGCAATTCATTTTTTTTATGTGGTTGCCACATGCTTCATAGCTTCGTCCGGTGCGATCCGGTAGCGGACGCACTCCAGGGCGATGATGATGCGGTTCACTTCATGCTCCTTATGATAGAGATAGGAGTAAATCGTGGCGACAGAGTACGGATTTTTCCGTGACTCTCCGGATAAAACCTGCTTCATAATAGCTGCATACATGGATTCCAGTGTATCAAGACTAAAGTTCTGATAGTGTTTTCCATAGTAAGTCTGCTGAATCAGCCCCTCAAGAGAGCTGCGATTCTCGGACTCAACCATTGCCCGGATTTCCTGGGGCTTCAGGCGGTACCTGGAAGGAATCAACAGAGCATAGATATCAACCGCATTCATGTGATAATAACATTTTGAACGGTAAATCCACTGAAGATTCAGCATATCGAATTTATTGCCATATGCTTTTGTCAGCTCATTAAGATCCTTTCCGGAGAACAGCTTATCCTTCATCTTCCAGATTTCACTGAAATAATAAAGATCCAGCGTCATCTCATAGTCAAACAGGGTAGGTGACGTAAGGGTCAGCAGTTTGGCGAAGGGGGCATAATAATCTGTGTCCCGCAGGGACTCCACAAACTCATCAATGGTTGTACTGGCCGTCATCAGTGCCAGATTCAGCTTGGAATGCTGCTCAAAAAATTCTTCAAAGGCGGAAAGATTCATAGTTGTATTCCGATGGTCAAAAAGATTCGTGAGACATTCCTTGATAATAGTAACTTCATAACGCTTAAAATAAAGATTCAGGAAACGCCGCTGATCTACGTTGGAGAAGCGGTAAAGCTTCGTGAAATCTCTGTAAATGCTTTGCCTTAGCATACGCTCTATGGTTCCCCGGTGAAGCTGATTCTCGTCCTCCGAACCGAAGATCGGTTCATAGGAAGGCTTTTGCTTCAGATAGGAAACTGCCTGGGGAACACTTTCCAGTTCTACGAGCTCCCGAAAATTGGAATCCTCCAGGAATCTGCTCTGCATGGCCCGCATTTTCGTGGTCAGACCACTATAGGCTAACAAACCACTCATCGCATCACTTCCTTATTATTTTTTCATAGATTTCGGTGGAAAGGGCATCGTGATTTTTATCGTAATAACTTTCCAGAGAAGCACTGTTGTGCTCTTTATCGGACCTGAGCTTTTGGAGCTCGGTCTCAAGGCGAGAAGAAAGGGCGCTTTGCAGTTCAGAAACTTTTTTAGCCGTGGCAGATTCTATCTCTCTGTCATACGCAGCGATGCGCTGTTCCTGCTGGGCGTCCAGATTCTTCTTCTGATTTGCGGCACTGTCCAGAATTCTGGATGCGGCAATTTCAATTTCAGACAACTTTTCTATAATCTGGTCCATCTTTTTACCTCCCGTCAGATTGTCTAATTGCATGTTACTATCATACACCATTTAAAAAAAAATGCCAGTATAAAATAGCGTGGCCGATGTAAAAACTATGAAAATTCGCTTCCTTTTTAGGGGAAAATAATGTAGAATGTAAAATACTGTATAGAAACAACAACATATATGAGGTTTATTATGAGATTAAGAAACATAAAAGGATCAAAAGAAGCGATACAAAGCAGCAGATGGGTGATTCAGGAGCCACAGCGATGGAAGGGATGCTGGAATGAGGTTTTTGGAACCGGTCATCCCCTCCATATCGAGGTGGGCATGGGAAAGGGGCGTTTTCTGATGGATATGGCTGCCGCCCACCCGGAGATTGATTATGTGGGAATTGAGATGTATGACAGCGTCCTTCTGCGGGCAGTGCAAAAAGCAGATGACAGGGAAGAGATTCTGGAAAACTTTCGTTTTATCCGAATGGATGCAAGAGAGCTGACTGACGTATTTGCCATGGGAGAAGTGGACAGAATCTATCTGAACTTTTCTGATCCATGGCCCAAGGACCGCCACGCTAAACGCAGACTGACCTCCCAGGAATTTCTGGCCCGTTATAAAAAGATTCTGATGCCCGGTACAAGGGTAGAGTTTAAGACAGATAACCGTGAGCTCTTCGAGTTTTCTCTGGAAGAGATTCGGGAGGCAGGATGGATACTCGAGGCGTCAACCTTTGACCTGCATCAGGAGAAAGAACTGTCCAGGGGCAATATTATGACAGAGTATGAAGAAAAATTCTCTTCCATGGGCAACCCCATATGCAAATTGATTACCTATTACAGAGATTAAGCAGGGCAGTGTGTCCCCTGTTGTGCCCGGATCATAGTATAATAGAAAAAGAAAAGAGACGGCCATGAAAAGATGCCGCTGTCCATCCGGCTGTTTTACGGATCTGAATTACCGCATAACAGCCCGGGATGGGAGATGTGCCAGACTGTTAAAATGCCTGAAAGAACTGGACTTGATCCTGCAAAAATGTAAACGACAAAACAAAAATAAGAAAAAAATAAAATTCTTGTAAAAAAACACTTGATTTTGTAAGAGATATCAATTATAATAACTCTTGCGTTGTGAAAGCATTTGCAGCGAACAAAAGAATATATGCGCTTTTAGCTCAGTTGGTAGAGCAGTAGACTCTTAATCTATTTGTCCAGGGTTCGAGTCCCTGAAGGCGCACTAAAAGCACTGTTTTCAATGACACTAAGAGCATCGGGGACGGTGTTTTTGTTTTATCACAAAAAATCCGAGAATCTACGTGTCTAAAAAAAATCACATTTCAAACAAAAACTGTAGAAATCCGGATAGGAAAACTACAGTTTTTTTAAATTTGTATCTCAAGCAAGAATGGCAGCGTGTCTGATCAGAGCCGCAGCTGAAAAATAATGAGATACAATTTTAATACATAACCCGGAAGAATACCGGATCCAAATGATAAATATCCGCATGCATTAAAGTATAAGTGTTAGCAAGGTGCAAGTAGGTGCGAGTGACGCTGTAATCATAGTGTCCCAGGAGCAAACGCAAGCTTTCTATGTTACCACCGCCCATGATGTAGCTGGTAGCGAAGGTATGCCGGAGCAAATGAGGAGTCAGACGTTCTATATCCGTCTTTTTCTTAATCCGGGAAAACAGCTGCTTGATACAGTTATAGTTTAAGGTACCGCCACCCCGGAGCTTTGAAAAAATTGGCTGATTTTCATAAGTAGTACTGTTGGTGTAACCACGGTAAACAAAAAGATAGGTATACAGATTCTTTTTGAGCCTTGGAGCAAGCAGTACAACCCGGGATTTATTCCCTTTCGAGTCCACGATCTTAATTATATTTTTGTCAAACAAAATATCAGAGATCTGAAGCTTAAGCACCTCTTCCGAACGAAGTCCGGCATCCAACATTAAATGAAAGATACACCAGTTACGAATACCAGTTTCCGATTTTATGTTAAAAAGCATGTCGATCTGATAGACTTCCGTAGCATAGAGGGGAACCTTTTCGTCAGAATCATCCTTAGGCATCTTTACATTGATCTTAAAGGTTGTGTCCAGTTCCATGTTGGAGAAGTTCAAAAAAGCTTTCACAGCTCTACAGTAGGTACGAATAGTAGTATTTTTGATATGTACCGTATCGTCCATCTTTGCAAAGGGATGATGGGCAAATCTAACACGATCTCTTAAATGATGCACATACAGTGTCAGGACGTTCGAGGGAATATCAGACAAAGGGGAATTCGCAGTTATTGACTGCTCCGACAAAAATTCCGTAAAGAAACCAAGGTTTTTCTTATAGTAACCCAACGTTCTGGGAGCACAGTATGTTTCCCGGTCAAATATAAATAAATCAAGAGCCTGTTTTAAAGTTGCATCCATAAATTAAGCCTCCTTTATTTTAATCCAGAATAAGTAAGATAAAATACTACTTAGTAGGATCAAGTAATACTTTTTGCAGGGTCTTGACAAAAAAAGGAATCAAGATTATCATTATCATAAGCTTCACCAGTAAGATTATTAATTAAAGTAAAACTGCAGCTTTTCGTATTTAGGAATCCGGACATCTCCTCGAAGTTAAGGTGTCTGGATTTTTTTTGTTTATATTGTGCTGCATTTTTTACGTCATTATCATTTAAAGTAAGCAAAGCATTCACCATGTCCTGCACAGGGGAATCCGTATTATCGCCCTTCGTATAAAATCCATGAACAACAGATTTATTTAAAAGAGAACGTTTTATAACTTCCAATGTCAGTTTTCTTGAATAATCACGGACAAGTACAATGTCTTCCTTCGGAACGATACAGTCAAGCATCTTAGTATTCCGCAGCTTCAACCAGAAAGAGCAATCAGGACGGCGGGATTTATTCGAATCTCCGGTAGTCTCTACTAAACGTAACACATTTTTCGTCAGGTACTGGCCAATAATATACATGTTGTCGAAATAATCATAAATACGCTTCTTAATAGGATCATGGCTATTATCCCGGAAAGGTAAAAGCTGGTAAGATTTGCTGGATTTTCTCATCGTCTGAAATTCCACATTTACGATCATATTATTCCGAGGGGTAAGCATATCAGCAAGCCGAATCATATCATCCGTCACATGAACATTTTCAGAACAATCTTCGATATATTTCTTACAAAGATTCAGATAAAAATCATTCTTACCATGCAGCAAGTAAAATTCAAGCCGGGCGATGGTCATATATGACCAGTTACCACGCTTAAAAGCAGATTCATAGCAGAACAGATCATAGTTGTTAATTAAGCCGTGAAGCTTCCAGATCTGAAAGAAAAAAGGTTTATAACCCATCTCTACAACTTCTTTTCCCTTCAAATAAATTCGAACAAAACACTTTTGCCCACGTTTACCAAGAGCAACATAATCAACCAGATAATCTTCACTACCTACCTTTTCCGTGTTAAAAACGGCACCTTTAAAATGATCCACACGCATCTTATAAAAGTTTTCCAAAGTAAAGAACTTTTCCGGATTCGTGAGGTAATTCGAATGAAAAGCAAAATCCGCACGGTTTTCTTGTGTAAAAAGGATGGGAATAGAAAAGCGTCTTGCTATAGCTTCAATGTATTTATAACTCATTTCAAAGCTTTGTTCGATCCCATAAAGCCAGAGCATATAAGACCGGATCTGAACGATTACCTCACAAGTAACAGACTGTTCACCGGATCCCTTTGGCACCTTAGGAGCAATGAAGATATCAAACATATCTTTATTCTCCAGGCAAATAGAATAAAACTTAGAGTAGGAGTAAGGAAGTAAATTCAGGCTGCCAACTCCATCAAAGGTTAATTCGATCACATTATCAAACGAAGCATAAAGCTCCTGATGCAGGTTATTGAAATATCTCCGGAACAAATTAACTTTTGGATCCGTAGAGTCACCGGAAAAATCAGCATCAAATTTTACAGAGTAATAAAAAGTATCAATATTGTGCAGAAATTTATTTTTGCAATTGTCAAAATATTGAAAGTTTTCAGAGTCGGAAAACTCATCAAATATGAGACAATCACGGATTAGGTTATGCCTATCAAGCATGGTATTATCCTCCTTTTTGTATCTCAAAACAGGTGTTTCTCAAAAAGTAGTCAAAAGGCTGTTTGACTACTGGGGGTCACCCCCATTTTGCCCAGTATTTACAAGGGTTTTAAACGTAACTCATATGTATTTTCAGACCACCTAGTAGAAGACGGTGGTAGGGCTTCGCCCGGCTTTATCTGGGCGTTTTTGCTTGCCCTGTGCGCCGCCCCAGCTGGCAGCGCATAAGGGGCCCACGAGACCCATAAGCGCAGCCAGCTGGGGCGGCACCCAGAGCTTACTCTACTATCTGCTTACACCTCCTTTGTCGACCCAGACAGGACGTTCCGTAAATGTCCGGAGGAACCGCTTAGAGGTATTAAAGATTTTAAAGTAACGCTTGTGTCCGATGGCAAGATCAAAAGATATCACATCAGAGGAGGACTTACCCTTCGTGTACCAATAACATTTACGGGAAAAAAGGTTACCACCGCATAGGACAGCAAGAACCTGACCGAAGATCTTAAAGTTATTAATCTTAAAGTGCTTCACCTCCTGCTCGATACGTCCACGGATTTTTTTATCAATGTCAGCATCATTTTGGGTTATCAGATAGACCTGAAAGCCATCCTTCCTATGCTCGGAAAGCCAGTGATTCCACTCTGCACGCCCTTTGATATTCCACTGCCTGGCATCAAAGTTGTTTTGACACTCATCAATAAAAAGATAACATTGACGCTCGAAAACACGCCCATCCTTATCTGACTTACAGAAATTCCGAGAAAACCCCTCCAGACCATAAGGATATTGCAAATCCCTGTTGTCGATCTGAAAGACCTGAGCTTTACTATGGGGATATCTTTTATGCAGATAGTCCGTGTTGATTTCAAAATTTGTAAAGATATACTTCCCACGCTTATATTGCAGCATGATATCCGCTGCCATATGATAGGACTTACCAGAGCCGGGAGTTCCGGTATATAATATAATCATGTTTCTATTCCTCCTCTCATCCAAGATTGTATCTCAATGCAAATTGGCAGCGTGCCGGATCAGAGCTGCTGCAGAAAAATAATGAGATACACAATCAGGATTTTGTATTTTTTGATATCAAGTAAGCTATAATGCAAGCCGTACAGCAAGAAAGCCATACGCCCATAACGGGCTTCATCTCATTAAATGGAATAAACCAGTTCACGTAAGAAAGAAAAGGCATAGCACCGAGGTTTTCAAGCTGTTGACGAACAAAAGAAACAGGAAGCACGTTTAATAATGCGCCAACAAGAGAAAAGCCAAGGTTTAAAACTGTTTCTATAAGATCTGTTAGCATGTTTAACCCTCCTTAAATGACATAAGAACACCGTACATTTTGCGCGACAAAATAGTTAAAGTCAGTAAAAATAAAATCATAAAAAACTTGCGCCCGGCAGATGCGATATCTTCATACTGGGAAAAGTCGATAGCGATCGTTTCGTTGATATTCGCAGAGGGAATGTTAATAGGAATATCAAACTTTGGCACCTTTGGCTCAGCAGAAAAAGATGTAACAAGTAATACCAGATCCCATGGAATACACATAGGGAATTTTGTCGAAAAGTCGGAAGCAAGAGCTACCGCCTTATCCGTCAGCTGGTCGGTAAGATCGGTAAAATCTCCTAACAAACCGTGAAGCAAGTCGGACAACAGGTCACTGATTAAATTACCAAAGATCAAGTCAAGAAGATGTCCCAGATCTGATAGGCGATCCCCTATAAAGCCCATAATCGAATCCCAAAGAGAGGGAGCATCCAAAGCTATAATAAGAGCCATAAAGTTATCCAGCTTAGCAAGCAGCTCCTTGCCATAGGTTACAAGCTCTGCGGTTTGATCGGTAATGGCTTTTAGGATATTCTCCAAACGAGCCGGAAGAGGAACCTCACCGCCCAGATAAGAAGTAAAGTCCTTATCCAGATTGGAAAGCCGGGAAGCGATCAATTGCAATAAGCTATCATCCGTCAGTTTCTTCATGTAAGTTGTAAAGTCTTCATCCAAATTCTTAATACGAAGCAGGATCATTTCAACATTATCTTTGATAGAAGTATCTTTCATATATGCAGTAAGATCTGTGTATTGATCTTGGAGAAGATCAAAGATCATTTCAAGCAAATTATGAGTGCTGCATAGCTTCTCATAAAGCGTATTTAAGGTTATGCCGATAGAGTCCAGCTTGTCCGTTACAGAAGAAAAAGAAGTTAATATATCATCGTGAATCAATACCGATTCACCATACAAAAGCTCTAAGATCTCATTGGAAGAGTTGAGCTTCTCAAAAAGATCGTCAAAAAGTTTTAGCGTATCGCTATGAAAAAGAACAGTTTCGTCAGATAAAGACTTCAACGTATCATTGATAAAAGATAAATCAGGAGCACTGCCGCCGGATCCACCAGAGCCAGAGCCACCACCGCCACCGGGAGTAGGGGTAGGCGTAACAGTTCCTGAACCACCACCACCAGGAGTAGGAGTAGGCGTAGAACCACCAGAACCGCCGGATCCAGAAGAAAGACCATCAATAATCTTTTGTGCAGCTTCGTTTAAAGCAGCTTGGAGCTGTTCTTCCGTAAGACCAGACTTGTCGACCGGAGGGACGTAAAAAATATCGGATAAGCTTTTACCATTCAACATATCCGGAGTAATCGTTATACCGCCCTTTGGAATATTGATCACAGGGGAATAGTACTGTCTGCCTTGATTTGTATAATTATCATAAGCAGCTTTTGTATAAAATAACATGAAAGGTGAACCATGATAACCAATAACAGAAGACTTTGAATTATAAGCATTAAAAACATCATTAAATTGACTAAGAAAGAATTGAGCAGAAGTAGAGCCAGTCTTACCCCAATTATAAATATAATAAAGATTAGAAGAATCGTCTATTTTAAGATAAGGATAAACATAACCTAAAGAGCCAGAACCAGGAACGTATATATAGGGAGAAGATATATAAGCAACAGAGCAACCAGAAGGAAGAGGAAAAAAACCACCATTAGAATAAAAATAGTTACCATTAATATCAAATGGAGGAGCAAGTGAAGCACTTAAATTAAAAGGACGGGATAAGTTTTGTATATTAGCAATTGAAGTCATAATATTTGCATAAGATCTATTTCCTTCCAGCAGATAATAACCATCCATCCGATGAACATAATCCTGCTCCATCTGGTTGAAGACAGTATTAAATTCCTGATTGATATAAACATTTCCGGAATCAGGATCAACGTCAACAGGGTTCACGCCATCTTTTTTCATGGAAGAAAGATCATACATACCAGTAACGGGATCCTTATACTTACCATAAACAGAATTAAGATAATTTTGAGTATTCTCTTTATAACTAAGATTGGGATCACTAGGAAAAGAATCACTATGAATACCTGTACCAGCATCAGCAAACAACGAATCAAGTCCAACCCAAAGAGTATCATCAATTTGAGTCCAAATATCATGTAAAATATTCTCAGCATGAACAGGCACACAAAAATAAGCTGAGAAAATCGTAGTTATAAAGATTGTTAGTGCTAAATTGATAGCAATAATTCTTGTCTTCATGTCTAAAACCTCCATTTTTTCGAATAAAAAAAGAGGACTGCCGAAGCAATCCTCAATTACTTTTTACAGCCAAGCATCTTTGACACAAGCTTTTGAAGCTTCCGTTCCGATTGATGAAGTTTCTGATCAGACTTCGTATCATGCTGCTGGGCTTTCAAAACGCCTTTCTTATTCGAATCTAAAAGAGTTTGGGTAAGGTCAGACAGATCTGTATCAAGATCAGTACCATGATTCATAGAGCACCACCCCCTGTTCAATTATAAGAAAAGCAAACACCATTGAGGAGTAAATCATCTATGTAAATGTATCTCAATATCGTTAGCCAGGAATTGTCAGCTGCAGCAAAAACGAGATACAAAAAATCGTCTATGTAAATGTATCTCAATATTGTAAGCCTGGCTTTGTTGCCGGCAGGAAAAATGAGATACAAAAAGAATCAAAGTAACTTTGGAGATAGCTCCCCATAGGAGATATGGGGAGCTATAAAACCAATTAGATCATGTAAGTATCATGTAAATGTTAGGATAGGCTATTTAGCCAGTTTACGGAAAAAGTTCATTCCAAAGGAAAGAGCAATTCCGATGCCAGCGATAGCAAGAGCAGCCGGAGCTGCAGCAGTCATAAGGCTGGTTATGTCACCTTTAATAGCGGTAATTCCGCTTGTGAAAGCAGTAGTTAATTCTGTACTCATCTTTTATTCCTCCTTAAATTTTTATTTATGTTAAAAGTGCGTGAGTTTCCGGAAGTACCCGAGCACTTTAAACATTCCACCACCTAATAGAATAGATAGTAAAGCAAATCCACAGCCTGTTAAGATACTGATACCGACTAAGGTACCGAGAGACTGCATCAAAGGGTTTTCACCAGATCCAAACAGATCAACTACTTTCTTTAGTTGGTCCGCCAGGTCCTGAATCTGCAACTGGTTCATCAGATCGCCCCTTTCCCAATTTTAAAAGCACTTTAAAAACATGCTTGATCTTATGCCATATAGATGAAAACCCACAGTAAAAACTGTAGAGTGTAAACACGATTAATGCAATATTAATGATAAGATTCATAGGTTTCACCACTTTCTAAAGAAATGTTTCGCAAACTCAGATCCAAGGATCATACCAATACAGATCATAATGGACAAAAGGCAGCCGATCTGCAGGTAGGAGTTAAGCTCTGTAGTAGCAGCACTATCCGAAATCTGAGTCAATGTCTCGGAGTAATCAACCGTCTCATTGCCGGAAAGAGCAGAAACATTAGCATCAACGGATTTGAGCATGCTCTGCATATCTACAAGAATCTCCTGCTTAGGATCCTTGGTTACTTCCGGCGTTGGCGTTGGTGTAGGAGTAGGAGTTACTGCAGCATCTTTCTCAGCCTGCGCCTGATCGGAAAGCTCGTCACGATGCTTTTCATATTCGACAAAATCAGACAGATTCTGATTCAGCGTTTTAAGTTCAGCAAGTAATTCGTTAATATTCGTAGAATAATCTACGGCAGGTAGTTCCTCAGATACTGGCATTTATGACTCCTTCTCCTTGTCTTTCTTGAAATGATCCTTAACACGGTTAGCAAGCTCTTCTGCTTTTTCCTCCGACAAGTGCGACTCCATCCAGTTGTAGTAGCGGAGGGAGAGGGGAAGCTTGGCACCTTTTTTGAGTGAAAGCTTATGCGTCATGCGCCAGATGGCGAACCAGTCCAGCAAATACATAGCAGCTAAGAGCACCACAAAAAGTAAAAGCAGTATGCCAACAAGAAACAAAAGAATTTGAACAATACTCATGCTTTCGATCATGCTTCCACCTCATTTCATCGATTTAAGAAAAGATAAACAAATATGCAGGCAAGCAATATAAGAATATAAACAATATAAACAATACTCATACTTTCGATCATGCTTTCACCTCATATCATCGGATGATCAAGATTTTTTCTCAGCAGCTACAAGCTCCAGGGGCTTGATCTCACCAAGAAAGCCATCGATGCCAACCAGCTGAATGACTGGTTTGCCATCGGAACCGATGTTCATCTCAAAGAGTCCCTGATAAACACCGGGGACGGTGTAGAACTGAGCACGATCTTCGAATGGCAGCGAACGCTTCGCTCGCTGGTAACCCAGCGTGCCATCCGACGCATAAGAAGGTTCAAACGTCTTTCCGTCATTGAAAAAGAAGAAAGAGACAGTACAACCCTTCACAACCTCTTTATTATCGTTGACCATGTCATAAGGGTTAACATGTGTTACCAGGATTCGCATTTTGTTAGCATTCATATTTTTTTCTCCAATCTTTAGGGGCTATGGGCTGCCAGCATACCAGCCAACATGCATAGCATAACAGGTTAATAGTTACGGACTTCCTTAAGGACTTGGGTTACCGCCATCCGGTAACCCGAGGGGGGAGTCCTGTGTTGCAAAAAACATTTATGTAAATGTGACCACCACTACCGCGCTACCGCTTGGTCTATCGCCCTCAGAACAAAGCCATAAGACGGCTTTGTTCCTCCGGTTGATGGAGGGTCAGCATTTGCACCATTAGTAATGACAAAACTAAAAATGCCGCTGGATGCCGAGAAAGTCAGAACGTATCGAAAGCAACCGGCTCTGGAAGACCTTCGACATGTTGTCAAACTCATCGGATATCTGATTCACAGCAGAGGTTATAGCTAAGTTCAGATCCTTCTCCTTCTGTTCCAGATCTGCGATATCCTGATTAAGATTTGCGATCCGCTTCTTGAGATCTGCTTCCATTTGCATAGAAAAATATATGATATTCTCAAACTTCTCATTGAAGCCGTCACCGTCGAAAGCGTCAATGTAATGATATACCGACTCCGAAAGCCGAACGGATTTAGATATTGACTTTTTTTGTTTCAATAAATTCTGCATAAAGATCCCCCTTACCATTAATATCACAATAATTCGATACTTGATCATCAAGTAAAGTTACCGAGATCTTAAGAAAATCATCTCTTGGATGAAGAAAAAGAATAGCGTAATCAAGCATATAATTAGGTAAATCCTTTAAAAGTCCACTAAAAAGTAATGCAGTTTTTGTATGGTGTACATCGACATAAAAATAAATACAAACTTTATCAAATATACATGACTCAATATCACGAAGAGTCAAAGCTTTCGTTGCTGGCTCAGACTCACAGTATTCAAGTATTTGAGCTTCAGTTAAAGGAAAGACCATAAAACATTCAAACTCACAATTTGTAGCGTAACGAAAAGCTATAGAAATATAAGGCTGGTCATTTACGAAAGTGAAAGAAGCACGATACTCAACGGAACGAATAAAATAAGAACAAAAAAACTCCTCACCGTTATCCGATTCGGTAAAAAACGTCTTATCAGCGGGAAAATAAAGAGCAGCTTCATCTTGCAAAAACTTAATAAAATTTGACTTGGTTATTTTAATACATTTACACATAAGAGATCCCCCAATCCTTAAAAACTATGGTATAATAGATAATTAACAAAGTGAAAAGGTATCACTTTTTCTATTTTTATTATATCTCTACATAGAGAGAATGTCAAGTAAAAATATCTCTATTTAAAGAAAAGGGGCTAAGATGACAATTGGAGAAAGATTAAACTCATGGATAAAAGAAAATCATTTAACCACCACAGAAATAAAGGAAAGAACAGGAATATCAACAGGAAACTTATCAGAATTTAGAAATGACAAAAAATTAATTGGAAGCAGAACTCTGATCTCCCTAAATAGAGAATATGGGTTAGATATAAATTGGCTATTAACAGGAGAAAGAAAAGAAGAAGCAAATTTGAGCCAAAATGAAAAAGAACTATTAGAAAACTTTAAGCTTCTACCAGAAAGAGAACAGATTAAAATAATTGGAATAATAGAAAACAAAGCAGAACTCTATAGCAGATCGAACGAATCATCAGATTCCAAGATTGGATAAAAAAAAGATAGCAGCATCAGCTGCTATCTAAAAACTAATATTTACGTTTATTTTTTTTGTTGCGATTAAGAAAGAAGCGGATAACAGTAATTAAACCAATGATTGCAAGTACAAAAACGATAAGATCCATAATAAGATAAAGTATAGCAACTATGCCAGTAGTCGCTGCTGTGAAGAAAAACATAATATGCCCCCCTATATATTTTTTTCCATTATAACACAAAAAAACAAATGTACTACATTTTATGTGCAAAAAATTGACCAAAAAATAATAATGTGATACATTATAGTATAATCTGCAAATTCAAAAAGAGTAGATATCGAATTTTGTTCATTGAAGAAAAAAAGTAACGCTTTTAGGAATTTAGGCCGGTATTCCTCTTAATCTATTTGTCCAGGGTTCGAGTCCCTGAAGGCGCACTAAAAGCACTGTTTTCAATGACACTAAGAGCATCGGGGACGGTGTTTTTGTTTTATCACAAAAAATCCGAGAATCTACGTGTCTAAAAAAAGAAAGAGAATTTGAAATACTGCAGTATGACATAAGGGAGAAAAGTAATAATTATGAACAAGAAGACAATCAAGGCAGCTTTTCCACATACGCTGCCTGTATTTATGGGTTATCTGTTCCTTGGTATAGCATTTGGTGTGCTGCTTGCCAGTAAGGGATTTCATGTGGGCTGGGCAATTCTGATGAGTGTGACGATTTATGCGGGCTCCATGCAGTTTGTGGCAGTGAGTTATGTAGTTGCTCCATTTCAGCCTCTTTCGGTAGTGCTGATTACGCTGATGGTGAATGCCAGACATATTTTTTACGGACTTTCCATGCTGGAGAAGTTCAAGGGCTGCGGAAAACTGAAATATTATATGATCTTTGGACTGACCGATGAGACTTATTCCCTGCTTTGTTCGGCAGAACCGCCGGAAGGGGTGGAGCGGAAGTGGTTTATGTTCTGGATCACTCTGTTTGACCATTGCTACTGGATACTGGGAGGTGCCATCGGATGTCTGGCAGGCACGCTGATCCGCTTTGACTCCACGGGAATTGACTTTGCCATGACAGCACTTTTTATCGTGATTATGGTGGAACAATGGGAGAGTACAACCAATCATCTTCCGGTTTTGATCGGAATCGGTTCCACTATTTTGTGCAGAGTGTTTGCAGGGGAGCAATGGTTTATTATCGCTTCCATGGCAGTGATTCTGCTTTCGCTGATCCTCCTGCGCCCGTTTTTTGAACGTAAAGGAAAAAAAGTCTTTGAGGAGGTGCAGCAGCCATGACGACAATTCAGGTTTTATTGACTATTATGATTATGGCGGCAGTTACGTTGCTGACAAGAGCATTTCCCTTTCTCGTATTTCCAGAGAATAAAAAGACACCGGAGTTTGTATTATATCTGGGTAAGGTATTGCCCTTTGCGATTATTGGAATGCTGGTGATATACTGCTTCAAGTCCGTGTCTCTTTTTCAGGCACCCTTTGCGCTGCCGGAGCTGATTGCAGCAGTGTTTGTGATTGCAATACATAAGTGGAAGCATAATCTTCTTCTGAGTATCGGCGGTGGTACGGTACTGTATATGTTTTTAGTTCAAGTTGTATTTGGATAGTAACTATTCAGCAGGTCAGTGCATTTACTTTTGATAGATACAGCAGTGGCATCTAAGGAAGGAAATAGATGGGGCATTTGATAAAAAAAGGGCGGAAGCTGGTTTTTAGTCTTGCACTTGCAGGTGTTCTTGGTATGGGATCCGGATGCAGCAGTCTGACATACCAGGATATTACCAGTGCGCTGCAAAGCAGCAGCGGGGAAGAGCCGGGAGATTCCGATTCTTTTTCTGCAAATCTTTTTGGAACAGCCCAGGAAACAACAGCGCCAGAGGATTCCGGAAAGACGAATGAGTTTAATGCTGAAGTTGTTGCTTCCGTGACGGCCCGGGCCGACAGCAATTATTATTATAATCTTTTGTCCGAACCGGAAAAGAAGAATTATATCTCTGTGGCGGCGGCACTGCAGGAGCAGCTGGATTCGGTCAAGCTGGAGGAGACGGATGCAGATGTGGCATCGAAGATTTACAGCTGTGTACTGATGGATTATCCGGAGTATTTCTGGTGTGATGCGTCCTATAAGTATTATGAATCTGCCATCCGGCAGGAGATTGAGATTATACCGCAGTATAACTGTGGAGTAGAAGAGCGCCAGCAGCGACAGGCGGCTGTGGAGAACGTGGTTTCACAGATCGTGGCTCAGGCACCGTCTACAGAAGATCATTATGAAGAAATCAAGTATGTGTATGAATATATTATTAATAATACAGACTATCAGCTGGATGCGCCGGAGAATCAGAATATATTCAGTGTGTTCAACAATCATGCATCTGTGTGTGCAGGATATGCCAAGGCAATGCAGTATCTGCTGAATCGAATGGGCATTTACTGTATTTGCGTGTCGGGAACCACGGACAAGGGGGAACTGCATGCATGGAATATTGTACAGTGCGGCGGGGAATATTGTTATGTAGATGCTACCTGGGGTGATCCGATTTATATGGAGAGCGTTCAGGGAGAGACACCTGTGCAGGACACAATCTCCTATGATTATCTTTGCTGTTCTCAGGAGACGATGCAGCGGACCCATATCGCAGATTCCACATTTACACTGCCGGCGTGTACAACGACGGACTATGAATATTATCGCAGATCCGGACGCTTTTTTGACTCTGCAGATGAGAATCAGCTGCGGGAACTGATGGAAAGTGACATTGCACAGCGTGGGGAGAGAACCGATATGCAGTTTGCCTCTGGTGAACTTTATCTGCAGGCAGTGGCGATCTGTGAAGGCAGCCTTTTTGATGAGGCCGCCCAGTATCTGGGGCAATATTATGGCCTGTCCAGTGTCAGCTATTATCGTCAGAATGAGGACGACACCTGGCGGATTACGGTATGGTGGAATTATAGTTAGCGGGTAAGAGCTGATTTTATGGGCTTACTTGCGCAATTCCACTCAATTTGCTATAATTGATCACGAAAGCAGAAAACAATCTGGAGGAAATGCATGAAAACAAAAGGAAAACGCAAACGCAGTGCTTTTCCAAAAGTCATCGCAACACTTATGATTTTGATTGTTATAGGTCTGGTTATATGGCTGGGATATATTATCTATCAGGGCATTGAGACGGTGACTGCGGAGGCGGACAAGATCGCTGCGCTGAACATGACGGAGGATACTGTAGAAGAGAAAACGTATTCCACAGGTGAATTCGCTGTAGTAGAAAAGACCATGAAATCTTATATGCTTCAGTATTCAGAGACGCTGAAGGAGGCAACTACGCTGCTTGCAGACAATACATTTTCAGATATGCTGCTGGCAGATAACATTCAGGCGGATGGTCCTGCATTTAGTAACAGCAGAACCTATATAGAGGACAAAAGGAAGCGATGTGAGCAGCTGTTTGCTGAGATTGAGGAGCGGATGACAGAAGACAGGATTCTGCAGGCCCTTACCGATGCAGGGATTGGAGACAGTTTTACAGACAAGCTGTATGCAAAACTGTATCGTCATCTGATGCTGGATATCGTAAAACCAAGCTGTATGTATTCTCTGACTTCCTGTAACAATGTGAAACAGGAAATGCTGAATCAGCTGGATGAAAAGGTCAAGATGCTGGATTTCCTGTCAATGAATCAGGAATACTGGAAGCTGGAGGATGGAAAGCTGATCTTCGAAAATGCAGAGCTGACACAACAGTATAATACACTCACCCAGGAAACTACAGGTGGCGGGACACAGAAACAGGGATAGACGATGGCAAAAGAACTTAAGACAAATGCAATGCGTATTCTGGACAAACAGAAGATTCCCTATGAATTGATTACGTATGAATGTGATGAATTTATTGACGGACTACATTCTGCCAGTATCACAGGGGCACCAGTGGAACGCTCCTTTAAAACGCTGGTAGTACAGGGAAAAAGCGGACAGTATTATGTACTGGTTATACCGATAGCGGATGAAATTGATAGGAAAGCAGCAGCCCGGGCAGTTGGAGAAAAATCCATAGAGATGATCCATGTAAAGGATATTACAGCGGTTACCGGATATGTGCGTGGAGGCTGCAGTCCCATCGGCATGAAGAAGCAGTATCCAACTTATATACAGGAGACGGCAAAACAGTTTGACCGGATCTATGTAAGCGGAGGAAGAATCGGAACAACACTGCATCTGGAGACAGAAGCACTCTGCCGGGTAAGCAGAGGGCACTATGCAGACCTTGTTGTAAAACAGGATCAATAAGGAATACAGAAAAAAGCCTGAAAATTTCTATTTGGAGAAATTTTCAGGCTTTTTTTGTACAATTTATCCTATAGACAAATCAACAGGGATAGCATATAATCGGATTCATCAAAGCAACATCAGTTCAAGGCAATACCAATTCATACGCCGGATGTATTCCGGGGTTCGGAAATATTCAGAAGTATTCAGGCAATATCGTATGCAGCTGTATTCGCTGCAGATTTCAGTTGATGGGTGAATTTCAAATGAAATAGTTTTTTGTATTATGATGCAGAACCGGAGGTGGTTTTTTTGTCTGTACCCATGATGCTGGCTATTGGTACAGCAGCAGTGGCAGTTTTTACAGATCTTACATCAGGAAAGGTTTTTAACGGCTGGATTATTATGGGCTGGATTACAGGGGCATTTTGGCAGATCAGCTGCAGAGGTCCCGGTGGAATCCTTTCTTTTCTGGCAGGTGCCGGAATTCCCTTTCTTTTCTGCGGCTGGCTGGCGGTAAGCCATATGCTTGGCGGCGGTGATGTAAAGCTTTTTTCTTCTATAGGCGGGATCATAGGGGTTATACCTGTATTTCGCTGTATCTTATATTCTTTTTTATGTGGCGCAGTGTTGTCATTGGCCATCTTAAGTATCAGCGGTGATTTCATACCGCGTCTGTTAAAATTCAAAAATTATATCCACAGATGTATGACAGATCAAAAATTATACAATTATCAGGATTCCAGGGATCAATGCGGAAGATTTCATTTTACCATTGCGATTCTGATGGGAGTTCTCTTGTGGACGGGAGGTCTTTAAAGATGAGTAAACGAAAAAGTATTTTCGCAGTATGTGACCTGGAAGTGGAGTATGCCTATAACTTTATGGAGTATCTGAATCAGAAGCGCAGTGTTCCCTTTGAGGTTCAGGCATTTACCGGAGCGGAGGTCCTGTGTGCGTATGGGGCGGAGCATCCCATCGAGATTCTGCTGATTTCAGATAAAGCCATGACGGAGGAGGTTCGAAAGCTGCCGGTGGCAATGCTGGTAATTCTGTCAGAAGGAGTACACAAGCCGGAATATGATCAGTATCCCAGTGTGTACAAGTATCAGTCCTCCGATGAGGTAATACGGGAGGTGATGAGCTGCTACGGGGCAGAGCAGGAGCAGCATGCTGTGCCGGTGCTCTTAAAGCGGGAGACCAGACTGATTGGGGTCTATTCACCAGTGGGTCGTGCCCAAAAGACCTCCTTTGCCCTGACTATGGGGCAGATTCTGGCTCGGGAACGTGCTGTGCTGTATCTAAATCTGGAAAGCTTTTCCGGATTTGAACAGCTCCTTCAGAAGTCCTATGAGAAAACCCTGAGCGATGTGCTGTATTATGTACGCCAGGAAAATGTAAATCTGATTCATAAGATTAGTGGGGTTACCCAAAGTATGCAAAATCTCGACTTTATCCCTCCGGCATTGTCTCCTATGGATATTCAGTCCACTACCTGTGAGGAATGGGAAATGCTGCTGGATGCGCTGGTGCGGGAAAGCGGTTATGAGGTTGTAATTCTGGACCTGGGAGACGGAGTTGCGGATCTGTTTCAGATTCTGGAGCGCTGCAGCCAGATCTATGTCCCAATTCGAGGGGACGTCATTTCACAGGCAAAGCTTACACAGATGGAGCAATTGCTGAAAAGCTGGGATTATAACGGAGTCTTGGATAGGATGCAGCGGATCAAGCTGCCCTTTCACAGCACAAACCGCATCGGAGCAGGATATTTTGAGGAGCTGGTGTGGAGTGAGCTGGGTGATTATGTGCGAAAGCTTTTGAGAAAGGAGAGTAATCAGTGAAAGAGGCAGAAGAACTGAGACAGGAGCTTTTACAGCGGCTGGATACTACCCGGGATGTCCCGGACAGTGAGATACAGGAGATGATTGATTCCCTGATTTTATCCAGAGGACGAACCCTGCATATGACAGTTGTACAGAAAGCCTGGCTTAGAAGGGAACTGTTTTACTCTGTCAGAAAGCTGGATGTACTCCAGGACCTGATTGAAGACGGCGAGGTGACGGAGATTATGGTAAATGGTTCCAGAGACATCTTCGTGGAGAAGGGCGGAGGGATTACAAAATATGATCGAAGCTTTACATCAAGGGAAAAACTGGAGGACGTAATCCAGCAGATTGTAGGAAGCTGTAACCGGGTGGTAAATGAACAGCAGCCAATTGTAGATGCCAGACTGGAGAATGGCTCCCGTGTCAATGTTGTTCTGGCTCCGGTTGCTCTCAATGGACCAATTCTCACCATACGCCGTTTTCCGGATGAGCCTATCACTATGGAACGGCTGATTGACTGGGAAAGTATTACCCGGGAGGCAGCAGGATTCTTAAGAGATATGGTTCAGGCGGGGTATTCCATCCTGGTTGGAGGAGGAACCGGAAGCGGAAAGACAACATTTCTGAATGCATTGTCTAATTACATTCCCCAGGGAGAGCGTGTTATTACCATCGAGGATGATGCGGAGCTCCAGATTCAGGGCGTGAAGAACCTGGTCCGGCTGGAAAGCCGTGGGGCCAATATGGAAGGAAACAAAGAGATTACCCTGCGGGATCTGATTAAGTCAGCACTGCGGATGCGTCCTACCAGGCTGGTAGTGGGGGAGCTGCGTGATGGTGCGGCAGTAGATTATCTCAGTTCTCTTAATATCGGAACGGAGGGAAGTATGTCCACGGCGCATGCGAATTCAACCAGAGAGATGATCAGCCGCCTTGAAATGATGGTGCTGATGGGAAATCTGGCACTTCCTCTTCCGGCAATTCGAAGACAGATCGCCTCAGGTCTGGATATTCTAGTACATCTGGGAAGAAATCCGGACGGAAAACGTCAGGTACTGGAAATCTCGGAGGTGCTGGGAATGCAGGGGGAAGAGGTCGCTTTGCAAACCCTCTATGTAAGAGAGGGGAAAGAATTTCGAAAGAAAAATAATCTGAAAAACTGTGAAAAACTGCAGCGGGCAGGAATTTCCATACCAAAGGAGGCATGACATGAAGAAAAGAACAAAGAAAAAACAGCTGTGTCCGCCGGAAAAAAAGCGCAGGTATGACATTTATCGATTCTCACCTCGTGAACTGTTTCTTTATTCTATCGCTGCTGTGGGGATAACGCTTGTGGTGAATTATCTGTTCTACCGTTCCTGGTATGGCTGCCTTCTGGCAGTTCTGATGATTCCCATGATTCTATATCTGGTAAAGCGGGATAAGATACGAAAAAGAAAGGAAACTCTTCACTATCACTTTAAGGATGCGCTGTCTTCTATTCTGACAGCCCTGCGGGCAGGCTATTCCCTGGAAAATGCGGTAAAGGAAGCTTACCGGGATGTGGGGATGACTTATGGAGAGCAGGATTGTATCACGGAAGAACTGCGTCAGATGTGCCATCAGATGAAGCTGCAGATTCCCATAGAAGCTTTATTTGAAGATCTGGGGAGCCGAAGTGGAATCAATGATATTGAAACCTTTGCGGGAGTACTCCAGATTGCAAAGCGCACAGGGGGCAGTATGGATCAGATTCTGCAGGAAACATGGCGCACCTTAAGTGAAAAGATTGAGACAAGACAGGAGATAGACGCAGCCATCGCAGCAAAGCGTTATGAGCAGATGATTATGAGTATTATGCCAGCGGCAATTATTGTCTATATGCAGCTTTCCTTTCCGGATATGCTGAATTCCATGTATCACAATCCTATGGGAATTCTAATTATGACAGTGTGCCTGGCGGTTTATGGCGGTGCCTGGCTGTTAGGACGAAAGATTGTGGAGATTGAGGTGTAGGCAGATGAAACAGAAGAAAGTGATGATATTTGCAGTTTGCGCTGCATTATGTCTGACCGTGACCGGATGGGAATATCTGCGGGAACGGGAGATTCCGGATTATAAGGTGGAGCGTGTGGAAGCCGGAAGTGCAGAGGAGGAGGTATCGCTGGATTATCAGCTCGCCGATGGGGAAAAGGGCAGTGTAAAGCTTGCAGTTCCCGGGGTTACGTACACCCATGAGGAGGTAGTGAGCATGCTGAGTGCTGCCCAAAAGCAGCTGGATACTTTGATTCTTGGCAGAAATACTTCCTTTTTGGAGATAAGAAGTGATCTGATGCTCATAACACAGATTCCAGGCAGTCCAGTAAGCGTATCCTGGAATTCAGATCATATGGAAGTAATAGACTATGAGGGCAGACTGGGCAAAGACATACCGGTGAAGGGAATACAGGTTCAGCTGGAAGCAGAACTGTCTTTGCAGGAGGAATCAGAGGTGGTCAGACGTACAGTTATGGTGTATCCCTCTCTGAAAGAAGGTGGGACCGCAGCAGAGCTTCTTAATCTGGCAAAACAGGAGAATGAACAGAAGGAGGGACGTGATTACTATCTTCCCAGAAGCTATGAAGGACAAGGGATTGTCTGGAGCAGGCATCCGGTGTATGTAGGACTTCAGCTGCTGATGTTAACAATCCTGCTGGGGGTTGCAAGCCGTGTGATGGAGAAACGCCGGATACAGGAAAAGGAAGCAAAACGTCAGGAAGAGTTGCTTCAGGATTACCCTGAGATTATCAGCAAGCTCAAGCTTTTGATGAGTGCCGGGCTCAGTATCCGGAAAAGCTTTGAGAGGATTTCAGCAGATTATGAAAAGATACAGAAGATGCGGCGGGTGCCAAAAAGGGAGGCATATGAGGTGATTACCAGAATCTGCAGAGAGATGTTAAGCGGTGTAGAGGAAATCAAGGCCTATGAGCACCTGGGACAATATTGTAACTGCCAGTCCTATAAAACACTGTCCACGATTCTGACTCAGAATCTGAGGCGGGGAAGCAGCGGGATTATCCAGCTGATGGAGCAGGAAGCCCAGGCGGCATTCGACAATCGAAAACGTCAGGCCAAGGTAAGAGGAGAGAAGGCGGAAACAAAGCTTTTATTTCCCATGGTGGTAATGCTTGGAATTGTAATGGTCATCATCATGGTGCCGTCCTATCTATCATTTATGAATGGATAATGTCAGCAGAGACCATGAGAACTTTGCGTGAGAACATGGAAAGGAGGTGAGGCATATGAGAAAATGCAGGGCATTCTGGATGGATGAAGACGGTTTTGGTACCGTTGAAGTGATTTTGATTTTAGTGGTAAACCGAACCAAGGAAAATACCCCGATTTTTATGTGTATTGCGTGCATACAGTACATAAAAATCTATTTATTATACGGAAAACACAATTTATTATACGGTATACACAATTAATGGAGGACAGTTTAATGCAAAAAAAAGAGGAAATGATACAGGTTAGATATTATAATGTACTTATTTATCTGACCTTTGTAGAAGAAAATCAGTTTAAAAAAGAGGCACTCATTCAAAGGATTGATTCCGGTGAGCAGCTTACAATGCGTGAAATAAATCAATGGTGTGTAAAACAGCAGATACCTATAGAATTCAGATTTGTATACAGGAGGGATTTCCCACTGAAAGCTAATTTGTGGAATTTGTACTCTTACATTAGATTTATGACAACAGAGGCAAAAATAAAGACGGCTGAAGTTTAAGGACAATATCCTTCTGTAAAATAAAAAGTATATAATTAACTGCTTTTGATGAGCCATCAGAAGAAGTTCTATTGATTAAAAATCATGTATAGATACCATCGCACGACATTATTGAAATAAAGCCATTACAACATTGGGGATATGGCTAAACAGCTTTATAGAAATGTAGAATAAATAATACTGGTAAATAGTTGAGGATATGGTATATTTAAATTAAGAAATTAGTGGTCAGAACATCACAGGGGGATGGAGGAATTGATTTGAATATACCAAATTTTATGGACAAAGATGATTATCTACAAAATCCAATTATGAGAAGATTTCTAAAAGAAAGAGATTTGGAATTTGTAGAGAATAGGGCAGATTATATTAAGGCAATTGAGGATTATGCAGAGGCGGGAGAAGAGCAGACAAAGGAAATCAGAAATTGGCTTTTAAAATGCGCCAAGGAAGGAAGCAAGGATATTTGTTATCGTAAAATTTATGGAACTGATGGATGGCAAAGGAATCCGATGCTGGTGGAAACGAAAATAAAGGAAGTATTTCCAGATTGTCCAATGAAAAACATTTTGGATTATAGGAATACTGGGACACGGAATATGATAGAATATCATATTATCACCAATGAAGAGGAAGATGTGGTAAAAATAGAGTTTACGTTTTCGCAGCTTTTCTTATATGGAGAAACGGGAAAAGAAGGAGATGCAACAGTTTTTCCGGTGTTTATTGAAATTTATCTTGATGATGGATTTGTTATCAGTCGGGGAAAAGCAAAATCGACATTGTATCAGTATGATGAAGACAATAGGATGCTATTTAATGAATGGAAAGTAGACACAATGGACCATGCAGTGGGAATTATAGATGAATTGATTGATATCTTTGGCTTTGAAACGGAAAAAGACAAAAAAACAATTAAGTTACAAAATTCCAAAATGTTGTATAATGTGTATAACCAATTTTCGTTTACACCAGAAGAAGTGGTAGAGCAGGTGGAACTAGAAAAGGACGTTGTGACAGATTTTGTTAATCGTATTTTTTCTGACTTGCAATTAAATGTACGAAATAAAGAGAAAGCGATTTTGGATACAGAAATTTTTGTTGAAAAATTTATTTCAATCAATGGAAATAATGAGGAGCTTTTTAAGGAAGGACGACCAGCTTATTTAATTAAAGTTAGTGCGGACGATGAGATAGAGTTGACAAAAATAGATACAATGTCTGACAAAAAAGTTCCACTTCAGTGTACAGAGGCCTTCTTTGATAGCAAGAAGTCTGTTATAAAAAGCAAGAAGTGTAAGCGGCTAAATTTAATCTTTAAAAGAACTGATGATTTATACCAGAAAAGTAATCCGTTAGTAGTTCAGTTGGGAACCATAAAAAATTATGGCTATGCAAAAATCATGCAATATGCGGAGGAGGCTGATATTCAGAATGTTTTACAAGCAATTTTTGGAAATTATTGATATTTTAAATCCTGAATTTGTAGAGAATTTTGATTATTGGCTTGCAACGTTACCAACCAATAATCAAAAGAATATTACAGCATCTGTAGTTTCAGCAAGGTTGGAGGTTTCATATTCGCAAGCGGAAATTATATTAAAATATGCTGAAAAACAAAAAATCTTGGAAAAGTATTATCAAGTAAAATGCCCAGATTGCGATTATAACTTAGAGTCTTTATCAAAAAATGAGATAGCGGAGGTACTTATTAATTCTGTTTATTGTGATTATTGTGAAGAAGATAAGCATATTTCGATGGATGATATTTATATAGCATATAAGGTTATACAAAAGCCGGATGTAAGTGAAGAAAAAATCGCAGAGGCAATCGAAAAGAGACTAAATCGGGGTGGTGGCACAGAATCAAATTTTTCCAAAGCTGATTCACTCTCAAATAAAAAAGAATTTCTTTATGAGTCTTTTTATAATCCGGATGAATCAGCATATGAAAACTTCGGCAACTTAAGAAGTAAATTAGATTTGGATTATGGAGAAAATAGGACGGCAAAAGGAACTGTATTGGAACAACTTATTTTAAAGATTTTTAACCAGATTAAATATGTTTCGGGTACTAATGATGTCAAGACAAAAACGAATCAGTTTGATTGTACGCTATTATGTAGAATTACTACAAGTTATCCATCGGTTTTCAATTATTTGGAACCATATTTCATCGTCGAATGTAAAAATGAGCCAAAGAAGAAACCGAATAATACATATACAAACAAACTGGAAAGTATTTTGGATACAAATGATGCAAAATTAGGAATCGTTTTTGGTAGAAAAGATGCTACTAAGACTTGTTTTTCGATTTCACATGATCATTATCTGCTTAATAAACGTTCAGAAAAACAACAGATTATTATTACTTGTTGTGATAAGGATTTGGATTATCTCATTGATAAGAGAGTTAATTTGTTATGCTATTTGGAATATAAAATTTTTCAGATTACAGCTAATGCATCGAGTGTTACATATGAAATGTTCATGAAATCATAGTCTTTGTGACAACTGATGTCAAAGTTTTTAAATTTGTAAAACAGAGTTATATAATCCACATTATATTTACCTGTAATAATCGAACAATTAAATCTAGTATTTAAGTTAAGGTGAAATTCTTTATGTGTAGAAGATATTATGTATAAAGTAACAGGTACCAATTAGTTCTATTTTTTTAGAAAAGATTTTTCATAGATGACTAAAAGGACGCTTTAGACCATATTGTCTGAAGTGTCTTTTTCTTATATGAAATAAAAATAACAGAAAGGAAGAGGCATATATGTCAGAGACAAAAAAACAGCACCATGTTCCACGGTCTTATCTGAGAAATTTTGCAAAGCAAGAGGGAAAAGAATGCAGACTTTATATGCAAATGAAAGGCAATGTAGCAGTGCACCGGGTAATTGTTGATAATGTAGCCGCAGCAAGGAACTTTTATACAATAGAATTAATAGAGAACAAATATATATGGGAGGAGTATTATGCGACAGTAATCGAGCCAAAGATGTCAGAAACATTGCGCACACTGATTTTGAACGGAATGAATTGTTTGGTGCAGACAGGATCTATCATACTTACAGATGAGATAAAGGTTAAAATGGCTATGTACATGATAGTACAGCTTTTGCGCTCACGTAATACTAGGAGTTATGAAGAGGGGTTACGGGCAAATCTAGAACAAAAAACTATTGAACAAGCAAAAAAAATTTTTTCTGATATGGGAATGGAACGAGCGATAAAATTAATAGAGAACTATCATGTAAGTGATGATCTTTTCAAGTTGACAATTATGGAAGCCACATTGAATGTAGAACAGATAGAAAAATATATGGAAGTATTATTGGAAAAGATATGGGTAGTATATCGGATTGATGGGGATGCAGAATTTATTACAAGTGATAATCCAGTTATGTTTATGAACCGAGAAACTTTGGATGTAACACCGTTTAAAAATGGTCTCAAACAAAATACAACAATGATATATTATCCAATTTCACCTCGATTGTTACTTGCTCTTTATTCTGACAGAACGATGGGGGGCACAATTACGAAATTTCAGGATCAGTTGTTGTATATAAACGCAAAAAAAGATAAAAGATTTATAGATAATCATAATAAAAAGCAAAAGGAGCAGTGTGATTTACAAGTTTTTTGCTATACAGAAAAAATACTACAGGATTTAAATTAATTAAATACAAAAAGATGTATTTGTTTGGATGCAATTGTTTTTCTATGTTTTGGATGAAAAAGAATAGTTGAAATTGATTAGCAAAAGAATGTACATTGCTAAAAAAATTGGTATAATATAACATAAGAGTATCGGAAGGAGCAGAGAGTAAGATGAGTGAAAATTTAAAAATATTGGGTTCGTTGGAATTAGGACCTAAGTACGATGTAGCAGAACATTTTGTTCAGGCCTTTACTTCTGAATATCCAGATGTTATAGGAGAACTTTACTTGGGGTATCCTATTTATATTGATGAGATAGCGAATCGTAGAGTATGTGTTGATATGGCGCTGATTTCGAAGATGGGTGTATATATTTTGAACATCTTACCAGAACCAGTGACGGATTATGGGACGATACAGGATGACATTTATGCGAAGGTGGAATCAAAGTTTAAAAAACAGAATTTTCTGTTCAAAAAACGGAAACTTATTTTTGAATTTTTTGCAGTCACATATACTACAACATCAATGGAAGAAGAGGAAGAATATCCGTTAGTGCATAATATTGAAGAACTGATGGGGTTTATTAAGAATACAAAAGAGAAACAGGAATTTTCGGACGATTTATACGGGAAAATATTATCAGGACTTCAAGAAGCTTATGGGATTAATACGCATAGAGAAAGAGGCGATGTTAAAGAAGGGACAAAAGCATATGCTATTAGTCAAATGGCAGCGCAGATTGAAAAATATGATAGTAGACAAATGGAAGCAATTCTTTCCGATACAACAGGAATTCAACGTATTCGAGGAATGGCCGGAAGTGGAAAAACAATTATATTAGCCAGAAAAGCTGTTGAGTTGCACACTGCACATCCAGACTGGGATATAGTTGTAACTTATTCGACACGCTCATTAAAAGATCAATTAGTAGCGTTAATAAGTAGATTTTATGCATCTAAAAATGATGGGTCAAAATACAATGAAGAAAAACTCAAAGTTATGCAGTCATGGGGTTCTTCATTGTCAAGAGGTGTCTATTATGAGGTGTGTCTACAACATGGAATATCACCTATGAATGTGAGAGAAGCCAAAAATAAGTATGGGAATGGCCCCACCCTTTTTTCGAAAATGTGTGGAGAACTTATAAACACAGTAAAAGAATTTCACAAGATGTATGACTGCATTTTGATTGATGAGGCTCAAGATTTCGATAAAAACTATTTACGATTATGCCTAAAAATATTAGATAACAATCAAAGGTTAGTGTATGCATATGATGAACTGCAGAAATTAAATGAAGAGGCTATGCCAAATCCAGAGCAAATATTTGGTAGAAATATTGATCATGATACTCCTCTTACGGTTTGTTATAGAAACCAAGGCAATGCTATTGTAACAGCACATGCGATTGGAATGGGGTTATATAGACAGGAAGGGCTATTGCAATTACCAAGTTCTTCATCCGTATGGGAGGCAATTGGGTATGTTTCTGATACACCAATAATGGAAGGGAAAGAGGTTACCTTATATCGAACAAAAGAGACTAGTCCAGAACTGTTAAAAGTTGATCCTGATGATATTATTCAATTTCTTAGTTATGATTCAGCAGAGGACATGTTTAAAGAACTTCTTGGGAGGCTTAAAATGGACTTGGAAGTCGAACAGTTGTTGCCGAGGGATATAATGATTATCGATATGGATACGTTTGAATACGGAAATAATCGTTTGCGATTGTCAAATATAAAATCACGCCTCAATGATGAAGCAGTACCAGATTCTTCTTGGGACGATGAGGATGTCAATTATCCATATAAATTTAGTATTCATACAGCAGGGGCGGCCAATCCAGAAGATTTTTTCAGAGAAGATTCAGTAGTTTATTCGAGTGTGAGAAGAGCCAAAGGAAATGAAACATTTATGATATATATAGTTAATGCTCAAAAATGTGTGAATTCTTTACGGCGGCGAAGTGACAGAAATGGATTATTTACAGCTATCACACGCTCCAAAGGCTGGATAAGAGTGCTAGGATATGGAGAGGATATGGAAATTCTTCATCAGGAATTTGAAGAAATTAAAAGACAGAATTTTAAATTGCATTTTGAAGAATACCCGGACAAACAGAAGCAAAAAGAAATATTTCTTAATAATCAAGATGTGGCAGACAAAGATGTTAAAACTCTTGGAAATACAAAGGCTCTGATAGACAAGTTAACAGAGGAAGGAAGTGTTTCTAGATTACAATTGATGCAAGAACTGTTTGGAATGAGTAAAGAAGAATTATTGACGGAAATAAAAAAACAAACAGGGGGCGAATAATATGGCAACATCTAGGATTGTAAAAAATATCTTAGATGATATGAATAAGACCATAGCTGAATTGTGTGCTAAAGAATTAGTTCGTGATGTAAGAGGAATCTCTCAAAAAACGGGTAAAGCAGGGATATGTGAGATATCGTTTCCGGGGAAGAATAGTTCTGGTAGTATTGTATTTGATAAGCACATTTCCAGTACAGAGATAATGAATACACTATTAACGGGACTACAGTATAATATTCTTTTATATGATAAAGCGCTCATTCAAGCAGAATTCACAGTGGACGATGAAAATGTTATTAAAGAACGTCTGGTATTTATGAAAAGACACAATAAAATATGGGATAGACGTGAAATTGAAGAGCATGAAATACTTGAAGAAGATTGGTTTTCAGAAGAAGAGGGAGTACCAATTATGCTAAGGGTTGATTATGCTCCAGCAGATCATATAGATGGAGATCATGCAGCAACACATCTGACAATTTCCAATCATGAGAGTTGTAGAATTCCAATGAAAGGAATTATAACTTTCTCAGAATTTATCGGATTTATATTATTTCATTTTTATAATTTGAAATTAGACAGGACTGTTTGGCGACTTAATTCGAGGGAAACAATAACAGAACTGGAAAAGCATATGGTACATATGAATTGGAAGTAGTTGTAAAATACTGGTTACTGAATGTAATAATCGGTAGAACTTTTGTCTGATAGAACGGTATAATTCAAGTGTAAAAAGAAAGAGGACAATTAGTAAAAAAGGAATAATAAACATGAAGATAGGGCCCAGATTTTTCTGGGCTTTGTTTGTATAAAAAATAACAACTGTTGACGGAGGTGATTATATGAACACAATAGAAACTTATATTGCTATGCGAAAAAAGAGGGATAAAATGAATGAGTTTGATTTTTCTCATCATTCAGAAAACATGGGAAAAGTCATTCAGTATGTTACAGATTATTTTAATGATTATCTGAACCTTGAAGACTTTAGCCAGGAACAGGCAATGGCGCAACAGGCTGTAGAGCGTTTTAGAGAGGGGGTTATGGAACGTCATCCTTTGTCCTACTCGTTTATAATTGATTATTATATGAAGACTCGAAAACGAATTGATACATTGGCTGAAAAGGCATATCAGGATTTTGAGGATGGGGAATTATTCTACACCGATGAGGATTTCCAAAAAATAGCGGAACATTTGTGTAAGAAAAAACTACTGGTTGAACCGGAAACCACTTTTTTAGAGCAGCTAAAAATAGTTATTCGTGAATGCCGGATGAATACGGGAGAGGCACCGAGCAATGCAGATATGAAAGAACTGGATAATGCCCTGATTGACTGGGTAAAAGAAACCTTCCGGACTTATGGCGTAAATTTACTGAATTATGTTAGTGCCATTTCATATGATTATGAAGAAAAATATGTAAAGACAATCTATGACAGACCAACAGAGACTTTTTACCATATTAATCAGTATGAGTATCGCTACCAAGAAAATCCATTTGACATCAATGATATCTATGAGCGGAATAAACACCGTGTATTCATCAAAGACAAAAAAGGTGAGTTGGAGATGCTGATTATGTATTGCTGGTTGTTTGAAGATATACACGATGAGGAATACTGGCCAGAATATGTGAAATTATGTATTGAAAGTCAGAGGGTTCACATAGTGCAACCGAAAGGCATATTGCTGCCGGTCAGACAAAAGGGAATGGAATATCCCTGTGACATATTGGCGTATATAAACTATGCGGAAACAAAAACGGGAATACTGAAAGAAAGCCCTGGAGAAAATTATGTTCTGAAAATTATTTATGAAAAAGAGGACGATGCAATTTGGAAAGATTTAGAAAAAATGGAACTGATGATTCAAAATTTGCAAAAGAGCTTTAAAACTTTTGGGGCTCCAAGACTTTTAGAGTTTCAATCTCCATACAGTTCTACTTTTTTTAATAAATCAGATTTCTTTTTACAATATGGGATATTTGAAAAGGGAATGAAAAGGTATACAAAAATGAAAATTGCATTAGTAAATGGGTATCGCAGGCGGAACAAGGAAAGAGAATATATGGTATCAAGTATCGAAGACATTGTGAAACTGAGAAATGCCTGCCGTGAAATGAAACTGCATTTGAAAATAGCTGTAGATTTTACAGATACAGGAAATAAAAATGGATTAAAGAAGAATATCAATGAGACAGTGAATGCACTTGCAGAGATGCGGGCATTTATTGTGGCAGTACATTTAAAGAATATTGATGATTGGCATGGGTATCGCAATATATATCGGGATGATAAGGGGCATAGGTATATGGGAATAACAGGGGATGCTCCTTTTTCGGAATTTTTAAGTGGTTTGCGGTTAGTTCTGCAGGATAATAGGGAGCGTTTTTTGATACCACAGGTAAAAAGTGAAAAGGAATTGAGAGATTTAACGGATATGTTGCTTCGTGGTGGATGCTACTTTAAAAGTGAGGTGACTTCGGATGCAAATAAGGAATAAAAAAGTACGAATGGACGATGAAACGGGTTTTTTATCCTGGTGCAATCAGTTAAAAGTACCTGTAAAGGGAGCAAATGTTCATATATTGATAGAGGAACATGCAAAAGAAATGAAAAATCGCAAGATTCGCCAAAATGAAAAGTACATAGATTGTTTATCCACCGTAACAAGGTGGCACATAGAAAAAGCGGTAAGTACGAATCAAATTCCTATATTGAACATTAAAGTGGCTGAACAAACAAGAAAGCGGGCATATTTGTTTATGGATTATTTTATTCGGTGTATGGAAGATTTAGGAGGAAAAGTGGAAGTTGATACAGCATCCAGACAGGACAATATGAAAGTCATGTGGCAAGAATGTCAAATAGAAGGGGAACTGGTAGAGGAGCAGATTCAGCGGCGTGATTTATTAAAGGGATTCAAACCAACAATGCATCCATCATATGAGTGGGTACCAACTGGAAAACTCACTTTTTCTTTAACAATAGTGAAAACAAAAGATGTAATAAAAATTGGGGACGATCAAGAGTCTATGATGGAGGTGAAACTGAAAAGTCTGTTTATGCAGATGGCGCCAATTCTTATAGCGGAGCATCAAAAGGCGGTAGAACTACAATTAGAAAGAGAAGTTAAGCGGGAAGAGGATTGGCGAAGGTGGGAACAGGAAGAGAAAGAAAGAGAAAAGAAACGCCTTCTTGAAAAGAGGTATCTAAAGGAAAAGGCTTATCGCGCACAGATAATAGAACAGGTTGATAAGTGGAGCAAGATTAAGCAAATAGAGAACTATATTACCGATATCCAAAAGGAAATATCCGGTAGACCAGAAGTGGAAAGGCCTGTTATACAGGCGTATTGTAGTCTGGTGCAGAGGATTTTCAATAAGGAAAATCTATATAAAGAAATTCTAGAAATTATGGAGAAGGATTTTAACGTAGATGCAATGGAGGAATAACATGAAATTCATATTAGAAGATACAGATATATATGATCCAGATATTGCAGAAAAAGTACAAGAGATTCTAAAGACAGAATTACCCGATATGTTAGAGCAAGAAGTCGCATATAGGTTTGCGGTAATCTATCATGTCAATCTCAATTATGATGAAAGAGAATTTTCCTTTTATGAGAAATATGTAGAACCAACACAGTCACATTCAAGGAAAAAGGAAGAGTATACTATATCTGAGGTGCTGAGTTACCAGTTAAAAAAGATTGAACAGGTGCTTTTAGAATATAAAATTTTATTACCAGAGGGGAAAATTGCAGGAAGAGTGCTAGAAAAAGAAACTATGATTGAGTTAGAATTGGAAAAAATCCCAGAATATGACCTAAAAGAAAAAAGGGAATTTAAAGTGCGTTCAATTATGGGAGATGAGGAAAAAACTTGGGCAAAGGCAACGGAAGTAGTGAATCATTTTTATAATGGTCAATTTTCACGATTGGTACAGGCTACAAATGATGACAGAGAGCTTCTGTCTGAAATTATGGGAATAAAACAAACAGAGGATTTAGGGATCCTATTTCAAGCATACGTGAAATTATATGGTAGTTTGTTTGATACAAAAGAAGAGCATCAAAAAAAGATTATAAAAATGAAAAAAAGAGTACAAGAAATCTGCAAAGAGCGGGGAATAGAATGGGATTCAAATGAAAAAAAGTAATATAGCAGAGATTATTGTGTACATACGTACTTGAACTATTACTGAAAATTACTTTTTCATCTTTTTCTTGAATATAAGACTGCATATGAAAAATTATATGAAGGGCTTAATCGGGGCAATAGCGGTTATGCCCTTTTGTTAAGGTGTCGCAGATTGAGAGATAGTTCTTTGATGCTTTTTGTGGATAGCATTTCCCGCTTTTGGTATAGAGTGTATTAAGTTTAAAAGTATGGAATATAGGTACTGTATGCACACATAATAGAAAAATATGTGTATGAAGTAGGTAGGAAGAATGCATATCTGGTTGAGAGAAAAAGAATTCTCAGACCAGTTTTTTTATATGCCAAATAAAACGTAAGTAGGAGGGATACATATGCGAGAAGAGTCATACGAAGTAAAATGCCCCAGACACATTGTGTTTGGAGACCCGCTATACTTTGAGGAGTTCAAAGGGGAGCGGTTAAAGGAGCTGGTAGTGAATTTTAAGCCGCCCCAATATTTTAAAACAGGGGTAATTTTGAAGGAAGAGGAGGTTCCAGAATGCCCAGGATTTACACTTCGCACCATGAGCATTTACCTGGCCCCAAAAGAAACATTAGGCACGTACCTGTCAGGAAAGATGTATGAAGGCCAACAGATTCAGCAGAAAGAAATCGGTGTTGACAGTGCCTGTTATATCATCAGCGTTGACGGAAGAGAGGAAGATATTAAAACTGGCGGGGATGGATATTGGGGTGACATGCAAACGTTTTACCATCTGCATGATCAGCGGAAAGTGAAGGATGCGGTGATTCTGACTGTTGTCATACCGGATTTCGTAGATTTTAAGGACATGCAGAAATGGGTAAATTATTTTTTTGAGGATGTGCAGTTGCTGAAAGAAAACAAAAAGGAGCAGAAAAAGGATGTGCCGGAAAGGTAAAGCATTACATAATTCAGTTATCCAATCAAATGGACTTTTTAGAAAGAGAGGTATTATATGAGTAGGAAAATAGAGGAAATAAACAAAGAGACTTTTGGCAGCTCATCGAGGAGACGAAAATGCAGTGTGGAAAAAATTTGAATGCTTCGCTTTGGTGGATAAAAAAGGATTGTTGAGAATGCTCCCGGAACAATCCTTACAATTTCATAGGTTTCTGCATGCATATTATGGGGCAGCCAATAGATATTTTAAACTTTTTTCAGATTGCAGAACATTTGTCTAAAAGGATGTATGATTACGGTGCTACATTTTCAAATGTATTAGAAAAATAGGAAGAAAGAGTTAGAAGTGGAAAACAGAGTTGTGAACATAATAGAGGGACGTCTGTAAAACTGCTTACAGGAGTCCCTCAAAGAAAGCATTGATATCTGTATGAAAGATTTTTGAAAGAGCGACCAGTTCGCTGATTTTGATATTCATACGGTTGGTCTCTAATTTGGCATAAGTGCTTTTGGACATGTGAATACCCATCAGTTCTAACTTTGCAATGACCTGTTCCTGTGTAAGTTTATTCTGATAGCGCAGGCGTTGGATATTATTGCCGATATCCATATCGGGACGAATCTTTTGCATGGCATACTCCTTTCAATGTAATGTTTCGTAATAAAGAAACTTTTATATTGATTTTACTAGGAATAATTCTTATAATGTTTCGTAATAGCGAAATATTGCGGAGGAATAACGATATGAAGCATAAGGACAGAGAAAAAGAGCGTTTTTTAATGCTGTGCGGTCAGAAAGACAGAGCGTTGATACTGAGGGAAGAAAAATTGAAGATTCGTGATTTTGACAGGCTTACTTACCTGACGGATTACTTGGGATTTCAGGATTTCAATCTGGATTTCTGGTATGAACGTGCAATGGAATTTAAGGAAGAATTTGAACGAATAGAAAAATATATCATGGAAGCGGATGTTTTCTATTGTGAGGAAATCATAGAAGATGCGTTGGAAATGAGTCGGTTATGGATCAAAGACTTTTACGAGGCAGTACCAAATGAAGAAGCGAGAAGAATCGTTGCAAAACTCATTGATAAGCAGGATACGGGAATGATTATGGAGATAACAGGGCAGGCAGATATACTTTGAGGTGTACTGCCTGTTTTTCTTTGAAAGAAAGAGGGGTGATTACAATACGACAACCATCAGGAACAAAAAGACCATATCCGGCTGGGAAAGAAAGCAAGTGTTCCTACGCCAGCCAGGTACAGGCAGCCACATCTCTCTCAAACACCTTCCTGTTTGAGTTCTCACTTTATAACTAAATATTAGAAAGGACGTGATTATATCGTTATAGGAATCGATCATGGCTATTATGCCATCAAGGGGGCACATATCAGTTTCCCGACAGGTCTGACCGCTTATGACTATGAGCCATATACTATGCAGAATGTTCTGCAATACCAAGGACGATATTTTGTCTGCGGCAGTGGTCGGCAGACCCTATTAAAGGACAAGACAGCAAATGACAATTATTATCTACTCACAATGGCAGCCATCGCCAAAGAACTAAGTGTCCGAAAAGCACCAAAAAAGTGCAGCGTCATCCTGGCTGCCGGAATACCTCTCGCCAGTTTTGGCAGGGAGAAAAAACCATTTCGGGAGTATCTATTCCGTAAGGACCAGCCACTGTGTTTTAAATATGAAAATGAAAGCTACGAAGTGCAGATACAGGATGTCAGACTGTTTCCGCAGGGCTATTCTGCCCTGGCTCTCCACCCTGAGTGGATCAATTCAGAACCCTCCATCCTGCTCGTTGATATCGGAGGCTGGACGGTGGATTTGATGCGACTGGACAATGCGGTTCCAAATGCAGCAACCTGCCGGAGTCTGGAGCTGGGTGTCATCCGCTGCATTGATGAGATCATGGAACAGGTAAGAAGAAGCACAGGACTGTCTGTAACAGAGATACAGGTGGAACGTGTTCTAAACGGAAGCGCCTGCAGCATGGGAGAGGATGTGCGGAAACTTATCCAGAAATATGGGCACATTTATACGGAACGCATCCTGTCTGCCATAGCAGAATCCGGGTTTGACTTAAAGGCAGTGCCTGCCAT
>JAQUXP010000057.1 GCA_028692395.1 Lachnospiraceae bacterium
GATTACCTACGTCCCCAAGACAGATAAATGTATCACCAGGTTTCACTATATTATTTATCTGTTCAACCTGTTGCTCAGGAAGAATCCACTTTGGATCCATCAGTTTGCAATCAGCATCATCAAAATGCGTATCAGACAGAAGATATACTGATCCTCCATCGGACCATGGTTTGAATATATCATATAATGTCGGTATCATAATCTACCTCTTCCTTTCTTTTCATTCCTTTTGTAGTAACTGTACCTAATAGCAATATAAATGCCACAAACCGAGATTTTTCTCATCTTGTGGCACTTACGTCATTTTATCATAATTTTTCCATTCAAAGTTGCAAATACTTCCTGCTTCTTTTCTGCAGTACACTCCGCATAGATATCCATCGTTGTCGTAATATCCGAATGTCCCATAACCGACTGAATAACCTTAAGATTGGACTCATTCTCGCAAAGTCTGGTACAAAAAGTATGTCTTAAATGATGAGCTGAAAAATGTGGGAGCAAAAAAGGATCTCTGTCTTCCTTCTTGGCTGCTTCCTCTTCTCCCTTGTTATAGTCCTCATAGATTCTCTTGATAGCACGATTCACAGATTCCGGCGTATAAACATTGCCTTCTCCTGTAGAAAATACAAAGTTACGAAATCCATCAATCTCATTGGTTCCAAATCCTAGCACCTTCTGAATCTGATATTCTTCAAGAAATGCATCATACACTTCGTCAATCATAGGAATTGTTCTCTCGCCAGCTTCCGTCTTTGGTGTTGAAATATGAACCACAGAACCATTATCTGGCTCCGGTCTATAAGTCAATGTTTTGCAAACTTTGATGATTCTCTTTTCAAAATCGAGATCGTTCCAGCAAAGACCTAGACATTCCCCGCAAACAATAATTGGACTAAAAAAAATTTATGCCATTCAAGCCCTGTATTTACGGGCTTTACAGGCTCTCCCGGACCTTGGCCGCATCAAAAAAAGGGCCTTTTCAGACCCTAAAAATGACTAATTTTTGCGTTTTAGTCCTATTATTGTTGGCGTTGGGAACAACCAGCACTTCATGGTAATTTGTTCCAATGGTATTCCTGTGTCCCATCAGTCTTTATAATGACTTCATCCAGAATATTCTTCAGCACTCTTGTGTCATATTCCTCAAGTTCCTTAACCTGAGTTAATTTCTCCTCGAGTTCCACACTGACTGAAAGATTGTATTCTGCACTGGCTGCCTTATTATGTATTTCCTCAAGCTGTATTCTTATTGCTTCCAGCTTATCTGAGACGATCTTAACCTGCTCCAGGTATTCATCCTTTTCTATTTTTCCGTTCTTATATTGATCATACAGACGCAGCTTCTTCTCTGATAACTTATCAGCCTTTTCCTTGAGCATATCCCTTCCCTTCCAGTCCCTGGCTTCATGCTTCCACTTGGATTTATTCTTATTTAATAGTACTAATTTCTCTTCAGCCCATTCCTTTGCGGTAGTTAGCACCTCATCCTCTAGTATGTATCTGTTTCTCTTAACACATTGGCAGCCTTCTAATCCTGTGATAGCAGCCTGAGTACATCGATAACTTTTGCATGCTCCAGTTAACGACATTCTTCGTCCACAGGATCCACACAGGAGAAGTCCCGGCCTTTTCTCCTTACATGGAGGTTTTTTCTCTCCCGTAAAGGCTTTGGCATTTGCCTTATCAAATAATTCCTGGGAAACAATTGGCTCATGAGCATTTTCGAAGATAGTCCACTCCGATCTAGGCAACTTAGTCTGCTTATGTAATCCAACCTCAGTCCTTCTGGATTTGTTCCATATTACTTTGCCAAGATATTGCTCATTCTTTAGCATATCGCCTATTGTTGTCTGGGTCCAAAGTTTCTTATCCTTGTCTCTCACTGGTCGCTTTCTGATTCCTATTGCATTCATATATACAATCGGAGTTTCTATGCCCTCTTCATTTAGATATCTGGCAATTGCATTTTTGCCCGTTCCATCAGCAGCCAGTTTAAAAATTGTCCTAACTACCTCAGCTGACTCCTCATCAATAATCAGCTGATGAATATCATCGGGGTTCTTCCTATATCCATAAGGAAGAAATGGAGCCATAAACTGTCCAGCCTCTGCCCTTGTCTTCATGGCCATTGTGACCTTTTGGGATATATCCTTGCTGTACATAGAATTCATAAAGTTCTTGAATGCCATGTTGATTCCTCCCGTCTTACCCTTGAAAGCATCACTATCAAAATGATCGTTTATAGAAATGAATCTGACCTGGCACTGTGGAAATATTCTCTCCAGATAATTGCCTGACTCTATGTAGTTCCTTCCAAAACGGCTAAAATCTTTTACTATGACGCATTCAACATTTCCATACATGATTTCTTTAATCATTCTGTTAAACTCTGGCCTGGCAAAATTGGTACCGGAGAAGAAAAGACAACATCGTTTTATATAAAGGGAACCGTTACCGCGTTCCAAAAGGAACGTACAGCCCTGGGAAAAAAGTATTTATGGTGGTCGAAGAAGCAAGCATCTCTGTCACTGATATATTGACAGGGGAAATATATGCAACACATCCGCTCTGCCACGATAAAGGAAAACTGATTGGGCAAAAACGGAATGACCGTGATACGAATAAGTCACTGCTGGAACAGGAACGGATGATACAGCAGTTATTTCAGGAGGATAGACTTGTAACCCCGTTCTTAGAACACATACATCAGGAAAAGCCCCGTTATTACAGGGATCAGCTGGGAGCTATCCGACAACTGTTTGAGGATTGGAATACCGAACTGCTGATTCATGGGCTGCACTACTGTTCCGAAAAAGAACTGTATTCTGCCGGAGATTTAAAGTCGAGTATTATTTACCTTGCCCAACTGAAAACAGAACCCAAAAAGAAAGAAAAGTTAGCAACACTTCCATCCAAGTATCGCGGGAATGTACCTGAAATAAGAGACCTGAGTGTATATGAGCAGGCAATGGAAAGGAGTGTTGTAAATGGATAATCTACAGGAAATCCGGACCTATGCCACAACACTTGGATTGGTACATACAAAAAATGAGTTGGAAAAGCTGATTCATTCAGCTGAAGCAGAGGAAGAAAGCTATGTTACATTTATACGAAATATCCTTGGAAGTGAAATCCGTTATCGTCAGGATAAGGCAAAAGAAAAACGGATAAAGGAAGCTGGCTTTCCGTATCCTAAATATCTGAAGGACTTCGATCTGAATTTCAGTCAATCCATTACGAAGAAGCAGCTGAACCAGTTAACAGAATTAACCTGGATCGATGGTCTTTACAATCTCGTACTTTCAGGTCCTCCCGGTGTAGGAAAGACGCATATAGCCATAGCACTTGCCTATCATGCCTGTGAAGAAGGATATAAGGTCAGTTATACAACGATGCAGTCCTTAATGCAGTGCCTGCGCACATCAGAGATTGACCGCAGAAGCCGGGCAAAAATGAACCGGATCCATAAATCGAATCTTCTGGTGATTGATGAGGTCGGCTATCTTCCCATAACTGCAACAGAAGGAAATCTGTTCTTTCAGTTAATATCTGAGCTACAGGAACAGACATCCATTATAATTACAACCAACAAGGGATTTGAAGAATGGGCTGAATTCCTGGATGATGCAGCACTGGCTACAGCCATACTGGACCGGCTGTCTTTCCGGTGTGACAGGATACAGATTGCAGGGAAAAGCTATCGATTAGAAAACCGAAAATCATTTTTAGAAAGCAGAGGAGTAGAT
>JAQUXP010000016.1 GCA_028692395.1 Lachnospiraceae bacterium
TCAAATATATGTATGATAAAGACTGGTATAATCAGTATGTAGAGATCACAGCTCCTGTATTTGCACCATTATTCCAGGATATTGAAGGCCAGGGCGTTTGGGCAGACGGTGTAAATGCACAGGTCATCCAATATGCAAAGAATGCAGAGGGTTATTATGGATATCCAGTGGAAGGCATTAAAGCACGTGCGGTCGCTGCAAAGAGTTACTTTACATTCCCTGTAGCAGAAATGATGAACAAAGTCGTAACGAACACAGAGGATATCGATGGAGCAATAGACCTTGCTACTAAGAAACTGGAAGAAGTACAGTCAACGGTTAAATAGAGAAGAAGCAACTATTCAGCAGGTCTGTGCAGTACATGCACAGACCGTGAAAAAGTGATGTAACTGGTCAGGTACTGAACAGCTACGAGGGGAATAAGGACAGGTATAGAAAATGGAAAAAACAATTTGGTTAAATCTAGATAGTGAAAAGGTAGACGTTACATATTTGGATGCCTTCTTTGAAAAAAAAGGATGGAAGCTGATAAAAAAACCTATTCCGGCAGCAAACGAAGAGATTACCATCGAGATGGGGCTGCAGGCCGATGCGGTGATCAGCACCTGGGAGCCATGGAATACAAGAACGCTTGAGGCAGTAAAAGATAAAACAAAATATATTGTACGCTATGGCGCCGGACTGGATAACATTGATATCCCGGCAGCAACCAGGGCTGGCATCTATGTGGGAAATGTACCAGGGGCGAATTCTCCGGCTGTTGCTGAGACTGCCTTACTGCATATGCTGAATGTGCTTCGTCGATTTGCACATTGTACAGAAGGATGCAAAAAAGGAATCTGGCCATCTACAATTACTGGAAATGAGCTGGATGGGAAGACCGTGGGACTTCTTGGATTTGGAAATATCGGGAAACAGCTGGTGCGCATGATGAAAGGCTTTGATGTGAAAGTACTTGTGTATGACGCTTATTTTCCAGATCGGAATAATGAAAAATATGGTGTAACCTTTGTGGATAACAAAGAAGAGTTATTCCGGGAATGCGATATCTTAAGCCTCCATGTTCCAATGAATGAAGAAACAAAGGGAATGATCAATAAAGAAGTATTTGCAATGATGAAGCCAAGTGCTTATCTGATCAATACCTGCAGAGGCGGTGTTGTAAATGAGGCCGATTTGATTGAGGCCCTGGAGCAAAAACAGATTCAGGGAGCAGGTTTGGACGTATTAGTGGAGGAACCACCAAAAGCAGACAATCCCCTGCTTGCTATGGACAATGTGTTTATTACCTCTCACATGGGCGCTGCATCTTTGGAATCCGAGCATCGTTCACAGGTAATTATCGCAGATTGTATTGCAGATTTTTTTGATGGGAATATCCCATACAATGTGAAAAACAGATAAAACCATACGGAGTATCCTGGGCATCTTCTGGAAGGACAATATGTCCTTCCAAGAGATGCCTATGGCAGTTTCAAGGAGAAGATATGTTATGAAAAAAAGAGTGTTGTGTTTTGGTGATTCCAATACCTGGGGGTATGATGCAATTACCAATGGTCGATTTTTAGAAAATGTAAGATGGACCGGGCTGCTGCAGACCATGCTGGGGGATTCTTATACTGTTATTGAGGAAGGGCTGTGCGGAAGAACAACTGTTTTTGAAGATCCACTAAATGAAGGAATGAGTGGATATTCCTATATAAATCCCTGTATGATGAGTCATAATCCTTTAGATTACTTAATCGTTATGCTGGGAACCAATGACTGTAAAGCAAGGTTTGGTCTTACGTCCCGCAATATTGCATGTGGTATGAAACGTCTGCTTACAAAAGCGCTCCAGACGCCGGCGTGGAGAAAGGAACCTCATATTTTGCTCATTGCTCCAGGCGCAATAGAGCCTGCCTGTGAAACATCTGTTGTAGCCGAAGAGATGGGCATTTGCTCAGAACGATCCAGAGGACTTGCCAGAGAATATGCATACATTGCGGAAGAATTAGGCGTGGATTTTCTGGATGCGGGAACATTTGTAAAGATGAACACGTTAGATTACATGCACCTGGATGAGTCAAGCCATCAAATGCTGGCGAAAAGACTGGCGAAAAGACTGGCAGAACAAATAAACAATGAGGAATAAGAAGGAGGGATGGCCGGATGAAATATTATGTGAGTATTGATATAGGGGGTACTTCTATTAAATACGGAATCATTAATGAAGAGGCAGAAATAGTCACGCAGGGTGAGATGCCTACAGAGGCCATGCAAAAAGGTGGTTCAGGAATTATGGAAAAGGCCGAATCCATTGTATCCGACTACCAAAAATCATATGTTCTGGAAGGAATCTGCATATCCACAGCAGGAATGGTTGATTATAAAAAGGGAGAGATTTTTTACGCAGCGCCCCTGATTCCTGATTATACAGGAACCAGAATCAAGGAGCGTATGGAAACTAGATTTCAAATTCCCTGTGAAGTGGAAAATGACGTGAACTGTGCGGGACTTGCTGAAAGCATCAGCGGAGCAGGAAAGCCTTATGGCATCTGTTTATGCCTGACAGTAGGAACAGGGATTGGCGGTTGTATTGTAATCAATCAACAGGTGTATCATGGCTTCAGCAACAGCGCATGTGAAGTGGGATACATGAAGTTTGGGGATGAGGAATTCCAAAGTCTTGGCTCCAGTAAAATCCTGGTAAGGAAAATTGAGGAAGAAAAAGGATTGGAACCTGGAAGCTTTAATGGTAAAATGGTTTTTGAAAAGGCAGTGGAAGGCGATGAAGTCTGTATCCATAGGATTGATGAGATGGCAGATATATTGGGGAAGGGAATCGCCAATATCTGTTATGTGATAAATCCGGAAGCCGTGATCCTGGGCGGTGGAATTATGGCTCAGAAAGAATACCTGCAGCATCGAATAAGAGAAGCCATGGATCGATATCTGGTTTCAAGTATTGCGCAAAAAACAACGCTTCTTTTTGCAAAACATAAAAATGATGCAGGAATGCTGGGTGCCTTTTATCATTATCAGAATCAGCGAAAGAAGGAATAGCATGAAGTATTATGAAAAAACAATTATCCCCATCATAGAAACACATTATGAAAATTTATCAACTTCTGAAAAAACCATAGCGGATTTTTTTATCAACAATCAAGTGCTGATGGATTTCTCTTCAAAAAACATATCACAGTATTTGTTTGTATCAGAAGCTTCTTTGTCTCGTTTTGCAAAAAAGTGTGGGTTTAAAGGGTATAGAGAATTTATCTTTCAGTATAAGGAATCATTTACACCGGCAGATCGGTCGGTTACATACCAGATGCGAACGGTTTTTGATGCCTACCAGGAGATATTGAACAAGAGCTATAATCTGGTAGTAGAAGCCCAACTCCATCGGATTGTGGATGAGATAGCGAGAAGACAAAGGGTATTTGTTTATGGACGCGGCAGTTCCGGATTGGCAGCACGGGAAATGCAGTTGCGATTTATGCGGCTGGGGTTGGATATTGATGCGATTGATGATAGCGATGTTATGAGAATGAATGCATCAGTGATCAATCGGAAGAGCATGGCGATCGGAATCAGTATTAGCGGGGAAACAACAGAGATTCTTTGCTCCTTGAAGCAGGCATTCAACAACGGAGCCTATACTGTCTTGATCACTGCCTGCAACCGCAGTGAATATCAGGATTATTGCCATGAAGTTGTCTGTGTGGCGGCAAGAAAAAATTTAAATTACGGAAATCTGATTTCTCCGCAATTTCCAGTTCTTGTCATTGCAGATATTCTGTATGAATACTATCAGGAAACAGATCAGAAAATCAAACAGGCATTTCATGGGAATACATTGATGGCATTGAATCACAAAGAAAAACAAGAGGAGTGACGGAGCTTTTTTCATCATTTAGCCGCAGCCAGATTTGGCGAACAGCTACGATGCCTTTTAGGCATAAGTGAACCATAAAAACTAAGTATTTGATATTAAATAAAAAGAATTTTATAATAAAGGTGCAAAATAAAGGTGGATCACACTTTTGTCTGCGCTTTTATTTTTTTACCGTTAAGCAATCAGAAGCTGCAGGTTACAGGTCGATGCGGCTGGCAAAAAGAAACTTTACAGACAGACGGAGGAATGAGCATGGAGTCCAAAAAGATGCTGTTTTCAAATAAGAGCCTGAAGGCAATGATTCTTCCATTGTTTTTAGAGCAGCTGCTGGTCATGCTGGTAGGAATAGCTGATACGCTGATCGTAAGCTATGTAAGTGAGGCGGCAGTATCGGGTGTTTCACTGGTCAATCAATTCAATACGATTTTCATCTATCTTTTTACTGCTCTGGCTTCCGGCGGCGCAGTTGTGATCAGCCAGTATATCGGGAGAGAGGAACAGGACAATGCAGGAAAATCCGCAAGTCAGCTGCTGCTGTTTTCTATACTTTTTTCCACGGTGACAGCTGTGCTTGTATTGCTTGGCGATGAGGCTATGCTTCGTCTTCTCTTTGGAAAAGTTGAAAAACCAGTTATGCAGGCTTGTGTCACTTATCTGAAAATTTCTGCTTATTCCTACCCGGCGCTGGCAGTCTACCATGCAGGCGCAGCAGTTTACCGAAGTCTTGGCAAGACCAGTGTGACGATGTATCTGTCCCTGGCATCGAACATCATAAATGTCGTTGGAAACATAATCGGTGTTTTTGTATTGCATGCAGGTGTTGCCGGAGTGGCATATCCTTCCCTGATTGCACGAGGTTTTTCGGCTGTGGTCATTACCGTGCTTTGCTTCCGGGAGAAACATGCAGTGGTCTATCGTATGAAGTGGATTCTTCAGTGGAGCAAAGATATGATGAAGCGGATTCTGAATATAGCCATACCAAATGGAATGGAAAATGGAATTTTTCAGCTGGTAAAGGTTGCTCTCAGCAGTATCGTGGCACTTTTCGGCACTTATCAGATTGCGGCAAATGGTGTGGCACAGAGTATCTGGTCTTTGGCAGCCCTGGCCGGAGTTGCGATGGGACCTGTATTTATCACTGTCATTGGGCAGTGTATGGGAAATAAAGATATCGATGGGGCCCAATATTACTTTAAGAAGCTGACAAGGATCACACTTTTGATTTCGGCGGCATGGAATCTTCTGATTTTGGTTCTGACACCGTTGTTTATGGAGTTTTATGCGATAGCACCGGAAACAAAAGAGATCGTAATCTGGCTGGTACTGATTCATAACGTGTTTAACGCAGCCGCATTTCCATTTTCCGGAGCACTTAGTAATGGGCTTCGGGCGGCAGGCGATGTAAAATTCACAATGTATGTTTCCATCTTGTCAACACTTGCAGGGCGGCTGCTCCTATCGTACCTGCTTGGCGTTACACTTCATCTGGGTGTGATTGGCATTGCTGTCGCAATGGTATTTGACTGGAGCCTTCGTGCCGTCATCTTTATCAGGAGACAAAGGTCCGGAAGGTGGAAAGAGTTTCAGGTTATTTAAAAAATCACAGGGAAAGCAGTTCTTACTACCTTGGTTGCAATTATTGGAACCCTTGGTCTTGGCGTCGGAATGTGTATGACGATGATATGGAGTCGGATGGTGGCAGGAATTGTAATTGGCCTGGTTGGGATTCTTGTCCTGCTGATGCTGATTCCGATTTGTAAAGGTGTAAAATAACAATACAGGGATACTCACATCGTTTTATTGTTTTAAACCGGGATCCACTCACGAACCACAAATCTGATTGGCATTTTCCGCCACTGTTTCCACCAGTTCACAAAAATTGTGTTTCTCCAGATCAGATAGATTGTCGGTTATAACTATGGAGCAGGAAAATTTGACCGGATGAAGCGAAATACTATGATCTGACCTTTGATACCAGCAAAACCGGTATAGATGGAGCTGTTCAGTTAATAATTGACTATATAAATCTTATGTAGCAAAGAATTCAGTGAAAGCAATGGAGGACATCATGTTAAGAGTAGAAGAAATAGCGGAAGAAAAAGCGATGGTCAAATTTCTTGAGAGGTTCGACGAATATCCATTTTCCATAAAATGCAAGGATCATCAGTATCAGGTGGGGGAAGGGCAGCCGGCGTTTACCGTCAGATTAGAGAAAGCAATCCCCATGGCTGAGCTTCTGAAAAGTACGTCATTAGCACTGGGAGAAGCATACATGTGTGGAGATCTGGACATTGAAGGAAATCTTTATGAGGCACTGAATCATTTCCTGGGACAGATGGGAAAATTTTCTACAGATCAGAATGCCTTGAAAAAGCTGATATTTCCTTCCTCTTCCAAAAAGAATCAAAAGCAGGAGGTAACCAGTCACTACGATATCGGAAATGATTTCTACAGGCTGTGGCTGGATGAGACAATGAGCTACTCCTGCGGCTATTTCCGAAAGGAGGAAGATTCTCTTTATCAGGCACAGTTAAATAAAATTGATCATACGCTGAAAAAGCTGTATCTCAAAGAGGGAATGTCGCTCCTTGATATCGGCTGTGGCTGGGGCTGTCTGCTGATTGAAGCGGCAAAGAAATATAAAATCCACGGAACAGGAATCACACTCAGTGAGGAACAGTATAAAGAATTCCAAAGGCGGATTGTGGAAGAAGGGCTGCAGGAGTATCTGACCGTTGAACGGATGGATTACAGGGATTTACCGGGATATGGACGGCAGTTTGACCGTATTGTGAGCATTGGAATGTTAGAACATGTTGGAAGTGAGAATTATGAACTCTATATGAAGTGTGCCAGTCAGGTTTTAAAATCGGGCGGAATCTTCCTGCTGCATTTTATCAGTGCGCTCAAGGAGCATCCCGGTGATCCCTGGATCAAGAAATACATCTTTCCAGGCGGGGTGGTGCCAAGTCTGCGGGAGATGATATCCTGTATGGGAGATTATGATTTTCATACACTGGACATTGAAAATCTGCGGCCCCATTACAATCGGACGCTCTTAAAATGGCTGGAAAATTTTGAGGAAAACCTGAAAGAAATCGGTAAAATGTTTGATGAACCCTTTCTTCGTATGTGGAGACTGTATCTGAGTGCTTGCGCAGCAACTTTTCACAATGGAATCATAGATATTCATCAGATTGTGATGACAAAAGGGATTAATAATGATCTTCCGCCAGTTCGATGGTATTAAGCAGGAAGATTTTACCGTAAGTTTTTGGGAAAAGATCAACAACTTTGCAAAACAGGACGTTGAAACATCAGCCGTAGCGTGGTAAATTTATTACAGATGAGATGGAGATGGAAGATCCATCGCAAAAGGATAAAGGGAGGGCAGCTATGAGTGTGATTAAAATTGAAGATCTTACCCGGGATTATGGTGAAAAAAAAGGTATTTTCCATGTGTCTTTTGAGGTGGAGCAGGGGGAGGTCTTTGGGTTCCTTGGCCCTAATGGTGCCGGTAAAACAACCACAATACGGCATCTGATGGGATTTTTAAGAGCAAAATCCGGTCGATGCACGATTGATGGGCTGGACTGCTGGAAAGACAGTGACAGGATTCAGAAAAGGCTGGGATATATTCCGGGGGAAATCAGCTTCTTTGATGACATGACAGGCACAGAACTTCTGCAGTTTCTCGGAAAATATCGGAAGAGTCCTTCCGACACCCGTAAAAATCATCTGATGGAATGCTTTGAACTGAATCCTCATGTAAAAATTAAGAAGATGAGTAAGGGCATGAAGCAGAAGCTTGGAATTGTTGCCGCATTTATGCATGATCCTGATATTTTGATTCTGGATGAGCCAACCAGCGGACTTGATCCATTGATGCAGAACCGCTTTATTGAACTGGTGGAGGAAGAGAAAAAAAGAGGGAAAACAATCCTGATGTCCAGTCATATGTTTGAGGAGGTGGAACGCACCTGCCAGCGGGTAGGTATGATTCGTGAGGGAAAAATAGTGGCTCTGGACTCGGTGGAAAAACTCAGGGAACAGTATGTACGTCCTTACACGGTTACCCTTGCTACACCGGAACTGGCGCAGGATTTTGCAAAGGACTTTGGCGGCGTCAGCAGCGGGCTGCGTGTTACTGTTACGACGAAGCAGAGTCTGGAGGATATTTTTATGCATTACTACGGAGGTGAAAAATGATGAACTGGACCTTATATAAGCATGAAATGAAAGGAAGCATCCGGCTGCTGGTGATCTTTCTGGCAGTTATCACACTATATGTTTCAGTTATCATCCGTATGTATGATCCCGAATTGATAAAAACTCTGGACGGCTTCGTGGAGGCTATGCCGGAAATTATGGCAGCAGTCGGTATGAGTGCCGGCGCAGCAAGCCTGATGGGGTTTATGATTTCCTATCTTTACGGATTCATTCTGCTGGTGTTTCCCATGATTTTTTACATTCTCCGAGGGAATGGACTGATTGCAAAATATGTGGATAAAGGTTCTATGGTCTCACTGGTGGCAGCACCGGTAAAACGCCGCACGATTGCTTTCACACAGATGGCAGTGCTTTGCAGTGGTGGACTGATTCTTCTGATCTATGCCACTGGGCTGGAGCTTGTGGTTGCACAGAGCAGTTTTCCGGGAGAGCTTGTGGTGGGCGATCTTTTGAGAGTAAATGCTGGATTGCTATGTCTTCACCTGTTTATAGCTGCAATCTGCTTTCTTTCCTCCTGCCTTTTTTCCGATACGAAGTACAGTATTGCTTTTGGTGCAGGAATTCCGACACTCATGTACATACTGCAAATGCTGGCAAATGTCGGAGGCGCAGCAGAAAAAGCAAAATACTTTACGGTATTTACGCTGTTTGATCCCCAGGGAATCGTGGAAGGCACAGCCAGCTCCATCGCAGGCGCAGGAATCCTGCTTGGAGGAGCAGTTCTGCTTTTTCTGGCAGCTGTTCTTATCTTCCAAAAGAAAGATCTGTGGATCTAGTACAGCGTACCGCAAATAACTGCCCAGAAAGAGCAGGATAGATTTTCGAGAGTAACAGTCAAAAAACGCAAGCGTAGCGGGTTACGTTGAGGCTTTCATAATATCCTGGCTGTCCAGCCAGATGGTAAAAGGTCCGTCATTGACCAGTGCAACCTTCATATCCGCACCAAATTGGCCGGTTGCGACTGGTCCGTATTCACGCTGACAAAGAGAGATCATATATTCATAAAGTCTGTTTGCATGGTCCGGGGCACCAGCATTTATAAAGCTGGGCCTGTTGCCATGCTGACAATCTGCATAGAGGGTAAACTGAGAGATCAGAAGAAGCTGACCATGCACATCCTTCAAGGAGAGATTGGTCTTTCCGTTCTCATCCTCAAAGATTCGAAGTCCCAGCAGCTTTCTTACCATTTTCTCTACGATGACAGTAGTGTCATCATTTTCTATTCCAATAAAAACCACAAATCCCTTTTTGATGGAGCCGGATACCGTCCCATCAATTGTAACAGAGCCTTCAGTTACTCGCTGAATCAGTAATCTCATATCATTTCTCCCGAATTTTTTTATATGAATGGCAGCAGGAATCTCCTGCTTTTTTATCCATCGTTTAACAAGTGAAAACAGTATGATCTATTCTATAACAGAAATAGCGTTTCCGCAATACATTTGCACAGGCAAATGCTGTACAATACTTTTCGGTAAATGTTGCGTAATCACAGGGGTGTTGTTATACTGAGGGGTAGATGCCGCCAGCAAACCATATAGGTGGGCTTATGCGGCGCCGAAGATACGGAGAAAAGGACAGGATAGAAAGGAACATAATATGGTAAAGATCGATATAGAAAGATGTGTTGGATGTGGGAAGTGCGCAGAGGATTGCATTGCACACAATATAGAGGTTACGGACAGGAAGGCAAGTATTAAAAAAGACTGTCTTCAGTGTGGACATTGCGTTGCAGTCTGTCCGGCGGGAGCGGTGTCGATACCGGAGTACGAGATGGAGGATGTGGAGGAATATGATGCAGCAGGCTTCAGCCTGGAACCGGAACAGGTACTTCACAGCATGAAGTTTCGACGAAGTATCCGAAACTATAAGCCGGAAAAGGTGAAAAAGAGTGACCTGGAGCTGCTGCTTCAGGCAGGAAGATATACAGCTACCGCAAAGAATAATCAGGACTGCTGTTTCATCTTTGTACAGGAGGAGCTGGAGCAGCTACGATCCATCGTCTGGAAGTTTATCGATGACATGGAGAAAAAGGACGGCCATCACATCCAACGGGACCTGCTTCCTTATGTGGCCTTCAACCGGCGCAGGAAGGCGAATCCGCAGGATGACTATCTCTTTCGAAATGCTCCGGTGGTGCTTTTCATCACTTCAGACTGGCCGCTGGATGCAGGGCTGGCGGCTGCGAACATAGAAACGATGGCGTGCTCTCTGGGTATGGGGGTATTGTATGATGGATATCTGGACAGAATTTCCGATGCCAATGTGGAACTGAAGCGATGGCTTGGTATCGAGGGAAAGAGCATTAAGGCCTGTATGCTTCTGGGATATCCAGCCATAAAGTATACCCGGACGGCACCAAGAAGAGCGGCAAATGTAATTTGGAGATAACGATTCAGGAAAGAACAGAGGAGAATGGATGAGCACAATAGTAACATTAAAAAAAGGTGAAGGAAGAACAATAAAAGCGGGAGGAATGTGGATATTTGACAACGAAATCGAAACTGTTGTGGGTAACTTTGAAAATGGCGACATTGTAATGATACATGATTTTGATGGTTATCCCATGGGAAAAGGTTTTATCAATGAGCACTCCAAGATCCGTGTCAGAATGCTGACCAGGCAGGCTGACAGGGAGATTGATGCAGCATTTATCCGGGAGCGTGTGAAGGATGCCTGGGAGTACCGGAAAAAGGTGGTAGATACCTCCAGCTGCCGTCTGATCTTCGGCGAGGCGGATTTTCTTCCGGGACTGGTTGTGGATAAGTTTTCCGATGTACTGGTTGTGCAGTCACTGGCCCTTGGAATTGACCGGTTAAAAGAAGAGATCCTTCAGGATCTGAAGGAGATTCTCGCAGAGGATGGCATCTGTATCCGGGGAGTCTATGAGAGAAGCGATGCCAAGGTTCGCAGTCAGGAAGGGATGGAGCGCATAAAAGGCTTTATCGGACCGGAATTTGATACGAATGTGGAGATTGTGGAAAATGGTGTGAAGTACATCGTGGATGTAAAGGAGGGACAGAAAACCGGATTTTTCCTGGATCAGAAGTATAACCGGCAGTCCATCCAGAAGCTTTGCAGAGGGGCAAAAGTTCTGGACTGCTTTACACATACCGGCTCTTTTGCTCTGAATGCAGGCATCGCAGGAGCCGCAGAGGTTACCGGTGTGGACGCCTCACAGCTGGCCGTGGATCAGGCCACGGAAAATGCTGCTTTAAATGGTCTTTCCGATACCGTGAAGTTTCAGTGCTGTGATGTGTTTGACCTTCTCCCAAGGCTGGAAGAACAGGGGGAAAAGTATGATCTGGTGATCCTGGATCCCCCTGCATTTACAAAATCCAGAAATTCCGTGAAGAATGCCACCAAAGGATACCGGGAGATTAATCTGAGGGGAATGAAGCTGGTGAAGGATGGTGGTTATCTGGCCACCTGTTCCTGTTCACACTTCATGTCCTATGAGCTGTTCACCAAGACGATTAATCAGGCGGCACATCATGTACACAAACGTCTGCGCCAGGTGGAATTCAGAACCCAGGCACCGGATCACCCGATTCTGTGGGCGGCAGATGAGTCTTATTATCTGAAGTTTTATATCTTTCAGGTAGTGGATGAAAAATGATTTGCATCTAAAGTGGACTTTAGGATTAGAATATAAGCGAGTGTTAACAAAGAAAAGTTACATAAGGAGGTTTTTATGAGCAGCAAAAAATTGGGATTTGGACTTATGCGTCTGCCGCTTCTGAATCAGGATGATCAGGGGTCGATTGATATGGAGCAGATGAAACAGATGGTGGATTATTTTCTGGAGCAGGGCTTTACCTACTTCGATACAGCCTGGATGTACTGCGCTTTCAAGAGTGAAACCGCAATCAGGGAGGCACTGGTGGAGCGTCATCCAAGGGACAGCTTTACGCTGACCACAAAGCTTCACGCATCATTTCTTAAGACAAAAGAGGACAGAGATCGCATCTTTGAGGAACAGCGCCAGAAAACCGGAGTAGAATACTTTGATTATTATCTGCTGCATGATGTGAGAGAAGAGCATTACAAGATCTACACAGAGCTGGATTGTTTTCAGTGGCTGTCTGAGAAAAAGGCCCAGGGTCTGGTAAAACATATGGGATTTTCCTATCACGATGATGCAGAACTGCTGGATCGTGTACTGACAGAGCATCCCGAGATGGAGTTTGTACAGCTGCAGCTGAATTATCTGGATTGGAACAGCAGTAGTGTACAGTCCGGAAAATGTTACGAGGTAGCGAAGAAGCATGGTGTTCCGGTGATCGTTATGGAGCCGGTGAAGGGTGGAACCCTTGCTAATGTACCGGAGACGGTGGAGCAGCTTTTCAAGAATGAGAAACCGGATATGTCGATTCCTTCCTGGGCAATCCGCTTTGCCGCAAGCCTGGACAATGTGATGATGGTACTTTCCGGCATGAGCAACATGGAACAGATGAAGGATAATACTGCATATATGAAGGAGTTCCAGCCACTCTCAGAGAGAGAGCATGAGCTTGTGATGCAGGCAGCAGATATTATAGAGGGAAGGATTACGATTCCATGTACCGGATGCGCCTACTGCGTGGATGGATGCCCGGGAAGTATTGCAATTCCCAAGTATTTTACTCTTTATAATACGAAAAAGCAGGATCAGGATTCCATGCTGGCAGATGAAGAGTATGCACGTCTGACAGAAACCTTCGGCAAGGCAAGTGACTGTGTTGCCTGTGGACAGTGTGAAGAAGTCTGTCCGCAGCATCTGCCGATTGTGGAAAATTTGAAAAAGGTTGCCGCACAATTTGAGAAATAAGTGAAAGGTGCTGCAATTGAGGTGAAGAGATGAGAAACACGCTATATTTGGAATGCTACACGGGAATCAGCGGCGATATGACGGTTGCTGCGCTTCTTGATCTGGGTGCAGATCAGGCTTTGATGGAACAGGCGATAAAAAGCCTGCCATTACAGGGATTTGAAATCGCAGTCACACGGGTGAAAAAATCAGGAATTGATGCCTGCGATTTCGATGTGATCCTGGATCGGCAGCATGAAAACCATGATCACGACATGGAATATCTCCATGGACACAGCCATGACCATACCCATGACCATGGTCATACCCATACCCATGATGAGGGCTGTGATCACAAACATCATTCCCATGTACAGCATGAGCATCGGGGACTAAAGGAAATCAAAGAGATTATTCGGCAGGCAAAACTGACACCGGGGGCATGTGCCCTTGCCTGTAAAATCTTTGATATTCTTGCCCGGTCAGAGGCGAAAGCCCACTGTGTTCCCATAGATCAGGTGCATTTCCATGAGGTAGGTGCAGTGGATTCTATCGTGGATATTGTGGCAGCAGCAGTGTGCTTTGATAATCTTGGAATCTCGGAGGTAATTGTCCCAGGACTCTATGAGGGAAAGGGAACGGTTCGCTGTCAGCACGGCGTTCTGCCGATTCCGGTTCCGGCAGTTTCCAACATTTTGCAGGAGCATCATCTTCCGGTACACTTTATGGATACCCCGGGAGAGTTTATCACTCCGACAGGAGCCGCTATCGCAGCCGCAATACAGACTACAGACCACCTTCCGAAGCAATTTACCATAGAAAAGATTGGAATTGGCGCAGGAAAGAGAACCTATGACTGCCCCAGCATGCTCAGAGCAATGCTGATCAGCGAAGTGTGAAAATCAGAGCAATTTAGAGATTATTGAAAAACGGACGCAGAAAAAGGCTGTCGCACGATGCCGTCCCAGGACAGGAGACTGCTGCCAGACACTGTTTCGGAATCCAAGAGTATACAAAAAAGAATAGATTTTGCTAAACACGTAAGTATGCAGCACAAACTCGTTTCACTCAAACAGTGTGCTGCATACTTACAACGCAAATTCTATTCTTTTTGTATACTTAGGATTCCTGCAAATGTGTCTGGCCGCAGTCTCCTGTCCTGGGACGGCATCGTGCGACAGCCTTTTTCGCTGAAATATTTAAAAATTCCGTGGTGTCTGGGACAAGGTTATGCTTCCTCGGAGTCTTCAGGGGTTTCCATGACGCCTTTTTGGTGTTCAGATACATGGAGGATGATGGCATCCGCCGGGGTTACCAGTTCGATATCTTTGTCTTTGGCGATGGCAAGATCGCTGACGAGATAGCTGGTATTAACCGGGATTTTGGATACATCAATCTCAATTTTTTCTACCAGTGCGGAAGGAAATGCCTTGTAGGTTACTTCCATCAGACTGTGTGTCAAAAATCCTCGTGCTTCCTCTGTGCCCAGAAGGACAATCGGGACGGTAGTAGTTACTTTTTCGTCTGCTACAAGAAGCTGAAAGTCGATATTATCATACTGATGCTTCATTGGTTCGTAGGAAACATTCTTTATCAGTACATTGTACTTTTTGTCACCGAGGTCGATGATTAACTGGCTACCTTCTGTATGCTCTTTCAGAAAACGTCCTGCACTTACTCCGTCCAGCTGGATAGAGATCGCTTCCGGAAGATCCTTACCTGAAATATTGCCAGTGATTTTGCCCTGACGTCTCAGTGCTTTTGCTTTGGTTTTCATGTCTCTTTTTTCTGCGTTTAATGTTATCATAATGATTTGCCTCTTTTCCGTGCATGTTACTACAGTGTCATGTTCTTAAATTGTTGCACGCCTGTTGGCTAAAAAGTAGACAGGTTCTGTAACACAATCATTATACCACTTTCTGTCAAGTTTGTGAAATCTGAGGGTTACTCGAAGCGGTTTCCACTCTTTTCCAGATCTTTTTCCACTTCATCCGGTATGTATTTGCGGAAGATCATAATGAAGATATTGGAAGTAAAGTAAGCGGTAATTCCGGCTCCGCAGATCAGCATCACCCCCATGAAGGGCTGAAAGAAAAGCCCAAGAAACACAATTGTTCCTATAATAAGAATCAGTAAAAGTGAGAACAGGATGTGCCGCAGGGACATCAGCAGCGCCAGCTTTACATTTTCAAAGATGGTATTTTCAAACTTTGCCTGTATGGGAAAGATATAAAGGCTGACCAGGAGAAAGGGGATCAGGAATACGGAGCATCCGATGATCATAACCTTACCAGCAGTATTATGAAGGAAGAGTCCATAGCGGATATCGGTGACAAACAGAAATCCAGCCAGAAGCATGACAAGCCAGAGAATGGTGGACTGCTTCAGATTTTCCCGGAAGGATTTTCGGAAATTCTGATACAGATAACCCTCTCCGGTTCGTATCAGCTTCATGGTAGTGTAGTAGAGGGCTGTGGTGGAAGCGCCGATCGTGACAAGCGGGATGCTGTATAACAGCCATAAAAAATGTAGAATGACAATGTTCGCCACCATATTAAGACCGCGCATCAGGATGCTGTCCGGTGAAAAAAGTCCCATAGAAAACCTCACTTTCTTTTTAGAAAAGAGTTGTTGTACTTGCATGTCCAGGATCTAGCCATGGTCTTTGGACACAACAGTGTAACGGCTCTATTATTTTACAGATAGTTAAAAGTATACGTTCTTTTGGAAAGGATGTCGATAGGAGAACTGCAAAAATACTACACAAAAATACACATAAAAAACTGTAATAATTTAACGAAAACTAAAATAAAGAGCATTTCACCCTGGATAAAAGCAAAAAACAAAGAAAATAATCGTATATTTAGATAAAACTAAAATAAATTTGAAAATAGTAAAATGCAATAAATTTCACATATAAAAACTGTTAGATTGTCACAAACTTGTGCATAATGGAAATAAAACACTAAAATAATATTGAAAAATCTAAATAATGGTGCTATCCTAACAGCAAGTTCAACTAAAAGGAGGAAATATCATATGAAACTGAAAAAGGTGATTGCACTGGCAACGGTTACAGCATTGACGGCAGCCATGTTTACAGGATGTGGAGGCTCAGGTAAGAGTGCCTCAACGGATGGAAAGGCAAATCTTTCCGTATTTATTTTCGCAAATGACCATGAGTCTGAGATTTACAACAAGATGTTTGAAGAGTACAAGAATACACATGCCGATACGATTAATAAAATTGATGTTCAGATTACCACCCAGGATGAGTACAGTACAACTCTGACTGGTATGATGACAGCAGGAGATCTGCCGGACATCTTCTATGTGGGACCGGAATCTGTAAAGGAGTTTGTGGACGAAGGATATATCGAGGATCTGCAGCCGATTCTGGACAAGGCAGGCATTACAACAGACGGACTTTCCGCACAGGAGGCGTTGAACAGTTATCGCTATGACGGAACAGAGACAGGAAGCGGAGATCTCTACGCACTGCCAAAGGATGCATCTGTATTCTCCTATGCTTATAATAAGGATCTTTTCGATGAAGCAGGTCTGGCATATCCGGATCCGGAAAACCCATATACCTATGATGAGTTTGTTGAGGTCTGCAAGCAGCTTACCAAAGACACCGACGGCGATGGCGAGATCGATCAGTGGGGATGTGGTACCGCAGATACCTTTATGATGTATCAGTACATCTGGTCAAATGGAGCTTCCTTCTTAAGTGATGATCACAAGACAGTCACCATCGATACCCCTGAGTTTATCGATGCAGTTCAAAAATATGTAGATCTTACTTTAGTTCATCAGGTAACTCCTACCGTGGAGCAGGACACTTCTCTTGGTGTATATCAGAGATGGCTTGCAGGACAGGAAGCATTCTATGCATGTGGAACCTGGGATGTTGCAGCATTTGAAGATGAGGAGACCTTCCCGTTCAACTGGGATTTGTGTGGTTATCCTACCATGTCAAGCGGCGTTTCCACAACATGGCTTGGAACAGTAGGCTTCTGTGTATCTGCTAAGAGTGAAAATAAGGATATCGCAGCTGACCTGGTATCTTATGTAAGTACAAATGAAGACGGACAGAAGGAGCTTTCCGGAATCACTACTGGCGAATCCATCCAGCTTCCGAATATCACATCTCTTGCAGAGGGTGAATTCAAAGAAAGTATCGCCTCCGGTGATCTTGCATTCCCGCTTAATGTAGATGTATTCTTCAACTACCTTGGCGGCACAGACAAATACGAAGGAAGATTCATGGAGAGTACTTATACGCCAAATGCAGAGTGGCTGGATCTGTTCTTTGAGGGCTTCGCTAATGTGAAAAACGGCAGTGAGACAGTAGCAGATTATATTGCAAAGGTACAGCCTCAGATGCAGGATTCTCTGGATACTGCATGGGCAAACGCAAGTAAATAAGTAACACGAGATATCCTGAAAGGCGGTGTAACGATGGCTACAGCAAAGAGGGAAACCAAGAAGAGGATGAGCAAAGCAGCGCTTCGGGAGGAGCGCTGGGGGCGACTGTTTGTCGCCTCCCCATTCGTTGGCTTCTTATGTTTTATGGCATTTCCGATTGTGTTTGCATTCATTGCAAGTATGTCAACCTGGAATGGTATCAACAGTATCACTGATAATTTTGTAGGACTTCAGAACTATATCGATCTGCTCACAGATGCGAAGTTTTGGAAGGTAATTGGCAATACCCTTATCTACATGATAGGGATTCCCATCGGTATGATTCTTGCACTGATCCTTGCCGTAGGAATGAACCGTAAGATGAAGGGTGTCAAGATTCTTCGTACAATCTACTACATTCCGGTTGTATCCTCGCTTGTTGCGGTTGCTATCGTATGGATGTGGGTATTCAATTACGATTATGGTCTTTTGAACACAGCAATCAAGGCAATCACAGGACAGCATGGTCCCAACTGGCTGGGTGACGAGTTCTGGGTGAAGATTGCCATTATCATCTTTATGGTCTGGAAGGGGCTTGGTACCTCGATTATCCTGTACCTGTCCGGACTGCAGAGTATCCCAAGAGATTACTATGAAGCGGCAAGAATTGACGGTGCAAACGGACTCTCCCTGTTCCGCCATATTACCATTCCACTGGTATCTCCGGTAACCTTCTACTTATTAATTATGGGACTCATCGGTGGCTTTCAGGTATTCGTAGAAATCATGGTTATGGTTCCAAAGGGTGGTACGAATTACAGTGCAGCAACAATCGTGTTCTACTTGTACGATAAAGCATTCAGCAATCGGCAGATGGGTTATGGTTCAGCCATGGCATTCCTGCTTTGTATCCTTATCTTCATCGTGACGTTAATTAACTTCACTATGCAGGATAAGTGGGTTAAAACAATCGATTAAGGAGGTGGGAAGACAAGATGGCTAGAAAAGACGAACAAAGTTCGGAGTTAAAATCAACAAAAAGTAAAGTGATAGACGCAATCGTGTTTCTGCTGATCGCTATCGGTGCTGTTGCTATGATTTTCCCACTGATTTACATGGTACTAAGTTCTTTTATGACAAAGAACCAGATTCTTTCTGCTAATTTCTCGATTATTCCGGATCCATGGAAATTCGGAAAATACAGCGAGGTATTTCAGAAAGGAGAGTTTCTGCGGGGTATTCGTAATACCCTGACAGTAGCTCTTCCGGTATTGATCGGTGGTGGATTTACTTCCTCTCTGGCAGCATTTTCATTCAGCAAGCTGAACTTCAGAGGAAAAAATTGTATCTTTATGGCGCTGCTGGCTACCATGATGATCCCATTTGCGGTAGTTATGATTCCGCAGTATGTAATGTTTACAAAGATGGGCTGGACCAACAGTCTGCTTCCTCTGATTATTCCGGGATTATTCGGAAATGTCAGCATTATCTTCTTCCTGCGTCAGAATCTGACCAGCATCTCAACCTCAATTGCTGAGGCAGCGAAGATTGACGGCTGCGGATACTTTAAGATGTACTACAGTATCTTCCTGCCGCTGATGAAGGGCCCCCTTTTGACACAGCTGATTCTGTGGTTCATGGGTATCTGGAATGATTATCTTGCACCAACCATCTTTATTCAAAATGATGAGTGGTTTACATTGCAGGTAGTTATCCGTTCCTTTAACTCAACCTACGCCGTAAACAGCGATTATCCGCTTATTATGGCTGCATCCGTAATATCAATTATTCCAACACTGCTCTTATTCTTCTTCTTCCAGCGATTCATCATTGAATCCATGGCGGTTTCAGGAGTAAAGGGCTAAATATGAAAGGCAGCAGGTGAAAGAATGCTTCACATTAAAAATCTTGATGAGGGGCTGGCAGTGTTCACTGCTCTTGGTTCAAAGATTCGGATTGAGATTGTGAAGACGCTGATTGAAAATCGGGCGATGAATATGAATGAGCTGGCAGCCAGTCTTGGAATTACGAACGGCGCACTGACCAGCCACATCAAAAGGCTGGAGGAAAGCGGTATTGTAAAGGTGGTCACTGAACACGGTGGTCATGGAAACCAGAAGATCTGTACTGTCAATGTGGATAAGCTGCTGGTGGATATCGATACTGTGGAGGATGAAGATGCTGCAAATATCTACACCACAGAGCTTCAGGTGGGATATTATTCGGATTATGAGGTCTTTCCGACCTGTGGAATCGCTTCCGGTGAGGCACTGATCGGTGAGGTGGATGATCCCCGGTATTTTGCTCATCCAGATCGGATGAATGCACAGATTCTGTGGTTTACCAGAGGCTATGTGGAGTATATTATCCCAAATCTTTTGCCCAATGCTACCAGAATCGATCAGCTTACGCTGTCACTGGAGCTTAGTTCCGAGGCACCTGGAGTCAACAGTGACTGGCCCTCCGATATTTCATTTTTACTTAATGACGTGGTGATCGGAACCTGGACAAGTCCTGGAGATTTTGGAGATGTACAGGGCATCTTTACACCGGACTGGTGGTTCCCCAACTGGAATCAGTATGGTCTTTTAAAGATGCTTGTGATCAACAGGCGCGGTACCTTTATCGATGGGCTGAAGATATCAGATGTCTCCATAAAGCAGTTTCATCTGGATTACAGAAGCACGATACGCTTCAAGTTCCAGATTGCAGATCAGGCAAAAAACGTAGGTGGAATGACAATTTTCGGAAGCTCTTTCGGAAATTACAATCAGGACATCAAGGTCAGAATTTCCTATAGTCCCATGCAGGACTGAAAAAATAAGGCTTAGAGGGCTGCAGAATCCTGTGGTCATCTGAGCTTTTTGTAAATGAAAAGGATGGAGGTTTGCTATGAAAAAGAAACAGATGGTGTTGACATTTTTGGCAGCAGCAGGGAGTGCCCTTGCATTAGGGGGCTGCCAAAAGAAAGAAAATCTGAAAAGCAGTTTACCGGTGGAGAAGACGTTTGAGGAGGTGTCGGTACATGATCCCTCCGTGGTGCAGGGAGAGGATGGATCCTATTATATCTTCGGTTCTCATCTTGCAGTGGCAAAGACGGATGACCTTATGAATTGGACTTATGTAAATCAGGGAGTCAAGAACAGTAACACTGTGATTCCTGATGTGCTTACTGCTATGAAAGAGGCATTTGACTGGTCTCACAGTAACACCTTCTGGGCACCGGATGTGGTGCAGCTAGAGGATGGAAGCTACAAGCTGTATTACTGTAACTGTGAGGGAAGTTCACCCTTGTCCTGTCTTGGAACTGCTGTCTCAGATTCCATTGCAGGTCCTTACACAAATGAGGGGCTGATGCTGAAATCCGGTATGGATGCCAGTGAAGCAGATGAAGACGGAAACCTGTATCAGGCCACCACCGATCCGAATGTGGTGGATCCCAACACCTTCTATGACAAGGATGGACGCCTCTGGATGGTGTACGGTTCTTATTCCGGAGGTATCTTTATCAAGGAAATGGATCCAGGGACAGGAGATCCCCTGGAAAGTGGTTATGGTAAGAAGCTGCTGGGCGGGAATCATCTGAGAATTGAAGGACCCTACATCATTTACAATCCGGATACGGATTATTATTATCTGTTCTTATCTTTTGGAGGACTGGACTCGGATGGGGGCTACAATATCCGGGTATGCCGTTCGAAAACTCCGGATGGCCCCTATGAGGATTCCCTTGGAAATGAAATGACAGACTGTAAGGGCCCTTCAGGAACAACCTTCAGTGATGCCACAGCAGAACAGTATGGCACAAAGCTTATGGGCAATTATAAGTTTCTCTGGCAGGAAGGCGAGGAAGGGGAAAACCGTAAGGGGTATCTCTCATCGGGACATAATTCCTGCCTGTATCAGGAGGATACCGGCAAATACTTTATCATTTACCATACACGCTTTGAAAGCATGGGGGAGGAGCATCAGGTGCGGGTGCATCAGATGTTTTTTAATGAGGAGGGCTGGCCGGTGATTGCGCCTTACCGCTACACAGAGGAATCGCTGGAAAAGGTGGAAAAAAGCGATGTGGCTACCACCTATAAGCTTATTAATCATGGCAGGGCAATCTCTGCCGAGATCAATGAATCCCAGAATATTCAGCTGAAGTCCGGTGGTCAGGTGACCGGGGCAGTGGATGGAACCTGGGAACTGAAGGGGGATAATGAGATCTCGCTGACGATTGAGGGGGATACCTATGATGGATATTTCCTGAAGCAGTGGGATGAGGATGGCCTGAAGAATGTTATGACATTTACGGCACTGTGTGAGGAGACGGGAGTCGCAGTGTGGGGAAGTGGGGTGTATGCGGTGGAGTAGGTGATGGAAAAACGGACGGGAAGCGCTCGCTCGCCAAAATGGAGCCCCCCGGGGCGGTTGGCAGAGGACACGGTTTCGGAATCCAAGAGCATCCACAGTGGATTTGATTTTGCGATAGGCGTAAGCGGTCAGCACAAACTCGCTTCGCTCAGACAGTGTGCTGTCTGCTTACATCGCAAATTCTATTCCACTGGGATGCTTAGGATTCCTGCAAATGTGTCTTCTGCCAACCGCCCCGGGGCTCTATTTGGCGAGCGAGCGCTTCCCTGGGGTTGGGGACGGTTGGGGGCTGCTCCCTGGCGGGAGGACGCCACCCGCTATATAGGGGAGTTTGTGGTAGGCGGTTGGGGGGTGCTCCCTGGGGGAGGACGCCTGCTCGGTATATAAGGGAGTTTGTGGTGGGCGCTTGGGGGGTGCTTCCTGGGGGGAGGACGCTTGCTCGGTATATAAGGGGGTTAGTGGCAGGTGTGGGTGGCGCAGGTGTGGTCGGATCCGTGGTGGTGGGTGCAGGTGGTGTTGGGGTCGTACTGGAGTTTGCCCTGGAGGAAGGATTCTACCTGGGCGTCGGCGTTTCCGGAGGCACCAGGGTAGAGTTCGATTCCGGCTTCAGCCAGGGCATTTCTTGCGCCGCCGCCGATTCCGCCGCAGATCAGGATTGAGATTCCGCCGCCGAGGAGGAAGCCTGCGAGGGCGCCGTGTCCCTGTCCGTTTGTGTCTATGATTTCGGAGGAGAGGATTTTTCCGTCTTCGACTTCGTATACTTTGAATTGTTCTGTGTGACCAAAATGCTGAAATACCTGACCATTTTCGTAAGTTACTGCAATTTTCATCTTTTTTTCTCCTTTTTTAACTGGTTTTGATTGACAACTGGAAGCCTTGGAACATAGTTCGTAGCTTCCGCCTCCAAGTTTCAGGCAGGTTCCCTCTACCAGAAAACGCGCTATTTTTTTTCGGGCTTCGGTATAGAGAGCCTGGATGGTGGTGCGGGAAACACACATCTGTCCGGCAGCTTCCTGCTGGGTTTTTCCTTCGTAATCCATAAGACGGATGACTTCGTACTCCTCGATAGAAAGCAGGATTTCGATGGGATTTTCCTGTCGGTCTGCCGGGGCAAAATGAAGGCAGCCCGGCATGCGGCAGACGAAACGTTGTTTTCCTGGTCTTGCCATAGAATGCACCTCCTGAATAATAGGATTATAAGAGCACAAAGTGGGTAATAATCCATAGATAGTAAGGGTCAAAAAGCGTTCGATCCTTATTACACAGTATAAAATAGTTATTGACATATGTCAATAAAAACAAGAAAATTGTATCTGAATTTACTTTGTTTTATTTTTCTGTGGCGGGAATGGAAAAGAGATGACGGAACAGATTCTTCTATGTTATACTTACAAAGAATGCTGTCATGTGGAAGATGATTGCTGCAGACAACGGTCCCGGGGGGGAGCGGAGGCAGCATGGTATTCATTTTGTTATAAGAAAAAATAAAAAGTCAGGAGAAGGTGGCTATGGGGAACAGTAGTGAGAATCAGAAGACAGAGAAGCAGGGAAAGGAGAGGGTGACTTTTTCCGGAAATATTGGTTATGTTCTTGCAGTCGCAGGATCAGCGGTAGGATTGGGAAATATATGGAGATTTCCTTATCTTGCGGCGAAGTATGGCGGGGGTATGTTTTTGCTGGTGTATCTGATCCTGATGTTGACATTTGGATATGCACTGATTGTGGCAGAGACATCTCTGGGGCGTATGTCGGGCAAAAGTCCGCTGGGGGCGTTTCGGCGATTTACCAGGAAAAAATCCATCCGTGTGGGTGGCTGGTTTAATGCGATTATCCCTATGCTGATTGTGCCATATTACTGTGTAATCGGTGGATGGGTTACGAAATATCTGTTTGAATATCTGCGGGGCAGCTCCAGTGCATTGGCGAAGGAAGGATATTTTAACGGTTTTGTATCCAATTCGGTTTCTGCTGAATTCTGGTTCCTTGTATTTGCGGTAGCTGTCTTTGTTGTTATTCTGGCAGGTGTGGAAAATGGGGTGGAGAAGGTATCCAAGATTATGATGCCGATTCTGATCGTTTTGGCAGTCATTATCGCCGTGTATTCTGTTACCCGCCCGGGAGCGATAGAGGGTGTGAAGTACCTTCTGATTCCCAACATGGATAATTTTTCAATTATGACGGTGGTGGCCGCTATGGGGCAGATGTTTTATTCCCTGTCCATAGCCATGGGAATTCTGTATACCTATGGGTCTTATCTGAAAAAAGATATTGATGTAGAAAAATCGACTTCCCAGCTGGAGCTTTTCGATACGGCAATTGCACTTTTGGCGGGACTTATGATTATACCGGCAGTATTCGCTTTTTCCGGCGGTACACCGGAGAATCTGCAGGCGGGACCGTCTCTGATGTTTATCACGATTCCCAAGGTGTTTGACAGTATGGGAGCCGGAAATATTGTGGGATTCATCTTCTTTTTGATGGTGCTTTTTGCAGCTCTGACCAGTGCAATCTCTCTGATGGAGACAGGAGTTTCCACTTTGATGGATGAACTGGGCGGTTCAAGATGGAAGAACAGTATCCTGATGTTTCTCATCATGGTGGTCCTGGGCTCTGCCAGTGCGCTGGGATTTGGTGTATGGGATTTTGTGAAAATATTTGGAATGTCTATCCTGGACTTTTTCGATTTCCTGACAAATTCTATTATGATGCCGATTGCAGCACTGTTTACCTGTATTCTGGTTGTGTATGTGGTAGGCTTCAAAAATATTGCAAAGGAAGTGAAGCAATCCTCTGCATTTCGCCGACAGAAGCTCTTTGAGATTATGATAAAATATATCGTTCCGGTCTGTCTTTTGATTATTCTGATCAGTTCCGTAGCAAACGTGCTGGGATGGATTGAACTGTAGTAATATAGATCACTATTCAGCAGATCGGTGCATATACTGCACAGACCGTGAGGAAGTGATATAAGAGTGGGGCATATCAGTGACCGGAAATCCCTTATGAGGGCGGAACACATTTGCAGAAGTCCTAAGTATACCAAAACAACCGATTTTGCGTTATAAAAAATCAGCATACTGTCTGAGCACAGCGAGTTTATGTTGATTTTTTATGCTTTTAGCAAAATCGGTTGTTTTGTGTATACTCTTGGACTTCGAAACCGTGTTCCGCCCTCATAAGGGATTTCCGGTCACTCAGGTGCGACTATTATAGGTTTTTGGTTGCCAGAGCTCGTGTTGCGTTAATTACGGCGATGACCATAACACCAACATCGGCGAAGATCGCAACCCACATATTTGCAATACCCAGAGCACCCAGCAGCAGGCAGAGAAACTTGACTGCCAAAGCGAAGATGATATTCTCGTAGACGATACGCAGGGTTTTGCGGGATATCTTCATAGCAAGGGCGATCTTGGAAGGATCATCGTCCATCAAAACGATATCTGCCGCTTCGATTGCGGCATCTGATCCCATGGCACCCATGGCGATTCCGATATCGGCACGGGAGAGAACAGGAGCATCATTGATTCCGTCACCGACGAAAGCCAGCTTTTCTTTTTCTGGTTTTTCAGCCAGTATTTTCTCGATCTGGTTTACCTTATCAGCAGGAAGCAGTTCACTGTGAACTTCATCCAGCCCCAGCGTTTTTGCCACGCTGTCAGCTACCTTTTTGGAATCTCCGGTTAACATGATGGTCTTTCTGACACCAGCCGCCTTTAGATCACGGATGGCATCAGCAGCATGTTCCTTGATGACATCGGAGATGAGCAGATAGCCAACGTAGCTTTGATCTACCGCTATATGAATGACGGTTCCCACGCCATCGGGAGTGGAAGGCGTAATGTTATTTTCCTTCATCAGTTTTTCATTTCCGGCAAGGATGGTATGACCTTCTACCAGGGCACTTACGCCGTGTCCGCTGAATTCTTTCACATCTGCCACAAGCGTTGTATCGATGGACTGACCGTAAGCCTCTTTCAGACTTTTACTGATGGGGTGAGTGGAGTAGCTTTCAGCGTAGGCTGCGTAGCGAAGCAGTGTATCCTTGTCTGTATGCTCCGGGTGAATCTCGGTTACCTTGAAAACACCCTTCGTCAATGTTCCGGTTTTGTCAAATACCACATAACCGGACTGAGAAAGAATCTCCAGATAATTGGAGCCTTTGATCAGGATACCCCGGGCAGAAGCACCACCGATTCCACCAAAGAAGCTCAAAGGAATGGAGATTACCAGTGCACAGGGACAGCTGATTACAAGGAAGGTCAGTGCACGGCTGATCCATTCGCCAAAGTTTGAAGCATTTCCCATCAAAAGATTTATAATCGGTGGGAGCAGTGCCAGTGCCAGTGCTGCATAACAGACAAAGGGGGTATAGTACCGGGCAAAGCGCGTGATAAAATTCTCGGACCTGGATTTCTTCATGCTGGAGTTTTCTACCAGATCAAGGATCTTGGAAACCGTGGATTCCTCGAAGGCTTTTGTGGTCTTTACCTTGATCATACCGGACAGATTCACACATCCGCTGATAATCTCATCGCCACTGTTAATGTCCCGGGGAACACTTTCACCGGTGAGCGCACTGGTATTTAAGGTGGAAGAACCCTCTACGACAATTCCGTCCAGAGGAACCTTTTCACCGGGCTGTACGATGATAATGCTGCCGGGTGTTACCTCATCAGGATCTACTTTTTCAAGTTTTCCGTTGACTTCCATATTGGCATAGTCAGGACGGATATCCATCAGTGCGGTAATATTTTTCCGGCTCTTTCCTACGGCATAGCTCTGGAAGAGTTCACCAATCTGGTAGAAGAGCATAACTGCAACACCCTCCAGATACTCGCCCAGACACATGGCACCTACGGTCGCCACTGCCATCAGGAAATTCTCATCAAATACTTCACCGTGAATAATGCCAAGAATTGCTTTCTTCAGGATGTCGTATCCAATTACAAGATACGGAATCAGGAACAGGACAGCTCTGATCCACCCTTTCAGGGGCAGCAGCGAGATCAGTACAATCAATACTGCTGCCAGGATAATACGGTATAATACCTTCTTTTGCTTTCTGGTCATAATATGTTCCCTTCGTGTCAATAATGGATGATTTAGATAAAAATTTCGCAGTCAGGTTCTACCTTGCGGCAGGCTTTTAATACGGCACTCATAACACCAGACTCATCAGCACTTTCCTCAAAATCAATCTTCATTTTCTGAGTCATAAAGCTAACAGTTGCATCAGCAATACCGGTAACTTTTTTAGCAGCATCTTCCATTTTCTGTGCACATGCAGCGCAGTCTACTTCGATTTTATAAGTTTTTTTCATCATTTTTCCTGGTTCATCGCAGAGCAGATGAAATGATCCGGATGAACATTCCCTTTCTTTGTTGTTGTGTTATATTCTGTTTTTTATTCCTCTACATGTTCCATCCCCATGTTGATGATATTTCTTACATGATCATCATCCAGAGAATAGAAGATGATTTTTCCATCCCGTCGAAAACGTACCAGCTTGGAATTTTTCAGGATACGAAGCTGGTGACTGACGGAAGACTGGCTCAGGTTCAGGATCTGTGCGATATCACCGACACAGAGTTCCCCTTCCGAAAGCGCATACAGAATCTTAATTCTGGTGGAATCGCCAAATACCTTAAAGAGCTCTGCAAGATCATAGAGCACTTCATCATCCGGCTGACATTCCAGTACCTTCTGGACAACTTCGTCGTGCGCCGCCAGCATATCGGTGGTTTTATCTGCCATAGTCATAGTTCCTTTCTGTTCATTCTATTTAAAACATATGAGCACTTGTTCATATGAACATAATACTATGAACATCCACGAATGTCAATACAAAAATCTCATAGATCGAAAAAAACAGGATGTCGGCACACGCCGGCATCCTGCTCTGCTCTATCATAAGAAAATGGAGGTTACTGCCCGATTTCGTTTAGAAAGTCTTTGATGAAGGGGATCGCTGCTCCGATGGATACGGAGTCCGTGCGGCATCTTCCGGGAATAATATAAGAAGTGTCATCCTGGAAGGTGGAGCGCCTGGATACCTGCTGTCTTACAAGCTCGATATCTTCATTGGTAAAGTACGGGGTGACATGGCCGCCAAGCACAATCGTGCACTCTAAAACCATGTGAAGGTTATTGATCAGAATAGAGAGATGATCCAGATATTCCTCCCATCTTTTTTGACAGGAAGGATCACCCTGATCTTTGGCGGCGAAAAAGTCCTCCAGCTCCTGAGAAGAATCCAGCAGGGAGTTGGCGGAGCAGTAGCATTCGGCGCAGCCTTTCTTTCCGCAGTAGCAGGTGATACCATCCGGAACCAGTGTCATGTGTTCAAAGGTGCCGGATTTTCCTGTTGGGCCGCTTTGCAGCTCGCCGTTGATAATAATAGCACCGCCAAGATGATAACCCAGAGAAATGTAGATGGCATCCTTTAACTCCGGATTTTCCCAGAGCTCGATGTTGGAGGCACATTCGGAATCATGGAGGAACTTGCAGGGAGTCGAGAAAGCATCCGAAAAATCATGGATGGAAAGACCGGTGGAGTTTGAGATTGCTCCATAAGTGATCTGAGTACCATCCGGTGAAGTCAGCCCCTGTATTCCAAGACCAATTCCCAGAAGCTGTTCTTCCTTATATCCATGTTTTTGCAGAAAGTCTTTTACGATGTTTCCAAGCTTCTTAAAGTAAGCTGTTTCCGGCTGAAAGGTTACCTCATATTGTTCTTTTATTTCTTTCTTTCCATAAAGATTTAGCGCAACGATATAGATACTGCGAGGCAGGATCTCAATTCCTATGGAAAGTCGTGCGGTAGCGAGAATCTGATATGCCACAGCACGGCGGCCTACAGTAGAAGTCAGCTGTCCGCACTTTTCAATCAGCTCTTCGGATAACAGCGTGCTAAGATGCTGGGAGACCGTTGGCAGACTCATGGTAAGTGCCGTAGCTATCGCCTGTTTTGAGCATCCGGGATTGGAATAAATATAGTGATAAACGTCTGATAAATTTTTTTTCTTAATATCTGTAAGGGAAAAAGTATCCATATGCGTCTCCTTCAATTGTTTCAAATAATGGCGGCTGTCTGGAAAATGTCCCTGGCGTCCAATAAACCATTTTATAAAATTATACAACGTAATGAGAAAAAAGGAAAGCCAATAGGTTCTGTGAAAAGTGCATAAATTCCAGGCTCAATATTTGGATATATTAGCATATTGCATAAATGAAAAAAATGTTATATTATGTAAATGCATTAAACAAAATCATTTTACAAAATAGAAGAGCAAAAATGATTTTCAAAAAGAAAGGTGGATATTATGGGAATTATTGAGAAGATGAAACTGGACGGAAAAAAAGGTTTTGTAACAGGCGCAGCAAGAGGAATCGGAAAATGTACTGCAACAGCATTTGCAGAAGCAGGGGCTGACGTAGCTATCGTTGATCTTGATTTTGAAGAGGCACAGAAGACCGCACAGGAAATTGCAGAGGCGACCGGAAGAAAAGTAATTGCCATCAAGACAGACTGCACCAGCAAGGAGCAGGTGGATGCCATGGTACAGCAGGTAGTAGAGGAGCTGGGCGGACTTGACTTCTGCCATAACAATGCAGGAATCTGTATCAATGCTCCGGCAGAGGAGATGACTTACGAGCAGTGGAATAAGGTCATCAACATCAATTTAAATGGTATCTTCCTCACAGATATCGCAGCCGGAAAGTATATGCTGGCAAATGGTGGCGGTTCCATCATTAATACAGCTTCCATGTCTGCACATATTGTAAATGTACCTCAGCCACAGTGTGCATACAATGCCTCCAAGGCAGGTGTTATCCAGCTGACCAAGTCACTGGCCATCGAGTGGGCAAAACGTGGTGTGCGTGTAAACTGCATCAGCCCGGGATACATCGGAACAGAACTGACTTTGAACTCACCTACTTTGATTCCTTTGATTGAGCAGTGGAATCAGATGGCACCACTTGGAAGAATGGGAAAACCGGAGGAACTGGAATCCATCTGTGTATACCTGGCAGGAGATACAAGCTCCTTCACCACCGGATCTGACTTCACCATCGACGGAGCATTTACCTGCTTCTAAATTATAGAAAGGGAAGGGATTGCCGTATCTTTTTGGGCGGCAGTCCCATGGGATGAAGAAATACATGAATGCAAAAGAATGTATCATACAAGGAAAAACTGCTCTGGGAATCGAGCTTGGCTCCACCAGAATCAAAGCGGTTCTGATTGATCTTTCCGGCAACGTTCTGGCCGTGGGAATTCACGACTGGGAGAATTCACTGGTGAACAATATCTGGACCTATGGTCTGGAGGAGATTCATCAGGGGATACGAAGCTGCTATGCCTCTCTTAGAGCGGAAGTCTGGGATACTTATGGTATTACACTGAAGACGGTAGGTGCCATGGGTGTCAGTGCTATGATGCATGGATATATGGCACTGAATAAAGATGGAGCGCAGATTGCACCCTTCCAGACATGGAGAAATACCAACACACAGGAAGCGGCCGATGAGCTGACAGAGCTTTTGGGCTTTAATATTCCACTGAGATGGACGGCAGCGCATCTGTATCAGCGAATCCTGGATGGGGAAGCTCATGTAAAGGAAATCGCTTATGTCTCCACCTTAAGTGCTTATATTCACTGGAAATTAACCGGTCAGAAGGTGATCGGTATCGGTGATGCTGCAGGCATGTTTCCTATTGATTCCGAGAAGCTTGATTACGATGCAGACAGATGCAGAAAGTTTCAGGCACTTCTTGAAAAACATGGATTTTCCCAGAAACTGGAGGATATCTTCCCGAAAGTGCTGACAGCAGGAGAAGAGGCAGGACGACTGACAAAAGAGGGCGCAGCATTTCTGGACGATACAGGAGAGCTGCAGGAGGGGATTCCCTTATGCCCACCGGAGGGAGATGCGGGAACCGGTATGACCGCCACCAATTCTGTTGCCCCAAGGACCGGAAATGTCTCTGCAGGAACCAGCACATTTGCGATGATTGTTCTGGAGAAGCAGCTGAAAAAGGTTTACCGTGAAATCGATATGGTGACAACACCCACAGGCTTCCCCTGTGCCATGTCTCATGCGAACAATGGAACCTCAGATCTGAATGCCTGGGTGAATCTTTTTGGAGAATTTGCAGCACTGATGGGTGTTTCCACAGATATGGGAACTCTGTTCCGAAAGCTGTATACAAAATCTCTGGAGGGTGATCCGGACTGCGGCGGACTTTTGGCCTATGGCTATTATTCCGGTGAAAATATTACGATGTTAAATGAAGGACGTCTGGCCTTCCTTCGAACAGCAGACAGCAGGTTTAACCTTGCCAATTTTATGAAAGTAAATCTTTACACTTCTTTAGGTGCAGTCAAGCTGGGACTGGATATCCTTATGGAGGATGAGAAAGTAAAGGTTGACCGTATTATGGGACACGGTGGCTTTTTCAAGACAAAAGGTGTGGGACAGAGATATCTGGCAGCTGCAGTGCAGGCACCGGTAACAGTTATGGATACAGCCAGTGAGGGTGGTGCCTGGGGAATCGCCCTCCTTGCCGCATATCTCATCGATGGAAAGAAAGAGGAAAAGCTGGAAGACTATCTGAACAACAGAATCTTTGCAGAGCTTTCAGGAGAAACCATCACACCTTCCAAAGAGGAAATAGAAGGATTTCAGGTATTTATGGAACATTACAAATCAGGACTCGCAGTGGAGAAATGTGCGATTGAGTCGATAAACTGGTAGATGAGAGGAACTTTTTATGGGAAAATGGGGAAAACGTGTAGGCTATGGGATAGGTGATCTGGGATGTAACCTGGTTTTCAGTACTATGGCTTCCTACCTTATGGTTTTTTACACAGATGTATTTGGCATATCTGCCGCAGCAGCCGGCACGATGATGCTTGTCACAAAATTCATAGATGCAATCACAGATACGGGAATGGGTCTGATTGTAGACCGCACCCACTCCAAATGGGGGCAGGGTAGACCATATTTTCTGTTTGGAGCAGTACCTTTTGCATTATTTACCTGCTTAACTTTCGTTATTCCGAACTTTGGAAGCGGTGGAAAGCTGATCTGGGCCTATGTCACCTATTGTCTTCTGTGCACAGCGTATACCGTGGTTAATATCCCGCTGAATACAATCGTGCCAAGACTTACCTCAGACGTTCACGAAAGAGATGTCCTGGTATCCACGAGAATGGTCTGTGCGATGGCTGGAACGGCAATTGTAATGACCATCACCTCACCACTGGTCAAATTTTTCGGACAGGGAAATGAAGCAAAGGGTTATCTGATTACGATGACCATCTACGGCATTGTTGCCATGTTCATCTTCTTTGTGACATTTGCCAGCACCAAGGAAGTGGTGCCTCCCACAGTTCAGCAGAAGCATTCTTCACTGCTGGAGGACTTTAAGGGGCTTACAGGACAGGCATGGATTCTGTTCCTGCTGAATCTGTTTTATTTCTCACTGTATGTTGTCAGAAGCACTACTGTCATCTATTATTTCAAGTATAATCTTGGTAGATCAGAATGGCTGTCTCTGGTAGGAATACTGGGAATCCTGTCCGGACTTCCCATGCTGCTGCTGTTGCCATCACTGGAACGAAGATTCAGCAAGAAGAATCTGATGTTCTTCAGCATCCTGTTATATGTAGCAGGAGATATGCTTATATTTATAGGAAGAAACTCCGCAGCCTGTCTTTTGATTGGACTGGTGATCACTGGTCTTGGCATCTATGGTATTTTCGGAATTACCTTTGCCATGCAGCCGGATGTTATCGACTACTCCGAGTACAAGAAGAACGCCAGTGTTGCAGGACTTATCGCAGCATTCCAGGGCTTCTTCGTAAAAGGCGGCATGGGCCTGACCAGCTTCGTCATCGGTGTTTTTTTGAAAAATGGCGGTTATGTGGCGAATGCGGCACAGAGTACAAAAGCACTTTCTTACATAGAGATCTGCTTTATCTGGATTCCGATTATCCTGTGCGTAATGATCGCAGTGCTGACCCACTTCTACAAGCTGGATGGTGTCAGAGGCGAGATGACCAAGGAACTGGAGGCCCGGAGAAAGTCAATGCAGTAAATGCACGAACCTATTATTGAATAGTTATCACAAACCAACCGATTTTGCTAAAATCATAAGAAATCAACATAAACTCTCTGTGCTCAGACAGTATGCTGATTTCTTATAACGCAAAACCGGTTGTTTTGGTATACTTAGGACTTCTGCAAAGGTGTTCCGCCCGCATAAGGGATTCCCCACCACCAAAGTGGGACAGCTTTATTTTCAATTGTTATTTCTGCGCTTTATCCATTGTAAAATCATAAATAGTTTGTTACTATTTAACAAGACGGAACCAAACAGCCATAAGGGAGGGTTTATGATAAAGGAATTGTGTTTTAAACGTCAGGAACTGCAGATCTACGGAAAGATTTATCTGCCGGGAGATGGTACGGGAGTTTATCCAACGGTGATCTTTGGACATGGCTTCGGATCGAATCATACCTTCAAGAAGAATTATGCACAGATGTTTGCAGATGCCGGCATCGCCTGCTATATTTTCGATTTTTGCGGCGGTGGACGGGAAAGTAAAAGTGACGGTGAGATGCTGCAGATGTCTGTGGAGACAGAAAAAGAAGATATGGCAGCGGTGCTGGATGGCATGTTGACCCAGGACTTTGTGGACAAGAGATATGTGTACCTTATGGGGGCCAGTCAGGGAGGGTTCGTGGCTGCGACACTGGCCCCGGAGCGCCAGAACCAGATTCGGGGGTTGATTTTGCTGTATCCGGCTTTTATCATTCCAGATGATGCAAGAAAACGTTTTCCTCGGGGCACGGAGGTGCCGGAAAGCTATAGTGTCATGGGAAACAGGATCGGGCGACGGTATCAGGAGGATGCGGAGAGGCTGGAGATCTATGAGATTATCAGGGAATATACGGGGAATGTTCTGATTATCCATGGGGATTGCGATGAGATTGTTCCCTTGTCTTATTCCGAACGGGCTAAGGAGGTATATCATCACGCACAGCTTATTACCCTGCAGGGAGCAGGACATGGATTTTCTGGTGCAGATGAGCAGACTGCCGGAAAGGAAGCAGTGCTCTTTGTCCAGCGATATTCCAAATCCAGCCATGGAGCGTCAGAGGAGGTGGAAGTAGCCCAGTCTGAAGAGATTTTGATGGATGTGACCAGGGATCTGGAAAACCTGAAAATTGTTATGGAGCACGCAAAAGAATATATTAAGAAGCGATAGGAGAGGAGTGGTAGTTCATGAATACCAGAATCTACAATGCCAGAATACTGACTATGGAGCCCGGACAGGAGATCTTTGAAGGTGAGGTACAGATCAGGGGCGACCGTATCGCTTATGTAGGACCTGCGGTGATACAGAATCTGACCCGCAAAGAGACGATCCGTAATTCCTCAATCTGGGATCGGGAGATTGATGCTCAGAAAAATCTGGTGATGCCCGGGTTTAAGAATGCCCACACCCATTCTGCTATGGTGTTTTTAAGATCTTTTGCGGATGATCTGCCGCTGGACAGGTGGCTGAATCAAAAAGTATTTCCCATGGAGAAGAAGCTCACCGGAGATGATATCTATCAGCTGAGCATGCTCGCAATCATGGAATATCTGACCAGCGGAATCACGGCAAATTTTGATATGTATCTGGATCCGGATCAGGTGGCCCAGGCATCCCTGGATGCAGGATTTCGCACGGTGATCTGCGGTGCGATGAATGATTTTACCCATTCGCCCAAGCAGCAGGAGCAGTGGTATCTGAAATATCGGGATTCCAAAAGCCTGGTGACCTATCAGCTGGGATTTCATGCAGAATATACTACTTCCCGGGAAAAACTGGAACAGATTGCAGCACTGTCCCACAAGTATCATGCACCGGTATTTACCCACAGCTCTGAGACCCGGGGGGAAGTAAAGGGCTGCATCGAGAGATATGGATGTACGCCTACCGGTCTTTTTGAAAAACTGGGCCTTCTGGAATATGGCGGCGGCTGTTTTCACTGTGTACACATGACGGAGGAAGATCTCGCAATCATGCAGAGAAGGAAGATCGCTGCGATTACCTGCCCGGCATCCAATCTGAAGCTGGCCAGTGGAATTGCAGATGTGAGACAGCTGCTGAATCATAGGATTTGTGTGGGAATCGGTACCGATGGTGCGGCGAGTAATAACTGCCTGGATATGTTCCGGGAGATGTTTCTGGTGAGCGGACTTGCCAAGATAAAGGCTGAGGATGCAGTGGCGGTGGATGCACAGGAGGTTCTTCGGATGGCAACCTGTCAGGGAGCTCATGTCATGCAGCTTTTTGACGCAGATGTTCTGGCAGAACAGAAGAAAGCTGATCTGATTCTGATCGACCTGCAGCAGCCCAACATGCAGCCGATTCATAACATTTCCAAAAATCTTGTCTATAGTGGAAGCAAGTCGGATGTAAAGCTTACCATGGTGGACGGAAAGATTCTCTATGAGGATGGTGTGTTTGATATCGGTGTATCAAAAGAAGAAGTATATGAGAATGTCCAAAGGGTTGTCCAAAGATTACAGCAGTAAAACGGGAACCTGGAGAAAATTTTAAGGCAAAACCTGTCGAAAGGCAGGTTTTTTCTTGACTTCATTCGTTTAAAGCGGTATAGTTTATTCATCTATCGTTGCGCAGCACGATTGAAATGAATGAGCAAAAGGGGAAGTTACTATGAAAAAGAAAAAAGTATTATCTGTAGTTTTAGCAGGTGCCCTGACGGTATCCTCCGCCATTGGAATGATGGCATGTGGAAACAGTAACAGCAAAGCAGCAAGTAACAGCGCAGCATCAAGTACCAGTACAAGTGCAGCAGGAAGCAAGGCAGCAGGAGATGGAACCTACACCATCGGTATCTGTCAGCTGGTACAGCATGACGCACTGGACGCTGCTACGGCAGGCTTCAAGGAAGCAGTAGAAAAAGGTCTTGGCGCTGAGAGTGTCACCTTTGACGAGCAGAATGCAGCAGGAGATTCCGCTACCTGTGCAACAATCGTAAATCAATTCGTATCTGACGGAGATGATCTGATTATGGCAAATGCAACTCCGGCTTTACAGGCAGCTGTATCCGCAACAGCAGAGATTCCCATCGTGGCAACCTCCGTTACAGATTATGCAACCGCACTTGATATCTCTGACTGGACAGGTAAGACAGGGGTTAATGTTACCGGTACCGCTGATCTTGCACCGTTGGAGGATCAGGCTAACATGCTGAAAGAACTGGTTCCGGATGCAAAGACCGTCGGAATCCTGTACTGTTCCGCAGAGGCAAACTCCAAGTATCAGGCAGAGACCATCGAGGGATATCTCGACAAGATGGGCCTGACCTACAAAGAGTATACCTGTGCAGATACCAACGACGTATCACCGGTTGTACAGACTGCATGTGCAGAGAGTGATGTTCTTTATATCCCGACAGACAACACGATGGCATCCAGCGCAGAACTGGTGAATAACATCGCTGAGCCTGCTGGAATCCCGATTATAGCCGGCGAGGAAGGAATCTGCAAAGGCTGTGGTATCGGTACATTGTCCATCAGCTACCATGATATCGGCTACAAAGCAGGTGAGATGGCTGTCAAGATCTTAAAGGATGGAGAGAATCCGGCAGACATGGATATCGAATTCGCAGCAGACCTGACAAAAGAATATGTTGCAGATCGCTGCGATAAGCTTGGAATCAAGGTTCCCAGTGACTATACAGCAATCGAAGCGGAATAAGCAGACGGTTCCCGGCAGAACTGCTGCGTAGAATAACAGAAAGGTAAATGAAGTTATGTTATCATTTATGAACTCTCTGCCCGGTGCGGTGGCACAGGGTATTATATGGGGTATTATGGCAATCGGTGTATATCTGACCTTTAAGATTCTGGATGTTGCCGATCTGACCGTAGATGGATCCTTCGGTACCGGAGGTGCCGTACTGGTCATCTGTGTAACCGGAGGGGTTCCGGTTGGTCTTGCAGTCCTTTTTGCATTTGCAGCAGGATGCCTTGCAGGTCTGATTACAGGTGTGCTGCATACAAAGTTTGGAATTCCTGCTATTTTAGCAGGTATTCTGACGCAGCTGTCCCTGTACTCAATCAACTTAAGAATTATGGGAGGCTCTGCCAATGCACCCTTGAACGTTACAAAGTATACTGTTTTAGTATCCTCCAGAAATGTAATCAGTGCGCTGCTGGTAGGTCTGATCTTTTCCGTGGTTATTATCATTGCTCTGTACTGGTTCTTTGGAACCGAGCTGGGACATTCCCTGCGGGCTACAGGCTGTAATGAATCCATGGCCCGTGCAAATGGTATCAATACCAACAGCAACAAGATTATCGGTATTGTAATCTCTAACGGCATCGTGGCACTGTCCGGAGCACTGATGGCACAGTATCAGGGCTTTGCAGATATCAACATGGGACGTGGTGCCATCGTAATCGGCCTTGCTGCCGTTATTATCGGTGAGGTAATCTTCGGCAAAATATTCAAAAACTTTGCCCTGCGGCTGTTCGCAGCTGTCTGTGGCGGCATCATTTACTATGTAGTAATTACACTGGTACTGAAGCTGGGACTCAATGCAAATGATCTGAAGATGTTCTCTGCCATCGTAGTTGCCATCTTCCTTGCAATTCCATTCTGGAAGAGAAAGATAGACGACCGGAAGATTAAGCCGGTTGTGGAGGAGGTTTAATATGCTGGAGATAAAAAATGTATACAAAACCTTCAACGCAGGTACCATCAATGAAAAGAAGGCTTTGAACGGATTGAATCTGACCTTAAATGACGGTGATTTTGTGACTGTGATTGGAGGAAACGGGGCAGGAAAGTCTACCATGCTGAATATGATTGCCGGTGTTTATCCGGTGGACAGCGGAAGTATTATGATCGATGGTGTGGATGTGACCCGCATGTCGGAGCACAAACGTGCCAAATATCTGGGACGGGTGTTCCAGGATCCGATGATGGGAACTGCCGCAGATATGTGGATTGAAGAAAATCTTGCCCTTGCCGGAAGACGGGGACAGAGCAGAACCCTGCGCTGGGCAATCAGCAAGGGGGAGCGTGCAGATTTCAGAGAGAGACTCTCTGAGCTGGACCTGGGCCTGGAAGACCGTATGTCTACGAAGGTAGGTCTTCTGTCCGGCGGACAGCGTCAGGCGCTGACACTTCTGATGGCTACGCTGAAGAAACCGAAGCTTCTGCTTCTGGACGAGCACACCGCTGCACTGGATCCAAAGACTGCAGCAAATGTACTTCGTCTTTCGGATAAGTTTATCGAGGAAGAGCATCTGACAGCGCTGATGGTAACCCATAACATGAAGGATGCCATCACCCATGGAAACCGCCTGATTATGATGAATGACGGAAAAGTCATCCTTGATATCAGCGGTGAAGAAAAGAAGAAGCTGACAGTGGAAGATCTGCTGCAGGCATTCAACCGGATCAGCGGTGACGAATTCGCCAATGACCGGGTACTACTTTCCAAATAATGACGTCACACTTAGGAGGGCTGTCCCACTTCGGAGGCTGTCCCGCAATGCTGCTCCCGGATGGGAGACTGCTGCCAGACACTGTTTCGGAGTCCAAGAGCATATAAAAAAGAATAGATTTTGCTAAAAACGTAAGTATACAGCACAAACTCGTTTCACTCAAACAGTGTGCTGCATACTTACAACGCAAATTCTATTCTTTTTCTATGCTTAGGACTCCTGCAAATGTGTCTGGCAGCAGTCTCCCATCCGGGAGCGGCATCGTGGGACAGCCGCCGAAGTGGGACAGCCCTCCTTTTTTATTCGTTATTGCGGTATGCAGCGGGGGTCATTCCTACATTTTTCTTAAAGGAAGTGCAAAATACGCTTTCGTTGGAGAAGCCGCAGTTATAACAGATATTTTTTACGGAATCCCTGGTGGTTTTCAGCATATATTTGGCGGTGTTCAGACGAATATTGATGAGGTATTCGTGAGGGGTAAACCCGGTTTCTTCTTTGAAGATCCGGATAAAGTGATAGGGGCTCAGCATGGCCTGGCGGGCCAGGGTGTTGACGGAAAGCTCCTCTACAAAGTGCTCGTTGATATAGGATACGGTCTCTTCGATCAGACTGCTGTGATTCCCCGTATTGGTCTGACTGGGCGTGTAAAGAATCATATCTGTAAGAATATCGGTGAGGTATTTGGAAAGCAGAGGTTCCCGGATGGGCTGATTTTGGTCGAAGGTGTGATAGAGCTTTCGCAATTTGCCGATGATGGAACTGGAATCTGCCAGGGTGAAGATAGATCCCAGATGGGAGCGGACAAGCTCATAGTATCTGCCTGCCATAGGCCCGTCAAAATGACACCACAGACTTTCCAGACTGGCGGTGGTGTAATACTCGTGGGGCTTATAGCAATCCAACAGAACAAACTGATTGGCCGTGGCAGTTTTTGTCATACCTTCATACTGCACGGTAAGTTCTCCGGACTGAATATACATCACAAGAAAGCTGTCATAAGAGCTCCGCTTCTGGTGATATCCCGGCTCATAGAAAAAATGTCCGACACAGACCGGGTAGAAGAAGCTCTCTTTGGCTGTGAGACTGGGAGAGTAGACAAAGTAGTCTGAGGAGGGAGCAACATACTGTTCGCAGGATTTCATAATAAGATCGACCTTTCCTATGCAAAATAATGGTATTTGTTTATATTCTACTATGAGAATTGAAAGAGTACAATAGCAATTTTTCTAAATAAAGAAGCAAATATCCATAATGTAAATTCGGAAAAAGAGTGTAATATATAGGATAATGATTTCGAAAATTCATATAAACATTCAGGAGGTCAAGAACTATGAGCGAAGTTAAAATCTGGGAGGAATCCATCGTGCTCCCAACCTATGAGGTGGGAAAACCGGATAAAAACCCCATGTTTCTGGAAAAGAGAGTATATCAGGGAAGCACCGGGAAGATCTATCCCTACCCTGCAACCCAGGACATCTGCCAAACGAAGAAGGATGTGCCCTGGAAGGCCGTAATGCTGGAAAATGAATATCTGAAAATCATGGTTCTTCCGGAGCTTGGAGGCAGAATCCAGAGAGCCTATGATAAGACAAACGGATATGATTTTGTATACTACAATCATGTCATTAAGCCGGCACTGGTGGGACTCTTAGGACCCTGGATCTCAGGGGGAATCGAGTTTAACTGGCCGCAGCATCACCGCCCCACAACCTATATGGCAGTGGATTATAAGATTCGTGAAAACAAGGACGGAAGTAAGTCCCTTCTTCTGGGGGACACGGACCAGATCAACGGAACCAAGGTGATCACCACCATTACCATCTATCCGGGCAGGGCTTATATTGAGATTCGGGGACAATTATACAACAGAACTCCTCTGCCTCAGACCTTCCTGTGGTGGGCGAATCCGGCAGTCCCGGTAAATGATTATACCCAGTCTATCTTTCCACCGGATGTACATTCTGTCTATGACCACGGAAAGAGAGCGGTATCCCGCTTCCCCATAGCTACAGGAGAGTATTACAAGCACGATTACAGTCAGGGAGTAGACATTTCCCGCTATAAGAATATTCCGGTGCCCACTTCCTATATGGCAGAAAGCTCTCAGTATAATTTTGTGGGCGGATATGACTACCAGAAGAAAGCCGGACTTCTCCATGTGGCAGATCATCATATATCTCCCGGAAAGAAACAGTGGACCTGGGGCTGCGGCGATTTTGGAAAAGCATGGGATCGGAATCTGACAGATGAGGATGGACCGTATATTGAGCTGATGACAGGCATGTACTGTGACAACCAGCCTGATTTTACCTGGCTTAAGCCCTATGAGGAGAAAGTATTTTATCAGTACTTTATGCCTTATAAGGAAGTCGGACAGGTGAAAAATGCCAGCACAAAGGCGGTGCTTGGAACAGAATTTAGAAAAGAAGGACTCTATATCTGCGCCTATGGAACAGAAGTTTATGAGGATGCAAGGATTGTGGTCTATGATCAGGGCAGGAAGGTATATGAAGAAGCTGTCCGACTTTCCCCTGTGGATATTTATGAAAAGACCCTCGCCCTTAACCTTACTGACCGATACAAAGTAAAGGTAGCGGTGGAAGCGGGCCAAAGAGAGCTGATATCCTACCAGGAAGTAGATCAGGGAATTCCAAAGCTGGCAGAACCGGCACAGGCAATCGGTGACCCGGAAAAGATTATGACAAATGATGAGCTTTTGATGGCTGGACAGCACATCGAGCAGTATCGCCATGCAACCTATCTGCCGGATCCCTATTATCTGGAGGGATTAAAGCGTGACAAGGGGGATGTGCGGATCAATAATGCCTATGGACTTTTACTGCTGCGAAGAGGTGACTTTGAGAGGGCTGAAAACTATTTCCGAAAAGCATTGGAGCGTCTGACAAAGCTGCATCCGAATCCATCGGACAGCGAGCCCTATTACAACCTGGGTCTGTCTCTGTTCTATCAGGAGCAGTATGACGATGCTTTTGATGCATTTTACAAGGCAATCTGGTCCAGCGAGCAGCAGGAGATGGGATACTATTATCTGGGTGCCATCGCCTGCCGAAAAGGGGAATATGAGGAAGCACTGGAGCTTTTGGACAAGGGACTTGTAAAAAACTGGCATAATACCAAGGCCAGGGGATTAAAGGCTGCGATTCTTGCCCGCATGGGACGAAGAGAGGAATTACAGCAGCTTGTTATGGAGAACCTGCAGCTGGATCAGTTTGATTATGTAACAAGATTTGTAGATGCATTCTGCAGCCAGGATAAGGAACAGGTGGCTGCAATCCGTCAGCTATGCCGGGATTCCAAAGATACCATACTGTCTGCGGCCAGAGACTTTATGGAGAGTGGTTTATATGAGGAGGCACTGAAGACACTTGAGGTCTATGAGGGAACCTTCCCTATGATTTCCTACTATAGGGCTGCCTGCCTGGAGAAGCTTGAGGATCCGGCTGCAGTCAGCGCTGTACAGGAAGGAGAGGCAGCAGATCCATATATCTGCTTCCCGAATAAGCTCGAGGATATCGCCGTACTGAGAACCGCCATGCGACTGGAAAAACATGCTGCAAAAGCACCATATTATCTGGGCTGCCTGTATTATGATAAGCTTGATTTTGGTCAGGCAGTTGCACTGTGGGAGCAGTCCGAGACCTGTGATAATCAGTTCCCTACGGTACTTAGAAACCTTTCCATCGCCTACTATAACAAGAAAAAGGAACCACAAAAAGCACTGGATCATCTGGAAAGAGCATTTCAGCTGGATCAAAGCGATGCCAGAATCTTCCTGGAGCTGGATCAGCTCCACAAGAAGATGGGATACTCCTTCCAGAGAAGAATCGATGACTTTAAGGCCCATGCAGAGCTGATTACGCAGCGGGACGATCTGTATCTGGAATATGTTACCGTGCTGAATCAGGCAGGATACTTCCAGGAGGCTCACCAGGCTGTTACTGCTCATAACTTCCAGACCTGGGAGGGTGCAGAAGGAAAGATTACTGCACAGTTTAAGATCTCACTTGCGGAGCTGGCAAAACAGAAGCTGGCGGCAGCTGCATATTCAGAAGCGGAGCAACTGATTCGGGAGGCACTTTCCTACCCGGAAAGTCTGGGAGAAGGACGTCTGGAAGGAACGAAGGATAACGATCTGTATTATCTTCTGGGAGAAAGTCTGGAAAAACAGGGAAAAGAAGAGGAGGCCGGGATCTGCCATCAGAAGGCAACCCTTGGCGTCATGGAACCGGCAGGCATGATGTATTACTACGATCAGCCTGCAGACATGATCTATTATCAGGGAAAGGCCAAGGAAAAACTGGGAAGCCAGGCAGAGGCCAATGCCAGATATTACAAGTTAATCGATTATGGTGAAAAACATCTCAGGGATACATTTGTTATGGATTATTTTGCAGTTTCCATGCCGGACTTCCTCATCTTCGAAGAGGATATGGACCAGAAGAATCAGGTACACTGTTACTATCTGATGGGACTTGGAAAACTGGGACTTGGGAAAAAGCAGGAGGCGGCAGAAGCTTTCCAAAAAGCACTGGATTTGGATCACAATCATCAAAATGCCGCCATTTATCTGCGTATGTGCAACGCCTAAACAGGGGAGGGTGTCTATTTTTTGGAATTGCGGTATTCGGAGGGACTCATGCCCATGACGGACTTGAACTGCTTGGTGAAATGTGACTGATACTCAAAGTCCATCCACTCGGCGATTTCCTTGACGGAGAGGTCCGTCTTCTCCAGAAGCTCGCAGGCTTCCTGGATTCGCATCTCACAGATGTATTTCTGCGGTGATTTTCCGGTTCTTTTCTTGAAAATCCGGTAGATCTGTGAGGTGTCCAGCCGCATGCAGTTGGCGAGATCCACCACAGAGATCTGGGAACGGACATTGCGGCGCAGATAGTTCAGCGCCTCATCGAAGCGGGAATAGCTGCTATTCGAAGAACTCGCGCCGTGGTTCTGGTTTGCACGGATCAGACAACCGATAAAGAGATAAAAATATCCGGTGATCAAAGCGATGTTTCTGGAATCACGGGTCTCATTGTAGATGTTCATAATCAGGTTTTCCAGCTCATTGTCAACTTCATAGTGAAAGATCAGATGATTTTCGTCAAGTCCGGCCTCCTCCAGGAGGGACCGGACTTTTTTGCCGTTAAATGCTACCCAGATCAGATCCCAGGGATCTACCTTATCCGCCGTATGCACAATCGTAGTGTCAGGGGTGATCAAAAAGCCATCATTTTTGCTCAGCGAATAATTCGTTTTTCCCACCGAGTAGACTCCCTTTCCACTTGTGATAAAGTGAATCAGATAGTAATCCCGGGTGTCTTTTCCATAGCTGTAATTTGGTATGGTAGAACAGAAGCCGGAATGAAGCACGATGACATCATCGTCACAGTCCGGGGTAGAGGTGTGAATATATTGATCATATACCAGCATGATTTTCTCCTTTTTCGGTGTTGGAATATCACAAGTATAAGATAAAAAAATAAAAGATGCAAGATTTATATAAAAACACGCATGTAATAATTATATCATTGACGTTCGTCGATATGTATAATAAAAACATGAACTGAGTGAGTTGTTTAGAAAAAATACCGGTATTTCGTAAAAAATAGCTGATTCATAGCAACTAATCCATGTTGAATTATAGTGGAAAAAGTAAAAGGAGAAAAGAGAATATGAAAATGTATAAGAAAGTAATTGCTGCCTTGATGACAGGAACTATGGCGGTATCTCTTGCAGCATGCGGAGGCACAGGAAATACAGGAAGCACCAGCGCAGCAAGTGCGAGTTCTTCCAAAGCATCAGCTTCTGACAAATCCAGCGGTGAAAAAGCCAATCTGAAGATGATCTTCTGGGACAGCAATCAGGAACCAGGACTCGTAGCTATGGCAGAAGGATTTATGAAGCAGAATCCGGATATTAATGTTTCCGTTGAGACGATTCCATGGGATGAGTACTGGACAAAGCTGCAGGCAGCAGCAACCGGAGGTGATATGCCGGACGTCGTAGTGATGCATCCGGATCAGGTAAAGAACTATGCAGAGGGCAACATGCTTATGGATCTGTCAGACGTTCTGGCGGGAGACACGGCAAATGCTTCTCATTTCCCGGACTATGTGGTCAATGATTTCACAATTGACGGCAAACAGTATGGTGTTCCGAAGGATCTGGGAATCATCGGACTGTTTTACAACAAGGATCTGTTTGACAAGGCAGGCGTTGCCTACCCGACCAATGACTGGACCTGGGATGATCTGATGAGTGCAGCAGAAAAGCTGACGAACAAAGATAACGATGTATACGGATTCGCAGCACCGAATGAGGGACAGAACTTCTACTGGAATCTGATCTGGCAGAATGGCGGAGATGTATTCAACAAAGATAAGAGTGTGTGCACCTTTGATTCACCGGAGACAATCGAGGCTATGAAGTATGCAGTATCCTTCGTGGAAAAAGGATATTCTCCTACACCTGCAGACTTTGCAAACCTGACACAGGATGAGTACTTTGAATCTGGAAAATGCGCTATGATCACAACAGGTTCCTGGATGCTGACAGAGTATCTTGCAGTAGAGGGACTGAACTTTGATATTGCCGAGATGCCGATGCAAAAGGTAAAAGCAACCGAGTGCAGTGGTATGGCATTCTCTGTAGCAGCGAACACAAAATACCCGGAAGCAGCGAAAAAGCTGGTGGAGTATCTGGGATCCGAAGAGGCTCAGCTGATCGAAGCAAAATCCGGTGTTGCAATTCCGGCTTATGAAAACACAGCACAGCCATGGGTTGATTCCTTTACCACAATTAATGCGGCTCCACTTGTAGCAGGCGCTGAGTATGGACATACAAGCCCGGGACTTACCACTTCCAATGAGGCATCTGCAATTCTGGATGACATTATGCCACAGGTATTCTCACTGGAAATGCCGGTTGAGGAAGGCTGTAAAGCAATTGCAGAAGGCGTAAATGCTTTGATTCAGTAAATTCAAGATGTAACAGATCAGGATAACTCTGTGATTGGCGGCAGCGTTCGCTGTCACAGAGTTTTTTTATAGGAGGATTTTACGTGGAAACAGCAAAGAAAAAAGTTAAAATCGGAAAGCGGAAAAGAACGACCTATCTTTATGGCTATCTGTTTATTGCCCCGACGGTGATCGGTGTTATGGTGCTGAATCTGTGGTCTGTAATACAGTCTTTTTATTACAGCTTCAATGAAGTAAAAGGATTTGCAGCTCCAAAGTTTATCGGGCTTGCCAACTATGCAAGACTCTTTGGAGATGCAGAGATCTGGCGTTCCATCGGAAACACCTTTTTGTATTCTCTGATTACGGTACCCCTGGGCGTATTGCTTTCGCTGGTAGTTGCAGTTCTTCTAAATGCAAAGATCAAAGGAAAAGGAGTCTTTCGATGCATCTATTTCCTTCCGGTCGTATCTGCTCCCGCAGCTGTTGCCCTTGTATGGAAATGGCTCTATAACAAGGACTATGGTTTGATTAATGAGATGCTAAGCGCTATCGGCATTGGGCGCATCGACTGGCTTGGAAAGCCATCCATGGCACTGATCTCTGTAGCGATTGTAGGAATCTGGACTATGGTAGGTTATAACATGGTAATTCTGATTGCAGGTCTGCAGGACATTCCCAAAGGACTGTACGAAGCAGCGGAGATTGACGGCGCAGGACCATTTGCAAAGTTTTTTAAGATTACCCTGCCTATGGTATCCCCAACTCTGTTTTTTGTCAGTGTGACTACCATCATCAGTTCTCTGCAGGTATTTGATCTGATTTACATGATGATGAAACCCAGCAGTCCGGCCTTTAAGAGCGTAGAATCTATTGTATATCTGTTCTACCGCTACACATTTACCAGTTATAACAAGGGTTATGGATCTGCAATTGTTGTTCTGCTGTTTGTCATTATCCTGTTTATTACATTTATTCAGATGAAGCTGCAGAAAAAATGGGTTCACTATAACGACTGAGAAGGGAGAAGAAAATGAAGACAAAGAAAAAACAGAATATCATCATCTATATTATACTGGTTGTTATGGCATTTGTCATGGTTCTCCCGTTCATATGGACAGTCCTGACAGCATTTAAAACCCAGGCAGAGGCTCTGAAGGTACCACCTCAGATCCTGCCGTCCTCCTGGAGCTTTATCAATTATGTGAAAGTAAGCGAGGTGCTGCCCTTTGCGGCATTCTTCCTGAATACCTTCCTGATGGTAATTGCCCGCGTGGTGTGTGCGATTTTCTTCAGTGCACTTGCGGGTTATGCTTTTGCCAGAATTGAGTTTCCGGGAAAAAACATTTTATTTACCTTAGTTTTGATGCAGATGATGCTGCCGTCTCAGATCTTTATTCTGCCCCAGTATCTGATTGTCAGTAAGCTTGGGTGGCTGAATACAGTGAAAGCCCTGGTGGTTCCGGGAGTTGTAAGTACCTTTGGTACCTTTTTGCTGAGACAGTTCTTTATGGGAATTCCAAAGGATCTGGAAGAGGCATCCGTGCTGGATGGCTGCAGTATCTGGAAAACCTTCTGGAAGATTATGCTTCCGCTGGCAAAATCAGGACTGGTATCCCTTGGAATCTTCACAGCACTTTTTGCATGGAAGGATCTGATGTGGCCGCTGATCGTTAATATGTCCATCGAGAAGATGACATTATCTTCCGGACTGGTTACACTGATGGGACAGTATTCTGTGGATTATCCACAGCTGATGGCAGGTTCTGTCATCGCAATTTTACCTATGATCATCCTGTTTTTGATCTTCCAGAAGCAGTTTGTAGAAGGAATCGCAACAACCGGAACAAAAGGATAAGTATAAGAATAAGGAGAAGAAGACATGTCGATAGAAGTATATCAGGAGCGGCTTTTTACATTACAGACAGCGCATACCTCTTATGTGTTTTGTATCAATGAACAGGGAATTGCAGAAAACCTGTATTGGGGAAAAAAGATACAGAGGACGGAGGATTTTGCCGATGTCTCTACACAGCATGTATTCGTAAATGTGAATGGGCCTCAGAGCATTCAGGAAGAGTGCTCCTCCTACGGCAGTATGCGTTACAAAGAAACATCCCTGCGGCTTCAGTTTTTCGATGGAGTGGACGATTTCCGTTATCGGGGATGTGAATATAAGATTGATGGAAATGTTTTGGAGATTGTGCTGAAGGATATCTTTTATTCCTTTTCCGTACACCTTTTCTATCAGGTGTTTGAGGAAGAGGATATCATCAAAAAGTGGAGAGTTGCCGAGAATACAGGGAAGGAACCGGTGATACTGGATCGCATCTATTCCGGAGAATTCGGACTTTTTGGAAGCGGCTATCGTGCCATAAACTATAATGGCAGATGGGGCGCAGAATTCCTGAGAGAAGAAGATTCCATCACCTACGGAAAAAAGGTATATGAGAGTCTGTATGGGCTTTCCGGCCATACGGTTAATCCGGCGTTTATCGTCCATCGGGATGGAACCGAGACAACAGGAGAGGTGTATTATGGCGTGCTGGAGTATTCCGGTGATTTTAAGACCGTGATAGAGGCGGTAAACTGCGGCTATCTGAATATCCTCATCGGCATCAATGATACTGATTTTCAGTGGAAGCTTGCAGGCGGGGAGTCATTTACCACCCCGGCTGTATACGGAGGCTACAGCGATCAGGGCTTTCAGGAGATGACACACTGTCTGACCCGACTTTCGAGAAACTATCTGATGCCGAAAAAGAAGGCAAATCAGGTGCTTCCGGTGCTCTATAATTCCTGGTATGCGACACTCTTTGATGTGAAATGTGACGAGCAGATCGCTCTCGCCAGGAAGGCAGCCGATACAGGCGTGGAGCTTTTTGTGATCGATGATGGATGGTTTACAGGACGAAAGAACGACAAGGCGGGACTTGGAGACTGGTTTGTTGACAGAGAGAAGTTTCCCCAGGGTCTGGAGCCGCTGATTCGGGTGGTGAATGAGCTTGGTATGAAATTTGGCGTCTGGATTGAGCCGGAGATGGTGAATCCCGACAGTGATCTCTACCGGGAGCATCCGGAGTGGATCTATTGCTACAAGAACCGCGAGGTGCTGATGGGACGCAATCAATATATGCTGGATATGACCAACGGAGAGGTGATCGATTATCTGACGCAGATATTCCATAAGCTGCTGTCCGAGAACAAAATTGACTATATCAAGTGGGATATGAACCGCTATGCGGCAGAGCGTGGGAGTGCAAGCCTGCCAAAGGAAGAATGGCAGACGATTGCCTGGAGAAACACCCAGGGAGTGTATACGCTGATTGAACGGCTTCGCAGCCGCCATCCGGAGGTGGAATTCGAAGCCTGTGCCTCAGGCGGAGCCCGGGTGGATTATGGGGCTATGCGCTACTTTGATGAATACTGGCCAAGTGATAATACCGATCCGCTGGATCGCCTGATGATTCAGGAAAGCTACAGCTATCTGTACCCGGTAAAATATATGCGGGCATGGCTTACCGACGACTTCGGGATGAATCGGAGGAAGATTCCACTTGCTTTCTCCATGCACAGTGCCATGTGCGGAAGTTTGGGAATCGGAGTAAATCTGAATCAGATCTCGGAGGAAGACAAAGAGCAGATTGCGGACTATGTGCAGCAGTACAAGGAGGTACGTGCTACTATTCAGATGGGCGAGCTTTATCGGCTCCAGTCCCTGCAGGATGGAGATCTGCAGGCGCTCTGCTACAATGACGAAGACAGAAGCGTGCTCTTCGTATTCCTGGATCACCAGCGTTATGGTGCAACCTGCCACGAAGTGAAGCTGCGTGGATTGTGCGAGGATGCCCTTTATCGCTATAAAATAGAAGAAACAGAGGCTGTAAAATCAGGAGCCTATCTGATGCAGCAGGGAATTCTGCTGAAATTGCAGGGTGACTACGACAGCCGGATGATCATATTGGAAAAACAAAAGTAACAATAGTAAATGATGAGCGTGCAGCGACATGTCGTCGCAGGAAGGGGGAGACTGCCTTGAAGAAAAAGCTGGAAATCCGGAAGGAATACTGGAAGGAAAAACCGGTAATCGTCCTGGAAAATGATGTGCTTCGGGTGAAGGTCCGCCCCAATCCGGGAGCCAGGCTGGTGTCGGTGTATCATAAGGGAAAAGCGTTTGAGCTTGCCGCCCAGCCTTCCGGGAGAAGTCAGGGAACCTTACAGGGAGATTCGCCCTCCTTTGCGGACTTTGACCCTTCCGGCATGGATGATGCATTTCCAAATATCGATCCGGAGCAGGTAATGGCAGCAGGGCGAAAGCTGCAGTATCCGGATCATGGAGAGGTATGGAGTCATCCTTTTTCCAGCAGGCAGGAAGACGAACAGGTATCTCTTGTTTTTGAAAGCGGTGTGTTTGCCTACCGTTATCAAAAGGATATTGCGCTGGAGGGGGATTCACTAATCCTGCATTATCAGATCAGCAATCAGGGAAGAGAATCTCTGCCCTGTATCTGGACCTTTCATGGATTGCTGCGTTACGAAGAAGATATGGAATTGTTCTTTGATACTTCTGTCAGGGGATTTGTGAATGTCTTTGAAAATGCAGCTCTTGGAGCAGTTGGCACCAGATATGCGGTGGAGGATGACAGATATTCCTTCTGTCGGGTTCCGGCCCCTGACACATGCAGTATGACCAAGTATTATGCGGATGGTCCCCTTCAGGTGGGACACTGCGGTGTCTATTATCCATCGGCAGGCGTTCGTGCTACCCTTTCCTATGATGCAAAAACACTCCCTTATCTGGGAGTGTGGATCACAGCGGGTGGATTCCAGGGAGATTATAATTGCGCCCTGGAACCATCCAATGGTTATTATGACAGTATTTCCTGTGCAAAAAAACATAACAGTCTTTATGAACTTCCGCCCGGGGAGAGCCTTACATTTACGATTCGGCTTCGCTTGGATGCAAAAGCTTGATGATTCTGCTGGTACCCAGACGATCGGCACCAAGTGCCAGAAACTGTTCGGCATCCTCCAGAGAGGTAATTCCTCCTGCCGCTTTTATGCGGACATGCGGCCCTACGTGAGCGGCGAACAGGCGGATATCATCAAAGGTGGCACCGGCGGTGGAAAATCCAGTGGAGGTTTTGATAAAATCAGCCCCGGAAGCGGTAACAATTTCACACATCTTTTTCTTTTCTTTGTCTGTCAGCAGGCAGGTTTCGATGATAACCTTCAGAATCCGGGAACCGCAGATCTCTTTTAAGGTCTGTATTTCCTGCAGCAGCAGATCATATCTTTCTTCCTTCAGCCAGCCAAGATTGATTACCATGTCAATCTCATCGGCACCCTGTTCCAGTGCGTCTGCGGTTTCGCAGGCTTTTACTTTTGTTGTCTGGTAGCCATTCGGAAAACCGATGACGGTGCAGACTGCCATCTGATCCTTCACATACTCCTTTGCCTGTTGCACGAAAGAGGGCGGGATGCAGACAGAAGCTGTGTGATAAGTCATGGCGTCATCACAGATCTGGCGGATCTGCGGCCAGGTTGCCGTCTGGGCAAGTAAGGTGTGGTCAACATGTTTCAAGATTTCTTCTGAATTCATAGATGTTTCCTTTCCTGGGTTTTAAGAGAATTAATTCTGATCCAGCCGGATCAGATTTCGAAGGGCTTCTACGGCGGTGCGGATGGCAAGATCTGTGTCATGGACAATTGGATTTTCCAGACCTTTTTTGGCCCGTTCCTGATTGGCCATCACAAGCATAACAGATCCGGCACGGACGTGCAGGGCGTTTGCTACGATAAAAAGTGCTGCCGATTCCATCTCGGAAGCCTTACAGCCCATGGCAAGCCAGGCATTCCACTTGTTCAAAAGCTCATAGCTGACCGGCTTGGTTTCCGGGGAATGCTGTCCGTAGAAAGAATCCTTACATTCTACAACGCCTACATGAAAGGCGGCATTCAGCTGTCTGGCAGCGCTTACCAGTGCAGTGGTTACGGTAAAGTCCGGCACTGCAGGGAATTCGATCGGGGCATATTCCCGGCTGGTTCCCTCCATACGGATCGCTCCGTTGGCGATGACTACATCACCGCTTTTTACGTCAAGTGCCATACCACCGCAGGTACCAATCCGGATAAAGGTATCTGCGCCGGCCGCAGTGAGTTCTTCCACGGCGATAGAGGCGGAGGGTCCGCCGATTCCGGTGGAGGTCACGCTGACCGAAACACCATCCAGAGTTCCGGTGTAGGTGACAAATTCCCTGCTGTCAGCAATCAGCACAGGATGATCAAAATACTGTGCAATCAGCTTACAGCGCTTCGGATCACCCGGCAGGATGACATATCGCCCAACCTCTCCCTTGGCTACCTGAATATGATAAAGCTTTTCTGTGTTTTCTGAATAATTAATCAATACAACCTCCTCCTGAAGCAGCAGCTTCCTTTGATGAGTGCGCTCACGCCAGATACATAACAACTATCACTATCTTAGATTTTAGCATGAGAAAAAATCCTTTGCAATACGTGAAAACTGCGGAAACTCAAATAATTATCTTCTTGACAATTTGATTTTCAGGGAAGACAATTACTATATGAAATGATATAAGAGTAAAACGCACATATATTGTAGTAGAAGAGGAGGTTTTACATGGATTCGGCTTTACAGACTGCAGCATTAATCGTGCAGGCAATGCAGGCCATGAAACAGGCCTATGCACCCTATTCCCACTTTAGCGTGGGAGCGGCACTTATGACGACGGAGGGAAAGATATACTGCGGCTGCAACATCGAAAATGCAGCATATACTCCTACAAACTGTGCGGAACGCACAGCATTTTTCAAGGCAGTCAGCGAAGGGGAGCGTTCCTTCCGGGCCATCTGTATCGTAGGTGGAAAGGATGGGATACTGACGGATTACACTGCACCCTGTGGCGTATGCCGGCAGGTAATGATGGAATTCTGCAATCCTGACACCTTCAGGATTATTCTGGCAGTTGATCAGAAGCAATATAAAACATTTACGCTGAGAGAGCTTTTCCCCCTTGGCTTTGGACCTGATAACCTATTATAATGATGTAAAATGTAAAAATGCCTGATATATTTGCCCGCGGCAGATATGGCGCATAGAAAGAAGAGGTGTGTTTTGGAAAAATATAAGCGAATATTTGTCATCGTAGTGGATTCTTTTGGTGTTGGGGGTGCGAAGGATGCGGCCGATTATGATGATGCCGGAGCAGATACGCTTGGTTCAATCTCCAGGAGCGTAGAACACTTTGCGATTCCCAATCTTTGCCGTCTGGGGCTGGCTAATCTCCATCCCATCCGGCAGGTACCGCCGGTGGCCCACCCTCTGGCACGTTATACCCGGTTAAATGAAGTCAGCAGGGGAAAGGATACCATGACAGGACACTGGGAGATGATGGGGCTTAAGACGACCACTCCATTCATCACCTTCAGTGAGCATGGATTCCCACCGGAATTGATTCGGGAGCTGGAAGCACGTACCGGTCATAAGGTTATTGGCAACAAAAGCGCCAGCGGAACAGAGATTCTGGAAGAGCTGGGGGAGGAAGAGATCGCTACCGGTCACATGATTGTATATACCTCCACAGATTCTGTGCTGCAGATCTGCGGAAATGAAGAAACTTTTGATCTTGCGGAGCTGTATCGCTGCTGTGAGATTGCCCGGGAGCTTACCATGAGGGAGGAGTGGAAGGTAGGACGCGTAATCGCACGACCCTATGTGGGAAAGAAAAAGGGTGAGTTCAAGCGCACCAGCAACCGACATGATTATGCAGTGAAGCCTTTTGGAAAGACAGTGCTGGATGCGTTGTCTGAGCATGGACTGGATGTAATCGCTGTTGGAAAAATCAATGATATCTTTGCGGGAGAGGGAATTACCAGATCTTACCGCTCCCGGAGTTCTGTCCATGGCATGGAGCAGACCATCGAGACAGCAAGGCAGGATGATTTTCATGGACTGTGCTTTGTGAATCTGGTGGATTTTGATGCTTTGTGGGGACATCGAAGGGATCCGGTGGGCTATGCAGCGGAACTGGAAAAGTTCGATAAAAATCTTGGAGTGCTGATGGATTCCCTAAAGCCGGAAGACCTTTTGATCATTACGGCAGATCACGGAAATGATCCAACTTATAAGGGGACGGATCACACACGGGAGCAGGTGCCATTTCTGGCGTGGTCACTGTCTATGGAGGAAGGACATGAAATACCGGAAGGAGACAGCTTTGCACTGATCGGTGCAACCATCGCAGATAATTTTGGCGTATCCATGCCGGAGGGAACCATAGGAAATTCCATTATGGAAAGGATGACATACAAGTATGAGTGAATTACTAAAGGAGATACCAATCACCGACATCGAGCATATTAAGATCGGTCATGCGCAGGATTATGAGGGTGCTACCGGATGCACCGTCATTATTTCAGAGCAGGGTGCTGTGACTGGAGTGGATATCCGGGGCGGCGGACCTGCCTCCAGAGAGTGTGCTCTTTTAAACCCGCTGGCAGCCAATGACGGGGTACATGCGATTCTTCTAAGCGGCGGAAGTGCTTTTGGACTGGATGCGGCAGGGGGCGTTGCAAAATACCTGGAGGAACGCAATATCGGATTCCCGGTGGGTGTGACGAAGGTCCCTATCGTGTGTGCTTCCAGTCTTTTTGATCTTCAGCTGGTGAGTCATCAGGTGCGCCCGGATGGGGCGATGGGGTATCAGGCCTGCAAAAATGCAGAGAAGAATCAGCCGCTCCAGGGCAATGTGGGTGCAGGAACCGGTGCAACAGTAGGAAAAGCCCGGGGAACAGAAGGGATGATGAAGTCGGGACTTGGTATCTATGGAGTGCAGCTGGGAGAACTGAAGGTTGGAGCTATCGTGGCAGTCAATGCCTTGGGAGATGTCTACGACTATAAGACCCAGAAGAAGCTGGCAGGCCTTCTGGATTATCAGACAGGTGAATTCCAGGACACAGAGGAGGTGTTTTTCTCCCAGTATGCGGGCATGAAAAACCTGTTCACCGGCAACACCACAATCGGAGCAATCCTCACCAACGCAGCATTTACCAAGACAGAGATGACGAAAATCGCCGGAATGGCTCATAATGGCTATGCCCGGGCGATTCGTCCTGTTCACACCACAGCAGACGGAGACAGCATCTATTGCATGGGAACGGGGGAAGTAAAGGCTGATTTAAATGTAACCGGAATGCTGGCAGCCAGGGTTATGGCCCAGGCGATCCGTAATGCAGTGTGGGAGAGCGAAGGCATGTATGGCCTGAAGGCAGCCAGGGATATCGTAAACACATGAGGAAAAGAGGAGAGAAAGCATTCCGGAGCGCATTGATTTTTTTCCTTCTTAGGGTATAATAAGTAGTAATGGAGTGTGTAAAATACAGATCAAAGGGGAATAAAAACTATGCAAATGAATACCGGATATTTGCATTTTAAGCAGAAGGCCGTCGGTTTTTCAGCCAGACGGCTTCTTTGTATTGCAATCATGATGCTGATACTGCTGTCTGTTATGCCTGTTTTCTGTTATGGGGAGTCGGATACACAGACCGTGCGTGTGGCAGTGGTCGATTATCCCAATTATATCGAGATGAATAAAGACGGAACCGTCAGTGGCTATGCCTATGATTACCTGCAGGATATCAGAAAGTATACGGGATGGAGATATGAATTCCAGGAGATGAGCTTTGCAGAGGCGGTAAGGGCGCTTGAAAGTGGAAATATCGACCTGCTGGCGGGGAATCAGTATACGAAAGAACGTGCAGAGCTCTTTGACTATTCCGCACAGGATATGGGAAACGGCGGTTCGGTTTTGTGTGTACGTCTGGATGATATGCGGTATTGTTACAATGACTATGCTTCCTATGACGGGATGAAAATTGCGGTACTGGCCGGATCTGTGCGTATGGAGCAGGCCAGGAAGATCCTGACCCGGTTTGGAGCGGAGGTAGATTTTATCGCATATGATACGGATCAGGAATCAAAGACGGCGCTGGAAAAAGGCGAGGTGGATGCGGTGCTGATGAGTACCATACGCTGTGAGGCAAAGTACAAAATTCTTGCCAGACTCAGCACGGATCCCTTATATTTCTGTCTGAACAAACAGCGTCCCCAGTTGAAAACCCAGCTGGATGATGCCATGATAAAGCTCCATCTGGATTCCCCTTACTATGAGGAGAAGCTCGATGAAAAGTGTTATGGAAATGTTCCTGTGCAGCTGGCGTTCACCCAGGCAGAGAAGCGCTATATTGCCAGGGCGGATACGATCACCGTGGCAGTTTCTGATGATCTGATTCCGCTGGAATATTACAGTGAGAAGGAAGACAGCTATAAGGGCGTGACACTGGATTCCCTGGATCTGATCGCCCAATACTCCGGACTAAAGTTTCAGTTTGTGACGAGAAGTGATACGGACACCCTTAAGAACCAGCTAAGGACAGGAAAAGTGCAGCTGGTTGCCTCTGTTGCCGAACAGTCAAGTCCTGCAGAGCAGTGGGGCGTTGAACTGACGAATGCTTATCGTGATAACAGTATCTCACTGGTGATCAATGACAGTGTCAGCGATTACAAGAATACAGCGTGCCAGCTGGTACTGCGGCAGGGCTATCCCTATCTGGAACAGATGGCAAAGGAGGAGGGATACACCAATATTGTTTATGCGGACAGCTACGAGGAATGTGTCCGTATGGTGTCAAAAAAGACAGCGGATCTGGCGATGATTCCTACGAATTGTGCAGACAGTCTCATCCATATGTATTCTTACGATGATTTGAGTACCTATCTGCTTCCGGATTCCGACGTAAATTTTTGCATCGGGGTTTCTCCGATATCCAGTCCGATGCTGCTGTCGATTCTGAATAAATCAATTGCAACGATTACAAAGGAACAGCGGACGGAGATGCTTGTGCAGAATCTGTCAGCCGTTAACGAAACATTTACCATGCAGCATTATATTACCTCCCATCGGGTTACCATACTGATTGCCGCTCTTGGTGTCTCTGTGCTTTTTGTTATGGGTGCCTGTTACTTTGCTGTCAGCCGCCAGCGCACAAACAGGCAGCTTGCCATCGCCTTAAAGGAGGCGGACAGTGCCAACGCTGCAAAATCAGATTTTCTGGCACGGATGAGCCATGATATTCGAACACCGATGAATGCAATTATCGGTCTGACACATCTGGCAAAAGAGGAAGAGAATATCAGGGTGGTGCATCAGTATCTGAGAAACATCGCTGCGTCCAGTGATTTTCTTCTGGGACTGATCAATGATATCCTTGATATGAGTAAGATTGAAAGCGGGGATCTGGAGTTAAAGCTGGAGCCTTATGAATTAGCAGAGTTTGAAAAAGCAGTAAATACGGTAATTAAACCACTGATGGATGAAAAGAAGATAGAATTCGTATTGCAGATGAAGAGCACCGCACAGTGTGTGCTCACGGATTGTCTGCGGTTTAACCAGATCTTTTTCAATCTGTTGTCAAATGCAGCAAAATTCACCCAAAGAGGTGGAAAGGTGGAATTTTTGTCCAGGGATATCCCGCCCAAAGAAGGCGTTTACGGAGTGCGTTACACGGTACGGGATAACGGTATTGGCATGAGTAAGGAATTCCTTCCTCATATATTCGAATCATTTTCCCAGGAGGTTCGGGATGAAAATGTAAAAGAGATCGGAACCGGTCTTGGGCTTCCCATCGTAAAAAGTCTGGTGGATGCCATGGGCGGGACGATTCTTGTCAAAAGTGAACTGGGACAGGGAACAGAATATACCATCGATCTGTATACGCCGCTGACCAGTAAGGGACAGAGCCGCACAGAGATCAAACAGGAGAAGAGCTGTCTTGCAGGCGCAGAACTGCTGCTGGTGGAGGATAACGACATGAACATCCTGGTGGCACAGCGTCTTCTGGAAAAGGAGGGGGCTCATGTTACTGTCGCCCACAACGGAAAAGAAGCAGTGATCCGCTTCGAGATGGAAGAAAAGAATCACTTTGATGCGATTCTTATGGATATCCGGATGCCGGTGATGGACGGAATTACGGCTGCGAAGAAGATCCGGCAGGCAGACCGGGAAGATGCCCGCCTTGTGCCGATTATAGCAATGACGGCAGATGCATTTACCGAGGAACAGCAAAAAACACTGGAAGCAGGGATGAATGCTCATCTGACCAAACCGATTGATCCCACAAGTCTATATCAGACATTACTGTGGCTGATGGAGAAGAATAAAGGAAAGTAATTATGAGATATAAAAAGACAATACAGGGCAGTTTTGTTGACCGGCCCAATCGGTTTATCGCCCATGTTATGATAGAGGGACAACTGGAGAGTGTTCATGTGAAAAATACAGGACGGTGTAAAGAGCTTTTACTGCCGGATGCGGCTGTAATCCTGGAGGTGGCGGAGAACCCTGCCCGCAGGACAAAGTATGATCTGATTGCTGTCTATAAGAAGGATTTCGGGTGGGTTAATATGGATTCCCAGGCCCCCAATAAGGTGGTGGCAGAGTGGCTGTCCACCCAGGGATATGATTATGTAAAGGCGGAATACAGGTATGGAGATTCCCGTCTGGACTTTTACATGGAACGGGGAGAAGAGCAGTTTCTCATGGAGGTAAAGGGATGCACCCTGGAGCATGAGGGAATCGGATATTTTCCGGATGCGCCCACAAAACGGGGAGTGAAGCATCTTCGGGAGCTGACCCGGGCCAGGTCAAAGGGCTATCAGTGTATGGTAGTTTTTGTGATACAGATGGAAGGAATCAGCGAAGTGAGAGCCAATGTGGAAACACATCGGGAATTTGGAACTGCCCTGGAGGAAGCCAGGGCAGCAGGAGTACGGATCTTGTGTCTGAGCTGCCGGGTGACGGAAGACGAATTAACGGCGGTTCAGGTGTTTGAATAATCTGCCTGTGACCCCAGAGGTCACTCTGGCTGTGGGATACAGCTTTTTCGCACGACCAGATTCACCGGAGGGTTGAAGGCGATAGGAAAGCTTCGTCCATTGATCTGAGAGATCAGTGCCAGGGCGGTTGTCTCTCCCATATAGGGAAGATTTAAGGAAATAGAGGTAAGAGGCGGATTTAAAAAGCCGCAGTAGGGCATATTGTCAATACTGATAATGGACAGATCTTTTCCGATCTGGATATCATATTCCTGAAATGCCTTATATGCACCTAAAGACAGCTCGTCAGAACCGAAGAGCAGTGCTTCAGGAAGCTTGCCGCCTGTTATAATTTCTTTTGTAATCGCATAACCATCTTCAGGGGTAAAGGAATCCGTATTCCAGATATGATCTGTGGGATTTATCTTATTCTGCAAACAGTATTCATAAAAGGCATTCTGGCGGAACTCGGGAATTTTAGTCCGCTTATATTCGGCAAATTGTGTAATATAATCAAAGCCGCCAACATAGCAGATGTTCGTCAGTCCCAGAGAATGAAAGTAATCAACCGCTGTTTGGATGACATCCGTAAAGTTGACACGGACGGAGTCAAAGGCACCCTGGGGTGCAATATAATCAACGATGACCTTGTACTTGATGTTGGCTACGGTGGGATGGTAAGGATTCAGATGCAGTTTTCCAACCACGATAAGTCCGTCCAGATCATTCAGCTCTTCATAGGAATCCTTAAAGATGTATCGAAACTCAAAATCATAGGGACAGGTCATATCCTTTAAAGCGGTGATAATACTGGAAATCAGTTTACTGTAAAAATCATCTGTATTTTGATTAATCGTAAAACTGTAATTCAAAATACCAATACGCAGAACAGTACTTGCTTTGGCAGAGGAGTTTTTTCCCTCTGCCTTTTTTCGTGTTTTCCGCTGTTTATTCATATCGTAATTCAAGGAAGTGGCAGCAGAGATAATCTGTTCCCTTGTTTTCTCAGCCACAGAAAAATCAGGATCATTATTCAGCACTCTTGATATGGTGGATTTTGATACATGACACATTTTTGCAATATCAGTTAAAGTTGCCATAGGTTTTTGCCTTTCGTTTAGTAAAAAGTATTATGTTTACTATACCATAAAAGTAAAAGAAAATGCAATAAGAAAAAAGGGAGTGCCGCACCTGGGGCCTGCAAGGTCCTGCTCAGCGTCTGCTCACATTTGCAGAAGTCCTAAGAATCCCGGAAGCATCCATTTTGTGTTGTAAGCATCCAGCATACTGTCTGAGCACAGCGAGTTTATGCTGGATGCTTACGTCTTTAGCAAAATTGATGGTTTCGTGGATTCTCTTGGGCTTCGAAACCGTGAGCAGACGCCAAGCAGGACCTTGCAGGCCCCAGGTGCGGCACTTCCTTTTTCTTTATAAAGCTTTCGTGATGGTGGTCATTCCGCCTACAGGGACAGGGAAGCTGTGAATTCCCGGTGTGATGGTGATACAGCTGTGTTCTAAAAGAGTTCCGGTGCACTGCCAGGTGCGCAGTTGTACTTTTGTTTCCCTGGAACAGGAGAGGTACAGGGAGGAACCGGAAGAGCCATTTAGGAAGATACAGGTTTCCTTCTCTGACAGCGGAAGGACCAGGTTCCTGTCATAATAGGCTGTGATGCAGATCTTCTCATCCTGTGACTGAATGACCGGATAGGAGGAGAGCGGGGAATAAGCGGTAAATTCTCCGGACTGCAGTGTATCTTTATACTGAATAGAAAAGTCCAGATAATGCTGCAAAACCTGCTGCTGTGCAGGCAGAAGATCGGCAAGCCTTACGGAAATCTGCAGGGTTGCAAAGATACAGTTGATCAATTGAACTGCAACATTTTCCGGCGTTTCCTCCGGATGCCACATCAGCATGTCCGAGTGAACGGCGGAATTGCCGCTGAGCAGACGCAGATCGGTAATTCCGACACGGTTTGTAACCGGAGAAAGGGGACAGTCACCTACACGGAAGATATTTCCGAAGCGGCGCATCTGGGGTCCGATATAGTTTTGACGGAATTCGATCATCAGATCCTTGCGGATTCGGTGCAGGTGATGAGAAATATCCAGCATAAGATGATACACTGCTTCCTGGATCTCAGCATAATCCATCTTGTCATTCTGCGGCGGCGTATCGGGATAATTGCGGAAGGAATCGATAAAATCCAGCTTAAATCCATCCAGATCCCAGTCTGTGGCACTTTTCTCGTAGACGGATATCAGATAGCTTCGCACCTGTGGATAGCGGGGATCCAGAATTCCTGCATTTAAAACATCATCATAATGAAGAAGCATATTCTGAAAATCAGACCAGATGCCGGAATACTTTCCAACGAAGGGAACACTGTACCAGACGATACATCTTATCCCCAGAGAATGAAGCTCATCTATATATCCTCTAAAATCCGGAAATTTACTTTTTTCTGCATTCCAGTCCCCACAGTAGCCATATCCCCGATTGTTATCCGCAGTCTGCCAGCCATCATCAAGAAGGATTGTCTTCATCCCCAGGGAAGAAGCGATCACGCCCTCTTTCAGCAGTGACTTTTCGGCTACCTCCTGATGGTACGAGTACCAGGTAGAGTACATGGGAAGACGGGCATCCTCAGGTGAGGGCAAAGGACGTTCCGGCAGAAGGGAATCCCACCAGGAAGAAACACTTTGGATGGCCTTGCAAAATGAAAACTGCTGCCGGTCGATACGGACAGACAGAGAATAACGGTTTACAGATTCACAGAGGTAGATCAGTGCGTCCAGATAGATCTCGCCGGTCTCCTCGTGAACCCCTGCAAGCAAAGAGATATCCCGGTTTAACTCACTGAGCGCAAAGGTGAGAACATTATTACTGCCGGAGTCGAAAAAGCAGACAATGGGACCGGAATGACTGATATTGATCTGCTTTGCGTTGCTCCAGTCACCTGTAAGATTTTTCTCAAAGCCGGCGTCCGGTCTCCATATACCTGCAATCCCCAGATCCTTAAAAGCATAATGAATATGGATAAAAGGCCGGTCCTCGAAGGGAAGCTGGGCAATTGTGTGCAGATTGGCATGGACTGTTTCGTCAGAGAAGAGGGTATAGTGATATATTGGAATATCAGCGGTTTCCTGGTAATTAGTACTTTCTAATTTTAGTTTATTCAGTTTTACGATAAGTTCAGTGTTTTCCATATTATCCTCCAAATTGGTTTACTTGCATTTACTAAATTAACATATATAAAAGAAAATATCAATAGAGTTTACTAAAATAATCAAAGAAAATTGGAAGAAAGTATGTATAAATGACGAAAAAATGAAAAATATGATTGACGTGACTGTATAATTATGCTACTATAAGTTTACGAAACAAGAAGTAATGATTACTAAACACGAAAAAGTTTACTAAAAGAGAGGGATGCCAAATGAAAAAGAAATTAGTAATGACAATGACGAGTATCATGACAAGTGCAGTTATTCTCGGTGGCTGTGGTGCAGCAGGAGGAGCAGGCAGCACTTCCAAAGCGGAAGATACAAAGTCTTCCTCAGAAGCAGTGAAAGGAAATTCCGGTGATGTGGTAGAGGTCAGTTACACATCCAGAGGTAATGCAGATGAAATAAAGGTTTACCAGCAGGCTGTGGATGCATTTAATGAATCTCAGGATAAGATTCACGTAACCTTCGAGGCAGCCCCGGGAGATGGATATAATCAGCAGATGATTACACAGCTGGCAGGTGGAACTGCATCGGATGTCATCTTCGTGGAGGATACCTCTATCAGCCAGCTGATAAAAAATGGAACCATATCTAATATGAAAGACTTTTTAGCATCGGACGCTTCCTATGTAAAAGAGGATGAATTCGATAATGGTGTATGGGGTGCTTCAAAAACAGAGGATGGCATCTATGGACTGTCTGTAGACTGTAATCCGGTCGTTATGTATTATTCTCCCAAAATGTTAAAGGATCTCGGAATGGAAGACCCACAGGAGCTTTTCGAAAAGGGAGAGTGGACCTGGGACAAGTTTGATGAGATCTGTGCTGCCTTAAAGGCAGATGGAAAGAGTGGTATGATTCAATCCGGTGATAATACACGCCTGTACAACTGGGTATTCGCAAATGGCGGATCCGTATGGGATGGTGACACCTATAAGTTTGATGATAAAGCAAAAGAAGCTCTTACCTATGTATGTGATCGTCTAAAGGATGGCAGATTTGTATACGGTGGCACCCTTCCGGATGGACAGGGAGAGGATGCGATGTTCATGTCCGGTCAGACAGGATTTATCGTTGCAGGCCGCTGGCTGACAAAAACATTTAACGAAGAAGGAATTGATTTTGACTATATTCCTTATCCAACCAAGGACGGAAGTAAATATACACCTGCTCAGGTCTGCTGTGGTTATCTCTGTGTAAATGCTAATTCCAAGCATCTGGAAGAAGCAATGGAGTTTGCATCCTTCTACTGTGGAGCAAAAGGACAGGAAGCAAGAATCCAGGGAGTTGGTACTTCTGTTCCCTCTGTCAATACCATCGACAATCTGCTGCTGGATTCCAAGGTACCGGAGCATGTAGAGCATATTCTGCAGGTGCGTGCAAGCGGATGGGCAAGCGGAAGTGATCTGGTAAAGGATGCCCTGTATCCGGGATTCGCAGATGCAGTGAAGTCTGTATTTGAAGAGGCCTATATCACCGGAGCAGATGCGGAGGATGTACTTGTCAAAGCAGAAGAAAAAGGTGCAGAAATCATAGCTGAAAATAAATAACGAGTTTTATATAAGGGAGAAAAGCAATGCAGAAAAAGCGTAGAATGTGGGGTTGGGCATTTGTGATGCCACAGCTGATAGGACTAATTATATTTGCACTGATTCCATTGGGCATGAGTTTTTTTATCAGCTTCCATTCCTGGGACGGTATCGCTGCTTCCATGGGATTTGTAGGAATCAAGAATTATATCAACCAGTTTTTTGATGCAGACTTTGTAAAGGCACTGATCAATACCTTGCTGTATTCGGTAATGTATATCCCGATTAATATGGTATTTGCACTTTTGCTGGCACTGGCTGTTCAAAAAATAAAAGGAAAAACCCTGTATCGTCTGTTTTACTTTATGCCGGTAGTAACAGGTTCTGTTTCTGTAGGCGTGATCTGGACCTGGATCCTGAACGGAGACTTTGGACTGATGAATTCCATCCTGTCTTTCTTCGGTATCAATGGTCCAAAGTGGCTGACGGATCCATCCATGGTTCTGACCTCCATAGTCATTGTTTCTGTGTGGTGGAATGTGGGTTACAATATGGTACTTCTGCTTGCCGGGTTACAGAATATCCCGGAAGTGTATTATGAGGCAGCCCAGATTGACGGAGCAAATAAGTGGAATACATTTCGCCATATTACATTGCCGATGCTTTCTCCTACGTTGTTCTTTGTATTAATTAATACCATCATCAGCTCCTTCCAGGTATTTGATCAGGCATTTGTAATGACGCATGGCGGGCCGATGAAGGCGAGCTATACGCTGGTTTATCATATCTACCAGAATGCATTTATCGACTTTAAGATGGGTCGTGCCTGTGCTTCTTCGATGATATTATTTGCAATTGTTTTGATTATTACTTTAGCTCAGATGTATGGATCAAAAAGGTGGGTGAATTATGAACAGTAAAAGAAAGAAAAAGATAAGCACTGGAAGAATCTTATTGTACATCGTGTTAAGTCTTGGAGCTGTTCTGATGGTAATGCCTTTCGCATGGACCGTGTTAAGCTCTCTGAAGAATATGGGACAGACGTTTGCCATTCCCATGAAGATACTGCCGGATCCCTTCGTATGGAAGAATTATCCGGAATCCCTGGCAGCACTGCCCTTTGGACGGGCTTACTTTAACAGCTTTTACATAGCCTTTGTGGTGGTTGCCATACAGCTGATCACAGCGTCTATGGCGGGGTATGCATTTGGAAAATTAAAATTCCGTGGACATAATGTGCTGTTTATCCTCTTTTTGGCAACCATGATGATTCCTTCTCAGGTCACCATGATTCCACTGTTTATTATTATGAAGAATCTGGGATTATTAGGAACGCATATGTCCCTGATTTTACCTGCATCGCTGTTCAATGCGTTCGGAGTCTTCCTGATGCGGCAGTTTATCGCCGCACTGCCGGATGAACTGGAGGAAGCAGCAATTATAGACGGAGCCAGTATTCCACAGATTTTCATAAAGATTATTCTGCCGCTGATCAAACCGTCTATGGCAGCATTTGGTATCTTCGTATTCCTGGGACAGTGGAACAGCTTCCTTTATCCATTGATCTTCCTGAATAAGACAGAATCCTTTACGGTGCCGCTGCTGCTTAACTTCTTCAAGGGAACCTATGCCACAGATTATCCTCTGTTGATGGCAGGAACTGTTATTTCCATAGTGCCGGTACTGTTAGTTTATCTGTTTTTCCAAAAGCAGATCATCCAGGGTATCGCCATCACCGGTATGAAAAATTAAAAAAATTAGATAAAAAAGAATAGAATTTGCTAAAAACGTAAGTATACAGCACAAACTCGTTTCACTCAGACAGTGTGCTGCATACTTACAACACAAATTCTATTCTTTTTCGTATGCTTAGGACTCCTGCAAATGTGTCTGGCAGCAGTGGGAAAAGAAGTTCGCTCTTGCTGAAACAGGAAGAAACCGATACAATAGATACAGGTGATTTTAAATAGTGTTTCGAATGTAACTGGTCAGGTACTGAACAGTTAAGTTGGCAGGTAACTATTCGGCGGGTTCGTGCATTTACTGCACAGACCGTAAGAAAGGATATGCTTATGTATGATCAGAACACGCTGAAAACCATATATGGACTGAGCCGTATTCCCATGGCTGTCTATACGAAGGACTGGAAGCTCCGGGAGGTTTACGCAGCGGGACAGCGCCAGGCCAGCTCCTATGAAGCCCGTCTTATGGTGCGTTTAAAAGAAGAACTGGATACACAGGTGTTTTGCTTTCTGCCCTATGAGGAGTCTGTTCCCATCGCTCTGTGTGGCTACAGGAATGGCGAAGCATATTATGTGCTTGGACCCTTTGCTTACGGCAGAACTGATAACTTTGCATGCAGGAGCTTTATACACAAAAATAAGATTGCAGAGTGCCCGCCCTGTCAGCTGGACAGCATTATCACGATTGTGCGGTTTCTGGCAGGTGAGGAGCTGTCAGAGGAACAGGATAAGGATATTCTGGATATGGTGTTACATTCCACCACCAGCGGGGAAACCCAGGACTGGATTACCAAGGAAGAACTGCGGCAGTTTGATTCCTTTCAGAAAAATCACACCTATAAGGAAGAGCAGGCTCTCTTTGCCCATATTGAAAGAGGTGAGACAGAGTATCTGCGCAGCAGGTCCAGGGAGCTGTTGCCCTCTCATCCTGTGCTTATCGAGGATCTTAAGAAGAATGAAGAATATATGGCAGTTATCAGTATCTCGCTGGCCGCAAGAGCAGCCATAGAAGGCGGTCTAGGTTCGGGGGAAGGCTTTATCAATAATGACATTTTCCTAAAGAAGCTGTCTTTATGCAAAACAGTGCTGGAGATTCAGCAGCTGGAAAAAGAAAGCATGATATATTTTGCAGAGCTGGTTGCCAGACACCGGAAAAGCAGTGCAGTCAATCAGCATGTGGAGGAATGCAAGAGGAGTATTCTTGCCAAGCGCTTTGAACCGATCTCAATTCGGGAAATTGCCGGCGAGCTCAACATTTCCCAGGAATACCTGCAAAAGCTGTTCAAAAAATACGAGGGGATCTCCATCACAGAGTACGCTGCCAACACGAAGATAGAAGCCGCCTGCAACATGCTGCGCTATTCGGACCGGAAGATACAGGAGATTGCGGAATATCTGCACTATGGAAGTGTCAGCCACTTTAGCACCGCATTTCGAAAGAGGATGAAGCAATCCCCCAGGGCATATCGGGATGAACATAAACAGACGATTTTTTGAAAATTATATCCTGATATATAAAAGAAATATCCAGAATCATAAAAACTTTATTTTCCGGCAGCATTTACAATAAGCCTATACAGAGGACGCTGCACAGCGCAGCACAAAACCATACAGGAGGATGATAGTATGAACATCTATGTAAATGCGAAAGCCGGCCGTCAGGGAAACGGCAGCAAAGAGATGCCATTTAAGCATATCAATGATGCAGCCCGGGTTGCCAAGCCGGGAGATGAAGTCTTAGTGGCACCGGGTATTTATCGTGAGTATGTCAATCCCATCTATGCCGGAACGGAAGAGGCACGTATCACCTATCGCTCCACAGAGCCGCTGGGTGCAGTGATTACCGGTGCCGAAGAGGCAAAGAACTGGACGAAGTATGAAGGGAATACCTGGGTAACACGGATTGATAATGGAATATTCGGAAATTACAATCCATATGTGGAAATTGTAGAGGGCGACTGGTATTTTTCCCCGAAGGATCCGAAGACGGGAAAATTTGTGGACATGCACAGAGGTGCGGTGTATCTGAATGATCAGATGCTCTATGAGACTACAACCCTTGCGGAATGTATCAAAGGCGAGGTATTTGCTGATTCCTGGCAGCCCGAATACTCCGTGTACAAGTGGTATAGCGAGCAGGACGGCAAGGATACCGTGATCTATGCCAACTTCCAGGGAAAAGATCCTAACGTGGAGAAGGTAGAGATTAACGTGCGCCGCAACTGCTTTATGCCAGATAAAAAAGGTGTGGGTTATATCACGCTCAGTGGATTTCAGGTAAATAAAGCAGCCACGAACTGGGCACCACCTGCAGCCTATCAGGATGGAATGATCGGTGCGCACTGGAGCAAGGGCTGGATTATCGAGGACTGCGATATTTCCAACAGTAAATGCTGTGGAATCTCCCTTGGAAACTATCATCAGACAGAAAAAGAAAATGACAATTATTTTACAAACAAGCATGTAAAAAGCCCTACACAGATGGAGCGCGATGCGGTCTGCATCGCTCAGTATGATGGATGGACCAAAGAAACTGTGGGTTCCCATATCGTGCGCCGCTGCCATATCCATGACTGCGGACAGACTGGTATTGTAGGACGTATGGGCTGTGTTTTCTCAATTATTGAGGACAATCACATCCATCATATCAACAACATGCAGCAGCTGACAGGGGCTGAGGTAGCCGGTATTAAGTTCCATGCGGCTATTGACGTAATCTTCCGCCGCAACCATATTCATCATTGTACCATGGGAATCTGGACAGACTGGCAGGCACAGGGAACCCGTATCACCCAGAACCTGCTTCACGACAACTTTATCCCCGACTCCCTGCCACTGAAGGAAGGCGGCATGGGCTTTGGTATGGACCTTTTCATCGAGGTCGGGCATGGACCGATTCTGGTAGACAACAACCTGCTGCTTTCCAGAACTGCAATCCGCTGGGCAACCCAGGGAGTGGCACTGGTACACAATCTGATTCTCGGTTCCTTCTCAGCAGTGGGCGTCGGTACAGATATGACGGCAAATGGAAAGAACCAGCCCCGTTACACGCCTTATCATATCCCGCACCGCACAGAGGTGGCAGGCTTTATGACGATTCTCCACGGGGACAACAGAGTTTATAATAATATCTTTGTTCAAAAATGGGATCCAAAGGAGAAGGTAACAGCGCAGCTTCAGATTCCGGAGGACGAAAAGCTGGAAGTTGGAAACTTTGTATTTGACGATTATCCTACCTATGAAGAATGGATTCCAAAGTTCAAATTAGGAGAACGTGCAGATATGAATACCATGCACGAATTGATGAATGCACATTTTGACAGTCTTCCGGTATGGATCGACGGAAATGCATACTTCAATGGTGCAGCCCCATGGAAAAAAGAAAAATCGAAACTGGTAGACACGACCAATCAGGTGTCTGTGGAGCTGGTGGAAGAAGATGGAAAATACAAGGTGAAGACCAATGTATACGATTTCCTGGGAGAGTTCAGGGATGGAATGCTCTACACCGATATGCTGGGACTGGCGTTTGAGCCGGAAGAGCGTTACGAGAATCCGGATGGAACTGACATTATCTTTAATGAAGACTACTTCGGAAATCACCGGGGCGCATCTGTCATTCCAGGACCTGTTGCCTGCGGCAAAGAGCTGGAGGAATACGTCTGGTAAACAACATAACATAAACACAACATAATAACAAAGCATCCTGTGGCTGCCGTATTCCGGCGGGGCAGGGTGCTTTTTTGTACCTGCCATTTCCCGGAGTGAAAATATGTAACTTTGATTGACAAAGGAAGTTTGTAGGGATTATGATGGATGAGTGAAAATAGTCACTGCGTTTTATATGGATTCGGGAGGCATAAGCATGTTTTTTTCTTGTAATGATGCAAGCATTTATTATGAAGAATATGGCAGGGAAAACACACAGACTATGATTCTGCTGCATGGAAACAGTGAGGATCACACGTACTTTAGATATCAGATTGCACATTTTCAGGAGCACTATCATGTGTATGCGCTGGATACCAGGGGACACGGAAGAAGCACACCGGGAAAGCGGGGCTTGGATTTTGATCTGCTGGCAGACGACCTGCATGAGTTCCTGGTGAAAAAGCAGCCTGGGAAGGTGATTCTTCTGGGATTTTCTGACGGTGGAAATATCGCTATCACATATGCACTGAAGTATCCCCGGCAGGTAGAAATTATGATTCTAAATGGCGCCAATCTATGGCCCCAGGGGATGGAACCCTACGCATATCGCTCAACCATACATGGCTATCGTGTGCTGAGTGCACTGGCACCACACTGGAAACAGGCGCAGCAAAGGCGTGAGATCTTTGGACTTATGGTGCATCATCCCCACTTTTCCACGGAGGAACTTAAAGTTCTTCGGATGCCGATTCTGGTCATCGCCGGAGAGCATGACATGATACGAAGAGAGCATACCCAGGCGATTGCAAAGGCACTGCCCAATAGCCGTCTGGTTATTATGAAAAAGGCAGATCATTTTTGTGCACGAAGATGTCCCGTTCGATTTAACAGGATTGTGGACCAGTTTTTAAAGAAGGTGAGGAAAGAAGATGAATGAAGATTACAGATTAACACCCAAAAGGCGGATTATCGAAAATATTGCAATTGCAGGGCTTATTGTGCTTTCTGCCTGTGCAGTGATAGCTGCCGTATTTCACTTTGCAGGAATGGAGATCTTTATGTATGGACCACTGGAGATCAATCACACGATACAGATCCTGCTGGCGATCGTTATGATTGTGATCAGCTGGCGGGTTTATCTGCGGCACCGCTGGGCATGGGCAGCCAGCCTGGTTATTCTGATTGCAGGTATTGTACTAGATTTTATGGCAATCCAGCATCCTTTACATATCGTGCTGCTGGTGGCAGAAGCCGTGGCGTTTGTGGTACTTCTGGTATGCCATCAGGATTTCTGCAGAAGTGCTTCCAGGGGAAGCGTGCGCACGCTGACAGCAGAGGAGAAGGATCGGGTGCGCAAACTGGTATGCAAGTATGGCCAGAATGCAGGTTCTTATCTGACCCTGGAAGATGATAAATCTATTTATTTTGGACAGACCGTGGAAGGCGTGATTCCTTATGGAATCGTGGGGGATGTAATCGTTGTAAATGGTGATCCGATCTGTGCACCGGAAGATTTTGAAAAACTGCTCACAGAATTTCACGGGTTTTGTAATAAGAACATCTACAGCTGTGTCTTTTTGAGCATCACAGATGCTTTCCTGCCAATCTACAAAGAGATGGGTTACGGAACGGTAAAATGCGGGGAAGAGCCACGGTTTGATGTGCAGGGATATTCCCTAAAAGGTGGAAAGGCAGCCAAGGTGCGTGCAGAGTATAATCACGCTGTTAAAAGTGGAGTGACGGTTGCGGAATATGCACCGACAAAACATCAGGATCCAGCTGTTGAGGCTGAATTCTCCCGTATTACCGATGAGTGGTTGGATGGTAAAAAGAGCGGTGAACTGGTATTTACCCTGGGAAATGTGGGATTTGATGCACCTATGGACAAGCGTTATTTCTATGCATTGGACCAGGAAGGAAAGATGGTAGGGTTTGTCGTGTACGTTCCCTTTGGCGGAATGACCGGTTATATGGCAGATGTGACAAGAAGGTCGAAGGATGCACCCCGTGGTGTTATGGAGCTGATTCATGTGACAGCTATCGAGAAATTCAAGGAAGAAGGAATTGCCTGGATGAGCATGGGTCTTGCACCTCTGGCACATATGGATGAGGGTGAGGACAAAGACAGTCTTACGAATAAACTTCTGGCTTATGTTTATGAACATCTGAATGGATTCTATGGCTTCAAGGACTTGTTTCGTGCGAAGGAAAAGTATAACCCTACCATGTGGGTACCGGGATACTTCGCATTTGACCCCAAGGTTATCACCCCTGATATCGCATATGCAGTTGTGGCAATCCAGAACCCACGAGGAGCCATAGATTATCTGAAGGGCTTTTTCCATAATCACAGGAAGATGCCGGAGCTTAACCAGGAGCAGAAAAAAGAGCTTCAGAGGAAACATGAGGCACTGGCACAGCAGCAGAACAATCAGGCAGAATAGACAGCCTGGAGTGATGCAGGAGAGGACATGGGGAAGCCCTGTCTTGAGTTTCCACAAACTGTAATTAAAGAAGGGAAGGATTTAATGAAACCGAAGAAATGCAGAAGAATAGTAAATGGAATTGCTTTTGTGGTATTAGGTATAGTTTTCTTGTCGAATCTTCCTTACTTTACTTCAATCCGAACAGAAATGATTGCTGGCGCAATGATTCTTATAGTAAGTGACCTTGTGTTTGGGCTCATTTTTTTACGATGCCCATATTGTAAAAGGTTATTAAATTTTCGCTGGTCATCACAAAGCATTTGCCATAATTGTGGCAAGAAATTGGATGAAGACAACTGATGTTTTCAATTTAGAAAATGAGGCTGGGACGATGAAAAAATGGTATGACGAGGAATATAAATTTGAGATAGAGGTTACTGGTTTCCTACGAGGCGAGCATACAGAGCATTATTGCAGAAACGGAGAGGAGGTTGGCGATAAATATTCATGCACATATGGCTGTCCTGTGAACCAGGATGGACAGGGAATTTGTTCGAAGACGATGATGATGCTTTACCCACTAATGGAAGCTGTAAGAAGCGGCGGCGATCTTGAAAATCTTGGAGGAAGCAGCAGATACGTAAAGGATCTCGTATGTCCGGATGGCTGCGTAATATTCAGACTCACAGCCAGACCTCTTGGAAACGAGAATTTCCACAAGGGTGGTTTTTGGAAGGAGCAGTAGATGCCAGAAAGGTAGAACTGATGGAAATGGTTTTGAGTGCGCTGTATGATGAACGGCAGGAACCGAAGAAAAAGGTTAAGAAGACGATGGACAAATAAGTGCAAAGATAGTCGGGAAGAAGAATTTTCGTTGTGATAGGATAAAACCATAGCGGAACGAAAGGAGCGAGGCAGTATGGGATGGATGGAAGCAATTGGTGCGTCGATACAGTATGTCGAGGAACATATCACGGATGAGCTCACCGTTGATAAGATTGCGAAACATGTGAATATTTCATCATTCTATTTTCAGAAGGGATTTGCTATGCTCTGTGGTTTTACCATTTCAGAGTATATCCGCAACAGACGGCTTGCACTGGCAGGAAATGACCTGGCTACAGGTGACGAGAAAGTCATTGACATTGCGATGAAGTATGGATATGATTCGCCGGACAGTTTCACCAGGGCTTTTTCACGATTCCATGGCGTTACGCCTGCCACAGCACGTAAGGATCAGGTGATGCTGAAATCTTTTGCTCCGCTAAAAGTAAAACTATCATTAGAAGGAGGCTATCTCATGGATTACAGAATTGAGAAGAAAGAAGCATTTACAGTAATTGCCAATGCAAAAACATTCCCTTATGAAGGTGCAAAAGAAGTTGTTCCACAGTTCTGGCAGGAGCATTATCAGGCTGGCAAGGGCAAGGTTGTAATGGGGGAATACGGTATCAACATTGATGAAAAGATGGGAAATGATACCTTCGAATATCTGATTGCAGATTCGTACAAAGAAGGGGAAGAGGTGCCGGAAGGATTTGTTACGAGAACGATCCCGGAGCTTACATGGGCCATATTTCCATGTGTGGGAGCAATGCCAAATACGTTGCAGGACGTGAACACAAAGATTTTTACCGAGTGGTTGCCTGCGCTTAGAGAGTATGAATTTGCTGCCGGATATTGTGTGGAGATGTACGATGATCCAGTGAAGTATCCGAATGGAACACTGGATGAGAAGTATTATTGTGAAATTTGGATTCCAGTGAAACAAAAATAAAACAATAAAGAAATGGATGTTGCCTGCAGGATGATAGTTGTCCTGCAGGTGTTTTTTTCCTTCGTGTTGGCCAAATCAAGTACAATCTTCCTTATGCAAAGATTATGTGTATTGGCAAACCGAAGACAGGAAAATGCTGAAAAAGGTCAATACATTGTACAGCTTGAAAAAAAGTCTCCTGAGTGAGTTCTTCTGCAAGATGTTCATTATTTGTCTTGCTCAATAAAAACAAAAATACTTTATTTAGATACATCTCGTACATTTCTTCAATTGATTGCATTTTTAACCTCCTTCCATTTGTTAGTACCAAATTTTCCTGTTTTGTTACAAGTGTGTTTATTAAAATGATACAACAAAAAAGTAAATGACGAAAACAGAGGTGTTACATTTTTGCGTTATTACTTCTTTTTGTCTCGTTCCATTGCTTCACTCATGGAGGTTCCGTTCTTCGGAATTCTTGCTTTTGTTCTGTAGGCAGTATAGCACATGCTGGCACATAAGACTATGTAGAAAAAAGAAGCAGCACTAATGTTACGGATTCAGGGAAAATGGCTCTTAGAGTTGGAATTTGCAAAGATCAAGAGGACAAAGGTGAAGTCGAAAGAGAAGATTGATGGAATCCTTTGGCTATAATATTGATGAACAATCAAATGGTTGGTATAATATCCTGACTTTTGCAGATAAATAAGCATAAAAATACCCGCTAGACCAGTAAATACGCTGGATAGCGGGTTTTCCATTTTGTCATATTTTCATGGTGTATTTTTACTTTTTTGTGTCTGCTAAAACT
>JAQUXP010000046.1 GCA_028692395.1 Lachnospiraceae bacterium
CCCTGTGCCATCATAGCATCTACAACTTTTTCGAAGCCTGCGATGTTTGCGCCCATTACATAGTTTCCTGCATGACCGTAACGTTTTGCAGCGTCATCGATATTGTGTGTGATGTTAATCATAATACCCTGTAATTTTGCATCAACTTCTTCGAAAGTCCAGCTCAGACGCTCGCTGTTCTGAGACATCTCAAGCGCGGAGGTAGCAACACCACCTGCATTTGCAGCTTTACCAGGTGCAAAGATGACTCCGTTCTGCTGTAAATACTCTGTTGCTTCCAAAGTGGTAGGCATGTTAGCACCTTCACATACTGCAAGGCATCCGTTAGCAACCAGCTGTTTTGCATCTTCGATACGAAGCTCGTTCTGTGTTGCACATGGAAGAGCAATGTCAACCTTTACACTCCATACGCCACGTCCCTCATGGTACTCTGCGTTTGGACGATAGTTCTTGTACTCAGTCAGACGAGCACGCTTTACTTCTTTGATTTCTTTCAGTGCTGCTACATCGATTCCTTCTGGATCATATACCCAGCCTGTAGAATCAGATGCTGTAACAACCTTTGCACCCAGCTGCTGTGCTTTCTGGATTGCATAAGTTGCAACATTTCCGGATCCGGAAACTGCACAGGTCTTGCCTGCAAGTTCAATGTTGTTCAGCTTCAGAAGTTCCTGTGTCAGATATAACAGACCATAGCCTGTAGCTTCTGTTCTTGCAAGAGATCCGCCATAAGACAGACCTTTTCCTGTCAGAACACCTTCATACAGTCCGCGAATTCTCTTATACTGTCCGAAGAGGAATCCGATCTCTCTTCCGCCTACACCGATATCACCAGCCGGTACATCTGTGTCTGCTCCGATATATTTGCAAAGCTCTGTCATAAAGCTCTGGCAGAATGCCATAACCTCTCTGTCTGATTTTCCTTTCGGATCAAAATCAGAACCACCTTTACCGCCTCCGATTGGAAGTCCTGTAAGAGAGTTTTTAAAGGTCTGCTCAAAACCAAGGAATTTGATGATTCCTGCATTTACAGAAGGATGGAAACGAAGGCCTCCTTTGTAAGGTCCGATAGCGCTGTTAAACTGGATACGATATCCGGTGTTTACCTGAACCTGTCCTTTGTCATCTACCCACGGTACACGAAACTTAAACTGACGCTCCGGATTTACAAGTCTTTCCAGCAGAGCTTCTTTTCTGTATTTTGCTTCATTCTGCTCAATAACCGGACGTAAAGACTCCAGTACCTCTTTGACTGCCTGATGAAATTCAGGTTCGCTTGGGTTTTTAGCTACAACTTCCTCGATTACCTCATCAACGTATGACATCATTCATGTCCTCCTGTATTTTTCCCTTATAGAACTCTTTTGCTCTTTTGTTCAGGGACGATTATAACACGACTTACTTTATTTTTGCAAGATTTTGTTTAAAAAAATTCATTTTATTCTGTTTTTTCCTGTTTTTTTTCGTACACTGTAGCCAAATGTCCCTACCTTTTTCCCAAGGCTTAGATACGTTCCATGTGAATATACAATAGGTTTCGCATTTTCCAGCTCAAATTTCCCGTTCTTATCCATATAAGCTTCCTCTACATGGACTGCAAGCACTTTTGCAAGAAACATGTCGTGAGAACCCAGTTTTTTGACTTCTTCCACTTTACACTCAATAGAAACCGGGGACTCTCCGATCATAGGTGCCTTCACATGGTCAGCTGCCAGCCGGGTAAGCTTCATCTCCTTAAACTTATCCACATCTGCCCCTGACCGCACACCGCAGTAGTCTGCAGCATAGACCAGCTGCTCTGTGGTCAGATTGATGACAAATTCCCCTGTCTCCATCAGCATATGATGGGAGTACCGCTCCGGGCGTACCGAGATGGATACCATAGGAGGATTCGTGCACACGGTCCCTGTCCATGCCACAGTTATAATATTATCGTGTCCCTGTCTGTCAGCCACAGTAACCATTACCACCGGCAGCGGATAAAGCATATTCCCTGCTTTCCAGGTCTGTTTTGCCATGCTCTTTTATTCCTCCTTATGCGTTTCTCTGCTGAAGTCCCATCATAAAGGCTGGAATCAGCTGTTTCTTTCTGGATACAACCCCTGGAAGCTGAGCACTCTCCTCCTCCAGATTCACATGGAACGCATCCCTTATCATCTCGCTGGCATGCTCGCCGTAGTAGAGAAGTTCTGTGGATTCTTCCATAATGTTCGTAAGCATAAAGAAAATTTCCTTGAGGCCGTGCTTTGCACACTCTTCCGGAAGATGCGGCATCAGTCTGTCCCTGATCAGCTTCAATTCTTCCTTGTCCATGGAGTTGATCTGACCAACTCCAAAAACTTCCTCTTCCAATATAAACTTCTTGAAATCCTGATAGAAAATCTCCTCTGCAGACTTATTCTTCAGATTGCTTCCTGCCCGGAACATTTCTGTGGCAAATACCTCGATTTCTATGCCTGCAATAGCTGCCAGATCCTCTGCGGCACTCTTATCCACCGGCGTACAGGTTGGAGAGCGAAACATCAGTGTGTCACTGATAATCGCCGCACACAGAAGACCTGCGATCTCCGGATGAATCTCCAGTCTCTTCTCATGGTACATCTGATACATAATAGTAGCGGTGCAGCCCAGCGGCTGATTCCGAAACAGTACCGGCTGAATTGTTTCCAGCGATCCCAGTCTGTGGTGATCGATAATTTCAAGAATTTCTGCCTCTTCAATATTATCTGCTGCCTGAGATTTTTCATTATGATCCACCAGGATCAGACGTTTCCTCTGATTTCCAATCAGGTTACGTCTGGAAATTGTGCCCATATACTTGCCTCTGCTGTTCAGAACCGGAAAATCACGATGTCTGTACTGTTTCATCACATCCTTGATCTGATCCACAAAATCATTAGAGTTAAATGTAATCAGTTCCTTCGTTGTCATCAGGTATTTTACAGGAATAGACTGATTGATCAGACGGGCTATGGTATAGGTATCATGGGGGGAGCTGATGATGACACAATCGTGGTCAGATGCCAGCTTTTTAATTGATTTGGAAATCTTGGCTCCCAGGCCTACCACGATACAGCTTGCTTCCATCTCTATGGCGCAGAGCTGATCCTCCGCACGGTTTCCAAGGATAACCAGATCATCCGGGTGAATATAGTTTTCCATCATATCCGGGTGAAATGCACCGATCACCACACGGCCCTTGATAAAATATCCGTGTTCATTTCCATCGATAACCTCTCCGTCCAGTGTTTCTGCGATACTGCGGTACTGTGTTCTGGCCTGTGACATAACACTGCTGTCATAGGCGTCCATGTAGGACTGTGCAATATCACTTACCGTAATTAACCCCTGAAGATCATTCTCCTGGCTGGTAATCGGCAGGGTGACAACCCCCTCTGCCTGCATCTTTTCCCATGCTTTTTTGATGGAAATGTTTCCCTGCACGCCTTCAATCTCATGGATATCGATCTCTTTGATCTGAGTTCCCACATCCGGAAGATATCCCGGTGCACGAACATTAAACTTCTTTAATACATACTCTGTTTCTTCATTAATCTGTCCCGCACGTCTTGCAAGGAAGGTTCCCTGCTCTGTGCGATTCTTAATATCTGCATATGCAATTGCGGAGCAGATCGAATCTGTATCCGGATTCTTATGCCCGATTATATATACACGACTGTCCTTCTTCATAACCTTTCCTCCTGACAAACCTGTGTATCTCTCACTGTAATTTGTTTTTTTTAGTGTAACATTAATTATTCAATTGGTAAATACACGACTCCGGCTTTTTTTGTTTTTTATTTTGTGCTATACTTGATTTATTACAGTTAATTGGAGGAATAGATATTATGTCAGAAGAAACAATGAGCATGGATGATTTTGAAAAAGCACTGGACAGCTCCTTTCAGACTTTCAAGGATGAGGATCAGCTTGCCTGGGATCATCTCCAGAGTTTTAAGGATGAGCAGACCGTCCTTACCGTAACTGTTGATGGTGTGGTAAACAAGGGTGTCGTAGCTTATGTGGAAGGTATACGGGGATTTATTCCGGCTTCCAGACTGGCTCTTGGACGCATCGAGGATCTGAACACCTATCTTGGAAAAGAGCTTCAGGTACAGGTTGCAGATGTAGATGAAGAGAAAACCCGCCTGATCTTATCCTGCCGCGAGCTCCTACGTGCAAAGGAAGCCGAAGAAAAACAGGCAAAGATCGCTGCCATCGCCGTTGGAAGTGTTATGGAGGGAACCGTAGAAAACATTCAGCCTTATGGTGCATTTATCGATCTTGGTGATCGCTTAAGCGGACTGGTTCATATCTCACAGATCAGCCATACACGAATCAAGGATCCGTCAGTAGTCCTCTCCGTAGGAGATAAGGTAACCGTTAAGATCATCGCCATCAAAGACGGTAAACTGAGCCTTTCCATCAAAGCCCTGCAGGAAGATGCACAAAAAGCTGAGGAAGATGCCCTTACCAATGTTGAGATTCCAGAAGCAGAAGAGCTTACTACAAGCCTTGGTTCTCTCTTCAAAAACATCAAACTATAAGCTTCACATTTATTGCGGTTTCCGCATAATATAACTAAAACCCGCAGTCGGATTCTTCACTGGCTTTCACACACCATGAAAAAATACCGGATTGCCGGCTGCTTTCCCATAGGGATAGAAAGAACCGCCCAAACAGATCAACCGGAGCTTATCTTCGGTCTGCCAAGGCGGTTTCTTCTATATCAGAAAAGGGTAACTGCATACTATCTGCAGTTATATAACAGGTTATGATCCATGAAAACAAACTATACTTACATCCTGCACTGCAGTGATGATACACTCTACACTGGCTGGACCACCGATCTGGAACACCGATTATCGGTACATAACGCAGGAAAAGGTGCCAAATACACCCGCTCCCGGCTTCCTGTCGTACTCGCCTATTACGAAGGCTATGAGACAAAGGAAGAAGCCATGCGCCGTGAATGGGAGATCAAACAGCTGTCCCGCAGCCAGAAGCTGAAGCTCCTGGCCGACTTCCATTCAGACTTTCCTGTCTAGTACATCGTTTACGATATACTAGATCGGCATCACCGATACGAAAAAGTACATCATAATAAAGTGGCAAAGACTTCCTCCCATGATAAAAAGATGAAAGATCTCATGGGATCCAAAGTTTTTATGCCTTGCATCAAACTGTGGAGTTTTGAAGGCATACAGGATGCCGCCGATAGTGTAGATGATTCCCCCTGCCAGAAGCCATGCAAACGCCGGTCTGGAAAGTGCGTGGAAGATCTGTGAAAACGCCAGCACACACAGCCATCCCATACCGATATACAGCACGCTGGAAAACCATTTTGGACAGGTAATCCAAAAGCCCTTAATTAAAATACCAATCAGTGCCACCGCCCATACTGCCGCACAGAGCAGCTTTCCTGTAGTTCCGTGCAATACAATCAGGCAGATAGGGGTATAGCTTCCTGCGATCAATATAAAGATCATCATGTGATCCATCTTTCTGAGTTTCTTATTCACCTTAGCATTCACATCCAGTGAATGGTAGATGGTGCTTGCCGCATATAGAAGTATCATACTCAGAATAAAGATTCCAAGAGCAATCACGTGCAGGTTATCCGGTTCTCTGGCTGCCTTGATCAGCAAAGGAGCTGCTCCCAGTAGTGCCAGCACACAGGCAATCCCATGTGTAATTGCACTTCCCGGTTCTTTGATTGACAATTTTTTCATAATATCATCTCCAAATCTTTTGATGTAGTTTTCATAACTACATCTTGTTGATTCAATACTACTACTTATTGTCTAAAAAAGCAACCCCTAATTTTTTACTCTTCTACTGGCGGCAGATAAAGTGCCGGATCCAGCGGTGTTCCATCCTTTGTTATGGAGAAGTACAGATTTGCACCTTCTTTTGTATAATACTTCGTGGGATCATTTACCTTGCCGATGACTGTTCCGCTCTCCACAATCTGTCCTGGGGTAACAGTCAGGTCTGCCAGCTGTCCATAAACCGCCTGAAAACCATTTCCCATATCCATAGTGACCGTTGTTCCCGTAACTGCTTCTTCTGTAATCGATACAACCTGACTATTTGCCACTGCCACAACCGGAGCATGGGTCTCAGCCGTGATTATGACGGCAGGATTATATCGATATTGATCTAAGGTTGGAAAGTAAACAGTTGCATCCATACTGTAAGGAATCAATGTCTGCCCTACAATCGGTGTAACCAGCGTTGTTCCCTCATTAAAATCCAGTGCCGGTAGGATAGCATCCGATGTAGTAGTATCCGCATCTTCATCTGCCGGTGTCTCCGTATTCTCCGGCGCTGATGTAGCAGCCCCCGGTGTCTCTGATACTGCTGCACCTTCCGGCTGTCCGGTCACCGTACTCTCCGGTGTCTCTGCGGTAGTTCCATCTGTTTCTCCTGTTGTAGTCCCATCTGTCTGTTCCACTGCCTTCGTGGTGACTGGAGTCTCTTCTGGCAGATCCGCTTTCGCATTGCTTGTGTTGGCATCCTCTGCCAGCTCATCCGTAAGATCCTTAAGTTCCTCTTCCTGCCTTGCAGTCTCCTGCCGCAGTTCCTCCTGCTTATGTGTCTCTTCCTTGTAAGCATATACACCACATGCCAATGTAGCCACAAAAAGCGCACCGCTGAATATCATTCTCAATGTTCTTTGTCTCGATTTCATATTCTCACCTCTGCTGATTTCTTATTTTATATAAGTAGCATTGCCTGAAATATGAAATCTATACCTGTAAACATATTTTTGTTTGTAACTGTTTCGTCATGCACAGCCTACTTTTGTTTTTTATTGATCACCTGTGCATTGGGGAAGTAGTAATTGAGAATCTTTCGCCAGTTCTTTCCGTCCCTGGCCAGCTGGTTTCCTCCATATTGGGAGAGGCCCATGCCGTGCCCCAGACCCCGACAATAAAAGTACAGGCGATCACCCTCTTTATGAAGGGTAAATGATGTGGAGGGAAGATTCAGTGCGCTGCGAAAGATCTCTCCTGGAAGCTGGTGTTCCTGAATCTGCACCTGTGTCACGTATCCGCTGGAATCCGAGGCTTCCACTGTAATCTGGTCCAATATGGTGTCGCTCCCCGGAAGGTCCCATGTAATATTTTCTGTGTCTTTGATCTTTTCCAAAAGGCTGCACAGCTCCTCCCCCGTATAAGATACAGGGGCCCGGTCCCCTGCAAAGTCCAGATCCGGTGTACTCTCCACCCCTACCAGCCAGCCCATGTCATCTCCGGAAAAAACCTCTTTTCCATTCCTGGTCCAGCCATTGCTGGCACGACAGTAAGGGCCTTCCACTACCTTTCCTCCCACACTTAGCATACAGTTTTCTGTCTCTTTTATCGCTCGCTGGCACAAAAGCAGCTTTTTTCCATCTATTTTTTTCTCTCTCTCATAGATTAAGTTCTCTCTGTAATATTCTGCCAGCTTTTTTTCTTCTTTTTCCTGCGCAGTGAACACCCGGCTTCTTACCAGAACTGCCTGTGCGCAGGCCAGCTGGTACTCACATTTTCCCGGAAGCTCCCGGTATAGAAGCATCGGCAACACCGATTCTGCTGATACCTCGGAAGAAAGATGCATCTTACCTGCTCCCGTCAGAAGCATTCCACCCAAAACAGGCAAAAAAATAAGCAGGAACAGAATTGCTGCCGCAAATTTCATCTGTTCCTGCATCTGATATTTTCGAAATTTTCTCATGGATCACTGCCATTGATCTGACATTTACTCTATGTATATGGCCCGCTTCCTCCTATTATGATGCAAAGTAGGCATCCACGCCATCTGCAATTCCTGCTGCCATACGATACTGCATGGCCTGATCCTGCATGGAGGTGTCATCATTTGCATTGGTCATAAATCCCATCTCCACGATAGTAACGGGAATACGGCACCAGTTAATACCACTCATATTATCCGGGTTCTGTACCCCCAGATTTGGAAAACCTGTAGCCGCACAGTAAGAGTTTACAACGCACTCTGACAAATGCTGACAGGAAGACGCCATCCCTCCCACATAGGGATTGGAGGATGAGGGTGCCATAGTCAACGCACCAGAGATATCCGTATCATCACTTCCATTTGCATGAATCCGGAGAAATATCTCAGCACCGGAATTATTGGCAATCTCGGCCCGCTCTGCATTACTGATATTTACATCGTTAGTTTCCCGGATCATAACTACCTGATATCCACGATTTTGCAGCTCATCCCTAAGCTTCAAGGAAACATCCAGATTCAGCTGATATTCCGGTACCCCGGTAGTTCTTCCGCTTGTTCCGCTGGCAACCTTGGCTTTTGTCTCCGAAGCACCGGGACCAATAGGCTCCTGCTCCCTGTTGCCCTGTCCCTGATGGCCGGCGTCTACCGCTATGATATGTCCGTTTCCTGTGGAAGTCATGGGCTGAGGCGTCTCTGTAGGAACAGGAGTTGCTTCCTGTGTCGGTGCAGTGGCAGCAATCAGTGCCGGATCAGCCGTAGGAGTTGCCTGCACCGTAGGTGTTGCAGTTGGTACTGCAGTTGGTTTCGCCGTCACAGCAGGTGTTGGTGTGTTAGTAACCTCTGCCTTGGACACCGATGCCGAGCTTGCGGCTTTTCTGCTCTCTGATAAAATATTTTTCGTCGCATTCTGCACCCGCAGGATACTGATCATTCCCACAACACCAGCAAGGATACCAATGACGATACAGACAATAACGAGGATTCTCATCTTCTGATTTTTCATGCTTAAACCGCCTTTTCAAAATGCTGATAGTCGATAGGGGTTCCCCAGTCTCCGCCCCAGCTGAACCCATGATTTTTGAATATCTGACAGCAGACATCCTCCTGGGTAATTACATGAGCAAGTCCAGTATCTCTGGCAATATACTCTCTTGCATTTTCATGGTAACAGGTCAGATTACCAGACTCATCCGAATAAATATACGGGTTCTGCTGAGGATTGATATCAATCGCACATCCATAGGCATGATTGGAAAGGGTACTCCCTCCGGTCACAACACGGTAGCAGAATGCAGAAGTATTGTTCACCAGAATTGATGCATTGTCTGACGCTTCCCCATCACCTGACCAGTAATTGTCGATTAATGTCATAGACTGGATCTCATAGCCTGCATCGTAAAGCTCCTTGAAAATCTGTAAAAATTCATCCGCCAGGGATGCATTGACAATCAGTTCCCCCACCTGCAGCTGATGGTCAAAATTATAATGTAAAAGCTTCAGATATCGCAGACTGGACAGCGCAACCGTACCATTTTCATCATAGGACTTTCCGTTAATCCGATTGTATACCGGATCACCCTGAGCAATTTCATAGCTTTTAAAGTACTCATCCCTATTCACGGCAGTCTTCTGTGGATCGGTAAGCACAGTTCCCACTGCAATCTCATCCACTGGCGGCAATGCCGCTTCCAGCGCATCCAGCTCTGCCTGAGCTGCTGCTTCTCTCGCCGCTGTTGCCTCTTCTTCTGCCTTTTTATCAGCTGCTTTTTTATTCTCCAGCTGCTGTTTTAATTTTTCTACCTTTTCATGCTCCTCATCATAGGATGCCAGTGCCGTATTCATCTGACCATGCATGGAGATATAGCTTCCAACCAGAGTTCCCACAAAAGCCAGCAGGATCACTCCAGCTGCTGTAATTATTATCCATTTCTTTTTTTCCTTCATACCCTGTCCTTTTCACTCTCTGACTTTACTTACCATAGATACCAACCTCTGCAATACAGGTATCATCCCACTGTGTACCCTTATAGACCCCTTCAATACGGATATCAACCAGACTTGCACTGTAGGGCTGGGAGAGAGCTACATAAAACTCTTCCTGTACATCTGGATATTCAACAGTTGCAACCACATCTCCCACTGTAATTTTCAGCTTGCTGGGACGGTTATTCACGATATAATTATTCTCATCCCTCCAGTTTCCAAGCTTAAAGGACAGATACTTGATCTCATAAGGGCGATCCAGATTAAACCAGATCCTCTCTCCGATTCCATCCCCCGAAACTCCCTCCTGCCAGGAAGTCTCATCCTTTCCATCAACGGTAACCTCTGCCTTGTTATTATAGCCTTCCTGCACAATAGCTGACGTTTCTCCGGCGGAACTAACCTGCGCCTTCTCATATCCATTCAGATCAGCAGGCCTCTTATCTACACGGGATATTGTAATATCCGAAGCGCTGACCTTTTGGTCCTCTGTATTGTCACTGATGGGCTTTCTGGTCGGTGCAGGTGTTACTGTGGTGCTTTCCGATGTGACAGACGCACTTTTTACCGATGTCTCACTGTCCGAAGAGACAGAACCCTTCTCTGTATTCTTTGGTTTTGAGAGTATGAAGATGCAGGTGGCCACTGTGATCATCACCACCAGAATAATTATCCCAATCAAAATATTCTTCGTGGAAGAATTCTTCGAAGGCTTCCCGGGATTTTTCTGTTGAGGTGGTCTTTGTTGTACCGGAATCAGCCTTTTGCCGCAGTCTTCGCAAAAATTAGCTCCATCCGGATATTTCTTTCCACACTTTGGACATCTTAACATCGTTTTCCCTTCCTTTCCTTCTACTTCAGGGCATTATATGCAGTAAATGCATCCTGAATATGAAACTGCTCTGTATAATGATTTCCCTGTGCGTGCATCGTAACCAGAATATATTCTTCATCATGCACTGTAGCCAGACTTGCAAGACAAAGTCCTGCCTCATCTGTATATCCTGTCTTTCCCCCCAGAAGCTCTCCGCCGTTAGTAAGCGTGGTACTCTCTACCTTGGAGAACAATGTGCTCTCCATATAAACCCCCTCCGGATGATACGTATTTGGCGTAGAGGTATAGGTTTTTGCCGTGAATACCGTGCGGAAGGTATCATTTTTCAATGCGTAAAGTAAAAGGACCGCCATATCCTTACTGGTAGTATAGTGATTCTCATCATGGAGACCACTGCAGGTAACAAAGTGCGTATTCGTCATACCAAGCTCTGCCGCCTTCTGATTCATCAGCTCTACAAAGGCTTCCTCGGAACCTGCCACTGCTACAGCAAGCCCGTCACAGGCATCTGCTCCTGATGGAAGCATGGTTCCATATAAAAGATCCATGGCGGTAGGTGCCTCTCCACCGGAGAATCCAGCCATAGAAGCTTCCAGCAGATAAAGACGATCAATCATCTCCTGGGATAATGTAATCTGTGTATTCAGATCCGGTATATGCTCGATGGCCACCAGCGCTGTCATAATCTTGGTAACCGAAGCCGGATAAGCTCTGGCATCGGCATTCTTATCCAATATCACACTCTGATCACTCACCCGTATCATATAAGCATAATCACTCACCAGCATATCCCCTGTAAGGGCAGTGACCGGAGTTGGGGTCGGGGTAGCCGTAGGTATCGGTGTCGCTGTAGGTGTCACTGTTGGTGTGTCTGTAGGGACAGCCGTAGGTGCAGTTGTTGGCGTTACTGTTGTCTTTTCAACCTGCCCGGATGCCGATCCTCCACTGGCCGACGAACCTACGATACTTCGTACCGTGAAAACAAGGAGTACACAAAGCACACACAGAAGAGCTACCAGAATAAGTGAGCTGATCAGGATCCTTTTTTGTCTTTTTTTCTGCTTTTCCTTTCTGCTTTTTTCCTGCTCCTTTTTATCCTCTATCTCTTTGTTTTCATTGTCTTCCAATTTACTGCTGTCTATCTCGTTCACTTCCTATTTCCTCCTGAATTTCCAGTAACTTTTTGCGGCTCTCTTGCGACAGCGGAAGAATCTCTTTGTCTGGCATTGCCAGATAAAATCCTTGAATATAATCAATACCTGCCTGAACCAGGAATCTCAGATCCTCTTCATTTTCCACTCCCTCTGCCACAATCTTCATCTTCTGAAGCTTCGCATAAGAGATCAGATTACCCACCAGCTTCTGTCTGCCGGAATCCTCACTGATTCCCTGGATGATCTCCATATCAATCTTAATATACTGGGGTGCAATATAGAGAAGGGTTGACTCACTGTTATAACCGGAACCATAATCATCCAGCGCAATACCGGCACCAAATTTGTTCGCCCAGCTTCTTTTTCGTTCCATACAGGTAAAGTCCGCCTGCTCACTCTCGATGATTTCCAGCACCACGTTCTTCAATACATCCTGATGCTTTAAGAGATAGGAGCCCTTCTTTGCCCGATACAGCTGATTCGGTATGGAATTCATAAATATCTTACAGTTACCCAGTGCTTCCCTCTGCTCCACACATGCCCGAATCACGCCATTCACTGTCAGCTTCTCAATCTCAAAAAGCTTGGACTGTACCCTGGCTACCCGCATCAGCTCCATCGGTGTCGAGAGCTGCTCACTGTGGGGGCGCATCAGTGCCTCATAGGCGAAAATATCTGCTGTATGTACATCCACAATAGGCTGAAATGCAAAGGTTACATCCTGCTCATCGATAATCCGGTTCAGTTCCACACTGCCTTCCACCAGCATTGCATCTCTCTCATAAATCTGATTATTGAATTCTTTATAAAATCCCTTATAAGAATTCTTCGTGTCATACATGGCAAAATCTGCTTTTTTCTTAAGCTCCTCATATTCCACAGCATCCTTCGGATACCATGCAATTCCGGCAGAAGCACGAATATTCATAACCTTATCGTCCGCAAGATACAGCACGGTACTGTTCAGTTTCTTTTTAATATCCTCCATCAAAGCCAAAAAACTTTTACGGCTCTTGCAGTCCGGAATATATGCCAGAAATTCATCTCCCGAGATATGTCCTACAATTCCACCCTTCAGATTCAGAGAACCCAGAATCTTTGCTGCTGAACGAATATAATAATCACCAAAATCATGTCCGTAATTATCATTTACAGATTTAAGATTGTCCAGATCCCACATTACCATAGCACCCAGTTTCCCTGTATCTTCTCTTAGAAGTGCTGCAACCCGCTCCTTAAATGCCCGGTGATTCAAAAGATGTGTAAGAATATCATAGTCACGCTCATATTCCAGCTTTTTCTTCTCCCTGTCCGCATTTTCACAGATATGATTATTCATGTCCACGATTGCCTGTCCAAGCTCATCCAGCTCATTAATATAAGTAGTTTCCAGCTGCATCAGCTGATTATCTTCCTTTTTTCTGATCCTTCCCACCATCTGTTGAATCGGACGATTCAGTCTGGAACTCAGCAGGTGAATCAGCAGAATACTGCTTAACATAGATACAAGAACTGCTATTACGGTACTTCTTGCTATAGCATTAAAGTCCGCATATAGAATACTGTACCTGGAGAAGCCAAGCAGGCTCCAGTCCCTGTCATAATACGGAGAGCTTCTGTCATAGAGATTCAGCCGCTTATGGCACACATAATAATCTCCATCGTCCAGTGGCACCACCGACTTTTTGCTATCTTCTTTATTCAGTTCAAACCCCTCTTCGTAATTCCCTGGCAGGATGCCTTCCAGCAGGATATTCGGGATATATGATATCTGCTTTCCCTCCCGGCTCCAGGCAAGGGTATAGCTTTCCGCCATCTGCGTTCCGGTAATATTTTCAGAAAAATACTTCTCCAGATACTCCTGTGAGATCTCGAGACCAATTACTCCATAACTCTCTCCATCTTCTCCAATCAGAGGAATCGAATAAGTGATAATTGGATCCTCCCCTTCATACAGAGAAAATGGCTCAGACCAGTAGCCCAGCTTTTCCATGGCTACCCCCGGATTCTCACGTACCGCCGCAAGAGGTACTGTCAGAAAACGATTTTTTTCCTCGTCCCCTGTCAGATCATAGTTTGCCTTCCAATTCACATCTAAGGATAAGCTATGCTCCATGGCAATCTGTCCGGAACCAATCTCCATAATCAAATCTGACTCTGAAAGATTAATGTCCGGATCATAATCCCGAAGATAGATGCCACTGAATTCAGAGAGGTTTTTCTCACTTCCATCCGTCAGTGCAAGAAACACACCCGTTGTCTTAGATCTGCGCTGGAGAGTAACCAGTTCATCATACACCGAACAGATCAACTCATAACTCAGATTTCTGTCTGATGCCAGATCCTCTGCTGTTTTGTTCTCTTCCTTTAATCCCGCTTCAATACTGGCACTGAGTGCATCACCATAATGCTCCATATTGGAGGCTGCATCTTTCATAAATCCGGACAGATTCGCCGCATGACTGTAAACATTATCCTCCAGCAGACTAAAGGAATTATCCGAAAAAAGCTTCATCTGACCACTGAAAAATATAATCAGTAAAAACAGGATTCCCTGCGCCAAAACTACCGTAAGCATAATCGTTACCAGTTTCCTGTTAATAGAAACTGTTTTTTTCTTCTTCTGTATCATATAATTATCCCGATTCTATTCCGCCCGCTTATACGCCGGCAATTTTGTTTAGATTCGAATACAGTTCCTGCAGCCATTCCTGATAATGCTCTTCTGTGTTAATCTGAGCAACTGCATCATCCAACGATATTCCACTATCCAGTAGTTTTACCACTTGCTGCCGGTCTTTCTCCTCCAGCTCGAACAACGAATCCTCCAGTATGCTTCTGGCAGTGGAACTGTTGGTAAATGGATGACTGTGGGTAAGCTGATACGTATTTACCTGCTGTACAGATACCTCCAGCGCCTGCTTCACAATATCCTTACATAGAATTCCATTGGAATCTATCTGTTTTTCTATATAAGAATAATCATTGGAATCCTTTTTCACCGGAAGGTAGGAGGAAGCAGCACTAAATCTTACATTCTGCTCCTTCTCGGTAAACCATTTTAGAAAAAGAGATGCCCCATATTCATGCTTTTCATCGCTCTTTGTAAGTACCATACCTGCTCCCTGCTGCACTGCCTCATTCTCCGTGTCCAGGAACCTGGGCAGCTCCATAATCTTAATATTTATCGGGTAGGTAGATTCATCATTCAGCGTCACTTCGGATGGGAGAAATGCTGCGCTGGTTGAGGAAGAAACGCAGGAGATTATATTTCCCATCTGCATATCATCGGAGCGGAACCTGCCATAGCTTCCGTAATATCCACTAATATAGGGAACATAATAATTATCCCAAAGCTTCTTCATCACTACCTCATCCAGTGTAATCTTTACCTTATTGTTATTTACCGTAAAGATTGGCTGTCCAAGCTGAGAGCTTCCAACATTCATATAATTCGCCAGCGAATCCTGTCCAAACATCGCCTTCCCATCATTTGGTGTCTCCGTCTTGGCATCTGTCCATTCGTAATACTTTTTAGCGGTATCCGCAATTCCTTCCCAGGTACTGAATATATCCTCCGATACTCCACACTCCCTGGAAAATTCTTCCCAGTCCGTCTCATTCAATGCTAAAATCTCTGTAGACTTGGCTACCGGAAATAAAACCAGATCATCACCTATGTATCCCTCCTGCAGATAAGCATCTACATATTCCGAGAGCTCCTTTTCCGTAAAATAATGATTCAGATCCACAAGTCCATCTTCCTGATAGATTTGATAAGCTGTATCCATATAACAGCCCACGATCTCCGGAAGATCCCGGTCACTTTTTTCCTTTAAAAGCTCCATATCTACCTGTTTCACCAGCTCATCGACACCGCCGCTGCTGGAAGCCTTTACTATAACTCCATTTTCTGCACCAACACTATCATTAAATTCCTGCACAAGTTCATCAAAGGAAGCCTTGGCATTCGCATTATAATAAGTCCAGATATCTATGGTAACCGGATCTTTGGGATCCAAAACAACTTTTTTGGTACTTTCACACCCACCTAACACACATGCTACTGAAAAGAAAACCCCAAGCAACAGCCCTATCTCTCTTTTTTTCATTTTTTCTCCATATACTATCTATTTTAGTAACTGTCTTGTACCTGACCATTTATATTCGAAAATCCATCTAAAATCACCTTCGGTGATAGGATTTTCTCACTCTTGTATCATAGCATGATTACCATGGTTTTTCAATTATTACCACATTACAGCAGTAGTACAAAGTGGCTTTTGCGGATTCTACTTTTCCTCCCATGGAGTATCTACCGTCCCATAGGTCCAATCATTAATTCCACCAAAATCATATACCTTAGAATATCCCATCTTTTTAAGTTTTTCTGCCGCCTGGGCACTTCGATTACCACTTCTGCAGTAGACCAGAATCTCTGCATCCTCCACTGGAAGAAGCTCCGGCTTTTCATCTTTAATCTCCTCATTTGGAATCAAAATAGCATCTTTAATATGTCCTGCATTGTATTCTTCCTTTGTGCGGACATCCACGATGACAACCGGGTCACCACTTTCTATTTTTTCATATGCCTGCTGAGCTGTCAATTTTTGTACCCCCTCTGATGTGCTGTTATCTGTTTCATTCTTCACTGCTCCACATCCCACAAGCAGCAAAGCACTCATAATACCTGCAAGCAAAACATTTCTTTTCTTATAATACCTATTATAATCTTTTCTATTCTTCAATTCTTTTACCTCTCCTTCCATCATTACGGAATAATCTGCTGAAGTTCCTTATATTACGTTTCGCCGCTCTTCTAATGAGAGCAAGCTCTCATTATCTTCGCTTTCGCTCATTATATCGTGATTTCATCACTCATTAATTTCGCCGCTCTTCTAATAAGAGCAAGCTCTCATTATCTTCGCTTTCGCTCATTATATCGTGATTTCATCACTCATTAATTTCGCCGCTCTTCTAATAAGAGCAAGCTCTCATTATCTTCGCTTTCGCTCATTATACTATATTACTGATTTTTACGCAAAAAAAAGAAACCCTGAAAAGGATTTCTTCTAAATCAATATTCGTGAAGCATCGGGGATTCGAACCCCGGACAACTTGATTAAAAGTCAAGTGCTCTACCAACTGAGCTAATGCTCCAAAAATGCCTGGTTCCGGAATCGAACCAGAGACACGAGGATTTTCAGTCCTCTGCTCTACCAACTGAGCTAACCAGGCATAAAGTTGCGGGAATAGGATTTGAACCTATGACCTTCGGGTTATGAGCCCGACGAGCTTCCAGACTGCTCCATCCCGCGATATTAAGTTAAATATAAGCCGATGATCGGACTCGAACCGATAACCTGCTGATTACAAATCAGCTGCTCTGCCAATTGAGCCACATCGGCTTAAAATGGATGGAGGTGGATTCGAACCACCGAAGCAATTTGCAGCAGATTTACAGTCTGTCCCCTTTGGCCACTCGGGAATCCATCCATATGAATGGGACCTACAGGGCTCGAACCTGTGACCCTCTGCTTGTAAGGCAGATGCTCTCCCAGCTGAGCTAAGATCCCATACGAAATTGTTAGATAATAAAACGACCCAGATCGGACTCGAACCGACGACCTTCGCCGTGACAGGGCGACGCTCTAACCAACTGAGCCACTGGGCCTTACTACCTCATTATGAAGATAAATATATACCTTCAAAATCGCATACACATTATAACATCCAATTGATTTCTTGTAAACACCTGAACCTGTGAAGAAATAATTTTCTTCACTATTAGGTCAAGCCCTCGACCGATTAGTAACAGTCAGCTCCACATGTTGCCATGCTTCCACCCCTGCCCTATCTACCTCGTAGTCTTCAAGGGGTCTTACTTCTTTTAAAGAATGGGA
>JAQUXP010000017.1 GCA_028692395.1 Lachnospiraceae bacterium
ATCTCCTAATAAATCCAACTCCAACTCATCGTAGCTCATCAAATCCCGCAGCTCTTTAATATCAAATGGTGCAAGTCTCGCACCACAGCTAATCAAAATAGATTTCGCTGTCTTTCCCGCAGCAAGCTTGTATTTCTTATACTGCTTTACTGCAAAGTGTTCTGGATCTTTTTCTTCCAGTTCCTCAAACATAAGGTCTACCGGATTTTTAAATTCTTCATCTTCTTCTCTGGCTTCCGATGCATTGATCAGCTCCAGAAGCGTGATAAAGTTCTTCTCCTCCTCTCTTCCCTCATACCAGATATAGCCAATAAGGGCACAATAGTACAATTTTTCTGCTTTCACCCAAAAATCTTCGCCCGACTGCTGACCTTCGCCCTTCGTATTGGCGATGATGGTTGTTACAAGTTTCAGGATATCTTTTTCCGAACGGATATATACAAACGGGTTGTAATGCATGGATTTTTTGAAATTGATGGTATTCAACACCTTGATTTTATAAGGCTCATACACAATCTTTCCGTTCTTATCCCGAATGATAGTTTCATTTTCGTCTGTTGCCGGATTTCCTCTCGCAAGCATCTTCCCAACTTCCACAAGCACCGTGCCTTTCGGATCAGTGATTACATAAGAGCTGTGCATCTGCATAATGTTCGGTTTTACAAAAAATCTTGTCTTACCCGAACCAGAACCACCGATGACCAATACATTTTTATTTCTGGCATACTTTGGCTCTTTGGGTCTGCCGGACATCATCAATCGTTCTGTTTCCGTCAGAATGATGTTATTTTCAAACACAGGGTCAATATAAGGCTTAATATCCTTTTCTGTGCCCCATCTGGCAGAACCATACTCTACACCCTGCCGATATTTCTTGGCATTCTTCGCCCGGTAAGAAACCACCAGTTTCACTGAAATACCGCCAGCAATTCCATAGAGCAGATCCATGTGATAAAAACTCGGCAATGGACTTTCAAAGGCACGTTCAAAGTGATTCATTGTCTCCATCACCTTATATATGCCTGTTGCTCCCACGCTGATACGGTACAGCCACATAATTTTGTTGATAAAATAGGCAAATAGTACATAAGGAAAATTGAGAAGAAACAGCTTCTTCTTATCTGCCTGCTTCATCTGATCCATTTTATCCTGCACCATACCTTTGACATCTGCCAACATCTTTCCCGGAATACTGTCTGCCGGAATCGTAAATACGTGATTCTCAGTCCTTTTCTTTGGTGCCGCTCGCTTTGGATGGGCTTTACTCTGATTGGATTTGCCAACTGGCTTTTTTATCTTTTTTCCTGTCATAAGCTCTGCCCCCTGTCTTTCTGATGTTCTCTTGCCCGCTCTCGGTTCTTGCCCTTTGCGACCATCTCCTTAAAGTAAGCAAGTTTTCTTCGGATGGAAGGTTGCTGTTTCTTCTGCATCTGCTTTCCGACATACTCCTTAAAAGCCTGATTCAGCGCATCTGTGTCTCTGCCTTTGAAAAACACCAAGTACTTTGGCGGGGTTACCGATCTGTCTTTTTTCACTGCATAATCAATTCCATACTTTTTAGCTACCCGCTCAAAAGACTTAATGTTTCCATCATTGATTTCAATATTGGAAACTCCCGCATTTTGCCCCACCAGCTTCTTGACTGACTGCTTTCCCTGTGTATAGGGATTCTTTGTTTTCTGCCTTTGTGCTGCAAGATACTTCCGCAGTGCTTCTTTTAGAACCTGCGCAGTCAGCCTGCCCGCTTTTATCGTCAGGGCAATCGTTTTTTGTGTTACTTCTTCCTCCAATCTGCATGACCTCCTTTCTTTCTGCCAATGTGCCTTATGGCGGAATAAGCAGATGATAAATGACTAATTTCATAATCCCTCCTTTCTACTTCCCGACAATTTGTCGGAAAGTGGTAAAACAATAAAAAAAGCCGACTGATTTTCATTTCTGATAAACCAATCGGCTGTGTTGATACAATTATATAATTTTATTTATCCCAATAAAGATCACATTCTTCAACTAAAATCGTATCTTCACCAACTGGAATCTCATAGAATTCCGAAGATACGGGAATGTATTCAAATTTTGTTTGCAGTTCATTAATTTCGTTCCAAAATTCCTCAATATTTAACTGTCTATCTACACAATGCTTTTTCAAAAAATAAAGTAACATATATTCTGAAACCATATGCCGTTCTCCAATATGCATTTGATTTCTTTTGTCAACCGCTAGATAGTATAACTTTGGCATCGTATCATTATGAATATATCGTGTATCTTTTTCAAATAAAAAATCAATGTTTTCACTCAAACTTAAAAACTCTTGGTGTTTACTGATTTGTTTTTTATAAATACTATTTAATGTTTCTAGGATTTTTCCATATCTCTTATCAATTTCATCTCCGTAATGCTTATCAATCCATTTTGCCTCGATAATTACGGCTACATTTCTTTTTTGATCTAAGATAGCAAAATCAACATCACTATTTTGTATCTTTCCATCTGCATCAACATAAGAATATGGAATTGTTTTTGCTATCGCAACATTCTCTATTCCACACATCAATTTCTCTATGCGCCCCTCTGTAACAACAGATATTGTTTTTTCACGATTTCTAATTGAGATATCCTTTATATAATGCCCATTTACTACCGTAAATTGCCAATCATTCACAATGAACAGAGAGGGAATAGATATTAATTTATTTTCAACTTCAAAAAGAGGGAACTCTAGTAAATTTGCATTTCCAGTATTTACAAAATAATCTACAATAGTTTTCACTTTATCTTCTCGAAGGTGTCCTAGTTCCGCTATATCATGTATACACTTGGCTTTATCAAACATCATAATACATTCATCAGCATTATCTATATATTGTTCTCCTTCAAGTGTTACAATTCTAATACATATAGATCTAATCATTGCATAGTAATAGAAAAATGCTATAACAGCAGCAATTTGTTTTGGGTTATCAAATATCCTGCTCTTTACCCGTGCATCCCATTTGTTCAAATCTTTTTCGACAATCTTTATGCATTCATCATACAATACTTTATCTACCACACTCTCTAATTGGCCAATGGTAGTCTGACTCATAACTATTTTGTTCCAAAATAACACATGGAGATTCATCGTTTGTTTCTTTTCTTCAATATTTTTTTCAGGATTATCCTCACCATAAAAATAGAAATTTTCTTCACTATATTTATCTGTAACCAATGATGTAGTTAATTGGTACCTATGTTCCCCTACTTGATTTAATTTTGCTTTGGAAACAGGATTTATATCATTTATTTCTCTTGAAAATCTATAATTCTGAAATAATGGAAGTAATGTAGATTCATACTCTTTCATATATTTCTTTAATCCTGAAATATTAAATTTTTTAATATACATATCTTTTCCATGGGTAATTGCCTTAGCATAAACGAATGAAGTAACACACCGCTTAAAAAGATTACTTGTTTTTTCCGGTGCTTCATTCATTACACCTAACTCTACCATTGCCAAAGGATACAATAACCAATAATTTGCATTATGACTATCCAACCATTTATCTATTTTTTGATCTATATCTTCATCTAATATTTCATGTAATCCACCCAATAATTCATATTCATTCATCGATTTCCCATCCTTTATAATTTATTATCTATCATTATATCTTTATTGGGTACTGATTTCTATAACTGAATCCATATTTTTCAATAAATACATTGTGCTAAACTGCACATATAATCGGTTATCTTGCCAGTCCATATTATCCATAAGTAAGCACTGAAACAGTACATCTACATCCTCCAACCGATAAATTCGGTTGCACACTTCTGAAAAACCTTCTAACATTTCCTGATGCAGCATAACTTCTTTCCGGTTAATCAGGCATTGCAGATACAGTGCTTCTAGGTGCTTTTTACTGAATATCATAGCTGTTGTCTCTTCTCCGTCCATAACGCACTTACGCTTTTCTATCTCTTCCTTTGGAAATGCAAGGAAACAGCGGACATTCTCTACATACACATCTCCATCAAAAGTCGGATGTTTTTTCTTAATCCAACGCTTTGCCGAAATTTCCATATTTCTTCTATCCAATTCACTCTTTGCGCTCCGAAATACCGGTTTTTTCTTGGCACCATCCATATAGACATTACTCTTTACCTGACGATCTGCTAATGCCGCATATTCACCATTGCGGAAAAAGTAATCCAGAAGCTGATCTAATTTTGCATGACTCTCCACCAAATGATAAGTATCTTTTCCAAACCCCATCTGTTCAAAATGAAGTGGGGAACTGCCCTTTTTGATTTCCTGTTCAATTTTTCTTACAATCTCTCGTTGTGATTCCATTTTGTCCTCCAATAACGCCGGGGTATTTGCCCCTAAACTATTTTCTGTAATCAATTGTAACCGTTGATCTGCCACCTTTCCGGTGACTGCCATGGAATAAACAAATATTCCTATGAAACAACTTGCCAAAGCGATACCTATTACATTCACTTTCCAATCTCCTCTCCCAAAATCTCTACCATCCTTTCCCATTTGAAAAACGGACTGACTTTCTTTAACACTGCTATCAAATCCATTTCTGTCTTGATTTCGATATCCAGAAACTCAATCACACTGACCTTTAATCCCCCAGCAATTTTCTTTAACTGCTCCACCTTCGGATTGCGGTATCCTAATTCGTATTTTTTTATGGTTTCCGGATGAATCCCTGTCCTCTCTGCCAGTTGTTCCAAGGACATATCCTGCATCTGGCGAAAGTATCTGATTTTATCTCCTACCGTCATAAACGCCTCCTGCTAAAAAGAGCAGCCAGTCTCCCGGTTGCTCTTTGTGTGTCAGATCTGTCTCTGACCATATTCTGCTTTCTAACTTCCCGACAAATTGTCGGAAGGTCGTTTATATATCATCTTCACACCGTCCCATTACAAATGCTTCTGATGTCATTCTGATTCCAAGTGCCATACCATGCACAAAATGTTCTTCATTTTCAAATGTTGCCATTTTCCCTCGGTATTCTTTAAAATCATCCAGCATTTGAATCTGCTCCGGTGTAAGCAATGCCCGAAATTCCTGTTCCAAAACATTGAACAATTTCAATGTCTCCCTATAATCTTTTTTCTTAGGATTGCACATCTCTCCAGGTGCAATGCCGTCATAGAATATTTTTTCCATTTCACTTCGATTCATCTTCCGCCCTCCTTAACTGCTTTTATGCTTATTCTTCGACCAATCCATATAATACCAGAACCGACTCCAATCGCCAGATAAATGCCTGCCATAAACAATCGCCATATCAATATCACGCTCCCAATTACACCACCAATCAGCAGATTGAACACTACCACACCCATGGAGCCGCCAATATCGAAACCACTCGGAACAAGCAGGAAGAACATTTTATGTATGCCAAATGGAATTCCAGCAAATAGCAATAGTTTTCTCCAGTCGCATACACCTTGTTCCATACATACTGGAGCAAGAATGGAAATTAGAATCCATGCTGTAGCTACTGGCAAGATTACTTTTTTCAAAAACTCTTTGATTGTCATAAACCTCCACCTCCGTACATGTCATGATTAACTTCTGCCTGATAGTAATTGTCTATCGTAAGCGGTGCATTATAAAGAGTAGTCAGCAGATATTGCTTGATGTTCCCTACCTTCTTGGTATTTCTTTCCAAACAGCCAAGTACATACTCGATATGCATATAATTCAACTTCAGGAACCGATTCTTGACGATAGGCACTGGCTTGTCTACCCCTGCAATGCGTAGCACCCCCTGATCCGGCATCATCATCACATCAAGCATAAGTTCCACCAGTTCGTCTACTGTGTCACGTTTATGAAATCTGTCATCCGCAAAGCAGTTATATTCAATGTTTTCATGGATAATATCCCGATAGGCATCCATCTCATCCATCACATCTCTTTTTATTTCTTTATCCTGACTGATAGGATTGGATGAGATTAGATTGGATATGATAGGATTAGTCTCACTCATTTCTGTATCACTATTATCAGTTTCACTGTTCTCAGTATCACTTAATTCAGTCTTGTTAATATCAGTATTATTACCTTTTGATTTTCGAAATTCTTGACTTTCGATTTTCAAAACTCCTGATTTTTGATTTTCAAAATTCTGGATTTTTGATTCTGGAAATTCTTGATTTTTGATTTCCGAAACTCCTAATTTTTGATTTTCAAAATTCTGGATTTTTGATTCTGCAAGCTCCTGATTTTCGATTTCCGAAACTCTTGATTTTTGATTTTCAAAACTCTGTGTATCTACAGGCTTTTCCGGCTCTTTTTCTTCCATTTCTACGTCTGAAACTTCCTTTACCATAAAGTTTTTCACATAGATTACATTCGGTTTACCAAGCCCTAGCCGCTTTTTTTCAATCAAACCTATCCCATCTTTGCCGTCCAGTTCCTTTATCAGTTTTGTTGCTTTCTGGCTCTTGCAGTTCATAAGATCCATAATCTCATCTACTGTAAAATAAATATAAGGTCTGTCTTCCTCGTCAAACCAGCGGTTCTTGATGCTAAGGCTCATACGGTCTAACATCAGACCGTATAAAACCTTTGCTTCACAAGAGAGGGACTTAAAGCAGTCACCAGTAAACAAGATTTTTGGCACTCGGTAAAAGTTATACTGTTCTGCTTCCATGCCACGAAAATAGTCAAATTGTATGGTCTGCATATCATCCCTCCTCTCCTTCTTTCTCTTTCCACTGCTCCAGCAGTGTATAAATTACTTCCTCTATCTGTTCCTTTGAATAATCCTCTGAAAAATAACTGCGGATTCTCTTCTCTGGTAGGATTACTTTCACAGGCGCTTTCTTTTTCTCGCAGAGAATCAATTCAACTGCCAGTTCATTCAGCTTGCCTTCCTCGCTATGCTGCTTCAACCTATCAGCCACATTTCCATTCACACTTGTCCCCTGCTCTGTAATACATGCTAATACCCATTCCTGCTCCTGTGCTGTCAGGAAAGAAAGCGTAACTGCCGGAGATACCTTAATCTTACCGGAATCTACAAGTTCCAGAAGTTCTGGTAATAACGCTGTCAGACGGATGTATCTTTGTACTTTTCTGGCACTGTCACCAGCTTCTTTTCCCACCAGAGCAGCCGCTTCATCTGCATTATCATTTTTCACACCCTGATGACGAATAGCGTCCAGTTTCATCTTATAAGCAAATGCTTTTTCGCTTGGAAGAATATTTTCTCTCTGAATGTTGGAATCCACCATGACAATGACCGCTTCATCATCTGTGTAATCACGAACAATCACAGGCATGGTAGTCAAATGTTTAATTTCACTGGCTCGTTTTCTCCGATGCCCTGCAATCAGTTCATATCCCCCATTTGCTCGTGGTCTTACGATAGCTGGATTCAATACACCATGCTCGCCAATGCTGTCCGCAAGGTCAAGCATTTCCTCATCATCTCTTACATGAAATGGATGATTCTTAAATTGGTACAAATCTAAAAGCGATGCTTCAATCACCCGATCCAGATTACTATCCTCTACACCTAAGATATCCTCATAAGAGGTAAGCTGAATCTCTTTATTTGCCCTTCTTGCCATGATTCAACACCTCCAATGCCAGCTTTTCATAACTGTCAGCACCCTTGCTTTTCTTGTCATAGGCAAAGATACTGATACCTTCCGATGCTGTCTCAGCAATCGCTTCTGAACGTGGTATTGTATCCTCAAATATTCTTAATTCAGCACCATAGGCGTCTATAACTGCCTTTTTATTCCTTTTCGCATTATTGTACCTGCTGGCATCCATAGTAAACAAGATTCCTTCAATCTCTATTTCCGGATTGTAGCGTTTCTTCGTGTTCTTCACTACTTTCAGAAGTTCCACCAATCCATCCGCTGCATAATACTGTGGTGGAACAGGAATCAGAACGCTATCCGCTGCAGTCATGGCATTCACTGTCAACATACCCAAGGATGGCATACAATCAATGATTATATAATCATAGTCATCTTCCAGCAGTTCCAGATATTCTTTCAAGACTTTTTCCCTGTCCTCAACCGTAATTAAAGACATATCCATGCCTGTAAGTAACTTATTTGAGGGAACAAGGTCAACGCCCTCTTTATGGTTTAAAATGGCTTCCTTCGGGTCAAATTCCACACCCATAATGATGTTTTCCATCATATTCTTTAAAGTGACTCTCAGATTCTTCGGGAATCCCAACCCCAAGGTCAAATGCCCCTGGGGATCGTTGTCTACAAGTAACACTCTTTTTCCTAATCTAACCAAACCAATACCTAAGTTAATTGACGTACTGGTTTTGGCACACCCACCTTTTTGATTTGCTATTGCGATTACTCTACACATAACTTTCATCCTCCAATTCTACTTTTTGTCTTTTTCTACATCTGCATATACACGAAAATACTTATTTGTTCCTTTATTGGCATAAGGCTCGGAAACCTGCAATACATGGATTCTTTTATCTCTTTCCAAAATCTTTTTGAACCATTTAATATCATTGGTTGTCCCTTGAAGCCTAATTTTCAGCATACATATCCTCCCAATCTACATAATAGCAATACTCCGGATACCGGATTTTAATCGCCTCCCAAAAGAATCTGGCATAGCCACAGCAGAATAAATCCTCCACTGAATATCTCCGGCATTCCTGCAACTGCTCATCTGTATCCTCACTGTCCTCCACACTTGGTGTTCCATTACAGTAAAGATTAAATGCCATACGAACAATTTTCATACTACCACTTGTCTGCCATCCTTCGTACAGACACTCTGTCTTTACGTACCCCGTCTTGAAATCATAAATTCTTTTTACATTTCTTCTTGTATCTTCGCTGATTCCGAGACAATATACCAATGCTTTGTTATATACATCCTGATATTTGCATAGTTGCAGATATTCATAGTAGAACTTTTCGTGTTCCTTGTTTTTGAAAGTAATTGTGTGAGTAGTTTTTTTGTTTTTTGCACTTATCGCTGTGTTCGTCATATCATGACCTCCTATAAAATTTATTATTTGAATATGGGTAATTTTAAGAAACTGCGATAAATTGAGTAAACTTCGCTGAAGATTGTGAATACTCATTTTACTCAACTGACGAACTGAGTAATACTCAACTTGAAGTGATTTTTAACGGTTTTAGACGGTTTTCAGCGATATTTCCGCTGTTTTACCTTTGGAATAGAAAAAGGCTCCAAAATCCTTATAACCACTTGAAAACTCAGTGTTTATAAGGCTTCTGGAGCCTTGTAAAACATTATAAAATTATATTAGAAAACTTTGCTTAGTTGCCCATCTGTGCAGCAACTTCTGCAGCGAAATCTTCCTGCTTTTTCTCAAGTCCTTCGCCGGTCTCGTAACGAACAAAACCTTTGATTGTGATGTTGGCGCCGTTAGCTTTTGCTACTTCTTCCACATACTTGGAAACGCTCTGTTTTCCATCTTCTGCCTTTACATAAACCTGGTCGAGCAGACAGATTTCTTTCATTTCCTTGTTGATACGTCCGTTGATCATGCCATCGATAACTTTCTGTGGCTTGGAAGATTCCTTCGGATCGTTCATAATCTGAGCTAAAAGAATCTCTTTCTCATGTGCGATGAAATCTTCTGCGATCTCACTTCTGTTTGTGTATTTTGGATTAAGAGCTGCTGCCTGCATAGCAAGGTTCTTAGCCATCTCTTTGATCTCGTCATTTACAACGTCTGTTACAACGTCTACAAGAACTCCGATTTTTCCACCCATATGTGTGTAAGAAGCTACAAAACCAGCATCCTCTGCAACCTGAGCAAAACGACGAATATTCATGTTCTCGCCGATTGTAGCGATCTGATGTGCAAGCTCTTCTGCTACAGTTTCATCTGTATTAAGCTTCCATGACTCTGCAAGGAAAGCATCGATATCTGCTGCTGTCGTATCCATAGCCTGATCTGCTACCTGTGATACGTAAGTCTGGAATTTTTCATTCTTAGCAACGAAGTCTGTCTCAGCATTTACTTCAACTGCTACTGCTTTCTTTCCGTCTTCTGCAACTTTTACCATTACGATACCTTCAGCTGCAATTCTTCCGGCTTTTTTCTGTGCGGTAGCAAGTCCTTTTTCTCTCAGGAATTCTACTGCTTTATCCATATCACCTTCTGTAGCTGTAAGAGCTTTCTTACAGTCCATCATTCCGGCTCCGGTCATTTCTCTTAATTCTTTTACCATACCTGCTGTAATAGCCATGTCAATATTCCTCCGTATTTGTTAAAGATTCGTCTTATTCTTCTACAGCTGCTTCTTCAGCCTCTGCGAATACTTCGTCATCTGCTGTCTCGCCCTGTCTAGCCTCGATAACAGCGTCTGCCATCTTGGAAACGATCAGTTTTACTGCACGGATTGCATCGTCATTACCCGGGATTACATAATCAAGCTCTTCCGGATCACAGTTTGTATCACAGATTCCGATAAGCGGAATTCCTAATGTATGAGCTTCCTGTACGCAGATTCTTTCTTTCTTAGGATCTACGATGAAGATTGCATCCGGGATCTTCTTCATGTCTTTGATTCCACCCAGATTCTTCTGCAGCTTTGTAAGCTCTTTTCTTAATTCAATTACTTCTTTCTTAGGAAGAACGTCAAATGTTCCGTCCTGCTCCATGGTCTCGATTGCTTTCAGTCTTGCAATTCTGCTCTGGATTGTCTTGAAGTTTGTCAGCATACCGCCAAGCCATCTCTCGTTAACATAGAACATTCCACAACGCTCTGCTTCGATTGCAATAGCATCCTGAGCCTGTTTTTTTGTTCCTACGAAAAGAATTGTACCACCGTCTGCTGCGATATCTGCTACAGCTTTGTAAGCATCGTCTACCATTCCAACAGATTTCTGAAGGTCGATGATATAGATACCATTACGCTCTGTGTAGATATAAGTAGCCATCTTAGGGTTCCATCTTCTTGTCTGATGTCCGAAATGAACACCTGCTTCCAGTAACTGCTTCATTGAAATAACACTCATTGTCTTTTCTCCTTTTGGTTGTTTTCTTCCGTATGTTTTATGTCCTAAGAACCGAATCGTCTTAATCGGCACCATCCTCGGAATCCACATACGTGATTTTTTTGCGACTGTAAAATTATAACACAGAAAAAGTGCTTCTACAAGCACTTTTTCTGTGTTATAACCTGTTTTTTTCATATTTTATACATTGTAAGAGTCTATGAAGGTTTGTTGGCTTCATTTTCTGTTTTTTCTTCTGGCTCAGAAGTTTCCTCTGATTCCGAAGCGGTTTCCTGCTTAGATTCCTCCGGGGTTTCCGTTACCTGTTTTTCTTTTTTGATAAACAGATACCAGATTCCTCCCAGTGCCAGGATTCCCATCAGCACCAATATGATAATTTCTCCATAGCTGGTTTTTCTTACTGCGTAATCAAAGATGATATCACTGAAGATTCCCCAGATGTTAGCTGCCATATGTGCCAGAATCGTGGAAAGCAGATTCCCTGTCTTTTCGTAAATCAGTGCAAATAAAATTCCCATCAGAAGCGCATAGAGGAACTGAATCATATTCCCATGATACACACCGAATGCCGCTGCCGATAAGCCAACAGCCCATCCAACTCCCAGATAAACCCTTGTTCTGGTATAGACAAGACCCCGGAAAACAATCTCCTCTGCCATAGAGCTCAGAATACCGATGCAGATAACCAGCAGAATCAGATTCTGATTTTCAAAAGTATTCTCTGATATCTCTTTATAGCCCCCAAAGATCTGACGCAGACCGCTGAGCGAGATTGCTTTGTTCAAAAGTTGTCCCATACCAATCGCCGATGCCACACAGGCAGCTGCGATCTTCCAGTTCCACTGTTTCGTCTGGATAGACAGCCGCACCTTTTCTCTTTGGTAAACTCTTCCAAGGAAATAGATGATAATCAGGGAGGCAATTCCGGTAAACACACTGGACAGCCACGGAAGCTGAGCAACCACTTCCATATAGTCTGTTTTTCCCTGTAGAATAATAGCCCCTGTCACAAAAATCCCTAAGAAGGTCACACCAATCAGGCATACGTAGTGAAACAGAATCGGGGAAAAGATATCCCAAAGCATCCTGCCAATATCTTTCGGCGATAATGGCTCCTTATTGATCTGAAAACTCTTTTCCGGTTGACCGGAAGCTTCTCTGGCTTTATGTCGTCTTTCTCTTCTGGTTTTTTTTGCCTGGAAGTTCGAAACCTTTTCATCGCCTCCATCATCGGCTTCTGCAAGGATTCCAAGATCCTCCACTGTGTCCGCAATATACGCTGCTCCTGCTGCCTCAAGCTCTGCTCTTCCGCCATAGCCATAGGCTGCACCAACACACTGTATTCCACACTCCTGTGCACCTTTCACATCGTATTGCCGATCTCCGACCATCAGCACACGCTCTCGCTGTTTTTCGTAACCCAGCTGCTGCAGTGCTTCTTCAATCACTTCTGCCTTGGCAGTTCTCCTGCCATCCAGTTCGGAACCCACTACTACAGTAAAGTAATCCCGCAGTTTGAAGTAGCTTAGGATCTCTTCCACAAAAACAAAAGGCTTAGAGGATGCTACCGCCAGTACCTTCCCCTTCTCCTTCAACAGCTGCAGAACCTCTGGAATCCGGTCATACACTTCATTTTCGTAGATTCCGAGGGTGGCATACCGCTCCCGATACTGCTCCACCGCCGTGTCTGCTTCCTCACTGGTAAATCCACAGTATGTCATAAACTGTTCATGCAGCGGCGGTCCCACAAAACTTCTCAGTTTATCAAGATCCTTCTCCGGCTTTCCCATATAGTTTAGTGCATACTGCACGCATTTCGTGATACCTGGTCCGGAATCCGTCAATGTTCCATCCAGGTCGAATATAATTACGTCTGACATTTTGACTCCCTCACACTTACGAAACTTTTCAAGTTTTATAAGTATAACATATTCTGGATTTTTAGTAAAGCAGCCATGCCAAAATGCCCTTTAGCAGAGATTTCACGGTAACCTTAACTCTCTCTGTCTTTGGTTTGCTTTCCGTCTTTTCCAGACGAAATTCCCATGGTTTCATAACAGATACATGTCCTGCAGCATCCCGGACCGCCACCGTAATCTGATTTTTTCCGGTGCTGAGACTTCCACTGTCAATCTGAATCTGATTGCCACTGATGTGATACCCCGCCTCCCGTCCATTTACCATACAGGTCAGTACCTGTGTGGTATCTACATTCTCCATTTTGATTACTGGAGTAAATGAATCTTTCAGTCTGGTATGATCCTTTGTCGTGTCATAGTGGAAAGAAGTGCCTCTGTGATTTACAGAAAACACAATGTTCCTGGATTCTTTCTTCTCCCCCTTTTCGTCCAGAACCCGAAGTATATACTGATCATCCTCTTCCAGCTTTGGCATACGGATGCGCAGACTTCCATCCGCCCCCTGTTCCTTTATTACCGGAACCTTCAGCACTCCCCGGCTCCTGCTTTCCAGAACTACAGAGATACTGTCTGCTTTTACCTGCTCTCCTGTAACTGTAATCTCTGGTGTTATGGACTGTCTGTTAGAAGACAGCTGAACCAGATTGGTCACTGCAAGCAGCGGCCTTGCAATCTGCTCCAGAATCTGAGCTGCTGGTGTTTTTTCTCCCGGACTTATATCCTCAGGCTTCTCCATGATGCTTGCCTCTTTGTGTTCTATTTCTTCCAGTTGAACGTCTTCCGCCACATCTTCTGCAGCGTTTTGCGTTTTCTCTGCTTCCTCCGGTTTTATATTATTGCCTGGCATTTCTTCTATGTTCTCTGGTATATCTGCCGGCGTTTCCTGCTCTGTATTCTCTGGTTCGTCTGCCGGTAGTTCTTTCTCTGTGTTCTCTGATATATCTGCCGGTAGTTCTCCCTCTGTGTTCTCTGATTCGTCTTCCGGTAGTTCTTCCTCTGTATTGTCTGGTTCATCCGCTGGTACTTCTTCCTCCGTGTTCTCTGGTTCATCCGCCGGTACTTCTCCCTCTGTGTTCTCTGGTTCATCCGCCGGTAGTTCTTCCTCTGTGTTCTCTGGTTCATCCGCTGGCACTTCTTCCTCCGTATTGTCTGCGTCCTCTGATGCATCCGCTGGTGTTTCTTCCTTTATGCCCTCTGGTTTCTCCGCTTCTGGCTCTCCCTGTGCAGTTTCGGATCCATCTGCTGCTGATCCTCCGTCTGGGATTTCCTGTCCTTCTTTTTCTGTGATTTCTTCCATATGGATGGCTTCTGCAGCCATTTCCGTCTGACTCTTTTTCGCTTCCTCCGTCAGCTGACCCGCTGCGGTTCCATAAGGCTGCAGCATAATCATAGCTCCAAGCATTACACAGATCACTTTATATTTCATACAGTTCCCTCCAATCGTTCTTTTAATATCTGATAGTTCTGGTTTTCCTGCGCCTCCGGCACCATCTCTGCCCGCTTCAGAATCTGCGCCGCCCGCTCCAGCTGATCCTGTTCCATCAGATATCCGGCATATGTGCAGAATACCTCCAGTTCTTCCGGAAACTCCCGCACTGCCCTTTCATAGTAATTTACACATTGTTCTTCCCGGGAAAGCAGGTGGCTGCAGGACGCTATCCGAAGCAGCACACGCATCCTGATCCCGGCATGCACCTGGGAGTCCAACAGGCGATCTCCATATACGATGGCCTTCTCCAGAGATTCTTTCTGCCCTGCTGCCTCCTTTCCCAGCATTCCATCCAGGGTATACGCAGCAGATAATCGTTCCAGTAATTCTCTTTTTTCCTCCCTGTGCAGAATCGGATCCTGATTTTCCACAAGACGAAGCAGTTCTTCATAGATCTTGATTCCTTTTTGATAAGGCTGCTCACAGTACTCCTCCAGATACATGGCATCCGTAACCCAGATCTCAGCACAGGCAATCAGTCCCGGATACGTTTCCTCCCACAGGCGACTGCTCCTCTGACTCCGCTGTTCCATCTCATCGAGCTTTTTGGCCATTTTCCTCCAGTCAATCTCGTCTGAAAACTTACATAATGTCTCAGAGAGCTGACGCATCTGTATCTCCTGATCCTGGGGTAAATCCGCTTTTTCAAACCAGAAGGCAGCCTGTTCATAATCGGTGTAAAAGAAGGGATCCTCCGCATTTCCACCAAAATAAAGATAGGCAATTCTTCCGGCTGTCTTTGTGTGTTGTGCTGTCTCTTCTTTATACAGTGTGCGAAGCCTCTCCACGCACTCAATTGCTGCCTGGGTCTGTTCCTCTTTAACACCTGCCTCTAAAAGCTGCAGATATCCCTCTTCCCGGTCTGGGCGAAGGTGAATCGCCTGTTCACAAAGCTCCATCAGCTTTGATATTTTTCCCTCCGCCGAATGGACCTCTGGGCTGATCTGTTCCATCTGGTTTTGCGCCTGTGACAGCAGCGTATGATACTGCATCTCATGAGCGGCTTCTGTCAGTGCTCCTGTAATACCCGCAAGTATCAGTATCCCAAACACAACCGCTATATTCTTCTTATAGCGGTTTCCCTGTTTCCTTTCCTCCAGAATTTTCTCCAGCTCTTCTTTTAGTCTCCTGGCCTGTTGAAAACGGTATTTCCTGTCCGACCTGCAGCATTTTCTGCAGACTCTTCCTATTCTTCCATACTTTTTATGCCCCAACAGTGTCAAAAGAGTAATTCCCACTCCAAAGATGTCTGTTCTTTCGTCACATACTCCTCCGTGCTGCTCCGGTGCTGCATACCCTTCCGTTCCGGCAAAGCTTTCTCTTCCCCGTTCCTGTTCATACTGGTAAGAGGCGATACCAAAATCAATCAATCTGATCTGTCCGTCTGTCAGCATCATAATGTTGTCCGGCTTCAGGTCCCGGTAAAGGACAGCAGGTGAACGGCTGTGCAGATACTCCATGGTACCTGCCAGCACAATTCCGATCTCCAAAACCTCTGACTCTGTAAAATGATAGCCCCGCCGAAGCAGTTCTCCCAGTGTCTCTCCCTGAAGATACTCCATCACCAGACAGCATCCGTCTTCCATCGTCACTAAATCTACCACAGCCGGAATCGCAGGATAGTGCAGTTCTTTCAGCATGGAAGCCTCTCGAAGGTACTCGGATTTTTCCCCTGGCAGGTATTTTACCGCCCATTTTTTTCCAATACTTACATCTACTGCAAGATAAACTGTTCCAAAACCTCCCTGACCGATCTTATCCACAAGATAGTACTTTTCTCCTATCAGGTTTCCACATTCGACAATGAAAACCACCTCCTTGCATCACAACTAATCTCTGACAATAATTTTAAATTTTACAATGGTAATAGCCGGGCGATAAGCCCCTGATACTACAGATTTCTTGAAGCGAATGCTTCCGGGAAATAGAAATCATGCATCTATGATAGCATAAAAGAGTTCCGCATGCAAGAGCAGAGGCGGAACTCTTTTAGAAACTTTTATGTAACTAATCAGGTACTGAACAGCTACACTTTTCATTTACTTTTTCAGTGCTTACATCCGTTCCGGTGCAGAGAATCCCAGCATGTCGATGCAGGCCTCCAGAAGCTCACGAACAAGATCCAGCAGAGCGATCCAGGAAGCCTTCTGTGCTTCATTTTCCTCACCCAGAATCTTTGTCTCATGGTAAAAACGGTTAAATGCATTGGCAAAATCATAGATATAGGAACAGATCTTATGTGGTGCTTTTTCCTCGAAGGCATTTTCCACCACGCCGTTAAACTTGGCAGCCTCTATCATCAGTGCTTTTTCGCTGGCACTGGCTGCCGGAAGCAGTCTGCAGGCACTCACATCTTTTCCTTCTTCTCTGTAACGGCTGAGAATTGATTTGATACGAACAATCGTGTACAGAATATATGGACCTGTGTCTCCTTCAAAGGAGGTAAAGCGGTCAATATCAAACACATAATCCTTGGAAGCCTGATTGGACAGATCTCCATATTTGATTGCGGAAAGTCCAACAATCTCCGCTGTAGTATGTGCTTCCTTCTCTTTCACACTGCGGTTTTCCACGATTTTACGATACATCTCTTCATCAATGTCATGGATCAGATTTTCCAGACGCATCACGCCACCCTCCCGGGTCTTGAAAGGCTTTCCGTCTTTTCCATTCATGGTGCCAAATCCCAGAAACTGCAGCTTGGTACCTTCCTCCACAAGCTTTGCCTTTCTTGCGCAGCGGAATACCTGGATAAAGTGAAGCTCCTGACGTTTATCCACCACATACAGAATCTCATCCGGATGGAACAGTTTCATACGCTCCATAATCGTGGCAAGATCCGTGGTATTATACAGCGACGCTCCGTCTGACTTCAGAATCATACAGGGTGGAATCTCCTTGGTATCTGTCTCTTCCTTCACATCCACCACAAGGGCTCCCTGATCCAGATGGGCATATCCGTGCTCTTTTAAGTACTCTACCATCTCCGGAATATAAGGCTGTGCGTCTGATTCCTTCTTCCAGAGATCAAACTCCACATTCAGCTTTGCATAATTCTGCTTCAAATCCGTGACGGAAACATTCATAATATGGTTCCACAGTGCCATGTAGCCTGCCTGTCCCTGCTGCAGCTGGAAGGTTGCCTCCATAGCCCGTTCCTTGTAAGCCTCATCTTCCTTGGATTTTGCACTGGCCTCCGGATAGATCTCTTCCAGCTCACTGATGGTAAATGGAGCTTCCTTTGGGTATTCCCCTGTATAACTCTCATCAAAATAAACCAGCTCCGGCTGGCGCTCCTTCAGTTCTGTGATAATCAGCCCCATCTGCAGACCCCAGTCTCCCAGATGCACATCTCCTATCATCTTATGCCCCATGGCACGTCCGATACGCTTAATACTCTCTCCAATGATGGCAGAACGCAGATGTCCTACATGCAGAGGCTTTGCAACGTTAGGTCCGCCGTAATCGATCATAATAGTCTTGGGCTCTTTTGCCTTTTCAATAGAAAGATTCTCGTCTTCTTTTACCTGAGCAAGATATTCACTCAGATATTCTGCACTGATTTTCATATTGATAAAGCCTGGCGCAACTGCATTTACTTCTCCGATTGCTCTGGCATTCGCAAGTTTTTCTGTCACATCATTGGCAATCATAATTGGAGCTTTCTTATATGCTTTCGCTGCTGCCATAGCACCATTACACTGATATTCGCAGAGATCCGGGCGGTTTGACACGGTAACTCTGCCATACTCTGCCTCATAGCCTGCATCTGCAAATGCCTGCTGTACCTCTGCTGAAATAATCTCAATTATTTTCTTCATTCTTCCACCTCATCTGATTACTATGTTGTCGTAACTGTTCAGTGCCTGACCAGTTACATGTTATCTACATTTCCAGATTTTTCTGCCGTTCCAGTTCTTTTAATCCTGATTTTTCATAGCAGTACTGAATAATATCACGCCGCCTGATAATACCGATAAAAGTACCTTCATCATCCACAACCGGAACAAAGTTCTGGCGCATGGACACCGTGACAAGATCCTCAATATTACAATTGATGTTAACGGCATCATTATGCCAGCGTCTCTGTACCGCTTTGATGGGAATATCCTCTGCATTATGCAGATTCAAATCATAACGGTTCTTTATGCAGCGCAGCAGATCACCCTCTGTGATTGTCCCAATATACATACCCTTTTCATTTAACATCGGCATTGCTGTATACTTGTGGAACTCCATCTTTTCTATGGTCTGTCGCAGTGAAAAATCATCACTGATATACGCTACCTCCCTTTTGGGCGTAATAAAAAATAAAATATTCATAAAAATCCCTCTCCTGAATCATTGGCTTACCCTCTGTGCAGTATCTGTACGGCTCTGCCAGATAAATAATTGCTTTTGTACCCTGCTCTAGTATAATAGAAACAATCGGAAAAAACAACCGGTAATTACTTTAAAGTGAGGATGAGACTGCTTTTTACCAACAGTCTCATCCTCATTTTTTTGTCGTTATTCATGTCTCAGTGCATCAATCGGATTCAGGTTTGCGGCCTTAATAGAAGGCAGCATACCAAATATAATTCCGATTACGATGGAGAATACTACTGATGCGATAATCGCAGGAACTGAGATCGCAACCAGTGTTCCAGAAACCTTGGAGATTACCTTGGCCAGTATGATGCCGGTTATGACGCCGATAACACCTCCAATGCTGGTCAGAACCGCTGCCTCTGTTAAAAACTGTGCCAGGATCTTATTCTTCCTTGCTCCGATTGCTTTCTTTAAGCCAATCTCACTGGTACGCTCCGTCACAGACACCAGCATGATGTTCATAACGCCAATTCCCCCTACCAGAAGAGAGATGCTTGCAACCCATAGTAACAGACTGTTCGTACTGGAACTTAAAGCCTGCAGATCCTGCGCTTTTTTCAACAGATCCTCTGCCTGATACTTCATATCAGAACCGGAATCCGTGATTGCTTCGTTCATAATCTCTGCTGCCTGTTTTCCCGCATCGCTCATATCCTCAGTGCTTTTTGCACTGACGGTGGCATTTTGCGGTTCATCGAAGTTATATACAACAGGCCAGGTAGTGTCCGGTATCAGAACACTTCCGTACTCTTCCTGGTGATAGGTCTGGTAATCCTGCAGCGAGTTGATCACCGGCTGGAAGGAATCCGCCTTTTCAATCAGTCCCACCACGGTAAATGGTTCTCCGCTGATCTCGATGGTACTTCCCAGTGCATTCTTTCCCTGGAACAGGGCCTCTGAAGCAACCCGATCCAGCACTGCAACCTTTCTGTATTTTCCAAAATCATCATCCAGGAACCCCCGTCCTGCACTGACTACATACCCGCAGGTGGAAAGGTAGGCATTGTCCACGCCATAGACCTTTCCTCCGCTGAGCTTGTTGTTGCCATAGGTGATTCCGTCTACATATGCTCTGCTGTTGTAAAAGGATACATTCGATATCGTGTTCAGATCACGGATTCTCTGCTTCTGCTCCTCTGTAAACTGTGCCACTCCTGCCGGAAGACCACCGTCCATCCAGTAATCACCGTCACCTTGTTTCAGCGTTACTGACACATTGTTATTGCCTGCTCCAATCAGATTCTGCTTAATCTGCTCATTGGTTCCCTTTATTGTCGATACAATTGCTATAATTGCAGCAATTCCAATGATGACTCCCAGCATCGTCAGAAAGGACCGCATCTTATGAGACCAGATTCCCTGAAAGGATAGTCTGACATTCTCTAACATTTCATTTCCCCCTGTCTGATTGAATATTAATAGCCGTAAAGCTGTGAAAGTGTACTTTCCTTTGTGGCGGCTCCCTCTTTGATCTGCTTTCCATAGGGAAATGCGATCCAGTCCGAAGCTGTCAGGCCACTGCTAATCTCATATACATCGCCCCACAAAATCTGTCCGGTGGTGATGATCTGCTTTTTCAGCTTATTGTTCTCGTCCCGGATATAGACATACTTCTTTCCCTTATCTTCCAGGAAAAATGCCTTTGATATCGAGATGGTATCACTGTTCATCATATCAGACGCATCTACGACAAATGAAATCTGAACCTGCTCATTGTTCGTAAGCTCCGTTCCTCCCTCCGCAATATAAGCAATAAAGGAGTAACCGGAAGAATTCGCATTATTGTAATCGGTATAATTATCAACAGGATATGTGGATATCTCTTTTACTGTGGCCTCACACGTAGTACCGCTCTGGTAAGACTGTATTGTAAGTACTGTGCCCTCTTTCAAGAGATCCAGCTGCATCTCGCTTACGGTTCCCTTTACATACATGCCATCGGTGCTTGCCACGGTAAGGAAATCAGAACCATCCTTAGGCGGATTGGCTGGATTTCCCACCTTTTTTACAATGCCGTTGATCTTGGACACTACCTGACCGTCATTGACTGCTTTTCTGGCATTTTTTAATTTCAACTGGGCTTCCTTGATGTCCAGCTGCATACTGCGAATCTCTTTTTCTTTATCTTTGATTGCCTTAGCAAGCTCTTCTTTTGTATAGCTTGTCACATCGGAGCCAAGACCGGAATAAAGCTTTCCGGTGGTGTTCCCTGTAGTGCTTCCGTCTTTTTTGTCCTTATTGGATGCAGAGCTATCCGTAAAGATAAACTTTCCGGTTCCCGCCATGGTCAAGGAGCGAACCTTGGTGGGATCTGCCGTTCCCACAGAAGCGGTATTGCTTCCGCTTATGGTTGGTGACGGCGAATCAGAAGGACCGGCTGTCGTGGTCGGCTCCGGAGTTACCGTCGGGGTCATCGTTGGCGTGGTTGTTGGAGTCGTCGTTGGGGTCACTGTTGGCGCCGGGGTTCCTGTTGGCGTTGGAATCCCTGTTGGCGTTGGAATCCCTGTTGGCGTCGGAGTCCCTGTTGGCGTTGGCGTTGGAGTCACCGGTTCTTTATGCTCCAGATCAAAAATTGCACTCCAGCCCTCCGGATAAAAAAGCGGCGTTGTAATCTTGGCTGCATTTTCACTCCAAACCTTCACAAGTGGATTGGAATACAGGTTATCTTCGTGAATCTCAAGACGATAACAATATCCCGGTGATGTTTTTTCTCCCAGCGTTCCGTCTTCTTTATACTCATAACCCATCATAACATTTTTAAAGGATGCCAGAATTATAGTATCTGGCTCGCATAAGAATACGTAGGGATCTTCTATCGTTCCGGTTCCTTTAAAGTTTCCGGTAATTTTTCCCTTTTGCAGGATTGCCCCGCTCAGTTGATTATCCGTTCCATTATAGATAATCGGATTGACAGGTTCTTCCGTCGGGGTCGGTTCTATGGGTTCTATGGGTTCTACCGGTTCTCCTGGATCTCCTGGATCATCTGGAAAATCGGGGAAACCAGGATCAGAAGGATCATCCTGACCTCCTGGGGTAGTACTTGCAGAGGGCTTTGTATTCTTTAAGGTTTTCAGATCTGCCTGAGCTCTTTGAAGCTTTAACTGCTGCTCCTGAAGCGCCAGATCCTGCATATCAAGATTCAGATTCGTAAGGGTCATATCGTAGGTCATCAGAACATCGCCTGGTTTTACTGTATCTCCCTCTTTTACGAATACCTGGTCTACTGTCTGGGAATCAGACAGCTTTACACTTTGCTGCACATCGGAAGTAACAACACCGTCCATGGATGTACTTCCGTTAAAAAAGCCTCCTGAATTCAGTTCGCTTACCGGCACAACAGCCACAGTGGAATCCTGCGATGCCTTTACTGCATATACAACACCGCTGCCAAGTGCACATACAGCGGCCACTGATACGACTATCGTAATTATTTTCTTTTTATTTAACATGCCGCCCCTCCTATCTGTCTGTCTGTGCTTCCCGTTCTTTTAATATACCGTCACGAATCTCAACAACACGCTGCGCATATTCCGCAATATCCGGTGCATGCGTGATCATCAGTATGCTGACTCCTTCATCATTCAGGCTTTGGAATAATTCCATAACCTGCTCTCCCGACTTGGAATCCAGCGCTCCGGTGGGTTCATCTGCCAGCAGAATCTTTGGGCGATTAACGATTGCCCTGGCGATGGCCACTCTCTGCTTTTGTCCTCCGGAAAGCTGTGTAGGCTTAAAATTCACACGATCTGCCAGCCCTACTCTGCTCAAAGCCTCCATGGCCCGTTCTTTTCGTTCTTTTTTAGGGATGCCGGCATAGGTCAGCGGCAGTGCAACATTTTCCAGTGCCGATTCTTTTGGCATCAGCTGAAAGTTCTGGAATACAAAACCGATCTTCTGCAGACGAATATCAGACATCTGATTGTCGGTACATTTACTCATATCCTGACCATCCAGGAAAAAGCTTCCGCTGGTCAGCTTATCCAGACAGCCTACTATATTCATCAGGGTTGTCTTGCCGGAGCCAGAAGGACCCATAATCGCAACATATTCTCCCTCATTCATAGAGAACATGACATCCTTAAGCACCGGAACAATCATCTTTCCCTGTATATAATCTTTACAGATATCTTTTAGTTCGAGAATCATGTTATGCCCCCTCCCCGCTGACAGCTGCATCTCCTGTCTGTATGTCGGAGGTACCGGCACCATCAGCAGGTTCATCGGTCATGGGCTCACTTTCTCCCATAGGTTCTCCTTCTCCCATGGAGTCTCCTTCTCCCATAGGTTCTCCTTCTCCCATGGTTTCATCCTTGTTGACCGGAGGATTACTCTGTCCCATCATGCCTTCCGAACTGACCTCAGTTGTCATACCTTCCGTCAAACCTTCCTCCGGGAAAGTAATGCTGTCTTCTTTTTTCAGTCCGTCAGCGATTTCATACATATCCATGGCTTCATCCTGCTGGCCAAGTGTAACCTTCCGTTTTTCCAGCTTTCCAGATCCATTATCTGCCCATACATAAGGCTCACTGTCCAGGTCGTTGATAAAGTAGGACTGCAGCCAGACACCCACCTTCTTGACGGATTCTTCCTGTCCATAATCCTGCTCCACGTAGACATGCTGTCCCAGCATCAGATCCTGACTGCTCTCCAGTGTCACATAGAAAGGATAGGAACTGCTGTTGGTTGAGTTGTCTGAACCACCCATACCGGAATAACCCATAGTATTGTTACTTGAGGATGCATTCTCACGATCAATCTTGCTGACGGTACCCTTCCAGGTCTTTGTACTGTCTGTACGGGAATGTACAATCACAGCTGCTCCCTCGGTAAGACTTGCCATATTCATCTCATTGATTTTTCCCTTGATCCGAAAATCTCCCGTGGCAAGAATGGTCATAAAAGAGGTATCTGTGGAATTCATATCCGGATTGGTGCCATTGTTAATACTTTTTACCACACCATCAATCTCACTGTAAACAGTAGCCTCACTGATATTTTTATTCAGCTTGTCAATCTCGACCTGCTTACTCTTCATCTCATATTCCTTCTGCTTGTACTGCAGCTGGGCTTCCTGAATCTGCAGACGTATGTCATTCTTTGCATCCGCCGCAGCGGCTTTCAGATCCTTTTGCAGCTGAGTTATCGTTTCATTCATACTGGAATATTCGTTATTTAATCGCTCCAGATCCAGCTGTGACTGCTCCAGATCTGTCCGATACTTATCGGTATCATAGTTGAACAGCGGCTCTCCTACACGAACCTCCTGTCCCACTTCCACTAAAACATCTTTTACTGTTTTCTCAGAATTCTGCTGAACAGACCAGGTATCCTGTGCTTCCACAACACCGGAAAAACGATTGCTCAAACCGCTTCCGCTTCCAAGACTCATCAGTTTTTCAACGCTGCTGACATACACAACATTTTCATCTTTTCCGGACTTGTCTCTTCCAAAAAAATACCATCCGGCTCCTCCAATCAGTAATATTGCTGCTGCCAGACCACCTAACAGAGCCACCTTTTTTTTATTCATACTACGCCCTCCCAAAGTCTGATACAAGTTTCGACTTGTACTCTAAATTCTACTCCATTTTACCACATACAGGCCTTTAATGATATTATATATTTCTTAAGATGAGGATATTTTACTCTTAAAAATAAACTTACCTAAAAAAGTTCCTTTAACGGAGAAAAAAGCAGCAAAAAGGAGCATAGCTTCCGAAACCGGAATGTCTATGCCCCACAGTTTTTATTGTCTGCTGACCTTTTATGCCTCTAATGTTTCAAAATATTTTCTTCCATGCTGCTCGTCCAAAGCCAGCTGTCTGCGCAGTGCCTCCAGCGATTCGAATTTTTTCTCCGGGCGCTGGAAATGATAGAGCATCACCTCTGCCTGTTTTCCATAAAGATCCTGATTGCAGTCAAAGAGATACGTCTCAACACCCACAAACTTTTCGGGAACCGTCGGTTTTACTCCAATATTGGTGATTCCATAGAATTCCTGTCCCTCGATGCGGGTACGGGATGCGTACACTCCTCTTGGAGGAACCAGTTTGTCCATATCCGGAATCTGGTTGATCGTGGGTACGCCCATGGTTCTTCCAAGCTGATGTCCATGGACAATCTCACCGATGATACTGTAGGTGTAACCCAGCAGTGCATTTACCTTTTCCATGTTACCCTTCTTCAGTTCTTCCCGCACATAGGTACTGCTGACCTCCCGCACTCCCGCCATCACTTTATCTATGACGATTACACGGAAACCATATTCTTTTCCGAGACGTTCCAGCATCTGCGGATTACCGCGTCTTCCATGTCCAAAATGAAAATCTGTGCCCACAACCAGAATCTTTGCCTGAAGCTGCTCCACAAGAATTCTGCGTATAAATGTCTCCGCCTCCATGTGCATGACTTCCGGCACAAAAGGACATTCAATCATGGTCTGGATTCCCAGTGTCCCGATATAATGCCGGCGCTGTTCTGCGGTCAAAAGCATCTGTGCCTTCTGATGCTCCAGGCTGACAGCCGGAGAGACATCAAACGTAAAAAGCACGGTCTCCAAATCCTCATTTTTTCCGATTTCCAGCACACTGTCGATGAGTTTGCAATGTCCGCGATGAATACCGTCAAATTTTCCAAGTGTGACCACGGAGGGTCCTTCTGTATTAAAATCCAGTGTTTTAGTAATCGTTCTCATAATCTGTTATCTTTCCAGAAACATTTTCCGGGGTTTATAGATCTCCCGTCGTTCTTCATATTCAAAAACACCAACAAAGCACTGCCTGCTGTCATATACACGAAGCTCGTCCCCTTCCACAGTGGAAAGTTCGTTCTCCTGAAACTGATCGATGCGAAGTGCATTGCCATTGTATACAATTTTGTCGAATATCTCCTGGGTGTGTGCTTTCGGAAGCTGATCGAACATCTCTTCCACCGAAACCAGGACTGACTCTACCTTTTCGGCCCTGGCCAGCTCTTCCAGCTCAGACAGACGGTAAGCCTCCTCCACCTGGAATCGTCCAACTCTGGTACGGGTAAGATGCTCCATCGCACCACCCACGCCAAGCTGTTCTCCGATATCATGGCAGAGCGTCCGGATATAGGTTCCTTTGGAACAGGTAACCAGCATGGTAACCTGTGGCAGCTCCATGCTGCAGATCTGTATCTCATAAAAGGTGACCGGTCTTGCTTTTCGCTCCACCGTCTTTCCTTCTCTTGCCAGCTCATAAAGCTTTTTTCCATCCACCTTCAACGCCGAATACATCGGCGGAATCTGCAGCTGTTCTCCCACAAAACCCTCGATACAGGTGCGAACCTGCTCTTCTGTGACGGCAACATCCTTTTCAGCAAGGATCTTTCCGCTCATATCCTGTGTATCTGTATCCACACCAAGCCGCATCACTGCACGATAAGTCTTCCGTTCCTCCGTCAGCATATCGCAGAGTCTTGTGGCTTTCCCCAGACAGACCGGAAGCACGCCAACCGCATCCGGGTCAAGCGTGCCGGTATGTCCAATCTTTTTCTGTTTTAAGATTCTGCGGAGCTTCGCCACTACATCGTGGGAAGTAAAACCCGCTTCTTTATATATATTTAACACTCCATTATACATGTGTGCTTATTCAACCCCTGTCAGTTGTTTTTCGATATATAGTGTAAGACTGTTGATGACGTCAAATGGCTGTCCCTGCATGGTACATCCCGCTGCACGAACATGTCCGCCTCCGCCGAATACAGCGGCAATCCTGCTCACGTCCACATTTTTACTGGAGCGCATACTGACCTTAAAGGTCTGCGGACTCAGCTCATAAAGAAATACTGCAACATCCACACCCTTGGTGTTTCTCAGCTGATTGACAATTCCATCCAGATCCTTTACTTCGATTCCGTAGAAATCAAGCTCCTTCTGGCGCACAATACCTACGATACATCTGGAGTCCAGCAGCATAATGCTTTCTGTCAGGGTCCGGCCCATAATCTGATTCTGAATATAGGTTTTTTCTTTAAATGAGCTTTCGATAATCTCCGTAAATGGAACGCCCTTTTCCATCAGCTTTGCCGCCGTACGCATCGTATCCGGAGAAGTACAGGAATACTCAAACACCCCTGTATCATGAATAATTCCGGTATACAAAGCCTCTGCACAGTCTTTGGAGATCTTATCATCCTCCAGCAGATGGTAAAGCACTTCACTGGAAGAACTGGCTTCTGGAAAAATGTGATTCATCTCACAGATACCGCCATTTGTCACATGATGATCGATACATACTGAATTCTTTACATGCTCCAGCAGTCCGGCTGCAACGCCGATCCGCTCAGTACTGCTCACATCCAGAATCACAAGCAGATCATATACTGCATCTGCCTCACACTCTGTTCTGGCTTCCTGGATATCCTTGATATAAGCAAAAACATCCCTTGTTTTCTCCAGATAAACATCCGTCTGCATATCCGGATAATTTTCTTTCAGATACAGGTACAGTCCCATACAGGAACCGACACAGTCACCATCTGGATTCACATGTCCCGCTATAGCAACACTCTGAACCTGATCCAGAACTTCCGCCAGCTTATTCATCATCCTCATCCCCTCTACCACTCTTCTGATTCACATCATCTATCAGTTTCGACATGGTGACACCATATTCAATTGACTCATCCAGAACAAATGTGATGACCGGAGTGTTACGAAGGTTAACATTTTTAGCAAGCATTCTTCGGATATAGCCTTCTGCACTTTTCAGACCTGCGATAGTGTCTGCCTTTGCTTTCGCATCACCAAGAACACTGATATAAGCTTTACAGGTCTTCAGATCCGGAGCGACTTCTGCCGCCGTCACTGAGGTCATCAGCGCAATCCGCGGATCCTTGATTTCACCGCGGATAATGTTGCTGAGCTCTTTTTGGATTTCTCCATTGATTCTTGTATTCTTTATACTGTTTTTTCTCACTTCATTACCTCATATATGAACTGTCTGACTTTCTATCTTGGTACTTCTACCATGATATAAGCTTCTACCTGATCCAGTTCCTCAACATCGTTGAAGCCTTCAAATACAAGACCACACTCGTAGCCTGTTTTGACTTCCTTCACGTCATCCTTGAATCTCTTCAGAGAAGCAAGTGTACCCTCAAAGATCTGTTTTCCTTCACGGCTGATACGCACTTTACAGCCACGCTGGAACATACCGTCCAGCACATAGCTTCCTGCGATAGTACCAACGCCAGATGCCTTGAACAGCTGACGAATCTCTGCATGACCGATTACTTTCTCCTCGAATACAGGATCCAGCATACCCTTCATGGCTGCCTCTACATCTTCGATTGCCTGATAGATAACACGATACAGACGCATATCGATAGTTTCCTGATCAGCCAGTGCCTTTGCCTGCGCATCCGGTCTTACGTTGAAACCGATAATGATGGCATTGGATGCTGCTGCCAGTGTAACATCAGACTCATTGATAGCACCAACTCCGCCGTGAACGATCTTTACAACAACCTCTTCATTGGACAGACGTACCAGTGACTGTTTTACTGCTTCCACAGAACCCTGTACATCAGCCTTTACTACGATATTCAGTTCTTTCAGATCACCTTCCTGAATCTGGCTGAACAGATCATCCAGAGACATCTTGGCTTTTGTATCTTCAAGCAGCTTGTTCTTTCCTTCGGAAACGAAGGTTGCTGCAAAGTTCTTTGCATCTTTATCTGTGTCAGTTGCAACGATAATCTCACCGGCATTTGGCACATCACCAAGTCCCAGTACCTCAACCGGTACAGAAGGACCTGCTTCCTTCACACGACGTCCCTTATCATCCATCATGGCACGAACCTTACCTGAGCATGCTCCTGCTGCGATATAATCGCCCACATGGAGGGTACCCTTCTGTACCAGGATGCTTGCAACAGGTCCTTTTCCTTTATCAAGCTGTGCTTCGATAACAAGACCTCTTGCTTTTCTCTTTGGATCTGCCTTCAGCTCCATAACCTCTGCGGTCAGAAGAATCATCTCCAGAAGCTCCTTGATTCCCTCATGGGTATGTGCAGAAACCGGTACAAAGACAGTACTTCCACCCCAGTCCTCCGGAATCAGTTCATACTCGGAAAGCTCCTGTTTTACACGTTCCACATTGGCACTTGGTTTATCAATCTTGTTGATGGCAACGATAATTTCAACACCTGCTGCCTTTGCATGATTGATGGCCTCGATGGTTTGTGGCATAACGCCATCATCTGCAGCTACTACGAGAACTGCAATATCAGTGGAATTGGCACCACGCATACGCATGGCGGTAAATGCCTCATGTCCCGGGGTATCCAGGAATGTAATCTTCTGATGGTTGATGCTTACAACTGTAGCACCAATATGCTGTGTGATACCGCCTGCCTCACGGTCTGTGATATGCGTATCACGAATTGCATCCAGAAGAGAGGTTTTACCGTGATCGACGTGTCCCATAACGCAGACTACCGGCGGACGTCCCACCATATCGCCTTCGTTTTCTTCCTCTTCCTTCAGAAGCTCTTCAATTACATCTATTTTTTCTTCTGCTTCTGCGATAATATCGTAATCGAGAGCAATCTCCTGCGCTTTCTCAAAGGAAATCTCATGGTTTACAGTAACCATAATTCCCTCCAGGAACAGTTTCTTCACAATAACAGACGGCTGCATCTTCATCTTGTCAGCAAGCTCTCTGATTGTCATCTTCTCTGGCAGTTTGATCTCTTTGATTACTTCCTTCTTCTCTTCTTTCGGCTTCTGAATCGGTTTCTGAAGAGCCTTTGGAATATTTTTCTGATTCGGACGACGTCCCTGGTTTGGACGGTTGCCCTGATTCGGACGACGATCTTCACCAAACTTCTTGTCTCTCAGAGAATCTCTTGTTTTATCCTTATCCTTATGAGTGGTATCTCTGGATGGCTTTTTCAATCCAAGATCGATGGTCTCTGTAGCCGGCTTGCGATCACGCTCCCCGCGGTTAAAACCACCACCCTGCTGGCCGTAAGGTCTCTGACCCTGACCCTGTGGTCTGTCTCCATATGGACGCTGACCCTGCGGTCTGTTACCCTGCTGACCGTATGGACGCTGACCCTGACCCTGTGGCCTGTCTCCGTATGGACGCTGGCCCTGTGGTCTGTCTCCGTATGGACGCTGACCCTGTGGTCTGTCTCCGTATGGACGCTGGCCCTGGGGTCTGTCTCCATATGGACGCTGGCCCTGACCCTGGGGTCTGTCTCCGTATGGACGCTGGCCCTGCGGTCTGTCTCCGTAGGGACGCTGACCCTGCGGTCTGTCTCCGTAGGGACGCTGACCCTGCGGTCTGTCTCCATATGGACGCTGACCCTGGGGTCTGTCTCCCTGAGGACGCTGGCCCTGGGGTCTGTCTCCGTAGGGACGCTGACCCTGCGGTCTGTCTCCGTAGGGACGCTGACCCTGCGGTCTGTCTCCCTGAGGACGCTGGCCCTGGGGTCTGTCTCCGTAGGAACGCTGACCCTGGGGTCTGTCTCCATAAGAACGCTGACCCTGGGGTCTGTCTCCCTGAGGACGCTGGCCCTGGGGTCTGTCTCCGTAGGAACGCTGACCCTGGGGTCTGTCTCCCTGGGGACGCTGGCCCTGCGGTCTTACATTGTCAGCTACTGGTTTTGCAGCTTCCGTTGATGCTGCTGCAGATACTGGAGGTTTTTCCGATGCTGTCGGTGCAGCTGTTTCCGGTTTTACAGGTGCTGGTGCTGCCTGTGCTGCAGGTTTTACCGGTGCAGCCGGTGCTGCTTCCGGTTTTACGACGTCCGGCTTTGCAGCTGCTGGTGCTGTGTGCTGCTTTGCTGCATGCTCGCCGGATGGTCTTTTATAATTCTTTGCTTCCTTGCTTGTAGCATTCTGCGGACGGAAAACCTGAATAATATTAGATTTTTTCTTTGGCTTCTCCTCTGCTGCGGGAGCTGCTGTTTTCTCTGCTGTTTTCTCTGCTGTTTTCTCTGCTGTTTTTTCAGCTGGCTTCTGTGAAAATGCTTTTCTCACCAGTGCCTCCTGGGTTTCTTCCAGTGTACTCATATGACTCTTTACCTCTATATGCTTATCCTTCAGGAAATCCAGAACCTCTTTATTGGTTTTGTTTATCTCCCTTGCAAGCTCATGTATTCTAAGTTTTGGCATTCTACCACCGACCTTTCTTACTGCTCATTCATCTGTTTCGTTATTGCTTTCGCTAAGTTTTCATCTGTAACCGCAAGAGACGCACGAAATGTCTTTCCAATTGCTGCTCCTATCTCCTCCATCTTTCCGAAAAAGTAGATAGGTACCTGATAGTATTCACACATATTCTGAAACTTTTTCTTTGTATTCTCGGAAGCGTCAAGAGCAATGATCACCAATGCAGCTTTTCCACCCTTCACGGCATTTTCCACCTGATATTCACCACTTGAAAGCTTTCCGGCTTTCATCGTAAGTCCCAGAAATGATAAAACCTTCTTCTCACTCAAATGTTTTCCATCTCCTTTTCCAGACTGTCATACAGCGCATCCGGAATAGCCATGGAAAAAGCCCGCTCCAGTCCTCTGCTCTTTCTTGCACGGGCCAGACACTCACCGGAATGGCAGATATAAGCACCTCTTCCATTCTTCCTGCCTGTTGCATCTAATACAAGTTCACCCTCCGGGGTTTTGATCACACGTATCAGTTCTTTCTTGCTTTTCATCTCACTGCAGCCGATGCACTTTCGCATCGGAATTTTCTTTACGGTTCCCAAATAATCACTTCCTGCCTCTTCATTTTTTCTACGAAAGCTTTTTACTCCTCAGATGGAATCTCTTCGTCGGTACTTGATATCTCTTCATAAGTATCTTCATATTCTTCCGGATAAGCTTCTTCCGTATATTCTTCCTCTTCGTAATACTCATCAAAATCACCGGCTTCTCTTGCCTGTGTCTCACTCTTGATATCAATCTTAAATCCGGTCAGTCTTGCTGCAAGCCGTGCGTTCTGTCCTTCTTTTCCGATTGCAAGAGAAAGCTGATAATCCGGAACGATAACCTTGGCTGCTTTTTCATCCGGATCAGCCATAACTGAGATAACCTTTGCAGGTGAGAGTGCATTTTCAATCAGAAGTGCAGGGTTCTCATCCCAGTTAATAATATCGATCTTCTCTCCTCGCAGTTCATCCACAACTGCACCTACTCTGGCACCGTTCATACCGACACAGGCACCTACTGCATCTACATCTGTATCGTTACTCCATACAGCGATCTTTGTTCTGGAGCCTGCCTCACGGGCAATACTCTTGATCTCTACTGTTCCGTCTCTTACTTCTGCAACCTCTGCCTCAAACAGACGTTTCACAAGCTCCGGATGCGTACGGGACACAAGAATCTTTGGTCCCTTCGGTGTATCCTTCACTTCCAGGACATAAAGCTTGATACGTTCTGTAGGACGGAAACTCTCGCCCTTAACCTGCTCATTCTCAGTAAGCAGTGCATCAACCTTTCCAAGATTAATGCTGACATTATTGCCAACATATCTCTGTACAATACCGGTTACCAGATCATGCTCTTTCTCATAATACTGATTGTAAAGTACCTTTCGTTCTTCTTCCCGAATCTTCTGAAGAATCACATTCTTTGCGTTCTGTGTTGCGATTCTGCCGAATTCCTTAGACTTAATCTCAACGTTAACAATATCACCGATTTCAAACTTGGTATCTTTCATCTTTGCATCTGCAAGTGAAATCTGAAGTACCGGATCAAGAACTTCCTCAACAACCTCTTTTTCTGCGAATACGTTGAAATCGCAGGTTTCATGGTTAATATTAACCTTTACGTTGTCTGCTTTGCCAAAATTGTTCTTGCACGCCTGAAGCAGAGACTGCTCGATCGCCTCCAGCAGCGCTTCCTTGCTGATATTCTTCTCTTTCTCAAGAATATTCAGGGCTTCCAATAACTCTGTGTTCATCTTTTTTTCCTCCTGTGAAATGCTATGAATTAAAAGTCAAATGCCAGTCGAATCAGAGCGATATCCGCTTTTTCGAAAACCTGTTCACTGTCATCTTCCATCATAAGTGTTACGCTGTTCTCATCGTACGCCTTTAAAACTCCGTAAAACTCTTTCTGACGATTCATAGCCCGGTAAGTACGAAGTTCGATGTCTTTTCCCACACTGCGTTTGAAATCTTTCTCTTTCTTCAGCGGTCTTCCAAGACCCGGAGAGCTTACCTCCATAATATAAGCATCCTCGATAAAATCTTCTGCATCCAGCTTTTCGTTGAATGCGCGGCTTACTGTCTCACAGTCATCTACCGTAATTCCGCCCTCTTTATCTATATAGGAACGAAGGTACCAGGTACCGCCCTCTTTCACGTATTCCACATCTACCAGTTCAAATCCATGTTCTTCCACAATTGGTGCAATCAGACTCTCTGCTTTCTGCTCATACTCTTCTTTTCTGCTCAATTACTCTCACCACCTTTTTCGTAATTCTGACACAGCAGAATCGAGCAGGACTGCCTGCTCGATTTCACTTTCAGCCGATCAGAATCCACCTGTCGGCTATGAATCAAAGAAGAGTGGACATCGCGTCCACTCTTCATCCAGTAACAATATTTAACATATACAGTATAACACTGGCTGCCGGTAAAAGCAAGGGTTTCTTTTTTTCTTTTCTTATTCCTCCCCGATGTGCTCCTTCTCTTGCTGGTGAAGATGCACATCCATCTGGGGAAATGGGATCCGGATTCGCTTTTCGTCAAACTTCAGCTTAATCCGCTCCATCATATCCCAGCGCAGCTGAATATAGTCCTCCGTTGCAACCCAGGCACGAAACCCCACCTTTACCGCTGAATCATCCAGCGAGTCTACAAAGTACTGCTCGCCGCCTTTTTGAAAACGTGGTTCTTCCTCCACCAGTTCTCTCAGTATCTGTTTTGCCTCTTCCATGTTCTCGGAATAGGCGATTCCCACCTTGATCTCCAGCAGTCTGCGTTCCATGGCCGTAACATTTACGATGGTATTATCGGTAAGTTTGGAATTGGGCATCATAATCACACGATTATCGATGGTGACAATGGTGGTATAGTACAATTCTATCTTCTTAATACTTCCCTCCAGGTTTTCCGATGGCACTATGATATAATCGTTAGTCTGAAAGGGGCGTAACAGCAGAATCAGTATGCCACCGGCGAAGTTGGATAAACCTCCCTGCAGGGCAAGTGATATTGCAACACCGGCAGAAGCCAGAACTGCAGTAATCGCTGACTCCTTCACAATGTTCAGTTTTGTAATGATGGTTAGAACGGTTATGGTCACTACCAGATAACGTGCCGCATTCCCAATATAATGTGCCATAAAAGGCTCCATGCGCAGCTTTACCAGACTCTTGCTGATCAGGGCAGACACCTTGCGCATTACTTTAACCACAATCCACAAAATCAAAAGAGCCAGAATAAACTTCAGGGCAAAGACGATCAGCGCCCACGCTGCATTGCCAAGGTGTCCCTTGATGGTATCCAGTTCAAAAAACGTCATGCTTTATGCTCCTCTTTACTTACCTTTTCCTTCAGTTCACTTAAAAGACTGCGTTTTCCAGTCCTCTTTCTACCAGTTTTACTCTTTGCGGTTTTGTTATCCACAAGCTTCTCCACTGCTTCTGTATAAGTAAACACCGCAGCTGACAGCGCTCCCAGCTTCAATGTAATGGAGTTCCTGCGCTCGTCACACTCTACTGCCTTGCTCATCTTAACCCGTGAATTGACACATCCGCTTCCGCCAAAAATCGTCTGATCCGTGTTGAAAATCTCTTTATATTTTCCCGGATAAGGAACACCAACCATGTAATTCTCCAGAGCATTTCCGGAAAAGTTACATACAACCAGAAGTGTATCTTCTTTTTTCCGTCCTTTTCGAAGGAATACCAGCAGATTTTTCTCCCACTCCAGTTCATTAATCCATACAAAACCTTCCGGAACAAGGTCCTTCTGTGAAAGTGCCGGGTATTGTCTGTACACCTTCAAAAGCTCCTGCATATAAGTCTTCAGGTGCATTTCCATAGATTCCTCTGCCGGCGTAAGACCCCGGGACTGATCCCAGTCTCCGGCTACACCCTGATCCTGTCCCATAAACAGCAGTTTTTTCCCGGGATGTACCATCATATAGGCGTAGGCCAGCCGCAGATTAGAAAAGCGCTGTTCTTCCCCGCCCGGCATCTTGTCCAGCATAGAACCTTTTCCATATGTCATCTCCCGGTGAGGAAGTGCCAGGATAAAGCGTTCGCTGTAAGCATATACCATGCTGAAGGTGAGTTCCTCGTGATGGGCTCCGCGAAACAGAGGATCCAGCTTCATGTATCCAAGAAAATCATTCTTCCATCCGTCATTCCACTTGTAATCGAAGCCAAGTCCCTCTTCCTCCAGTGCGCCGGTTACCCGGGGCCATGCAGCAGTTTCTTCTGCAATCAAAAGTGCATCCGGATAGCGTTTTTTGAAGATGGAATTCAGATGTTTGATGCATTCCACCGCTTCCAGGTTTTCATTACTGCCATACATATTGGCAACCCAGGCTCCATCCTCTCTTCCGTAGTCCAGATAGAGCATAGCATCCAGATCCCCCATACGGAGTCCGTCTGCGTGAAACTTTTCTGCCCAGAAGAGTGCATTTGCAATCAGAAAATTGCTGACCTGAGGTCTTCCGTAATTAAACATCAGTGCTCCAAGAGACGGGTGCACACCCTTTCTCGGGTCCTTATGCTCATACAGACAGGTTCCGTCAAAATTGCCGAAAGAGAAATCATCCGGTGCAAAGTAAGACGGTACCCACGATAAGATTACACCGATTCCCTGCTGATGCATATAATCCATAAAATACAGGAAGTCCTGTGGTGTTCCATAACGTGCGGTAGGTGCGTAGTAGCCGCTGATCTGTCCTCCCCAGGAGTCATCCAGCGGATGCTCCATAATTCCAAGAAGCTCCACATGTGTATACCCAAGGTCTTTTACATAGTCAGACAGCTTGTGGGCCAGCTTGCGGTAATTGCAAAAATAAGTTTCTTCCCGATTTTCGGGCACCATCCAGGATCCAAGCTGAACCTCATAGATGAACATCGGCTGATTGTATGCCTGATACTGCTTTCTCTTCGCCATCCAGACCTGATCCTGCCACTTATGGGAGAGATCCGCAATTACGGAGGCGGTACCGGAGCGAAGCTGGGCCGCATTTGCATAAGGATCTGCCTTTTTGTAGGTCACACCACTTTTCAGTTTTATCTCATACTGATACGTCTCTCCCTCCTTCAGATCCGGAATAAATAATTCAAAGATACCGCTTTGCTTCCTCCGCTCCATGGGATATCTTCTTCCGTCCCAGGAGTTAAAGGCACCCACCACACTGACTCTCAGAGCATTTGGCGCCCATACAGCAAAGAAGGTTCCCTGGGTTCCATCTATCTTCATAGGGTGAGCACCCAGCTTCTCGTAAATATGATAGCAGATTCCTGCCGCAAACTGTGTTTCTTCCTTTTCTGTGATCACAGAGCCAAAAGCATAGGCATCCTTCACTTTGCGCTCATGTTTCTCATCCCCTACCACAAAAACATAGTCTGGAATTTTCTCACCCTTCAGTAAAATCGCAAAATACCCGGCTTCATCCTGCTGCGTCATCGGATGAAGTTTGTTATCTGCAGAAGTTTTGAGGGCTACCTGTGTTTCTCCGGGAAAGAAGCACTGGATCAGAATTCCTTCTTCTGTTATATGCGGTCCCAGAATCTCCTTGGGATGATCCTCCTCCGAGTATACAATTCCCTCAATCTTAGCCCAGTCCATCAAATCATATAATTGATCCTGCATTGCTTTCCCTCCTTTTTACCTCTCAATCTCATGTATAAAAAGTCCACTTCGAAGCTTCGGCTCAAACCAGGTGGACTTAGGCGGCATCAGAAGATCTGCATCTGCTACCGCAAACAGCTCCTCAATTGCAGTAGGATACATGGCAAATGCACAGACACAGTCCTGGTCGCAGCGGCGCTCCAGCTCCTGAAGTCCGCGAATTCCTCCCACAAAGTCAATACGTCCATCGGTCTTTGGATCCTTGATACCAAACACCGGAGTCAAAACCTCTCTTTGAAGATATGCAACATCCAGAGAGTTCACCGGATCCTGCTTACAATATTCTTCTTTCACCTGCAGCCGATACCACTGGTGATCCTGATAGAATCCCATCTCCCCCTTTTGGGACGGCCGACAATTCTCACCCTTCACAGGCTCTATCCGGAATACCTCTTTGAGTTTGTCCAGCAGTTCCTCCGCCCCAAGACCATTTCTGCTCTTTAACACACGGTTGTAATCCATAATTTTCAGTTCCTCATCTGCAAAAAGTACGGACAGGAAAAAGTTGAATTCTTCTTCCCCTGTGTAGTTTTCCCTGGCAGCTCTTCGCATCTGGGATACTCTCACTGCAGAAGCAGCACGATGATGTCCATCTGCTATGTAGGTATATTCCATCTCTTCAAAAAGCTCTGTCAACTGACGGATCATATCTTCATCCGTAATCTTCCAGATGCAATTATATACTCCGTCCTCCGGAGTAAAGGAACAGTAGGGTGTCTGCTGCTTTGCCTGCTCCAGAATCTCCTTCACCTTTGGATTCGCCCGATAAGCAAGAAAAATCGGCCCGGTCTGGGCACTGCAGCCATCCACATGACGTACACGATCCTCCTCCTTATCCCGTCTGGTCTGTTCATGCTTTTTGACCACTCCGGTTAGATAATCATCTACAGAGGAACCGGCTACGAGACCTGTCTGGGTACGTCCGTCCATTGTTAATTCATAGATGTAAAAAAGAGGCTTTTCATCCTGGACCAATATTCCGTCATGTTCCATCTGCTTTAGCATCTCATCCGCTTTTTCGTAAATGCGTGGCGCATACATATCACAATCTTCTTCGAACTGTGTCTCCGGTCTGTCAATCCGTAAAAATGACAGCTGATCCCCCTGTACTTTTTCTCTTGCTTCTGCTCTGCTGTACACATCATAGGGAAGTGCCGCTACCTGTTCTGCCAGATCTGCACGGGGCATCCATGCCTGGAAGGGACGAATCTTTGCCATTGTTGTATCCTCCTAGTATTAGTCATTGTGAGAGATTCCAGTCTGTAAAAAAAGAAGACTGTCCTGCCGAAATCTCAAGCGAATCGCTAAAGTTCCCAGCATGACAGTCTTTTTCTTGTCAATCACCCAGCATAATCACTCATCTTATGAGCTTATTATACCACATTATTTTATTTTATGATACGCACCTTTAAGACTCCGTCAATTTCTTCCAGCATTTTCACAATTTCCGGTGTTGCCGAGCTTTCCAGATCGATCAGAGTGTATGCATAATTTTCTTTTCCCTTATTCGTAAGGTCAGCGATGTTAACGCCTGCATCACCAAACACCTTTGTGAACTGACTCAGCATATTCACGATATTTCTGTGATTGATGGCAATACGTCCCTCTGCTGTGCAGCATCCCATATCGCAGGTCGGGAAGTTTACGGAGTTTTTGATATTACCATTCTCCATAAAATCTCTCAGTTCCTTCACTGCCATAATTGCACAGTTATCTTCTGACTCTTCTGTAGATGCGCCAAGATGAGGTGTAACAAGTGTTCCAGGAACACCGGCAACAGTAGGATTCGCAAAGTCTGTTACATACTTCTTCACTTTTCCTTCCTTCAGTGCTTCCACCAAAGCTTCCTCGTCAACCAGAATATCACGGGCAAAGTTCAGAATCACAACGCCCTCTTTCATCATATCAATCGCTTCTTTGTTGATCATACCCTTTGTACTCTCAAGAAGAGGCACATGAATTGTGATATAATCACACTCTCTGTAGATATCCTCCAGTGACTGAATATGATGGATAGAACGGGAAAGGTTCCAGGCTGCATCCACTGATATGTATGGATCGTATCCATAAACATCCATACCAAGATGTGTTGCGGCGTTGGCAACCAGCTGTCCAATCGCACCCAGTCCGATGATACCAAGCTTTTTACCGCTGATCTCGCATCCGGCGTACTGTTTTTTCTGCTTTTCCGCCTGTTTTCCTACATCCGGATTCTCTTTCTGACTGTTTACCCACTCTACACCGCCCACGATGTCACGGGAAGCAAGCAGCATACCAGCCAGAACCATCTCCTTCACACCGTTGGCATTTGCACCCGGTGTGTTGAATACCACGATACCATGCTCGGCGCAAAGCTCCAGCGGGATATTATTCACGCCGGCTCCGGCTCTTGCAATGGCTGTCAGCTGATCCGGCAGCTCCATGTCATGCATCTTTGCGCTTCGAACCAGCACAACGTCCGCATCCTCCATGTTTTCTGTCTTTACATAATCATCTCCAAAATTATCCAATCCTACCGCTGCAATTGGATTCAGGCAATTATACTTGAACATTACAGATTCTCCTCTTCAAACTTTTTCATAAATGCAACCAGCGCCTCTACGCCCTCTTTTGGCATAGCATTATAAATACTTGCACGCATACCGCCGACAGTTCTGTGTCCTTTGATATTTACAAGACCTGCTGTGGCAGCTTCTGCTACAAATTTTGCATCCAGTTCCTTATCTCCGGTTACAAAAGGTACATTCATCAGAGAACGATCTTCTTTTACAACAGTTCCATGGAACATCTTGCTGGAATCCAGGTAATCATAAAGAAGCTTTGCTTTCTCCTCGTTACGCTGTTTCATAGCTTCCAGGCCGCCCATCTTTTTCAGCCATTTGAAAACTTTTCCGCACATATAGATGCAGTAGCAGTTCGGTGTGTTATACAGAGAATTCGCATCTGCATGAGTCTTATACTGCATCATGGTAGGAGTACCGGGAAGCACATCCTCTGTGATCAGATCCTCACGTACGATAGCGATTACCATACCTGCCGGTCCGACATTCTTCTGAACGCCGCCGTAGATAATACCGTATTTGCTTACATCTACCGGCTCAGAGAGGAAGCAGGAAGAAATATCCGCTACAAGCGTCTTGCCCTTTGTATCAGGAAGAGTCTTGTATTTTGTTCCGTAAATCGTATTGTTCTCACAGATGTATACATAATCCGCATCCGGGCTGATTGGCAGATCGGAGCAATCCGGGATATAAGAAAATGTCTTATCCTCGGAAGATGCGATCTTGTTCGCTTTTCCGTACTTGGAAGCCTCCTGCCATGCCTTCTTTGCCCACTGTCCGGTTACGATGTAATCTGCAACCTTGTTCTTCATCAGGTTCATGGGGATCATAGCAAACTGTAAAGAAGCGCCTCCCTGTAAGAACAGCACTTTGTAATTAGAAGGAATTCCCATAAGGTCCCGTAAATCAGCTTCCGCCTCCTGAATTATAGAATCAAAAGCTTTTGAACGATGACTCATCTCCATCACGGACATTCCGGTTCCGCGGTAATCCATCATCTCTTCCTGTGCTTCTTTCAATACCTCTTCCGGTAATACTGCCGGGCCTGCGGAAAAATTATAAACTCTGCTCACTTTCTCTTCCTCCTGAATCTGCTTTATTCATGTAACGTGTTATCACTTTACTCATGACAATACAGCCATAATACCTCTTTGATAAATTCTTGTCAAGTGTGGAACCGACCTGCTGTTTATTGTTTTTTCTTCTCCAGGTCTGTCTCATCGAATACTTCCTCGATGGCAGCACCTGCCGGAACCATAGGAAATACCTTGTCATCGCAGTCAATCTGACAGTCGATAACTACCGGGGCGTTTAAAGCGATCGCCTTCTCAATTGCCGGACCTACCTCTTCTTTGCTGGTAACGAGGATACCGGTAGCACCCATAGCCTCTGCCAGTTTCACAAAATCCACCTGATCCTTAAGAATCGTGTTGGAATAACGCTGTCCATAGAACAATGTCTGCCATTGACGCACCATACCCAGTACATGGTTATTAATTACCACCTCAATCACCGGGATATTGCTTCTGACTGCAGTTGCAATCTCATTCATATTCATGCGGAAGCATCCGTCTCCTGCAACGTTGATTACTGTTTTATCCGGCTGTCCGCTCTTTGCACCAAGTGCAGCACCCAGACCATATCCCATGGTTCCAAGACCTCCGGAAGTGATCAGCTGTCCCGGATGGCTGTAGCGATAATACTGGGCAGCCCACATCTGATGCTGTCCAACCTCTGTCACAATCAGAGCATCCCCTTTGGTTACACGATATAACTCTTCGATAACAAAAGGTCCTGTTAAACCCTCAGGATTATAGGAAAGTGGGAATTTTTTCATGCGTTCCTGACATTCCCTTACCCAGTCCTCATGCTTTGTCTCCTGAATCATAGGAAGAAGAAGCTTTAAGGTCTCACGGATATCTCCTACAATGCTGGCATCTACAAGCACATTTTTATTAATCTCTGCCGCATCCACGTCAATCTGCAAAATTTTGGCATTATTTGCGAACTTTGCAGTATTTCCGGTTACCCTGTCAGAGAATCTGGCACCAACTACAATCAACAGGTCACATTTTGTCACGCCAAGATTCGATGCCTTGGTACCATGCATGCCCAGCATGCCGGTATACAGCTCATCATTTCCGTCAACTACACCTTTTCCCATAAGGGAATCGCAGACCGGAGACTGAATCTTATGTGCCAGTTCCCGCACTTCCTTCGCCGCATCGGAGATGGTGGCGCCGCCACCCACGAAAATATAGGGCTTCTGCGCTTTCTGAATCATCTCGGCAGCAGTCTTCAGATCTTCTTCTGTGATATGCCCGGTGTCACGCTGGATCTTCTCAGGTACTGCCGGCTCATACTCATAGCTTCCTGCCGTAACGTCCTTGGTAACATCAACCAGGACAGGACCTGGTCTTCCGCTCTTTGCAATCTTAAAAGCACGGCGGATGGTCCCTGCAAGCTCACTGATGTCCTTTACAATCATGCTGTGTTTTGTGATAGGCATGGTGACACCTGCGATATCGATCTCCTGAAAACTGTCTTTTCCAAGAAGTGATTTTCCAACATTTGCCGTAATGGCAACCATAGGAACAGAATCCATGTAAGCCGTGGCAATACCTGTAACAAGGTTTGTGGCTCCAGGACCACTTGTTGCCATACAAACACCGACTTTTCCTGTTGCCCTTGCATAACCGTCTGCTGCATGGGATGCTCCCTGCTCATGCGAGGTCAGTACATGATGAATCTCCGGATGACGGTAAAGCTCGTCATAGACATTAAGAATAGTTCCCCCCGGATATCCGAACACGGTATCTACGCCCTGTTCCTTTAAACATTCTATGATAATCTGTGAACCCGTTAACTGCATGTGCTTTCTCCCTTCTACCTTCTTTACTTTATCTCCAGTATTGCTCCTCTTTTTGCACTGGTAACCATCTTGGCATATCTGGAAAGATATCCTTTTGTTACCTTGGGCTCTTTTGGCTGCCACTGTGCTTTTCTTTTTGCAAGCTCCTCATCACTGACCGCAAGCTCCAGACGGTATTCCGGAATGTTAATTCTGATGATATCTCCCTCTTCTACCAGAGCGATCGGGCCGCCTACTGCTGCTTCCGGACACACATGACCGATGGCAGCTCCTCTGGAGGCTCCTGAAAAACGTCCGTCCGTAATCAGTGCAACGGTGGATCCCAGTCCCATACCCATGATTGCCGAAGTAGGATTCAGCATTTCTCGCATGCCAGGTCCGCCCTTTGGTCCCTCATAGCGGATGACAACCACATCTCCGGCAACAATCTTTCCGCCCTTGATTGCTTCGATTGCTTCGTCCTCAGAATCAAAGACCCTTGCAGGACCCTCGTGAACCATCATTTCTCCACAGACAGCAGAACGCTTTACCACACCTGTTTCCGGTGCAAGGTTGCCCTTCAGCACTGCGATACCGCCTGTTTTACTATATGGGTTTTCAACCGGACGAATAACCTCCGGATTTTTATTTTCACAATCTGCGATGTTTTCTCCTACTGTTTTTCCTGTTACGGTCATACAGTCGAGATTCAGAAGTCCCAGCTTACTAACTTCCTTCATTACCGCATAAACTCCGCCTGCCTCGTTCAGATCTTCCATATAGGTAGGACCTGCCGGAGCAAGATGACAGAGATTCGGTGTCTTTACACTGAGTTTGTTCGCCATCTCAACCTCAAAGTCGAAGCCTGCTTCATGGGCGATTGCAGGAAGATGCAGCATACTGTTGGTAGAGCATCCAAGTGCCATATCCATGGTAAGTGCATTGATAAATGCTTCCTTTGTCATAATATCTCTCGGGCAGATATTCTTGCGATACATGTCCATAACCTGCATACCTGCATGTTTTGCGAGAATCAGACGATCAGAATAAACTGCAGGAATGGTACCATTGCCCTGAAGTCCCATACCAAGAACCTCAGTCAGACAGTTCATACTGTTAGCGGTGTACATGCCCGAACAGGAACCGCAGGTAGGACAGGTCTTACACTCATATTCTCTGACATCCTCTTCCGTCATCTTTCCTGCTGCATAGGAGCCAACTGCTTCAAACATGGAAGAAAGACTTGTCTTATGTCCTTTGACATGTCCGGCAAGCATCGGTCCGCCGCTTACGAATACCGTAGGAACATTCAGTCTTGCTGCTGCCATGAGAAGTCCCGGAACATTCTTATCACAGTTTGGAATCATAACCAGAGCATCAAACTGATGCGCAGTTGCCATACATTCTGTGGAATCTGCAATCAGATCACGGGTTACCAGGGAATACTTCATGCCCACATGACCCATAGCGATACCGTCACAGACAGCGATTGCGGGGAATACGATAGGTGTTCCGCCTGCAAGGATGACTCCCTTTTTTACTGCCTCTGTGATTTTATCCAGGTTCATATGACCGGGTACAATTTCATTATAAGAGCTTACGATTCCAACCAGTGGACGATCCAGCTCCTCCTCTGTCATACCAAGTGCATGAAATAAACTTCTGTGCGGTGCCTGCTGCATACCTTTTGTTACTGCATCACTCTTCATCATTATCTCCTCTTTTCTTAATTATCATCGTTCAATGCCTGAACAACTGCTGTCTCATCATATATCAGCCAAGATATTTTACTAAAAGATCACCCATCTGTGTGGTGGAAACCTGTGTGCATCCCTCTGACATAATATCTACGGTGCGATATCCTTCTGCCAGAGCTTTTTTGACTGCTGCCTCTACTGCATCTGCCTCTTTGTCCAGATCCAGAGAATAACGAAGCATCATAGCCGCAGACAGGATCGTGGCGATAGGATTGGCGATATTCTTTCCTGCAATATCCGGTGCGGAGCCGTGACTTGGCTCATAAAGTCCAAAGCTGCCTTCATTGAGGCTGGCAGAGGAAAGCATTCCGATTGAACCGGTAACCATGCTCGCCTCATCTGACAGGATGTCGCCGAACATGTTCTCTGTCAGTATGACATCAAACTGAGCCGGATTCTTCACCAGCTGCATGGCACAGTTATCAACCAGCATATGAGATAATTCCACTTCCGGATAATCCTTTGCCACTTCTTCTACAACTGCTCTCCAGAGTCTGGAGGAATCAAGTACATTGGCCTTGTCAACGCTGGTAACCTTCTTCCGGCGTTTCATGGCAATATCAAAACCACGCTTTGCGATTCTTCGAATCTCCTCTTCATCATAAGTCAGAGTATCGGTTGCTTTTCTGACACCATCTTCCACTACTGTTTTTCTGGCACCAAAATAGAGTCCGCCAGTGAGCTCACGCATGATGACCATATCAAAACCATCTCCGATAATCTCATCCCGAAGAGGGCATGCAGCCCGAAGCTCATCATACAGATAGGCTGGTCTTAAATTAGCAAAAAGATTCAAGCCCTTACGGATCGCCAGAAGTCCTGCCTCCGGTCTTTTGGATGGCTCCAGCTGATACCAGGGAGAGGTCTTCGCATCTCCGCCGATGGATCCCATCAGCACCGCATCACAGGTTTTTGCTTCTGTCAGGGTCTCTTCTGTCAGCGGCACTCCGTGCGCATCGATGGAGGCACCGCCCAGCAGCAGATTCTCATATGTAAATGTGTGTCCGTATTTTGCACAGACAGCTTCCAGTACTTTCTTTGCTTCTTCCACGATTTCAGGTCCGATGCCATCACCGTGAATTAATCCGATTTTATAATTCATCGTCTGCTTCTCCCTTTACTTTCCAGCAACTGCTTGATATCTTCACAGTTACGCCTTTTATTTTCCAAGTGAATAGTTATTATAATACTGCAATTTTAACTATTTTTCAACAAAAAATACGGCTGTACAACAAAAACCTCTGTAAGATTCCATGCCATATCACCAGCCGACAGAAATTTTTTTGAAAAAGAAGGGACCTCCTGCCCGGAAATCCCTTCAATCACACTTATTTACTTTCGTCTGTAGCAATTGCTGCAGATGCTTTCTCAACCTCTGCAATAGCAGCTTTACGCATCGGAATACGACAGTTCTTGTTATTACCAAACTCAACAATCACGTCATCATCGGTAATGTCGATCAAGATTCCGTAAAAGCCTCCGGTTGTAACGACTGCATCGCCAACCTCCATGTCACTCAGCATTGCGGTAACACGCTTCTGCTCCTTCTTCTGCGGACGGATCATCATAAAATACAGCAGGGCAATCATTGCCACCAGCCATACAACCATCATTCCGCCGCCCATCAATCCACCTGCGGCTGAAGTACTACTTGTACTTAACAATAACATATTCATTCCTCCATCTGTTTCGTCTTAAAAAACGTTAACTGTTCAGTACCTGACCAGTTACAAAGAACGTTACCATACATGATACACAAATATCTCTATTTGGGCAAGTCTTTTTTGTCATTTTCCTGAAATCCGTCCAGCTTTTGACGTTTATAAGCAGCAAAACGCCCCTCATCCAGGGCACTGCGTATCTCTTCCATCATATTATTATAGAAGTAAAGGTTGTGCATGACGCACAGACGCATACCCAGCATCTCCTTTGCCTTTAATAAATGTCGGATATAAGCACGATTGTAATGCTGACAGGTAGGACACTGACAGCCTTCCTCGATAGGTCTGGCGTCCAGCTCATATTTTGCATTGAACAGGTTCAGCTTTCCCTGATTGGTATAGACATGACCGTGACGACCATTTCTGCTGGGGTAAACACAGTCAAAAAAGTCGATGCCCCGCTCCACACCTTCCAGTATATTCGCCGGAGTTCCCACACCCATCAGATAGGTTGGTTTTTCCTTTGGCAGATAGGGCACTACCTCATCGAGAATCCGGTACATCTCCTGGTGGGACTCTCCCACAGCCAGACCGCCCACGGCATATCCGTCCAGATCCATCTCCCGGATGCGCTTTGCATGGTCGATACGGATGTCCTCGAAAATCGCTCCCTGGTTAATGCCAAAGAGCATCTGCTGTTTGTTGAGGGTATCCTCTCTTTGGTTTAATTCTGCCATCTTTGTCTTACATCTTGCCAGCCAGCGGGTTGTCCGGTCCACGGAAGCCTGCACATAGGCACGGTCCGCCACACTGGAGGGACACTCATCAAATGCCATGGCAATGGTAGATGCAAGATTAGACTGAATCTGCATACTTTCCTCTGGTCCCATAAAGATCTTCCGTCCGTCAACATGGGAATGGAAATAAACACCTTCCTCTTTGATCTTTCGAAGTCCTGCCAGTGAAAACACCTGAAATCCACCGGAATCGGTAAGAATCGGTTTGTCCCACACCATAAACTTGTGCAGACCTCCCATCTTTTTCACTACCTCGTCTCCCGGACGCACATGCAGGTGATAGGTGTTGGATAATTCCACCTGTGTCTTCATCTGCTGCAGATCCATGGTGGATACAGCTCCTTTTATGGCCGCTGCAGTTCCTACGTTCATAAATACCGGGGTCTGAATCGTTCCATGTACTGTCTCAAATTCAGCCCGCTTTGCACAGCCTTCCTGCTTCAATATTTTATACATACATAACCTCTTCATATCTCTTCTATCTTTTTCCCGTCAGGTACCGTCGAACCTGCGTTTCTTAAGTATACTCAATTCCTCTTCATTTTGCAATGCCTATCTCTTTCCTTCTTTTCTTACTCCTGTTTCCTGCTTTTTCTTCCTGTTTTTACCCGCTTTTCCTCCGTTCTTTCCCTGTGAATCTTTCCCTCTCGGCAGACGAATCCCCGGCTTTCCTCGTTTATGATTGTTTTTTATGGTTTTTTGTCGTATAATAATGTAGGTTTATACTAAAAAACGATGCAAAAAACATAACACGTTTCAAGATATTTTAAGGAGTACATAATATATGAATAAGAGTACACTGGGAATCGATATCGGTTCCACCACGGTAAAAATAGCCATTCTTGATGAGGAGAATCATCTTTTGTTCTCTGATTATGAACGACACTTTGCCAATATTCAGGAAACCCTGGAGTCTCTTCTGGTCAAGGCCCATGACAAGCTTGGGGAGCTTCAGCTTTCTCCTGTAATTACAGGATCCGGCGGTCTTACCCTGGCTAAACACATGGATGTGCCATTTGTCCAGGAAGTAATCGCCGTATCCACCTCACTGAAGACCTATGAGCCCCAAACAGATGTTGCCATCGAGCTGGGCGGTGAGGATGCCAAAATTATCTACTTTGAAGGAGGTAATGTAGAGCAGCGTATGAATGGTATCTGCGCTGGCGGTACCGGCTCCTTTATTGATCAGATGGCATCCCTGCTTCAGACCGATGCAACCGGACTGAACGACTATGCCAAAAACTACAAGTCTATCTATCCCATCGCTGCACGCTGTGGTGTATTTGCAAAGACAGATATTCAGCCCCTGATCAATGATGGTGCCACCAAGGAAGATCTGGCAGTTTCCATCTTCCAGGCGGTAGTAAATCAGACCATCTCCGGCCTTGCCTGCGGAAAACCGATTCGGGGCCATGTAGCATTTCTCGGCGGTCCTCTTCATTTTCTGTCTGAACTGAAGCAATCCTTTATCCGCACCTTAAAGCTGGATGAAGAGCACACCATCGCCCCGGACAACTCTCATCTGTTTGCAGCCATCGGAAGTGCATTAAATGCAGATGAAAATGTTTCAAAATCTCTGGACGCACTGATTGAACAGCTCCACAACAAAGTAAAACTGGACTTTGAGGTAGAACGTATGGAGCCGCTCTTTGCCACACAGGAAGACTATCAGGCCTTCAGTGACCGTCAAAGTCAGAATAACGTGGCAACTGCAGAGCTTGCCGATTATGAAGGAAACTGCTATCTGGGTATTGATGCAGGTTCCACCACCACAAAGGCCGCTCTGGTAGGGGAAGACGGTTCCCTGCTTTACAGCTTTTACAGCAATAATGCCGGTAATCCACTGGCCACTACCATCCGGGCGATTCAGGAAATCTACACACAGCTGCCGCCCTCCGCTCATATTGCCTATTCCTGTTCTACCGGTTACGGGGAAGCTCTGATCAAATCTGCGCTGATGCTGGATGAGGGAGAGGTTGAGACTGTATCCCACTACTATGCCGCTGCATTTTTTGATCCGGCAGTAGACTGTATTCTCGACATCGGCGGTCAGGATATGAAATGTATCAAGATCAAGAATCATACAGTAGACAGTGTGCAGCTGAATGAAGCCTGCTCCTCCGGATGTGGTTCCTTTATTGAGAATTTTGCTCAGTCCCTAAACTACAGTGTCCAGGATTTTGCCAGGGAGGCGCTTTTTGCAGAGCATCCCATCGATCTTGGTACCCGCTGTACGGTATTTATGAATTCCAAAGTAAAACAGGCGCAAAAGGAAGGGGCATCTGTCGCAGATATCTCCGCCGGTCTTGCTTATTCTGTGATTAAGAATGCACTTTACAAGGTAATCAAGGTTTCCGATGCCTCAGAGCTTGGCACCCATATCGTGGTACAGGGTGGTACCTTCTACAATGACGCTGTTCTTCGAAGCTTCGAGCGCATCGCCAACTGTGAGGCCATCCGTCCTGATATTGCAGGTATTATGGGTGCTTTCGGTGCGGCCCTCATTGCCAGAGAACGTTTTTCACCGGAAATTGAGACCACCATGCTTCCCATCGAGAAGATCAATACTCTGCAGTATTCTACCAGTATGGCCAACTGTAAGGGCTGTACCAACAGCTGCCGGCTTACCATCAACCGTTTTTCCGGTGGACGCCAGTATATCAGTGGAAACCGCTGCGAGCGTGGTATTGGCAAGGAAAAGAATAAGGATCATATTCCAAACCTTTTTGAATACAAGAACAAACAGCTTTTCCGCTATGTTCCTCTGAGCGAGGATGAAGCGGTCCGGGGCAAGGTAGGTATTCCCCGGGTTCTGAACATGTTTGAGAATTATCCCTTCTGGTATACCTTCTTCACAAAGCTGAAATACCAGGTGGTGCTCTCTCCAAACTCTTCACGAAAGATCTATGAGCTGGGCATCGAATCCATCCCCAGTGAGTCGGAGTGTTATCCTGCCAAGCTGGCCCACGGACATGTGAGCTGGCTGTTAAAGCAGGGGCTGAAGTACATCTTCTATCCCTGTATTCCCTATGAGCGCACCGAGTTTGAGGATTCCATCAACCATTATAACTGTCCGATTGTTACCTCTTATGCAGAGAACATCAAGAATAATGTGGATGAACTAAAGGACCCTTCTATCACCTTCCGCAATCCCTTCCTGGCATTTACCAGTGAAGAGATTCTGGCAGATGGCCTGGTAAAGGAGTTTGCACAGATTCCGGAGCAGGAGGTCCGCACCGCTGTACACGAAGGCTGGGATGAGCTTGCCGCCATGCGCCGTGATATTCAGCGAAAGGGAGAGGAAACTCTTGCCTGGATGGAAAAGAATCACCGCCGGGGAATCGTGCTGGCGGGACGTCCCTACCACATCGATCCGGAGATTCATCACGGTATTCCGGATATGATCAACTCCTACGGAATTGCAGTTTTGACAGAGGATGCTGTCTCCCATCTGGCTCCGCTGGAACGACCTCTTCGTGTCAATGACCAGTGGATGTACCACACCAGACTCTATGCCGCTGCAAACTTTGTCAAGGAACGGGAGGATCTGGATCTGATTCAGCTGAACTCCTTTGGCTGTGGCCTGGATGCGGTTACCACCGATGAGGTTTATGAGATCCTGACAAACAGTGAGAAAATATACACCTGTCTGAAGATTGATGAGGTCAACAATCTGGGGGCCGCAAGAATCCGTGTACGCTCTCTTCTGGCTGCTTTGCGCGCCCGAGAAAATACAGATACCTGCCGGAAGATTGTTCCAGCCTCCATCAGCAAAACCGTCTTTACCAAGGAGATGCGCAAGAATTACACGATTCTCTGCCCGCAGATGTCACCGCTGCACTTTAAGATTCTGGAGGCGGCATTTAACGCAAGCGGTTATAACCTTCAGGTACTGCCTAACGATAATAAGGAAGCGGTAGATGTTGGACTGAAATACGTGAATAATGATGCCTGCTATCCATCTCTGATGGTGGTAGGTCAGGTCATGCAGGCTCTGCTGTCCGGTAATTATGATCTGAACAAGGTTGCCATCATTATGTCCCAGACAGGAGGCGGCTGCCGTGCTTCCAACTATATTGCATTCATTCGCCGTGCCCTGGAAAAAGCAGGCATGGAATACATCCCGGTTATCTCCATTAACCTAAGTGGTCTGGAGAGTAACCCCGGCTTTAAGATCACACCACAGCTGGCACTTCGCCTGTCCTATGGTGCTGTATTCGGAGATATTCTGATGAAATGTCTCTACCGTATGCGTCCTTATGAGGTGAAGAAGGGCTCAGCAAACCGCCTCCACCGCAAATGGGAAAAGATCTGTATTGACTACATCAGCGGAAAACGTGTTTCGCATACCCGTTTCAAACAGATCTGCCGTACCATGATTCGTGATTTTGATCATCTGCCGATTACGGATGAGAAAAAGCCCCGGGTTGGTATCGTAGGTGAGATTCTGGTTAAATTTCTTCCGGCAGCCAACAATCATCTGGCTGAGCTTCTGGAGAAGGAAGGCGCTGAGGCTGTCTGCCCGGATCTGATTGACTTTATGTGCTACTGCTTCTACAATACAAACTTTAAGGTGGAGCATCTGGGCTTTAAAAAATCCGGATCCACCATAGCTAATGTGGGTGTGGCATTCATCAACTGGCTGCGGGATGCAGCCTCAAAGGAATTTGAAAAAAGTGAGCATTTCACGCCTCCGGCAAAGATTGATGATCTTGCCCGTATGGCTTCTCCTATTGTTTCCTGCGGAAACCAGACCGGTGAGGGATGGTTCCTGACCGGAGAAATGATGGAGCTGATTCACAGTGGTGTAGAAAATATTGTGTGTACCCAGCCTTTCGGCTGCCTGCCCAATCATATTGTAGGAAAGGGTGTCATCAAAGCCATCCGCCAGCGATATCCGAAATCCAATATTGTTGCCATCGATTATGATCCGGGAGCTTCTGAGGTCAATCAGCTGAACCGAATCAAGCTGATGCTCTCTACCGCAAATAAACACCTGCAGGAATCCTAAGTACAAAAAAACAGCCAGCACACTGTCCCTGAGGGATCAGCTTGTGCTGGCTGCTTTTTGTTTTAAAATTTTGTATCTAACAGTCTATCCAGTTCCCGAATATCTTCTTCTCTGGTGGCCCAGCTGGTGGCAAATCGCACTACGGTATGATCGTCATCCAGCTCCTCCCAGAATCCAAAGCTCACCTTTTCTGCCAGCTGTTTCATCTGTTTCTTTTCTAATATCAGAAATTGCTGGTTGGTAGGAGTTTTCAGATAGAACTGAAAGTCATGCCGCTCAAATACTCTGATCAGCTGACCTGCCATGTCTATGGCGTGGCGGGAGATCCGGAGATACAGATCATCGGTGAAAAGCTCTGCAAACTGAATTCCCAGGATTCTACCCTTTGCAAAAAGTGCTCCATGCTGTTTTACGATGGTGAAAAAATGCTTTGCCAGCTTTGGATTCGTGAATACAACTGCCTCACCAAAGAGTGCTCCGACCTTTGTTCCGCCGATGTAAAACACATCTGTGAGGGCTGCTATCTCCTCCAGTGTCACATCTGTCCCCTCTGCCATAAGTCCATAGCCCAGTCTTGCGCCGTCCAGGAATAAAGGAATCTGATACTCCTGGCAGACCTGATACAGTTCCTCAAGTTCCGCCTTGGTATAAAGGGTTCCATATTCCGTAGGATGCGAAATATAGACCATCCCGGGATATACCATATGTTCCTGATTTTCATCCTGGTAGAACCTCTGCAGATAGCTGCGAACCTCCCTGGCATCCAGCTTTCCCTGCTTTTGCGGAAGGGTCAGCACCTTGTGCCCGGAATGCTCTACCGCCCCGGCCTCATGGACACTGATATGCCCTGTCTGGGCTGCCAGAACTCCCTCATAGTTTGTCAAAACCCCATCGATCACTGTGGAATTGGTCTGAGTTCCTCCTACCAGCAGATATACCTCCGCTTCCGGGCAGTTACATGCCTGGCGGATCCTCTGCTTTGCCTCCAGTGTATAGGTATCTGTCCCGTAGCCGGAGGTCTGCTCCATATTCGTTTCCATCAATTTCTTTAATATACGAGGGTGTGCACCCTCCATATAATCACTGTCAAAATGTAGCATCTGTCTTCTCTCTTTCGTCATAAATTACTGCCTGAGGGCTGTCACGGATAGACATCCCCTCTTCGATTGGCCAGACAGGGCAGCTGTCTGCGTACCTCCCTGAGCCGCCCCGGATCAATCCGGGCAGTCAAAAGTTCCGGTGCATCCCCTGCTTCGGCGAGAACCTCGCCCCAGGGGTCAAGCACCATGGAATGCCCATATGCTTCAAATGCACGGTTGTTTCCACACTGCCCTGCTGCAATCACATAGCAGGTATTCTCGATCGCTCTTGCCTGCAGTAACGGCTTCCAGTGGGCGGCTCCTGTATGTCTGGTAAAATTAGCCGATACACATAAAACCTCCGCCCCAAGAAGTGCCTGCCGGCGATATAATTCCGGAAAACGCAGATCATAGCAGATACTGAGTCCAAAGCTGCCATAGTCCGTCGCAGCATTTACGATGCAGTCTCCTGCCAGTATTTCGTCTGATTCCCGGAAAACCGGTCCGTCTTCCACCGCCACATCAAAGAGATGCAGCTTCCGATAACGGGCGATACAGCTTCCATCCGGTGCAAAAAGGTAGGAGGTGTTTGCAGGCTTCGAGCCTTCTATATGCTCTGTAATACTTCCGCAGTTCAGATAGATATGGTGCTTTTTTGCAAGCTCTGAGAAAAACTGCCTTGCTTCCCCTGCGTGTCGCCTGGCAAAGCTTCCCATTTCCTCCCCGATATAGTCAGAGGTTTCCGGAAACTGCAGGTACTGTACTCCCTGATCTGCTGCCTGCCTGGCATAGATACGAAGCTGCTCCTGATTGTACTCCCAATTATCACCTGTATTCAGCTGTACTACTCCTGCCAGAAAGCTTTCCTGCTCCATATGCGCTCCCATTATTCCACAATTTCTGTAACTGTGCAGGTAGGATCCCCCTCCACATATTCCAGCTTGATCTGATCGCCCATGGCATAACGAACAATCTGAACCAGATCTGCTACCGATACATCAAAGATCTTATCATTGCCTTCTAATACCAGATAATAATGAGAATTACCGTCGATGACACTTGTGGCCATACGGCTGATCGTTCCCACAGCCTTCTCCGTCACTTCGGCTACTGTTCCGCTGGTATTTCCCGTGGCTTTCAGCATTTTCACATAAGCAGTCTGACACTCTGAAATCGTATCACCGATAGACACGTCCTGATACTTCTCAACATTTACCATGGCATACTTTTTCACAAGTCCTGCATCATCCTTCAAAGCCAGAATATAAGTAGGCTCATTTGCAATGTTTAAAAGCAGTGGGAATGCTGCCTTGTAACCAAGATTCTGTACCTGTCCTTCAGCGGAACCCATGGCTGAGAACTCTTCAGCACCGGAGATTCCGTAATATCTTGTTTCCATAGTACGCTGATTGATTAACAGGAATCCGACATTTGACTGATCCGAGTTGACAGAGGTAATACCGGTATATACCCAGACATCATCATCCATGGCAATGTAATTGTATCCTTCTGTAGTCTTCAGACAGCCCTTCTGTCCAAACACACTGTTAATAAATCCATTATTCAGCGTTCCGTGATAATTGTAAAGCTGAAGAAGAAGATCTGCCGGATAAGCGCGATCCACCCACTGAGGGCAGTCCCCTATCGCATAATCCTGTGTTTCTCCTGTCTGAGCATTACAAAGTACCACCCGTCCGATTGTCCGGCCTCCAAAAAGTCCAATTGTGTAATCACTAACCGGACAAACCCAGTAGGGAACACCGTCATCATCGATCTCAAAGCTGATCTGATCGAAAATATAGGTTGGGAACCGAAAACGCAGATGCCGGTAAATGTTGCGGTTCAGATGTTCGGATTCAGAATATTTGATAGGCTTATCCAGCTTCACCAGGGTTGTATCCTGATTTGCCATATCAATCATCATATAAGCAGGAATTCCATCTGCCTGATTGGTAAACCACTTAATCGTGCTTGCATAGATCAGTGGAGAAACTCTCACCGGATCACCCTGATAATTAATCTGGGAATACAGTTCACTGACTTCAAACTGAGAAACCATATCAATCATACTGCCCATCTTACGATTTCCCAGTAAAACTGCACTGTCCCGATCCAGAATCGGAATCTGGTCAAAGCTGATCTGTGGAATATCCTCCGTGAAATCACGTTCCTCGGGTACCATCATGCTTTGATACTTCTTTGCATTTACAATTGGAGAAGATAAAAGCGTTCCAACTAACAGAATCAAAAGCAGCAGTCCCATCAGGATCACACCCGACTTTAAAACCTTATTCTCCCGTATTTCCCCAATGGAAGTCACCTTTTTGCGTATCACATACATGGCGATCAGAATTGCAATCAGAACCAGGATAAAGGTCCAGAATTCCTTATTGTGTATATTGATTGCCGGCAGTGTGATGTAGTAATAGATAAAGCCAATCACAATCACTGTCAGCAAAGCCAGTAGTTTCCATTTCAAGTGTCCTCTTTTTTTCATACTTTTCTCCATTTCTGTTCGTAAAGTCTTCTCAGCCTTTTCCAGCTGACTCAGTCAGTACCCCTCTTTCACTCTCTTTCAATGTAAAGCAATCCCCGGGAAATGTCAAGGTATCCCGCTTCTGGTCCGTGTTTTTGCATCAGCTAGCTATAAATTGCGCACAATTTTTATAAATAAAATCTGGCAGTATTATACAAATTTAGATGCGTTTTTTTCAGGCTGAAACTTTTCAGGCAGGTATTTTGTTTACTATATAGAACCGGTTTTCATCAAAGCAGCTCCTGTTTTTGTTCTCCGGCATCCTGTTCTATGCAATTTCTGCAAAATATGGGGGACTATTCCAATGTCCCCCTCTCTATCTCTTGTGCCATTCCCGGGTTTTATCATCCCGCACAACCTCACTGCGATTCTTCTTTAAAAATTCAGTCAGCGCATAACAGTCAATCCAGATTTCATTATCGCTTTCTTTCTGGCTCTCATCAAAGACAAGCTCCATGCCAAAATGCAGATGCACCACTTTAATATTGTTCGTGTTCTCTGTACTGCTATATCCCGTATGCCCCATATAGCCGATCACCTCTCCTGCCTCCACCGTATCTCCCTCCTTCAGATCCTGGGCATAAGGACGATTTTGTCTCAGATGGGCATAATAATAATACCTTTTTTCATCGTGACTTCGAATCCCAATACGCCAGCCACCATACTGATTCCAGCCCAGAGCCTCCACCCTGCCTCCCTCCACAGCGATAATCGGCGTTCCCACAAGCCCCATCATATCGTGTCCCAGATGGGGACGACTATACCCATAAGAACGGGAAGATCCGAAATCATCGTAGGAAGAATAGTCAAAGCCCTTTGCAATAGGAGAAAATGCCGTCAGTCCATACTTCTTTTCCACACCGCCATCTGCTCTTTGCCAGGTAAACTCCCCCAGCATTCCTCCGAGAACTGCCGCATATACCTCTTCATAATAAGGATAATACTTCAGATCCCCGATCAGCTTTTCCTTTGTCACACCGCTTTGCAGCTGTTTTGCAGCATCTTCCATCAAAGACAGCGCCCGATCCCCGAATTCACCCCCGGTATGGGCTGCCGCATAAGAAAGCAGTGTAATCCAGTCCAGATGAATCTTTTCCCCGTAAGAAGCCACATCATACTCATAGGCCTTACACAAAGCTGCATAATTCACATTGAATTCTGCATATTTGATAAAACTCTTTTCTGATTCCTGCTGCTCTGTATAGCGAAACACCTCTGTCTGGTCTGCCTTTGGCCTCCCATAAAAAAGAAACAGCAGGAAAATTCCCGCCATCCCTATACTGCCCAAAAGTATTCTGCCATACTTTTGATTCCTGCGTATCCATGTATGTAAGATCCTTTTTTTCAAAGCAAAACACTCCCCGGAATACTCCTTTACAGCATATTCCGTAAGCATCTCCAATATTCAGATAAAATAAAGCCTATATTGATGCCCAGGCTTGTATCTTTTTACAAAAAGTTTTATGATGAAGGGAACATTAGCAACGAAAGACAAGGGAGACAACACATATGACGACAGAAACTATAAAACTCTATGATAACGATGCCTATGAAACCAGCTTTACAGCTACCGTGCTGTCCTGTGAAGAAGTAAAGAAAAAAGACGGGACCCTCTGGCAGGTATGCCTTGACCAGACTCTGTTCTTTCCGGAGGAAGGCGGGCAAAGTGCAGACCTTGGTGTTCTTGGTTCTGCCCAGGTTCTTGATGTGCAGATAAAAAACAATGTCATCACCCACACACTGAATCAGCCACTGGCCAGCGGCAGCAGTGTGACCGGTCAGATTGACTGGGAGCACCGCTTCTACAACATGCAGCAGCATACAGGAGAGCACATCTTCTCCGGACTTGTACAGAAGCATTTTGGCTTTGACAATGTAGGTTTTCATCTCAGCGACCAGATTGTCACCATGGATTTCAATGGTCCCTTAACATGGGCGGATGCAGAACAGCTTGAGTGGGAAGTGAACACCTGTATTGTGTCAAACATTCCGGTAGAGGTGACATTTCCGGACAAAGCTGTCCTGTCCGGGATGGAATACCGCAGTAAAATCGAGATTGACGGCCAGGTCCGGATCGTCACCATCCCCGGATACGATGTGTGCGCCTGCTGTGCACCCCACGTTCACCGGACAGGTGAAATCGGTATCTTAAAAGTACAAAGCTGTCAGAAATACAAGTCCGGCGTTCGCATCAGTATTCTGTGTGGCTTCCGGGCTCTGGAAGATTATCGCTGCAAGCAGAAAAATGTAATAGAGATCTCCACTTCTCTGTCCGCCAGACAGGAAACGATCAGTGACAGCGTAGCACGTTTAAAATCTGAGCTTGCACAGGCAAAGCTTCAGCTTGGCGCCGCTAACATGCAGCTGATGCAAAAAAAGATCGCTGATATTCCAGCCACGCTTGCACAGGTATGTCTCTTTGAGGAAAACATTGATACGGATCTGATGCGCTTTACCGTCAATGAACTGGTAAAAAACCACCCCGGTTACTGCGCCGTTTTTGCGGGAAGTGATGCCGATGGCTATCGCTATATCATCGGCTCCGCCACCAGGGATACACGGGAAATCGGCAGCTTTTTACGGGAACGCTTCCAGGCCAAGGGGGGCGGAAAAGCTGAGATGATCCAGGGTTCCCTGACAGCCCCCGCTGAAAAAATCCAGGAACTTTTTGCAGAAGTATAATACTTTTCTTACCTTTCGCCTTCCCCTATTTCCTGCACTTTGGGGTCCTTTTTTCGGAACTCCTTTGCCAGCAGGAAGAAGCCAAACACCAGCCCATTCAACAGGAGCGCAGGAAGCAATGCGCTCCAGCTTGTCTGCTGATTCTGCAGTACATCTGCACCATAAGATGCTGTGATAATGGGAACCAGATTGTTATTCAGATAATGAAGAATCACTGGAACCCAGATATTCTGTGTTTTCATGTAGGCATAAGCAAAGAAGATGCCAAGGGTAATACAGGTAATCTGCTGCCCTGCCGCACTGGCAAGTCCGCTGCCGGGACTATAGTAGAAAAAGTTGATGGGCAGATGCCATATGCCCCATAATACGCCAAGAAGGATCACCCCGGCCCGCAGACCAAATCTCTTCTGCAGCATCGGCTGCAGAAAATATCTCCATCCATACTCCTCTCCAAAGAATGCCACAAACACCAGAAAGAAGTTCACCGGCAAAACTGCCAGCATAATCCAGGTATTACGGCTGGTGAAGATGTCACCCATCATGGAAATCTGTCCTCCAAGGGCATATGCGATAGCAGTCCTTGCAAAATAAAGCACTACAAATAAAAGAATACAAAACAGAGAACTTTTCCACCGTGCTGCCCGAAGGCCAAAAGCCTTTCTTTTCTCCTTTTTCTCTGTCAGCAGCATAATCCAGGCTATGATGCTTCCAACGATGATAGCTGATGAGATCATTCCCATCCACAGGGTTCCCATGGGAACCACCACACTTGCGATACTCAGCAGCAGCATCACCGCTGTAATCACCAGATAGGTGATAAAAAAGCGCTTCGGAAGCTGTATCTCTTCCTCCCTTTTCGTCACAAGGAATGCAAGAATCACCCCGGCTGCCGGGTACATCATCTGCGCATTGGCAAAGGCACTCAGATCAGTTCCCTGCCCATAACCGTACCACATCAAAAACCCCATCAGATAAGGAATCCCGTATGCTACCAGTATATAAATCAATAATTGTTTCTTCTGTATCCGTGTATATTTCATCGTTATAATTCCCCCTCTTTTTACTGAATCGTTACTACCGAATCACAAACTGAACCAGCTCCATGGCTTCATTAAACCCGATGGTAAACTGTATCTTTCCATTCTCATATTCTCCGATCATCACAACACCGCCATAGGTTTCTCCGGTCTTTTTATCCTCATTGCCCATGACAACTGTCTTACTGATTTTCTGAAAAGCGCCGTCCTTATCCAGGTAAGGATCACTCTGTGCAGCAAAATCTTCCGCTGTAACCGCATCCTTCAACTCTTTACTTCCCTGATCGATGATACTTTGATACTCCCGCTTGTTAAATGTCTCCACAAGCTTCACAGCCTCTGCCTTTACTGTCTCCTCATCAAACTTATCCGATAGCTTCGTGCTCTGAGACTGGCATCCTGCAAACAGCAGCAGAAACAAAGTCCCCAGCAATATCATACTTATAAAACCTCTTCTTCTCTTCATCCTTTTCTCTCTCCTTCCGTCTTCTCTGTTTCCTTTTCATGCTGAAACACCAGCGTCACGGAAACCTTTCCATCCTTTTGCTCCACCTGCATCTCACCATGATACTTCACCAGTGCTGCCTGCACATTCGGCAGACCATATCCCTCATGTCCTGCTTTGGATGATCTTCCTTCCCGCAGATGCAAAGGCTCCTCACAGGGATTGGACAGCTTCACCATGGTAAAGTCGTGAATCTGCTCTCCCAGTATCCGGATCGATCTCCGTTCTCTGTCCGGCTGTGCTTCCAGAGCATTATCCAGCAGATTTGCAAAGATGGTAGTTGTATCAATATCTGACAAAAAATCCAGATTCACACCACCAAGACTGCAGACCACCTGATCCCGGGGAAACTCCTTCAGTTTATCATTTAAGATAATATTGAGCATCCTGTTCTCTGTGTAGAATCTCATTCCAAGAGAATTGAGCATACCATGCAGATCTGTGATATAGGGACTGTTTTCCATCCTTCCCGCCTGCTCAAGCACCATCAGGTGGTTACGGATATCGTGAATAATTTTTCGTGAATGGCTGTAATTCTCCTCCAGATCCTGATAATACTGCAGGGTCAATGCATTTTGCTGCTGCATCATGTCCAGCCGGTACTTTAGCTCTCCGTTCTTTGCCACATCATACCAAAAGTACAGGCAGTATATATTGATCGTCAGCAGCAGTGCACCAAACAACAGCATCCACCAATAGCCATATCTGACCAGAAACATATCACTGGAAATTGCATACAGTATCAAAAGCGCCATACTGAAAATCGGAATAATAATCATCCCGCGAATCTTCAGATAGCGCTTTGCACCTGCATATCTTCTGCGGATCAGCAGATACAGGACAAAGGTTGCCGCCATCAGATAAGTCATACGAAGGATAACCCAGAGAACGATATACAGCAAGTTTTCCAGCTGCAGGATGCTCATAAGCGCCATACTGGTATACACGGCCAGATACTGCGTGGTCAAAAATACCATCCAGAAGATGGACTGATAAAACATTCCGATTTTATTCTTATAATAAAGCAGTCGTCCCATCCCCACATAGTAGATGGTCATCACAACTGTAGTCAGAATATCATTTCGGAACAAGCCCGGAAGCAAGACGGCCAGCAGGATATAACCGCTCCATGCCAGAACACGCTTCCACCGTTTTGTATCAATCTCAGAGGGAATGGCATGTAAGATACTCACTGCACAGCCAACCAGCACGATGAGATCAAGAGAAAAAAATACAGTTGAGACAGCATTCTTCATTGTTCTGCCTCCATTCTTCCGGAAAGATAGGCAACCAGCTCCTGCTTCCATGCCTTCTGCTTCTTTTGCGCCAGCGGAAGCTCCATCCCATTATCCAGCAGAATCATACCCCCCTGGACATTCTTGACATGAAACATATTCACTACAAAGCTTTGATGGGGCATGGAAAATCCATATTGCTCCATCCGTTCCTTTACAGCTCCTATCCGTTCCTTCAGATAATACCTGTCGGTTCCGGTTACGATGGTCACTCTTCGGTTTTCGTACTCAAAGTAACAGATTTCCTCCACTGGCAGACAAACCAGTCCGTGCACAGTGTCAAACTCCAGAATAATGCTTTTTCGCTGGGTTCCTGCATAGCGGAAGATCTCCTCCAGCACCTGCCAGACCTCGGCCTTCTTCACCGGCTTCAGCAGATACTGAAACGCATGTACTCCAAAAGCACCAGATACATAATCCCGATATGCTGTCAGATACACAATCTTCACTTCCCGGTCAAACTCCCGGATACGTCTGGCTGTCTCAATTCCATCTATTCCCCCCATATCAATATCAAGGAAGATCGCCTGCCAGGAATGATACGCCTCAAGCAGCTCCTCCCCCGAGGAAAAACACGCCACCTGAATCTGCGGATTCCATTCCGTAAGCAGACTGCACACTGCTTCTGCAATCTTTTCTTCGTCATCACAGACGGCAACCTGATACATCTTTTTCTTCCTCCTCAACCTTTTGATACAGCTTAACATAAATTCCGGCATAAGAACATATGAAATGCCTATTCGCCAAAAATCATGTATTATATGAATACACCAGTCTGTTAAAATAAAAAAAATAAAAACCCCGGAAATCCGCCAAACGGGACCTCCGAGGTTCTTATTGATTCTATACTTCCATTAGAATTGCCACTCCCCATGCCGCAAGCTTTAGCACCTGTCCTGCTGCCACAGTGTGATCGCTTAAAAGTTCCTTTGCCTCCGCATGTTCATAGACTGCTTCCTGCTCTGTATCAGAGTAATTCAGATAGTAACGAAGGGTGTTCCCCTGCATATTTATTCCTTTTCGAACGATGAGAGGGAAGGTACAGGTCTCCAGTTCCGAAGCAAGTCCTGCATCCAAAAGAACCTCCCTTAATACCGCTTTCAGTGTCTTTCTATCTGTCATACAGCCAAGGTACGTGGCGCTTCCCGTCCCAAACTGATTTTTTGTGATTGCCGCATAGCCCTTCCAGTTCTTATGCTCGTACTCTGCCAGTACCTCAGCAGTGGTGGGAACAAGGAGCTCCATAAAGGCTTTTGCCTCTCCCTGCTGTGTAATGCTTCCCTTAAGACCCACATCATAGGGAAATGTAAACTGGTGATAGGTAACCCCAAGGCACTCTCCCAGAATATGGGGCTGAACCTCATGGCTGACTTTTACATTTTCATCGGTAAATGCAGACTTGAAGGTTACCAGCAGATGTCCGCCATTCTTTACATAATCCCTGAGACGAATCAAGAGTGCTTCCGGTGCTGCATAAAGTGCAGGTACTACAATCAGATCATAATCTTCTATATTTCTGCTGTCCGGGAACAGGAAATCACACTCTGCATTCATACGATAAAGTTCATCGTACAGCCAGCGTACTACATCGTTATAGTGCATCTCTCCCGGAGTGGCTGCGCTGGCATCAATCTTAAACCATTCCAGCGCAGTCAAGGCTTCGTTACTGACCAGCATGGCAATTCTGTTCTTCTTTTTCAGATTAACCAGCTGCCCGCTGCAGGCTGCAAAATCTCTTCCGATCGTCTTTGCCTCCAGGTAAGCATCATTTTCCGCAAAATCATGGCTCAAAAGTCCCTTCCAGTAAGTCTCGAAAGAGTTGTGGATGGAATGCCAGTGCCAGTACATCACGCTGTTTGCGCCGGATGCCAGATGGCTGAAGGCCTGGAGACGAAGCTGACCATGATAAGGAGTCCAGCAGGGAAATCCCTGGGCCTGGGTCTCAAGGACCAGATAATTGTCATGCTTCAGGGACCGAATCAGATCCCCGCCAAAGGCAATCTCTGCTCCGGTAAGTTCATCCTGGGTTGGATGATAGATATCTGTTCCCGCAATAGTAACTGCTTCTGCTGCGTGAAAATGATTCACCATGGGCTGTACCCCGTAGGAAAATCCCCGCCAGTCAAAGTCAAAGTTCTGGGTTACAAACTGATCCTCTCTCTTGTATTCTCCCACAAGATCAGACTGCCACATCAGGAAATCATCCACCAGCGTCCGCTGGTATTTTGCGAATTCAGCTCCCAGACTTCCGTTGATGGTACCGCAAACATCAGGGAAATCCTCCCAGGCATCAATCCGGTTACTCCAGTAATCCAATCCGAAGGCCGCATTCATGGCGTCCAGATTGTTATCAAATTTATCCCGAAGATATTTTACAAAGCCTGCCTGCACATTCGCTCCGGCAGTACCATAGTACTTTGTCTCATTATCCAGCTGATAGCCGATCACACAGCCGCGATTGGCCGTGCACTCCATCAGTTTTCGAATCACCCGTTCGGCATAGAACAGATACACCGGATTCGTGATATCCATGATCTGTCTTGCACCGTAGACTCCTCTTCCCTTCTCCGTCGCAGCCAGCACATCCGGATAGGATTTTACCATCCATGCCGGAACTGCATAGGTAGGGGTACCGATAATCACTGAGATTTGAGCCGCTTCCATGGCATCCATCACCCGCTCCACATGAGAGAAGTCAAAGACTCCCTCCTGGGGCTCGCAGGTACTCCAGGTGGACTCTGCAATACGCACGGTATTGATGCCTGCCGCCTTCATCATCTCAATATCCTTATCCAGTCTGTCACAGGGCATATATTCGTCATAATATGCCGCTCCATATAATAATTTATCCATCTGATCCTCCCGGGTTCCCGTAAATTTGAGCATGCCTGATGCAGCTCCTGTTACCTATAGTTTATAGGAGATCCCCTGGCTTGTAAAGGACGCTTTCCAGGCACATCTGTTCACATCTACTTCATGGATATTCTGCAGGTGAAGGTGAATTGTTCCTCATCCAGGCGGTATTTCTCCTGGAGCACGGGGCCACAGCTGTTGGAGCCGATACCATCTTGACGGTAATCAATACAAAGTACGGTACTGTCTGCAGGAATCAGTTCATAATTGTGCTTTTTGTCCGTCAGCTCCTCCTGGGTATACTCGGAAGCATTGAAGGAGAAGGTCTTGTCTGCACATACGGTCAGACGGTTTCTTCCATCTGTCACTGCCACATAATCGCAGTCATAGTGGCTGCCATTCTCCTGGGGGCGGATGTAGTCCTCATGCAGAGCACTGACAGGAGCGGTAAACACCCCATGATAGCTTGCACGATGCTTGTCGATATAACTCTCCTGTGGTCCCATGCCGCAGTACGTAACCTCTGCCATGTTCTTTGGCAGGAAGAGACGCAGTCCGAATCTTGGAAGCTCCGGGAATACGATATTGCGGCTTACTTTCAGCTCCACATCCAGTGTGCCATCCCCTCTTACCGTCCAGGATGCATCGATATCCATCATGCGCTGTACGGTAAGGGCAGACAGAGACATCGAAGTCCGGATCACAACAGAACCGTCCTGCTCCTTGCAGTCTGTTTCATATGCACGGCAGATACTGCGGTCATACTTTGCATCCATCCAGGTGAGCTTAATATTGCGGTCATTATCGGTAGGAGCCCTCCAGATATTGATCTCCATAGGATGCTGCAGCAGGTTCCTGTTCTGATATACCATCTCCTGGAACAGACCGGTCAGCTTGTTATAGGTATAGGAAAACTCTGTAGCGGTAATGTAAAGGTAACGATCATCCTCGGTCACCACAGGTGCCGTGCCTCCTTTGGCCTGCAGATATTCCCTGACCTTTCTGTTGATTCCATCTGTATTCTTCAGCTCCAGCTCATCAAATCCCAGCTCATATCCTGCCGGAACCCAGATCGATGCCCTCTTTTGTGTATAGATCAGACGCAGGAAACATTTACCCGCTTCCGGTATTTTCCCGTCCACTTTTACCACGGTCTCCTGATGTGGCAGCACAGAAGGAACAGCAATCTCGCCCTTTTCTGCAATGACACCATCACAGGTAAGCTCATAGGAAATATTCACATAATCCTTCAGATTCTCAAAATCCATGTAATTATGGATAACCGCTTCCATCTTCTCCTGATCAAAGGACTTCACTCTTACCGGACGGAATACATTCTTATGCTCCAAAAGTCCTGTATGTACACGACGGTCCGGATATACCAGTCCATCCATACAGAAGTTTCCATCATGGGGATACTCCTCGTGATCTCCGCCATAGTAATATTTTTCTTTTCCATCCTTTGTGGTTCCCTTGTAGATGGAATGGTCACACCACTCCCACACAAAGCCGCCCACAAAGCCTGGATTTTCCTGAATCTTTTCAAAGTATTCCTCGAAGTCTCCAGGACCATTTCCCATGGCATGACAATACTCACACATCACATATGGCTTATCCGGATTTTCGGCAAAATAATCATCAATCTCCTCCAGAGAAGGATACATCCTGCTGTGCAGATCAAGGTTGGAATAGTCATATTTGCGCACATCTGATGTATAACGGGCACTTTCAAAATGAGAAAGTCTGGTTGCATCATACTCCTTTGTCCACTGGAGTGCAGCCTCGAAGGTACAGCCGTAAGCGCATTCATTTCCCATAGACCAGATCACAACTGACGGACGATTCTTGTCCCTGTGTACACAGCGCTTGATACGGTCAACCGTAGCCTCGATAAATGCAGGGTTATCTGCGATGGCTTCATTCCAGTGCTTTGCCCGCTCCTCCCAGCTTGGAATCGTGCTGTAAACATCTGCGGTTCCGTGACTTTCATTGTCCGCCTCGTCAATCACATAGAACCCATACTCGTCACAAAGCTGATAGAACTGCGGTGCATTGGGATAATGGCTGGTACGGATTGCATTGATATTATGAAGCTTCATCAGCTGCATGTCATGTTTCATCTGTTCGATACTAATCGTAAAGCCCGTCCGGGGATCGCTGTCATGGCGGTTCGTTCCGTGGAACTTCACTGGGGACTCATTCAGATAGACCACCTCATCACGGATTGCGATCTCCCGGATGCCGACACGGTCCGTAATCACTTCCTGCTCCGTCTCATAAATAATCGTATAGAGATAAGGATCCTCCGCATTCCAGAAGTGAGCATGCTCAAGTTCCAGCTCCACTGTTCCCTGCGCAGAAACACCCTCTGCCACGATATCATTTCTGGCATCCAGAAGGGTTACCTTTACCGGCTGCACCTGTCCGATATAGTCAAACTTTACCGTAACCTCTGCAGTATTCTTCTTAAAATCAGCCTTTGTCTGAAGGAAATAATCAAAAATACATTCCCTGGGGCGGCTGAGCAGATATACATCCCGATAGATACCACTCATACGAAACTTGTCCTGATCCTCCAGATAGCTTCCATCGCACCACTTCAGCACCAGAACTGCCATGGTGTTAGTGCCCTCATGCAGAAACTCTGTCACGTTGAATTCACTGGTAGAATGGGACACCTGGCTGTATCCTGCATAGCTTCCATTCATCCATACATAAAAACAGGAATCAACCCCTTCAAAATTCAGATAGACCTCCGGGGCGTCTTCATCAACATGATACACAAAAGAAGTTACATATTCCCCACAGGGATTTTCCTGGGGAACATATGGCGGATCCACGGGGAATGGATAACGGGTATTGGTATACTGATGTTTATCATATCCGTGGTTCTGCCATACAGAGGGAACCGGAATCTCAGCAAACAAAGAGGTGTCATAGTCTGCCTCATAAAATTTGTCCTGAGCATCGTAAATGCTTTCAAAATAACGGAATTTCCAATCACCGTTCAAAAGCTGCATCCTCTCAGATACGGTTCTGTTCTCCAGCAGATATCCACTTTTTTCTGCGTCCGGAATATAATAAGCACGATTAGGCATGGTATTCTCATGGAGTACCTGCAGATTTTCATAATGTCTTGGTATTATCATTGTAATAGCCTCCCTGTCTTATATGAATTAATGGTAACTATTCAGTAGGTTCGTGCATTTACTGCATGAACCGTATGAAAATGATACAAGTGTGAGAAAATCCCATCACCGAAGGTGATTTTAAATGGATTTTCGAATGTAACTGGTCAGGTACTGAACAGTTACAATTAATGTAAGTATATTAAAAAACCCCCAAAAAATCCATAGTCTGTATTGGACAAAATATGCACAAAATGATACAATAAAGAAAAATCAGCAACAGGTTTGGGAGGTCCTTATGTATTCAAATACCGGATATCTTTATCAGCACGATACAGAAATAAAAGACACCACTCATGAACTGACCGTCACAGGCTGCGGCATCTATCGTCTGCTTACCAGAACTTCCATGGATACCCTTCGCTCCAATGGACGAAAGGATTATCAGCTTTTGTATATCGGAGCCGGACGGGCTTTTTTCCACATGGGAGGAGAACTGCTGGAAGCTCCAACCGGCTCCATGGTTCTCTACCGTCCCGGCGTTCCCCAGCATTATGTCTACTATCTGGAGGATAAGCCGGAAGTGTACTGGGTGCATTTCAGCGGTACCAGAGCCGCCGACTGGGACCGGCGTATGGGCTTTCCCAAAAGCGGAATTCTTCCCGCCGGTAATTCTTCGGAATATCACCTGCTCTTTTCCCATATGATACAGGAGCTGCAGGTTCCCCGCCCCTGCATGGAGGATGTGATCTCCCTTGATCTGCAGCAGGTGTTCCTTAAGATTATGCGCTATACACAGGAACCCCATGCAAATCATCAGATCCGCCATGAGGTGCAGGAAGCAGTTCATTATTTTAATGAGCATTTTGCTGATGCCATCTCCATCGAGGACTACGCCGCTGCCCAACACTTAAGCACCTGCTGGTTTATCCGGAGTTTTCGCAGATATATCGGAGTACCTCCCATGCAGTATCTGACCTCTCTTCGGATTCAAAAAGCAAGAAAGCTTCTGGAAGACACCGATTACCCCATCGCTGAAATCAGTGCTATGACTGGCTATGAGAATCCACTGTACTTTAGCAGACTCTTTCGCCGTGTTACCGGATATGCACCCAGTGAGTACCGAAGACTTTCCTAAAAAAGATGATATTTTATATTTTTCTATTTTAGGGGTTGACATATCTTCCCATTTCGTGTAAAATATGTTCTTGTCAGCGGGTAAAACGCAGACAACAATTTCACACTTGCGGGTGTAGTTCAATGGTAGAACACCAGCCTTCCAAGCTGGATACGTGGGTTCGATTCCCATCACCCGCTTTTTTGCGCGAGTGGCTCAGGGGTGGAGTACAACCTTGCCAAGGTTGGGGTCGCGGGTTCGAATCCCGTCTCGCGCTTTTTTTATTGTCTTAAAATCTCTTCCAATGTCAATCCATACTGTCCTGCAATGTCTTTCGCATAGCTGAGTCCATCCGGTGTAGTTCTCATCACCCGGTAACTGCGCACACCATTTTCCCTATCCTCCATCTGAGCAACCAGATTATCAATCTTCCCTCTGTTATCCGGATGTTCATTAAACTCCCCGATACGCTGCGGCAGATCATGAATATGGGTTACATAGATGCCGCCGCACCCGATAATCCCAAGACCTGTCAGTACCTCAGAAGCAATATAGCCTGCCTCCAGACCACTGGTGCTGGAAAATGTCTCATCCATCAAAAGCATATCTGTCTCTTCTAGCTGCTTTAAGATCCTGCTCAGTCTGGCGCATTCGCTCTCCAGTCTTCCTTTTCCGTAATTGTCTTCATCCGAGCTGGGAAAATGAGTAAAAATTCCGGTCACCGGACTGATTCTGGCCGAAACTGCCGGAACATACAGCCCCAGCTGGAACAATGCCTGTGCCATCCCCACCGAATAGGCAAAGATAGACTTTCCGCCGTGGTTCGGTCCTGTCACCAGATAAAAACGTCCTTTCTCATCGAAATGAAACTCGTTGGAGACAACGGTCTTTTCCACACCGGTCATCGCCAGCATGGGATTGTACACCGCCATCAAATCACAGCATTTTTCCTCCATGGGCGCAATCTCGGGCTTGCACATCTGATATCCCTGTTTTTCCATGTCCATAATAAATCTGGCACCTGCGCACAGGAATCGGATATCATCCATAAGATTGGTAAAAAATGAAGTATTTACAGAAAAGTATTTCTGCACTACCGGTTCGAAATCCCGGATACACTTTGCAAAGATCGTTCCAAATGCATTGCTTACTCCATTATTCATGGCTTTCACATCATTTTGATTTAATCCTCTCCGTATTGGAAACAACGGTGTCATACAGGCATACTCGTCTTTCTCCTGCTTTCCGGTGAGACGCTCCAGCAGCGTGCCATTATGAAAATGTTTCGTGTTGACAGACAGAATCCCCCCGTCACGCACCTGCAGGTTTTCATCGAGATTAAGGCCGATGGTCAGACTTTTTATACTTCCAAAGTTTGTCTCCATCTTCTTAAGCTCCCTGGAAAGATTCTGATATTCTGCTCCCGTGGCAATCCCCAGGATCTCCTGCTGAAGCCGCTGCATTCCCCTGGAACCCAGCTTCATCCCCGAAAATCCATCCCGAAAAAGCTCCACCAGTTCTACGTACATCTCCAACGTTCGTATTGAGCTTAAAGAAGAGTCCACCGTAAAATCACTGCTCATAATCTTTCTCAGGTCATGGGTGCTCTGTATCAGCGGCAAAGCCTTCATCAGCAGCTGGTACAATTCCCGATGCTCTATGATATCCCGCATGATGTCCAGCCGATATTTGATCGTCTCTGTATCGGTGGTATAAAACTCCTCCAGTCGAAGACCGGATATTCCCCGATACTGATTCTGGGGAATCACCACCATTACATCAATCTCCAGCATGCGGATAAATTCGTAGTCCTTCATTCCTGTATCTGCTGCATCTCTTCTTCCTCTTGGATACAACAGACGAAATGTCTTTCCTTCCATGCTTATGCCTCCAATTTCTGCTCTTTCAGATCCTGCGTCCAAGCCGCAGTTCTTCCATCTCCCGGGCCAGCTCCTCGGTAAGGGAATCAAAGAGATAATGCTTCTGCCCCGGCTCCGACTTGTTCAGATACTGCTCCCGAACTTCCGCTGCAGCCAGCAAAATCTCTTCCTTAAGTCCCTGCGCCGAAAGTCTTTGACCACCCTGTCCCAGGATAATCACCTGCTCCAGTGCATCTGAGGTTGCCACTGTAACACTATACTTTCGTCCCATCTTATGTACCGTCTTCTCGATATACTGGTCTGCCGTCTCGGATTCTTTCGTATATACTACGTAAATGTTGTGATATTTCTGCACCTCCCCGACACCTCCAACCACTTTGTAGGCATCAAATACCAGGATCAGCGTGCATTTCCGATACCCCTGATAATCGGTGAGAATATCCATCAGCCTGTCCCTTGCCGCCTGGATATTCACCCTGGCAAGCTCAGATAATTCTTCCCAGGCAAAGATGATGTTGTAGCCATCCACCAGAAGATATTCCTGACTGTCCTTCTTTTTAGCTGACAGACTGTTCCTGTTGTAAGAATAGGAGGTATCATCTGTCTGTTTTTTTCCTGGAAGGCTCCTTACTGGTGTATCAGAATTCTCCCGGTTCTTCGGGGTATTACGAAAGGTACGGTTAAAGATTTCCTGAAGCTCCTTCTCCGCTTTCCAGGAATCTGCCTGCTGCTGTTTCCAGGAAACCTGCTCTGTTACTCTTTCTGTCTTTTTATCCGTTACGCTCTGTGGTACGGTTTTCGGCTTCCATACATATTCCAGATGCATATGCTGCTCCACTTCATCCCATGGAACATTATATCCTGCGCCATGGGCGCAAAACACAGAGCCGGTAGGGTTCTCTGTATCCTGTTCGGGATCATATCCCAGCTCTTCCAGAACTTCCTGCTCATTATGACATCTCTCATATCCATCCAGTGTACAGGACAGATGTCCCTGCCCTCTGGTATAGGCTGCCACCTCGGTCTGATAATGCTGCATCGTCGCCACCGGAGCTTTTCCTGTAATAATCGTGTCCTGTTCCTGCATGATTGGCGGATCAAAGGTTCCCTCCATCCGCTGGATGTCTGCCAGAGCATGTCCCGTCATCTCTGAGGGCAGCTCCAGACGATAGGCATACCAGGGTTCCAGAAGCTTACTTTCTGTCCGTCTCAGCCCCTGCCGCACGGCCCGGTAAGTAGCCTGACGAAAATCACCGCCTTCTGTATGCTTTAAGTGTGCTCGTCCGGTCAAAAGTGTAATCTTCATATCTGTAATAGGAAATCCTCCCAGCACACCCGGGTGTTCCCTCTCTTCCAGATGAGTCAGAATCAGCCGCTGCCAGTTACGATCCAGAACATCTTCACTGCAGCTGCTTTCCAGTACGATGCCGCTTCCCGGTTTACCCGGCTCCAAAAGCAGATGTACCTCCGCATAATGGCGAAGGGGTTCAAAGTGTCCCACCCCCTCCACCGGCTTTGTGATGGTTTCCCTGTATACGATATTGCCCTTTCCAAATACGACTTCGATGCCAAATCTTTCCTGAATCAGACTTTTCAAAATTTCAATCTGAATCTCACCCATAACCTGAGCATGGATTTCCTGCAGCTTTTCATTCCAGATCACATGCAGCTCCGGTTCCTCTTCCTCCAGCTGCCGAAGCTTTATGAGCATCTGCTGAACATCTGCTCCCTGGGGAAGTTCGATGCGGTAGGAAAGTACCGGAGTCAACACCGGGGCTTCCGAGATCTGCTCTGCTCCCAGTCCCTCTCCTGGATAGGTGCGTGTCAGTCCTGTCACCGCACAGACTGTCCCTGCTTCTGCCTCCGGTACTGTGAGAAATCGGGCACCGGAATAGATGCGAATCTGATCCACCTTCTCCTCCCAGGTCTCTGTCAAATCCGAAAGATGCTCAGAAGAATTACTGAGCATGCTCTTCACCTTCAGGCTTCCTCCTGTCACCTTCAGATAAGTCAGCCGGGTGTTGGTTTCGTCTCGAACCACCTTAAACACCTTTGCGCCAAAAGTATCCGAATACACCGGTGGCTCCATCCACGCCTTTAGACCCTGCAGGAACCGCTCCACTCCATCCAACTTCAAAGCAGATCCGAAATAGCAGGGAAAGACTTTTCTTTCTCTGATCAGTCGGCGGATATCCTGCTGTTTGATACATGCCCCTGCCAGATACTTCTCCATCAGTGCTTCCTCACACATGGCAAAGCATTCCTGCATTTCTTCGGAAAAGAGTTCTTCTCCATCCTCCATTGTGCCAAAATCATAGCAGGTTTCACTCAGCTGATTCTGCAATTGGCGAAGCAGCCTTTCCCTGTCTGTGCCCTCCTGATCCATCTTATTCACAAACAAAAATGTCGGGATTTGATAGTGCTCCAACAGCTTCCACAAGGTTCTGGTATGCCCCTGTATGCCATCCGCCCCATTGATCACTAAGACTGCATAATCCAGAACCTGCAGCGTGCGCTCCATCTCTGCTGAAAAATCCACATGTCCCGGTGTATCTAAAAGCGTGATCCGGCAATCCCCCAGATCAAACACTGCCTGTTTGGAAAAGATTGTGATTCCCCGGTCCCGCTCCAGCTCGTAGGTGTCCAAAAAAGCATCCCGATGATCCACCCGCCCGAGCTTCCTGGTACTTCCGCTCAAATACAGCATTGCCTCCGATAACGTTGTCTTTCCGGCATCCACATGAGCCAACAGACCCGCACAAATATGTTTTGTTGTTCTCTTTTCTTCTAACTGTTCGCCCATAGAATCACCTCTGCCCTATTTACAAAAACAACGACATTCCACCACTTCGATGAATGTCGTTATTTTCTATTCTATTACATAAAAATCTCCATTCCGCGCGCCTTCGGGCGCGGCACAAATAGTAATGAAAGATTTTCAAAACCTCTTCTTCATGTAATAATAGCTTCAAGAAGCTACACTACAAAGCACGGGAGGAGGAGTTGT
>JAQUXP010000047.1 GCA_028692395.1 Lachnospiraceae bacterium
CTCCTTTCAGGGTCGTGTTTGATTGTTTCTCGACAATTCAATTATAACATACCTGTGAGGAGTTATTCTATTTTAAACAGTGAAAAAGCCTGTATAATCAAGGCTTGTGGCGTTTTGCAAACGCCTAGTATCAATTAAAATATATGGAGGATTTTACTTATGATTTATTATGTATCAGCAGATGCTAAAAGAAGTGGCTGCGGATCCGAAGAATTTCCATTTCAGACGATCAGTGAAGCTGCTGCCATTGCCAAAGCAGGGGATGAAGTTGTTGTATCACCTGGTGTATACCGGGAATATGTAAACCCGCTTCAGGGTGGAACAGATGAAGATCACAGAATCATTTACCGCTCTGCCAAACCCCTTGCGGCTGTAATCACAGGCGCCCAGCAGGTACAGAACTGGACGCAGTACAAAGACAATGTATGGATGGCACGGATTCCTAACGGAATATTCGGAAGCTATAATCCCTACACTACCGTAATCTTTGGTGACTGGTACTCCGCTAAGGATCCGGTGCACACCGGAGAGGTTTATCTGAACGGAAAGTCCATGTACGAAGCATTTTCTATCGAAGAGATAGAAAATCCAACTGTTTACAAAGGATCCTGGGATCCTGCATTTACCGTATATAAGTGGTATACCAAACAGGATGGGGATTTCACCGTAATCTATGCAAACTTCCAGGGTGCCAACCCAAATGAGGAAAATGTTGAGATTAATGTTCGCCGCAACTGCTTCTATCCCGATAAAACAGGGGTTGGCTATATTACCTTATCCGGCTTTACTGTAAAGCAGGCAGCAACTACCTGGGCACCTCCCACTGCTTATCAGGAGGGTATGATCGGACCTCACTGGTCAAAGGGATGGATCATCGAGGACTGCGAGGTTTCCGATTCCAAATGCTCCGGTATTTCCCTTGGTAAATATCTGCAGCCTGACAACGATAACAAATGGGTAACCAAGCTTTATAAAGATGGAACACAGACGGAACGTGATGCAATCTGCCAGGCACAGGTAGAGGGCTGGACAAAGGAAAACATCGGATCTCATGTGATCCGCCGCTGTAATATCCATGACTGCGGACAGACCGGTATTGTTGGTCATCTGGGCGGCGTATTCTCTGTCATTGAAGATAACCACATCCATCATATTAACAACAAGCAGGATCTTGCCGGTGCAGAGATCGGTGGAATCAAGATGCATGCAGCTATTGATGTCATCTACCGCCGCAATCATATTCACCACTGTACCCGTGGTCTGTGGCTTGACTGGCAGGCACAGGGAACTCGTGTAACCCAGAATCTGTTCCATGATAATGTTCCTCCAAAGGGAACCGATATTTCCAACGATCTTTCCCTGGCTGAGGATATATTTGTAGAGGTTTCTCATGGACCAACACTGATTGACAACAATCTGCTGCTCTCCAGCTCTTCTGCCCGAATCAGCACACAGGGTATTGCTTTTGTGCATAACCTGATTGCAGGTTCCTTTACCTGGGTGGGTGACGGTACGAATAACGGCGGCTACCGGCTTCCCACAAACCGTTATACCCCGTATCACATGCATCACCGCACAGAGGTTGCCGGATTTATGACCATCCTTCATGGCGATGCACGTTTTTACAACAATGTCTTTGTACAGCAGGAGATTCGCCAGGATCTTATTGATTTTGCAGAGCAGGTGAACTGTTCCGGTCCTACGATGTATCAGTTTGTATGTGGTACCAAGCCCTATGATGGCTATCCCACAGCTGAAAAATACTTTGCACAGTTTACTCCTACAACTGCTCTTATGCACTCCTGCAAAGACATCTTTTACGATCACCTTCCTGTATATACAGGCGGAAATGTTTATTTCAACGGTGCTCTTCCCTGTGATGCAGAAGAAAACTGCCGTATCGATACGGAGCATAAGATTACGCTGCAGCTGAAGGAAAAAGAGGGACAATATACACTGGAGACAAATCTTTATGATTTCCTTCCAAAATTCGAGACTCCCTGTGTCAGCACAGAAACCCTGGGTGAAGCTTTCGAGCCGGAACAGCGTTTTGAAGCTCCGGATGGCTCTCCTATTATCTTCAACCTGGATTATTTTGGCAAAGACAGAGATATGATGCCTCTTGCCGGACCATTTGCCTGCGGATGTGAAGCAGAAAATATTCTCTTTTAAAACCTACACAGGTTCTCTAAAATCAATGATTTGCAAAAGAAGAAGGGGCTGACGCCCCAGGACAAGAGACTGCTGCCAGACACATTTGCAAAAGTCCTAAGCATACGAAAAGAATAGAATTTGCGTTATAAGGAAGCAGCACACTGTTTGAGTGAAACGAGTTTGTGCTGCTTCCTTATGTATTTAGCAAAATCTATTCTTTTTCTGTATGCTCTTGGACTTTGAAACAGTGTCTGGCAGCAGTCTCCTGTCCTGGGGCGTCAGCCCCTTCTTCTTTTGCTTAATACCGGGTGCCTGTTTAGCAGTCAGCACCATCGGTAAGAGGAATCTGAGACATTAACTGTTTTTGTACTTCATCAAATCCAATTCTGGCGATGGTGTCTGCAAAACGCTCTCCTGTCTTTCCTTTGTCACGGAATAACAGAATTGCTCTTTCGACGATTGCCAGAACCTCCTCTTCCGAGGTAAAGATCTGATCCAGTTCTCTTCCCACTGCTACCTTTTTACCCCATCTTCCGCCGATTACGATACGGTATCCCGGAGTACCCTCCTTGACAGCGCCAAAGGGACATACGCCCACGCATCGTCCACAGTTGTTGCAAATGCTCTTATCTCTTTGAATCACGCCATCCACAAGCTTCGCTGCACCCATGGGACATCCTTTCTCTACCTGACATTTTTTACATCCCTTACACAGATTCTTATCCATGGTGGGAATCAGCTGACCGTAGATGCCAAGATCATTAAGAGAGGGCTTAACACAGTTATTGGGACATCCCCCGGTAGCAATTTTAAACTTGTGAGGTAATTGTACCGTATGGTAGCCCTTGTAAAAACGCTCGTGAATCTTCTGAGATAATGCGAAGGTATCATAGAGACCATACTGGCAGGTTGTGCCCTTACAGGATACGATTGGGCGGACAACAGCGCCTGTACCGCCAGTCTCAAGTCCGGCCTGTGCAATATATGCCTGAAACTCCTCAATTTTCTCAAAAGGAATTCCCCTGATCTCCACCGTCATACGGGTGGTAAACTCGACATCCCCATTACCAAACTTTTCTGCGGCTTCTGCAAGCACAGCTGCCTGCTTTGCAGTAATCTTTCCGTTTACCGTGATCACACGTCCGTTAAAAAGATCTGTTCCTCTGTTGTTCAAAAAGCCCATTGCTTTTACTCTCTTCACTTCTGCTGCATTAATTGTACATGCCATCTTCGTTGATCTCCTTTGTATCTCTCGGTTGTATATTTCCTATTCACCCTGTTATTGTAACACGAAAAAACCAGAACTAAAAATTATATATATTTATATATTCATAAAAATATGTTATGATATCAGGGTCAAAAAACTTTTGACTCTTACACCCTATTATGGAAATGGAGGTATCCCTATGCTGGATTTTCGTGTTTCTACCTTTCTGACAGTGTGTGACACCATGAATTATACAAAGGCCGCAGAGCTGCTTCATATTACACAGCCCGCAGTCAGTCAGCACATTCACTACCTGGAGAATTACTATCAGACGACGCTGTTTCTCACTGACAAAAAGAAGCTGGTTCTGACACCCCAGGGAGAACTGCTCCGACAGTCTCTTTCCACCCTCCGCCATGACACAGAGCTTCTTAAGACACAGTGTCTGGAGCTGGAACACAAACCGATGCACCTCAGTCTTGGCTCCACCCTGACCATCGGTGAATTCGTTCTTCAGAATCCATTGATTTCCTATATCAAATCCCATCCGGATGTACTGCTGAATTACACCATCGCAGACACCCATATCCTACTGAAAAAGCTTACCGCAGGAGAAATCGATCTGGCATTAATCGAGGGTTATTACCAGAAGCAGGACTATGATTCCTTCCTTTATCGAAATGAACCCTTCCTTCCCGTCTGCGCCTGTGATTATCCGCTGAAAAGAAAACATTATGCTGTCACGGATCTGTTAGAAGAAACACTTTTCGTCCGGGAAGAAGGCTCCGGCACCAGAAATCTTCTGGAGCATTACCTGAAGTCCTATAACCTTTCCATCGCAGACTTTAAAAAGGTCATCGTAATCAATAATCTGAACGTAATCCGGGCTGCCGTAGCAGCGGGCTGCGGAATCACCTTTTTGTTTCAATCTGTTGTCAGCCGGGATCTTTCCTGCCAGACCATACGCCAGATTCAGGTAGAAGGGTTTCCTATCTCCCATGACTTTACATTTCTCTGGCAGAAGAACAGTATTCACGGTGACTGGTATCAAACGCTTTGCCAGGAGCTGATACCGCCGCCACAGAAGTGAACGATACAGGTAGAGAAGCCTCAGAAATGGAGCATTCTGAGGCTTCAGCTTTTTTTAGCTGTTCACCTCGTGGACAAGTTATACTTTTTGCAACCGTATAGCTCCATTTTAGAGGAAGCATATTCAAATATACATCAATATTATCTTTATCATTTATGACCATCTTATCAAGTAACTGTGTGTAAAACTCATCTTCATACTCAATGCCGTCAATTAGCTCATCGAGGGCTTTTTTTATGTCGGTCATTAGTTCTTGCTGCTTCTGCATCATAGCCTGCTGCTTTTCTATATTGTCTGCCATAGATTTTAGACTTTCTATCTCTGTATCGTACTTTGCTCGGAGAGCAGTAAATTCGCTTCGGTTAATATCGCCGCTCATATAAAGTTCAATAAGGTTAGTACGCTTTTTCTCTGCTTCGGCAATCTTTTCTACCAGAGCATTAGTATCTGTACCTGTCATATCCATTGAAATAATCGAGTTAATTATTTTCGTTAGATTATTAGTTATCTTTTTACGGTCAATATTGAGTTGTTTACAGACAAGATACATTACATGAATAGCGTCCTCGTTTCGGATACTTTCGCCAGAGCAACCGACTGGATTACCTGCTTTGTCTATATGAGGGCTTCCAAACTTTGCACCCTCAAAGCAACGCCAGGCCTTGTATTTGCTTCCATCTTTTCGGGTCTTATATCGTGCAACATAGCTTGCTCCACATCTGCCGCATTTGAGCTTACCAGAAAAGGGGTAGCGATTACTGTGTTTTGCCTTTCCCTCCTGCGAAAGTGATTTTGCATCTAAAATACGGTTGGCCTCTTCAAAAAGCTCACGGGAAATAATTGGCTCGTGGTGGTCCTTGATAATCACAAATTCCTCTTGACCACGATTGTATTTCTTTTCGTGAGAAAGATAATCTGGTGTGTAAGTTTTCTTTTGTACCAAATCTCCGCAGTATTTTTCATTGCGTATCACTCTCAAAATAACGGTATTGCTCCATTCCTTAACACGCATAGGGTTAATTCCTGCTTCTCGCAGCTCACGGGCGATAACGTGCATACCTTTACCTTCCTTTACAAACTTTTGAAAGATAAGGCGAACAACTTTTGCACCTTCCTCGTTGATCGTCATTTTACCGTTTTCCACATCATAGCCGAGCATACTTCTACCGAAAACAACGCCTTGCTCCATTTGCCTTTTTTGTCCCCACTTAACACGCTCAGAAGTCTTGCGGCTTTCTTCCTGTGCAATCGAGGACATAATGGCAAGGCGAAGCTCGGCATCGCCGTCCATTGTATTGATGTTGTCATTCATAAAGATAACGCCGACACCGTGCTTTTTGAGGTCACGGGTATAATATATACTATCAAGGGTATTTCTCGCAAAACGGGAAATTTCCTTCGTAATAATCAAATCAAAATCGCCGTTTTTGGCACAAGCTACCATTCGGTTGAATTCTTTACGCTTTTTTGTATTCGTGCCAGAAATGCCCTCATCAGCAAATACCTCAAATAGCTCCCAATCTGGATTGCGTTCAATGTACTGTCTAAAATAACGCTGTTGGCTTTCAAAAGAATTGGCTTGGTCTTCATTATCAGTAGAAACTCGGCAATATGCCGCTACTTTTCTCTTTGCATTAAGTATTTTTCTTTCTTCATTTAGGTTAGCATATTTATCTATTGACATATAAATTCTCCTTTCTCGGTAAAACGCCTAACCGTTATTCAGTATAATGAGGGGAGTATGGATTGTCTAATGTGCGAATTTTACTTTTGCACATTCAGATATGTAAAGAGCCAAGCTGATTAGGCTTGGCTTCGATTTTTTCTACTATATTGTTTTTCGATTTCCTCAACACAGCGTTCATACTGAGAGTGGTTTAGAAGCTCTCTTTTTTTCAAAGAAGCAAGTATTGATTTTTGAAGTTGTAGCAAGAATGCTGCGTGTTCCTGCTCCGTGATTTTGGGAACAGGCTCACCGACATAAACAAATTCTCTGCATTTCAATCTATCAACCCCCTCGGTAAAGTGTATTCGTTTAGGTTTGTACCATATTACAAGAGGAAAAAGTTCCGATGTACTCTTGCAGGCGTTTTTATCAATCGTGCGTATTTGTTCAAGCAATATGATTGAGTCTTTCTCAAATTGCTCAAAGCCCTTTACAATAATAGGCCATAAAAAAGGCGGGAGGACAGTTCCATAAAGGAATTGCTCTCCCGCCATGTGGTTATTGATTATTCTTTTGCTCCGAACTGCTCCGGTTCTTCTTCCTGTGAGCCACTGTATGCGATATTTTCGGTTACATCACTTCGGAAATCATCCACCGGAGAAAGATTGCGGTGGGAATTCACGATTTCAGTCAGTGCTTCTACCCTGTCTTTTAATGCCCTGCACAGTGCATCACACCTGGCATCGTCAATGAATACAGAGCCACGAACCAGCTCACGCAGTTCCTCATCAATTCCATAAAGGTTATTCAGGTTCAGCCAGTCGAAGGAGCTGACCAGCTTGATTTGCTCCTCATGGCTGTTCTTAAAGGGCTTACAGCCCACCTTTGCCTTGAAGCCTATCATTGCAGTGGGCTTATCAAACCAGAGTGCCGTTCCACTGTCAAAAAGCGGAGCTGCACCCAGATACTCCAGCGTTTCTGCATTTCGCACCACCCCAAAGTTGTTCTGGTGCCTGTCCTCGTTGACAATCAGGTAATCCAGCACCATCATACGGTCAAGGGATTCCCGGATGTCGGGGATGCCATTTGCATCACAGCAGTCAAGATAATGCTGATATACGGAAACATGGTTCGGTTTCTTGACCGTCTGCATGATGTGCCATGCAGAAATCAAGTCCGTCTGCGGGGTAATGAAGTCCTCACACACGCTGTATGGGTAATCGTCCTCTACCAGCAGGGAATACTTCACATGGGGAATGTCCAGCCGTTCCATCATACGGCTTGCCAGTACCTCATTATAGGGTTCCTGTTGCGTCGCACCACTTCCGCCTTTGATCAGGCAGCGTTTTCCGTCTATGATTTTCCACTTCTTTTTCAGCCAGCCATCCGAGGTGTTATCAGGGGACATCAGGCTCATGTGGTCGCTGGACGAACCCTGTCCAAACAGGATATTGCCCACATCATCAGAGAACGGGTTGTCAAAGAAATTTACCTGTGACCACTGGATACCGGAATCAGCCGGACAAATCCAATATTGGTCAGAAAGGCTGAGTCCCAGACATTTTTCCAGCAGCTTTTGGGTTGTGGACAGATTCAGTTCTACCAGTGCGCTTTTGATACCGGCACGGCTGGCAGGGATTGCCCGCCCTTTCCACCATTCATTGAGTGCGCCACGGTCAATCATACCTTTTTTGACCGGAATGCCCACCGGCACATGACGCTCCTCATAAACATGACCGATAGCAGAAATCGCACAGGAAGCCTCGTCCAGCTCCATGTCTGCCACCGGAATGTTTTTGTGCATCAGGATGTATTTTTTCATGCTATCCGCCATTGTTCTCATCTCCATTCTTAAATTCTAATTATAACAGACAAACCGCCTGCTTTCAATCCGTGCTTTGTGAATTTTACCGACGGTTATCGCTCAAATTCTTCATCTGTGATATCTCGTATTTTTTCAGCATTATTTAGGTAGATAAAATGCGTTCCCTCCAAAACCACATAATTATCTGTAGCACCCACACGCTGTAAATGCTCTTGCTGATAAACTTCAGGAGACAACTTTATTTGATTGTTTTTTGTTTCATAGGTTTGCTTCGATATGATTTTATAGTAAGGCACATTGGTAGAGTATGGTTTTCCGTTTGCTGTTTTTACATATTCGGCGGTATTTCTCATTTGGTCTAAAACATTGTCGTTAATAGAAAAACCTGCAAAAGCAATCATATCGTCTATTTCTTTTTCTGTATATCCATAGGAAAGAAGTTCCGTTTTATTTGCGGTTAAAGGGGCAAGTACAGAAGTTAATCCGATTGCTTGTTGTGCTTTTGCCACTCCCAATAATGATTTGACAAAACTCGGCATATCCTCGCCAATATACGCCGTTGAAGTTCCATCTAATGATATAATTGCGTGAACTTCATCAGGATAGAGAGAAGCATAATATTCGCAGTACACGCTTGAGATAGAATGTGGCATAAAAATGTATGGGGCTTCAAATCCTGCATTTGATAAAGCAGTTCGGATTTCTTCTACATAATTCTCACAAGTTCTTTCTCTATCAGTAAGCGTGCTGAAGCCTACGCCAAAATACTCTACGCAAACTACTGTATATTCTTCACCCAAACTTCTCATCAAAGGGGAAAAATCCGCACATGGAAGACCAACTCCAAGCCCTGGTAACAATACAATCGTTTTATCCTTATTTCCCATTTGGTATAAGTGCATTTGACCGTCAAAAACATCTATCATTCTACCATAAGGTTGGATTTGCTCCTTTTTTCCTTATAGTATGTTGCATGAAGAATTGTTCCTGTTAAAACAAGTGCAGCAAGCACTAATGCTATGATACAGAAAATCATCTTTATCCGTCCTCTTTTCTGATACTTTTATTTTCAAATCTGTAAAATTAGGCAGCTTCTTGAATGGCACAAAAGATGTTGTCGGACATTTCTGGTGAGTGGAACATTTCCGATGCTTCTCTGGGTACAGAGGAACTTGCGCATCTGGAGATGGTTGCCACTATCGTGCACCAGCTGACCTGCAACCTTTCCATGGAAGAAATCGAAAAATCCGGTTTTGCCAATTACTATGTGGATCACACCACCGGAATATGGCCCCAGGCTGCGGGAGGAATCCCTTTCAATGCCTGTGAGTTCCAGTCCAAAGGAGATCCCCTCACAGATCTTTTTGAAGATTTGGCTGCAGAACAAAAAGCGCGGAGTACCTACGATAATATTCTGCGTCTCGTGAAGGATCCTGAGGTTGCTGACCCCATCCGGTTCCTGCGGGCCAGAGAGATCGTGCATTTCCAGCGCTTTGGAGATGCTCTGCGTTCCGTACAGGACAGTCTGGATTCAAGGAATTATTATGCCTTCAACCCTTCCTTTGACTGTCCTGCCAGCTGTAATCCCTCCGATACCTGATAACTGTCATAAAAAAGGTGAACTGTTCAGTAACAATGTCACTTAGTAAAGCTCATTGTACGAAACAACAATTGACCTCTAACAAAAATATTAGGCTGCTTCCACTACTGATGATTTTTAGAGGTAGTGAAAGCGGCCCTTGCATTATAAAAATAACGGCATCATTGTGATATGCCGTTATTTTCTATTCTATTACATTTCGAAATAATTCCTGTTCCTTTAGCTGAATAATTACATTTTCTTTTCCAATTCCTTAACTCGTTCCCTGAGTTTCCTGTTTTCTTCTTCCAGTTTTACTTTTTCTGCTTCCGTTTCAGCACTCTTCGCCTCAACTGCAGCCTTTTCCGCTTCCACTTCAGCATTCTTTGCTTCCAACTCATTTTTACTTTTTTATTTAACGTGAAGTTGCGGGTTATGAAAAAAACGTTGTGAAAGTGATATGCATATGTTAGTATAAACATACGTGCAACACTTCTTGTTGTATCGCTCAATTTTATCTATCGATTCAAGGCATTTTCGCCGGAAAATCAAAAGTTACTATTTCATATTGAGGTGCTGTCTGGTACAATACTCTTAGAAGGTCTGGTTTCTTTCTCTTTGTTATTGCTACCTGGCAGCCAACAAAAGAAAAGGAGAAATCAAATGACCGTTAACAATGTAACACACGCAAAAAAGATTGTACCTTTGCAGGAGCTGAATCTGACGAGTCGATTTTTATTCAGCGAAGTCTCAGAAGATCCAGTTATTCACCAAGACATACTAAGTATTGCCCTACAGGAGACCGTCACGCTGCGCAAGCAGAATACAGTGGAGAAGCAGCTGCAGAAGTTGCCTCAGATAAAGTCTGTGCGGCTTGATGTGTATTCCATGGATGAGGAAAGTAACGTCTATAATACGGAAATGCAGCAGTTCCGTAAAAGCGACCTGCAAAAGCGCTCCAGATTTTATCAGGCCATGATTGATACCAGTCTATTGCCTGTGGGGTCCATTAGTTATAATGAATTAAATAATTCCTATATCATTATGATCACACCCTTCGATCTGTTTGGAAAGGATTTATATCGCTATACCTTTCTGCCAGAGTGTCAGGAGGCTCCGGGAATCAAACTGGAAGACGGTGCCACACGAATCTTTCTGAATACCAAAGGAAAGCATCCAGAAGATATCAGCCCAGAACTGGTAGAATTCCTGAAATATGTGGAAAACACCGATGATGCAACCGCACAGCATTCAAACAGTGAGCGTATAAAAAGAATCCATAAGCGTGTACAGGAAATCAAAGCAAGTGAAGAGATTGGGGTGAAGTATATGCAGGCATGGGAAGAAAAAGCATATGAGCGTGAAGAAGGTCGCGAAGAGGGCCGCAAGGAAGGCGCAAAGTTAACAAAAATCAAGCAGATTCAGGTCAAATATGCAAAACAGCTTCCAGAAGAACTCATCGCAGAGCATCTTGAGATGGAGCTTTCTTTTGTACACCAGGTATGCGAGATCATTCGTGCAAACCCGGATGCAGATGCAGAAGAGATTTATTCTGTGTTATCCAACACTATATAAAATATCGCCCAGAAATACAATGGAAACGTTGAATTTCTGGGCTTTTTTCATTTTTTAAATCTGTTTTCAGTTGAGTTTGATTTACTTAGGAAGTTAAGAGAGGTAACTCCTCCGATACCTGCTAACTGTCACAAAAAAGAAACTTTATGATACGAAGTTTTGGAATTGTGGTATACTTGTAACTATTCAAGTAATATTGGCTGCAAAGTATTCCTTCTACCAAGTACTTTGCAGGTAAGTATATCGTTATTAAAGGAGATTTGTATGAAAATAGATATAAAGGAAGCCTTGAACTCGGCGCTTTCAGCTGTCCCGTCCGGAGAATCAGCCTGGCTTTTGACACCCTGGGGTGAACAGCTTCACCCGGACCATGTTCTGGAAGAATATCCAAGACCGCAGATGAAGCGGAATTCCTATCTCAACCTGAATGGATTCTGGGATTATGCCATTACGGAGGAAGGGGATTTTCCCTGCTCCATGGATGGGACAATTCTTGTTCCCTTTTCACCGGAATCCCTGTTATCACGGGTGCATCGTCAATTACTGCCGGAGGAATACCTGTGGTACGAGCGTGATCTTCCGGTACATAAGCCTGAAGATGATATGCGTTGTATTCTACACTTTGGAGCTGTAGATCAGTGCGCAGTAGTCTTTGTTAACGGCAGAAAGGTATTCCGTCACATAGGCGGCTATCTTCCCTTTGAGATGGATATCACCGACTTTCTGACTACAGAAGAGAATACTTTGACCCTGCGGGTACAGGATTATTCCGATACCTCCTATCATTCCAGGGGAAAACAGATGCTGGAGCCCTCCGGTATGTTTTACACCGCTCAGAGTGGTATCTGGCAGAGTGTCTGGCTGGAATGGGTTCCCAGACTTTATATTCAGGATGTTCTGCTCACCTGTGATTATGACCGCAGCACAGTCACCCTGGATCTCAAACTTTCAGAAACTACAGAAGAACCTGTGATTATTGAGATCGATGACGGCAGTGAAGCAGAACCTATTCAGGCAGAGACAACCGCCCATCGAATTACGATTCCTTTACGTTTCTTTCGTCCCTGGTCACCGAAGGATCCTTATCTCTATCCGGTACAGGTCCGCATTGGTACAGATGAAGTCTCCTGTTACTTTGCACTTCGATGCTTTACCATCGAAAATGACGAAAAGAATCTTCCACGGATTTGTCTGAATCACAAGCCTATTTTTCTCAATGGTGTGTTGGATCAGGGATATTGGTCGGATGGTCTGTATACTGCGCCCTCCGATGAGGCCTTGATTTTTGATATTAAAACCATGCAGCAGCTTGGCTTCAATATGATTCGCAAGCATGCCAAGCTGGAGTGTGCCCGCTGGTATTACCACTGTGACCGTCTCGGAATGATTGTCTGGCAGGATATGGTAAATGGGGGCGGTGCCTATCATAAGTTCCGCATGACCATCAAGCCCACCATCAGCAGCTGGTATCGCAATAATTTTAATGATCACAACTATCTGATATTGAATCGTCAGAATAAGGCCGGACGCAGGGAATGGACACAGGAATGCTTTGACACCGTCAGCTACCTGCGTCATTTTCCCTGTATCAGCACTTGGGTGCCCTTTAATGAAGGCTGGGGACAGTTTGATGCTGACCGAATTACCGCCATGATCCGTCACCTGGATCCCACCAGACTGGTGGACTCTACCAGTGGCTGGTTTGAACAGCATAACAGTGATTTTCACAGCATCCATATCTATTTTGGAAAGCTGTATTATGATCCCTGCCATAAGCCCTATGCAATCTCAGAATATGGTGGTTATGCCTACCGGGTGGAAAATCATGCAGCTTTCGATTCCATGTACGGATACAAAACCATACTTTCCGCAAATCAGTTTCAAAAATCCTTTAAAGAATTACAGCAGGATCTGCTTCCCTTAAAAGAACAGGGGCTTTGTGCTGCTGTATATACGCAGCTGTCAGATATAGAAAGTGAGATGAATGGCATTCTCACCTATGACCGACGAATCTGTAAATTAGATATGTGAATGGAGTAAATAGAACATGTTGGATAACCTCATCTTCAGCCTCAATGCCACTGTACCGATTTTCCTTCTTATGCTGCTGGGCATGTGGCTGAAAAAGATAAACATTTTTAATGACAATTTTGTATCGGTAACCAATCGTTTTGTATTCAAGGTGGCACTGCCCATCCTCCTCTTTCAGGACTTAAGCGGCGTTGATTTTGCTTCTGTCTGGGACACCAGATTTGTCCTGTTCTGCTTTTTTGCCACACTGCTCTCCATCCTCCTTGTGACGTTACTTTCCTTTTTATGGAAAGACCGATCCATACAGGGGGAATTCGTACAGGCCTCCTACCGAAGCAGCGCCGCTATCCTTGGAATTGCTTTTATACAGAATATATACGGAACATCCGGTATGGCGCCCTTAATGATTGCCTCCAGTGTTCCTCTCTACAATATGATTGCAGTGATCTGCCTTAGTGTACTGAAACCGGAAAGGAAAAAGATTGACAAAGCCTTAATCCTGGAAACCATAAAAGGCATCCTTACAAACCCGATTATTCTGGGCATTGTATGCGGAATCCTATATTCCCTGCTGAAGCTTCCCAAGCCTCCCATGATGACCAAAACTCTGCAAAATATCGCAGTTCTTGCCACTCCCCTGGGGCTGATGTCCATGGGTGCTGCTTTCAGCTTTTCAGATGCCCGCTCCACCTTAAAACCTGCCATCGTCGGTGCCACACTAAAGCTGATTGTACTTTGTGCCATCTTTCTTCCTGTTGCCATCTGGCTTGGGTTTCGGGACGAAAAGATTATCGCAATACTGGTAATGCTTGGTTCTTCTACCACCGTAAGCTGCTACATCATGGCAAAAAACATGGGGCACGAAGGCTCTCTTACCTCCAGTATCGTCATGCTTACCACACTGTTCAGTGCTTTCACACTGACCGCATGGCTTTACCTGCTGAAAACCCTCTCCCTGATTGCCTGATTCCCATACTTGATTAGAAATGTATTAAAATGAAAAAGGGAACTGTTAAGCCCTCTAGGCAGCCATCTGGACAAAATGAGCAAAGTGAATCCAACAAATGAATAATTCAATCGCAAAATTTGAGTGTCATCCATTATGGAGGACACTCAAATTTTAGTTAAATTAGGCTGTAATCTACAATAGTTTCTTCAGAATTGCGTAAACTCATTTGTTTGAAAAAACCATTAAAGCCGCCATTTTCAGGCACTTTTTTATCATCATGCGTTATCAATTCAAAGTAACAAAAAACCGCCCACGGTCATATCACGGTGGACTGCTTCTTGTTGCTATAATAGTAAAATCAAATTTTCTAAAATTATTTACTTTCCTAAATAAGAACCTGCATTTTTATATGCAGTAGCATATCGTATTCTATTTTTTTCGATCCTTTTGTTTGCTTCTTTAACTAAGGCTTCATGCTGTGGTTTGTTTTGCATCTTGCGTTCTTCCACATTCTTTATTCCATCATAGCAAGCATCTCTTAAAAACAATTTTGCCATCACAAAACCTTCTTTCTTTATATACTTCTCTGTTTTCAGTGTCTTAATTTCCAATAAGTCCTTATATTGTATCATGTAGAAAAATTGGAGACAAAATAATGTCTAAAAAGGTAATTTTTTTAGGTAGTAGAATGTGGAAGTTAGAATTATCAATAAGCAGATTGCTATTATACAGCCTACTATGTTTAGTGTTATAATTCTTAAGAGAAGTATCTTATTTTGAGCAATCAAAAAGAGCAACTGATCAGAAAACTACAGTTGCTCTAAATATGATTCTTCACGATTGTACCAAATCGCGGAAGCTCAGCCAGTATGT
>JAQUXP010000018.1 GCA_028692395.1 Lachnospiraceae bacterium
TGACGGGAGATCTTGGATGCTATGGAAAAACCGGGGAGCTGTACTTTCAGGGACGAAAAGATTTCCAGATTAAACATATGGGGCATCGGATTGAGCTGGAAGAAATTGAGGAGGTATTGGGACGTATGCCGGGAGTGGAAAGATGCTGCTGCGTGTTCGATACCGGAAGGCAGCGTATCATAGGGTATTATACCGGAGACGGGGAAGAGAAAAACATACATAAAGCAATCAGAGAATACCTTCCGGGCTATATGGTTCCCAGGCAAATCGTAAAAATGCAGGAAATACCACTGAATAAGAATGGAAAAACAGATCGGAAGTATTTTCATCAGAAACTGGAGGAACAGAAGCCATGAATATAGAGCAACTGGAGTATGGTATCGTGCAGTATGGAACGCCTATGTATGCCTTTGACATAGATCAGGTGCTACAGCGTGTGCGGTGGTTTCAGGAACTGTTAGGGCATGAGGTCAGTTTATGCTTTGCGATGAAGGCAAATCCATTTCTTGCAAAGTATCTGGCAGAGGCGGTGGATCGAGTAGAAGTATGTTCCATGGGCGAGTTTCGGATCTGCAGGAACAAGGAAATCACACCGGAGAAAATTCTGGTATCAGGGGTGCGTAAGAAAAAAGAAGATATTTATGAGATATTAGATACATTTGGGGAAAGATGCAGCTTTTCTGTGGAATCCCTGAAGCAGTTTCAGAACATTGCCGATTGGTGCAGCACCAACAAGACAAGTATTGATATCTACCTTCGGCTGACAAGTGGGAATCAATTTGGCATGGATCTGCAGACCATAAAAAATATTATTGATATGCGGCGTGTCTGCACCTATCTTCATATAAAAGGAATTCACTATTTTTCGGGAACACAGAAGAAATCGGTGCAGGTGATTCGAAGAGAGCTGAGGTACCTTGATGACGTCTTCTTAGAATTGAAAGAGGAGCTGGGCTTTTGCGTGGAGGAGCTGGAATATGGACCAGGGCTGGCCGCAGTGTATTTTGCAGGGCAGGAGGATACCACAGAAGAACAGTTAAAGCAGCTGAAGGACTTTCTGCTGCATATGCGCTGGAAGGGAAAAGTGACACTGGAGATTGGACGTGCACTGACTGCAGACTGTGGATATTATCTCACCCAGGTGCAGGACATCAAGCAAAATGATGGAAGGAATTACTGCATTGTTGACGGAGGCATACATCAGATGAATTATGATGGCCAGGTCCGGGGAATGTATACCCCGTCCATCCAGGTAAGTCCCAGGCGTGAAGCGGGAGTAAAAAAGGAATGGATGGTTTGCGGTTCTTTATGCACGGCAAATGATGTGCTGGCACAAAAAGCAGAATTTGTTGATCTCAAGGTGGGAAATATCTTGATTTTTGAGCGGACAGGAGCTTACTCCATGACAGAGGGTATGGCACTGTTTCTCAGCCATGAACTGCCAGGGATCGCAGTATACAGTGAAACTGATGGATGGAAGCTGCTGAGAAAGAATCAGGCAACTTTTGAATGGAATATGGGAGGAAATACAAAAGATGAGTACTTTGACAGATATTTTAATGGAAATCGATGACAGTATCAATTATGAAAAGGAAAAGGCACTGATTGATGACAGACTGCTGGACTCCTTTGCAGTGATATCTCTGATTGGCGAGCTGGAAGAGACCTTCGAGATACAGATAGAGGCATCCCAGATTATACCGGATAATTTCAATTCCGTGGAAGCAATGGAGGCAATGATTAGAAGGTTACAGGGGATGGATTAAGTATGGCGTATCATACAAGTATCTATTTATTCTTATTTTTGCCCGTGGTGTTACTGCTGTATCAGATAACACCACGGAAGATACGGCCCTTTGTGCTGCTGGCAGCAGGCTATGTCTTCTTCTGGATCATCAGTGGCGAACTGGTCTGGTATTTGATACTGACAACACTTTTTACCCATTACATTGCAATATGGATCGAAGGAACAGAGGTAAAGAACAAGAAGGGGAGAAAGCGTATCCTGATCTTTGGGATTCTGGTCCTTTTAGGGGTCCTGGGCTATCTCAAGTATTACAATTTCTTTGCTCAGAACGTGAATCGTGTTTTAGATCAGGTTCACCCTGGGGTAGCTATCACCATGAAAATGATAGTTCTTCCTATCGGCATTTCCTTTTATACCCTGCAGGCGATCGGTTATATGGTGGACGTTTACTGGAAAAAAATACCTGCGGAAAAAAATCTGGCAAAGGTTGCACTTTTTCTTGGATTTTTCCCCCAGATTATGGAAGGACCCATCAGCATGTATCCCCAGACTTCCCAGCAGCTGTGGAAGGGGGATCCGATAACCCTGGAAAATCTTACAGGAGGAAGCCTGCGTATCATCTGGGGACTGTTTAAAAAGATGATTATAGCGGATCGGCTGTATCTGGTAGTCCAGGCAGTCTTTGAGCATTATGACAAATACAATGGTGTAGTCATCGCAGCTGCCGCCGTGGCCTATACGGTTCAGCTGTATATGGAATTCTCAGGCTGTATGGATATTGTTCTTGGTTCCGGACAGATACTTGGAGTGACGCTGCCGGAAAACTTCAGACAGCCCTTTGCCTCTAGAAATGCAGCGGAATTCTGGAGAAGATGGCATATTACGCTGGGAGTCTGGCTGAAAACCTATGTTTTTTTCCCGGTCTCCACATCCAGAATCGTAAAACGATGGAATCATTTTGGTAAAACACATCTCAGCAAACATATGACAAAGCTTGGGATTTCTGCCATAGCACTTTTCCCGGTCTGGCTTGGTAATGGCCTGTGGCACGGGGCGCGGTGGAGCTATCTGTTCTATGGAATGTATTATTTTACGATTCTTCTGCTGGGAATTGCAGTAGAGCCCATAAGAGATCAGATCTTAAAGGTCTGCAGAATCAATCAGGATGCAGTTTGGTGGAGGATGCTTCAGATCGGAAAAACATGGATGATCATCTTTACGGGAGAATTATTCTTTCGGGCAAACGGGCTGCGTGCAGGGTACAGAATGTTCCGCAGCATTTTTGAAAACTTTACACTTGACAAGCTGTGGGACGGGACGTTCTTATCCTTTGGATTAGATAAGGCAGATTACTTTATCGTGTTTTGTGGCTGTCTGTGTGTGGCAATCGTAGGCATTATCAGGGAAAGGAGTTTGCTGGATACGCAACAGATGCAGAAGGTATGCCTGCCGGTTCGATGGGCAGTGTATTATGGTCTGATCATAGCGGTCATCTTATTTGGCGCCTATGGAGTTGGGTACCAGCAGGTAGATTTGATTTATGCAGGATTCTAGCAGCAGAAGAAAAAAGATTGTCAGAAGTGTGATATTTCTGGCGGGACTTCTTGGTCTGCTTTTATGGATGTCACATCAGATCACGGATTTCACGAAGAAAAACGGAGATATGATACAGGGCAGAAATAAAAGTATTGTGGAGATACAAAAGGAGCCGGAAAATACCATCGATGTTCTGGTGGTGGGAGACAGTGAAAGCTATACGTCTGTCTCCCCTTTGGAAATGTGGAAAAATCAGGGTGTAGCATCATTTATCTGTGGACAGTCCGGACAGAAGATACAGGAAACATATTATATGTTAAAGACTGCGCTGACGCACCAGTCGCCAAAGCTTGTTCTTCTTGAGACGAATGTGTTGTTTCGCAACATGAAAGGAGTGAAGGGAATACAGGAGGAAGTGATCCAGAAGGCAGACTACTATTTTCCCATCTTTCGTTTCCATGATATATGGAAAAATATGCTTCTGGGCAGAAAATATACAGAGGAAAGATACAAGGGCTTTACTCTTCGGGATATGGTGCAGTCTTATGACGGTGGACAGTATATGAAGGAAACGACAGAAAAGGACCAGATCACACAAGATATGGAGAATTACACCGATAAGATTCTGGAGCTTTGCAGGGAACATAATGCCAGGGTGATGTTTTACAGTGCACCTTCTCCGCTAAATTACAGCTATCGAAAGCATAACGCAATTCAGGAGCTTGCTGACAAAAAGCAGCTGTTATATCTGGACCTGAATCTGCACACAGAGGAACTGTCTATTGACTGGAAAGTCGACAGTATGGATAAAGGAGATCACCTGAATCTGTCCGGGGCCAATAAAGTAACACAATACCTGGGAGCGTATATCCAGAAGCGCTATGAGCTGCCGGATCATCGCAGAGAAGCTGCCTATCAGAGCTGGCAGAAGGATGCCGCAAGCTATGTAGAAAAGGCGCAGAAAAGAATTATGCTGATACAGGACAGGGGGAATTCCGGAAAATAATAGGGATGCGATAAGATGGCGAAGGAGGATGCGATGGAGAAAGAAGTAATACTGATTGTAGAAGATGACGCAGATATTCGGGAGGGAATCCGGATTCTGCTGGAAAGTGAAGGGTATCTGATTACGGAAGCCAGGGATGGTAGACAGGGTCTGGAATTATTGAATCAGGATACAGATCTGGTGATTCTTGATATTATGATGCCGGGAATATCAGGACTTCGAACCTGTGAGGAAATCCGTAAAACATCAAATGTTCCGGTACTTTTTCTTACGGCAAAGACGCAGGAATCTGATAAGATGATAGGATTAATGGTAGGCGGAGATGATTATCTTCCAAAGCCCTTTTCTTATGCGGAGCTTCTTGGAAGGGTGAAAGCTCTGCTTCGAAGATATAAGGTATATAAGGGCAAATGTGATGAAACTGACAGAGAAGAAGAGCATTATATTACGGCCGCCAATATTAAAATCAATGAGACATTTAATGAAATATACTTATCAGGGAAGGAGACGGAACTATCAGATATTGAATATCGTATGCTGCTGTTACTGATGCGATATCCCAGAAAGATATTCTCAGCTCAGAATATCTATGAAAGTGTCTGGAAGGAACCGTATTTTTACACCTGTAACAGCACCGTGATGGTACATATCCGCAAGCTGCGGGTGAAAATAGAGGAAGATCCACAGAATCCAAAACTTATCAGAACTGTATGGGGAAAGGGATATAAATTTGAAGCAAATCATGAATAAACATCATTCGTTGTATGTTCAGCTCTTACTTTTACTGGTAATCTCTGCGGTCATATCCGGATCCATATTCGCTTTCTTAAATCTGACAAGGGAGTATATGAATGGATATTATTATAATGATGAGAGCTATATTGATCATGAAAATCAAAAATATATAGGTAAGCTGCAGCGCTATATAGACAGCAATCAAATCGAAAAGAATGAAGTTCAGAAGCTTAAGCCCTGGATTAAAAAACAGGGCCTTCTGTCTATCCAAATATATTTTGACGGGGTTTTGCATTATGATTCGGAGTATACGGATCAGGAATCCATACAGAATGAAAATATACGTTTGACGGATTATGACTGGAATCAATACTACACGGTAAAATTTGCCGATGGAGAGGGTCAGGTCAGTATGTACGGCAGCTATGGGTATAAAATCTATATGTTGTCAGGAATTGTCAGTGCCTGTATATCATTTGCTGTTTTTCTTGTTCTGGTCATCTGCGGAATCAGGAAGAAGATGAAGTATATATCAGAGCTTAGCAAGGAAATTGAGATACTGGAAGGGGGAAATCTGGATTATCCGGTTGCAGTGATTGGACATGATGAATTGGCTTCCTTAGCCCGGGGACTGGATGATATGAGAATATCCTTTCAGGAACAGACGGTCAGAGAGACACATCTGGTACAGGAGAATCAGAGGATTATCACCGAGATGTCACATGATATCCGAACACCGATTACGGCGGTGATGCTGTATACGGAGATCCTAAGAAAAGGGGCATATAAAGACGAGAAACAGCTAAAAGAATATATTGAAAAAATAGATTATAAATGCCGCCGTATGAAGCAGCTGACAGATAATCTGTTTGAATATTCGCTGGTTACAGGAGAAACCGAGATTGATCTGGAGGAGCCGGAGAGCTATGAAGTGATATTTTATGATTTGTTTTCTGAGACTGGCTACTATCTGGAACAGGAGGGATTTCAGATAGCGTTTAAGGTAGAGTGGATCGATGAGAAGATTCAGATATCCGGAAATTATCTGGGAAGAATTATGGATAACATCACATCCAATATCATAAAGTATGCAGATCGGGCGTTTCCTGTTACGGTTTCTTCGCTCAAAGAAAAGAATACAGTGGGATTTTCATTTACCAATACGATCAGAGCTTCGAAGGAGGGAAAAGAAAGCACAGAGATTGGCTTACACAGTATAAGGAATATGATGTCCAAGATGGGCGGCAGATGTGAGACACAGAAGAAGGAAAACAATTTTTGTATTCAGCTGCTGTTTCCGTGTGTTATGGAAAGATAAATATTTATAGATAATGCGTAGATTGTTCTATTTTTTTCATTCCTTTGTTTTGTTAAGATGAATACATCGAAACATGGGATGAAAAAGGAGGGCTTTAGTATGAAAGAAAAAAGTATTTCTCTACTTGCATTACGCCAGAGAAACACACGAAGAGTAGCGGCGTTGTTTTTGGCACCGGTTGCTATCCTGTTGACTGTTTTTGTATTTTATCCGATTGTGGATACGTTTATTACAAGCGGTTATCAGTGGAATGGAATCTCAGCTGACAAGAAATTCATAGGGTTTGGGAACTGGAGTAAGCTGATCGCAGACAAGAGTTTTTGGATTGCTTTTAAAAACAACCTGATTATCATGGTTCTGTCGATCTGTATTCAGATTCCAATTGGTCTTGCACTGGCAACCTTTTTGGATTTTGGAGGCAAAAAGCTTACTATTTTTAAAGTACTATGGTTTATTCCGCTGCTGATGTCATCGGTAGCAATCGGTTTTCTGTTCACTTACGCACTGGCAACCAATGGTGGTCTTGTAAGTACAATCGCCGGATGGTTTGGAGGGGGTAATATTGATCTGCTGGGTAATCCAAAGACAGCGCTGCTTACCGTTATCCTTGTAATCTGCTGGCAGTTTACGCCATTTTATATGGTTTACTTTATGGCTGCATTTACGAATATACCTTTTGACGTTTTTGAGGCTGCAAGAATTGATGGAGCTACCAGAGGACAGTATTTCTGGAGAATTGCACTTCCGCTTCTGGTACCGTCTATGAAGAGTGCGGCAATTCTGTCCATGGTAGGATCGCTAAAATACTTTGATTTGATCTATGTTATGACGGGAGGCGGGCCTGGTACCTCCACCGAGTTGATGGCAACGTATATGTACAAACAGTCCTTCAAAACCTTCAACATGGGCTATGGCTCCACGGTTGCCGGCGGTATGTTCCTGCTTATTACCATGGTTTCACTGATTACCATGAAATTATTAAATGGAAAGAAGGAGGCATAAAGGAATGGATAATTACAAAAAGAATAAACGAAAAAGTATTGTTGCATGGATTATCGCATTTATTTTTGCAATCTTCTGGATGATTGTTTCCATTATGCCATTTATATTTATGGTATTGAACTCCTTCAAAGAGAAATTTGAAATGCTGGTCAAGGGTGTATTCCAGCTTCCGGATGCACTGAACTGGACAAACTATACAGAAGTACTCACAGGCGGTTTCACAACTTATTTTATGAACAGTGTGATTGTCCTTGCGATCTCACTGATACTGCTGCTGTTTTTTGCATCCTGTGCATCCTATCCACTGGCAAGATTCAACTTTAAGCTTGCACAGCCGATCTATGCATTGATTGTGGCATGTATGTCCATACCGGTACATATCACCCTGATTCCGGTCTTTCGTATGGCAAAGTCTACCGGACTTTACGATTCCATCTGGGCATTGATTGGACCGTATATTGCGTTTGCAATCCCGATTTCTGTCTTTATTCTTACCAGCTTTATGAAAGAGATTCCAAGAGAGATTGAGGAATCGGCAGAGATTGACGGCTGTGGAAAGATTCAGATGTTTTTCTCCATGATTATGCCGCTGGCGAAACCTGGTCTTGCAACACTTGCAATCTACAATGGTGTAAATATGTGGAATGAGTTTTCCTTTGCATACACATTGACGCAGTCCTCCGCAAACCGTACACTTCCCCTTGCAATCTGGGAATTCCAGGGACAGTATTCTATGAATACACCTATGATTATGGCAGTTTTGACCTTAACTCTTCTGCCAATGATTATTCTGTTTATTATATTCCAGGATAAACTGGTAAAAGGTATGACGGCAGGTGCTGTAAAAGGTTGATATAACATGTTTTATGGATCGCCGCAGGATAAATTCCCGCGGCGATTTTGCTGTGCAGAAGTAATGTGTGGTATCAAAAGATGATACATCTGTGTTATGATGAACGTATTCAAAAACAGGCGTTTGGGAGGAAACTACAATGAAGAAAATGATTACACGTATCAGCAGATGGAAATTTGATAAGAAGATGCAGCTTCTGGTCAGCGTGTCGATTATACTTACCACACTGATTGTTCTGAGCGTAGCAACGATATCCTCCGTTGCATCGATGAAAAGACAATCCATCGAACTGCTGCAGGCACAAAATGATACCACTGCTGAGAACATAAGAAGTTCTATGGATGAGTATAAGACGCTGGCGATCGCCACTGTGCTGGACACATCGGTGCAGAGATATCTGAAGGCTGCCGGCACCAATATATCGGAATATTCCGGATATGTAATAAATGCGAATAATGTTCTGTCCAGTATTGTGAATATGCATTCGAACCTGGATTTTATAGCGGTTGTCGGGAACCGGCTCGATAATTATCTTTATAAAGGAAAGTACACGCTTGTCAACAGTCGGTTCCTGCAGACTTATGGAATTGACTCCAAGCGCTGTAAAATAGCGGATACCAGCACCATCCGAATGGGCTATAATAATGCCTATTTTAGCGGAAAACGATACACACTGAATGTTTATTTTCCAATCTATGATACGAACCGGGTGTTGGGGGAATTGGGACTTCTCTGCATGGTGATTTCCGATTCCAGCATGTCCCAGATTATGCAATATGATGCTTCTGCTAATTTTCAGACCTGTATCGTGGATACCGATGGTAAGATTATGGTATCCAGAAATGGGAAAAACATGGGGCAGCAGGTAGAGTATATGGATGAACTAAGTGGAGACAGCGGAACATTTACCAAGTCCGGAGAGCTTTTTCTCTACCAGCGGGTGCAGAGCTGGAATTATTATGTCATCAGCAGTGTTCCAACCATGGAATTATATATGGCAAGTATCAAAACCATCTTCTTTACCAGCTTTATCGTCCTTTTTATGATCGGCATCAATATGATTCTGGTACGGATTATCATTCGAAAGGTGTACAGCCCGCTGGATAAGGTTGTCCGCAAGATGGATGATGTCGCCACAGGCTCTCTCAAAACCAGAATTAATGAAGACCATATGGGAGAGGACTTTGTAAAGCTGGCGGTGGGATTCAACTCCATGATGGAGGAGATTCAGGTACTGATGAATCAGGTGAAGCTGGAGCAGCATCAGATCGAGCAGATACGTTTTAATGCACTGCAGTCTCAAATCCAGCCACATTTTCTGTACAACACACTGGAATGTATTCACTGGCAGGCTATGGCAGATGGCAATAAGGACATATCAACCCTGGTGAAAGCACTTGCGAAATATTATCGAATCTGTCTCAGCGGGGGGCGGGATGTGATTCCGCTGAAACTGGAACTGGAGCATGTAAGAAATTATCTGATCATACAGAATATGCGCTACGATAATATCATCGGAAGCGAGTTCAATGTAGAGGAGGGAATCGAGGATCTGATGATTCCAAAACTGACGCTGCAGCCCCTGATTGAGAATTCCATCTACCACGGGATGAAGGTGAAGGAAGGCAAGAATGGAGCTGTATTTATCGATGTAAAGAAAAAGAATAAAGATATTTTGATTGTGCTGGCTGACACAGGTACCGGTATGACACAAAAACAGATCGATGAGATGAATCAACAGCTTTCCCAATATGAGGAAACCTTTGGTTACGGAGTCAGAAATGTAAATAAACGAATCCAGCTTCTTTATGGGGAAGAATATGGACTATACTATCTGGGTAATAATTCCGGTGGTATCACAGTAGAGATTACGCTTCCATATGTGACGGAGGTGGATGAGGAGATCTTAAGGGGGATATAATGTATAAACTATTGATTGTTGACGATGAAAAGATGATCCGTATGGGAATGAAAGCGGCACTTCCATGGACACAGCTTGAAATCCAGGAGGTTTTTACTGCCGCATCCGGAATTGATGCACTGAAAATCATAAAAGAACATAGTCCGGATATTATGATAACAGACATTCAGATGACGGAGATGACGGGTCTGCAGTTGATCGAGACTGCCAGGGAGATAAAGCCGGAGCTGCGTGTCATCGTCCTTACAGGGTATGATAACTTTGAATACGCACGACAGAGTCTCAGACTTTCTGTACAGGAATTTTTCCTGAAGCCAATTGAGGAGGAGGATCTTGCTGCAGCGATTAAAGCCCAGGTGACTTATCTGGAGGAGCTGAAAAAAGAGGAGAAGAACAGTAGTCTGATTCAGCGTACCCAGGGCATGGTGCAGCAGACGGAACTGGAACATTATATGAGAAATCTGGTTCACTTGCGGGAAGATAAAGAAGCTATCGTAAATGCCATCCAGAAAGAATATCATCTGGATATCTCGGTTAAGATAAAGATCGTATTGCTGATAGCGACTGTGCGGGTGGATTCCCAGTCAATGGATGGATATTTTCAGAGAATCTCGGTTAAGAATATATGTATGGATCTGATTGACACCAGGGAGAAGGGCATTACATTTTCCGACGATGATGACACAATAGCCATTGCCTTTTTTGAAAACCAGGATGAAAGCAGTGTCAGGGAGGATCTGGAGGAGCTGGCGGATCTTATAAAGACAGAATTTGATATCAAACCTAAGATGGTGGTAGGTGGTACGGTGAATGGTTTTGGTAGTCTGGCGGTATCTTATAATGATGCCCAGTATTTACTGGAGCACGAAAAAGAAGGCATCCGACAGATTGTTCAGGATTACGGAGTGGAAACCAAGGGTGAACTGTTCCGTGATATTTTTATGGAATTAAAAGGTGTTATGTGTACCAACGTAGGTAATACCGAATATGTGATGAAGGTTTACAACACATTTACAAAGGCGGCAGAATCCTATAATCTGTCAAAACTGCTTACAAGAAGATGCTGCTTCGAGTTGGCATCCGCTGTGTATTTTGCTTATCTGGAGGATTCCGGAGAGGTGGGGGAGGGCAGTCTGGACGAGCTGTCAAAAAACCTTGTTTATACCAGCAGGGAGGAAACCTGTGAAGTGACTCGGATGTTTCTCTCCAAGCTTCTTGGTGCAGGAGAGGAGAATGTGCATGATATTGTATCCAAGGCAAAGATGTATATTGATGAGCATCTGACAGAAGACTTATCGGTATCCAGTATTGCAGAGCAGCTTTTTGTTACGCCCAACTATTTTTCCAGACTGTTTAAGCGGATCACAGGGGAAGGCTGTAATGAATATATTGTCCGAAAAAGAATTGAGCGGGCCAAATCCCTGTTGGAATCTACCAGCATTAAAGCAGGGAAAATAGCAATGATGGTAGGGTATCGGGACACCAATTATTTTTCTCTTGCGTTCAAAAAACATACGGGAAAATCACCTACAAAATACCGGGAGGACATACAAAAAGCCTAGTGTGCCGGAGGTACACTTTTTTATAGCAGAAAGGCAGTTTTTTGTATTTTTCTATGGAAGACGATATGTTACACTGACTGTAAGACAATAAAAAGGAGGCAGGAGAAGATGCATAAAAAGATGAGAACCTTAGTAGTGCTTGGTGTTACCGCCACATTTGCAGCGAATATACTGACGGGATGTCAGACATCCACAGCTGACACAAAGGCAGACAGTACAGCGTCAGTGCAGGAAAGCCAGCAGACAGATATAGCTCCAACAGAATCACCCCAGGAGGAGAGTCTGCCGGCGGCAGAGCATCCCAGCTTTATATCGGACGGAATAAGAAAGCTGGTGCTTACCAAAGACGGACAGGAGCTTTTTTACCTCTCCAGGGAGCCGGCAGCTTATAAGATGGATTTTGATTATTGGGAGATTCTGAATCCCTATGACGAGGTTGCCACTGTGAACACGGAGACGATGTATCAGCTTTTCGATGTTCTGAGCCAATGGGATTTTACTAGTCCCGTGACAGTGCCAGAGGGAACAGACACCGGAATCAGGGACAGTATAACCACCATGCAGATAGATTTTGTGAATAGCACAGATGCTGCGGTGGCAAAAGCGGCAGATGGGGCAGAAAGTACTGCAACCCTGCTGATCGGAAAAGAGGACGGAGCGGGAAACTATTATACAGTGATCAGCGGCTACGAGGATACGGTGTATACCATACCCGTCAGCACAGTAGATTCGGTCTATCAGCTGAAGCCCTTTGATTACCTCCTGAAAATCCCTGCATTGATTAATATTGATACCATAAAGAGTGCTGCGATTACTGTTGATGGGAAAGAGTATCAGATGTCCATTGATAACGGGAGCTATTTCTTTGATAAAAAAGAAGTAGAACAGAGCACCTTCACCGCCTTATATCAGGCGATGGCAGGCGTAATCGTGGAGTCCGAGATGGGTGAGGCAAAGACAGACAAAGCACAGGAGGTTCTCAGCATCGATTATGTGAGAAATACCAAGGAGGCACCAGAGGTCAATATCGTATACAGCACGTATGACGATACCTATGACAGCGTCAGCATCAATGGCGTGGAAAGATATCTTGTAAAACATGACGATGTGACACAGTTAATCACACAGATCAAACATGCGATAGTGTAAGAAAATTATAGATTGTTGACATTTTATTTTATATTCACTTTACACAAAGGATGCTATGATATATCTATCAAATTCGTAAGAATTGTAATAAAGGAGGAAAGCAGTATGAAAGAAAGAATGAAGAAACTTGTTGCTCTTTCCATGACAGCCCTCATGGCAGCATCCCTTGCGGCATGTGGTTCTGGTGGTGGGAGCAGCACAAGCAGTGCAGCATCAGGATCCTCAGGATCATCGGCATCATCCCAAACAAGTGCGGCGGCATCTGATGACAGTAAAGAGATTGTTTACTGGAATATCGGTACAGAGTCACCGGATAAAGATGTTATCGCAAAAGCAGTTGACAAGTTTAATTCTGAGACAAAGTCCGGTTATACGGTAACGGTAGTACCAACCCAGAATGATACCTACAAAGAAAAACTGGTTGTAGCGATGAGCTCTGGTGAGTGCCCGGATATGTATTCCTGCTGGTCAGGCGGACCAATGTATGAGTATATCGATTCGGGATTCGGTCAGCCGATTGATGATCTGTTCAATGCATCTGATATCAAGGATAAACTGATGGACTCAGCAGTTGCTCAGGCAACTTATAACGGAAGTGTCTACGCAGTACCTTATCAGAACGTATCCCTGGCAGGCGTTTTCTATAACAAGGAAATGTTTGACGAATATGGTTTGAAAGAGCCTACCACACTGAGTGAACTGGAAAATGTCTGTGCTACACTGAAAGAGAACAGCATTACTCCATTTGCTTTGGCAAATGGTTCCAAATGGACAGGTTCTATGTACTACATGAGTCTTGCTGCTCGTTACGGTGGTCTGGAACCATTCCAGAGTGCAGTAGCAGGCGAAGGCAAATTCACAGAAGAAAGCTTTATCAAAGCAGGAGAGAAGATTCAGGAGTGGGTTAAGAACGGCTACTTCCCGGATGGCGTAAACTCTCTCAGCGAGGATGACGGACAGGCGAAACAGCTGATGTATCAGGAGACAGCAGGTATGCTTCTTTGCGGATCCTGGTACGCAGCAACCTTTAACACAGACAGCCCAGAATTCTATCAGAAGATTGGTTGGTTCCCATTCCCGGCAATTGAAGGCTCCTCTGCAGACGCTAGTATCCAGATTGGTACGGTAGGAGATCAGTTTATCTGCTTTAACTGTACCGGAGACAAACTGGCAGCAGCTTTTGAGTGTGCAACTGCTCATCTGTCAGACGAAATTGTTGACTATGAAGTTAGTCTTGGAAAGATTCCGCCAATTAAGGGAGTTGAATCTAAGATCACTGATCCTAACTTACAGGAAATTGTTACCGCAGCGAACAATGCTCCGGAGATCCAGCTCTGGTATGACCAGTATCTGCCGCCGGCAGTTGCAACTGCTCATCTGGATGGATTACAGGAAGTATTTGGTCTTACCATGACACCGCAGGAAGCTCAGGATTCTATGCAGAGTGCGATGGATGAGTACCTGAGTACAAAGTAAATAAAATAGTAATGATTCATCAGGGGCTCTGACCGGTACGGTTGGAGCTCCTTTTTTAAAAAAGGGACCACAGGTTTTATAACGCAATATCCGGTGAATTTGCCGCAATTTTTTGAAAGAAAATGCAGGGGGATCCTGCTATACTGAAGCTAATATAAAAGTTAGAACACAGGAGGTTAGCATGAATAGAGAAGAAGCAAGCAAAAAAGCAAAAGCCCTGGTGGCACAGATGACACTGGAGGAAAGAGCAAGCCAGCTGCGCTATGACGCACCGGCGATTCCACGTCTTGGAATCCCTACCTATAACTGGTGGAATGAGGCACTTCACGGAGTTGCCAGAGCAGGTGTTGCTACAAGCTTTCCCCAGGCAATCGGTGTTGGTGCAACCTTTGATACAGAGCTGATCGCTGAGATTGCAGATGCGATCGCCTGGGAGGGACGTGCAAAGTACAATGCATATTCAAAACATGAGGACAGAGATATCTACAAGGGATTGACGTTCTGGTCTCCGAATGTCAATATTTTCCGCGATCCCAGATGGGGCAGAGGACATGAGACCTATGGAGAGGATCCCTATCTCACCAGCCGTCTTGGGGTGGCATTCGTAGAAGGACTGCAGGGAGATGGCGAGACGATGAAAGCGGCAGCCTGCGCCAAGCACTATGCAGTACACTCCGGACCGGAGTCTGTGCGCCATGAGTTTAATGCAGTCGCAACAAAGAAGGATATGGAAGAGACTTATCTGCCGGCATTTGAGGCCCTGGTAAAAGAAGCCAAAGTGGAATCCGTTATGGGAGCCTATAACCGTACCAATGGGGAACCATGCTGCGGAAGTGAGACATTAATTAAGAACAAACTGCGGGGTGAATGGGGGTTTAAGGGCCATTTTGTATCGGACTGCTGGGCGATTGCAGATTTCCACGAGCATCATATGGTAACAAATTCTGCGAAGGAATCAGCCGCCATGGCGTTAAACGCAGGGTGTGATCTCAACTGTGGTAATACCTATCTGCATATACTGAATGCATATCAGCATGGACTTGTGACAGAGGAGCGTATCACAGAAGCGGCAGAGAGACTCTATACCACAAGATATATGCTTGGCTTATTCGATGGCTGTGAATATGATAAGATCGGCTATGACTGTGTAGAGTGTCCGGAGCATCTTGCACTGGCACATAAGGCATCCCTCGAAAGCTTTGTACTGTTAAAAAATGATGGAATTCTTCCCCTTAAGAAGGATCAGATCAAATCGATCGGTGTAATCGGGCCAAATGCGAACAGCCGTGCGTCACTGATTGGAAACTATCATGGAACATCTTCCGAATACATTACGGTTCTGGAGGGAATTCAGCGCTATGCAGGTGACGATGTTCGGGTTTATTATTCCGCAGGAAGTGCTTTATTCAAGGATAAATCACAGGGTCTTGCATGGGATGATGACCGTCTCTCTGAGGCTAAGATTGTGGCAGAGAACAGCGATGTGGTCGTTCTTGTGGTAGGTCTGGATGAGTCTCTGGAAGGAGAAGAGGGAGATACCGGCAACAGCGATGCTTCCGGTGACAAGAAAGATCTGCAGCTTCCGGCTGCTCAGAGAAGACTGATGGAAGCAGTTGCAGAAACCGGAAAACCGGTTGTTCTGTGCCTGATGGCAGGAAGTGATATCGATATGAGCTATGCCGCAGAGCATTTCCAGGGTATTCTTCAGTTATGGTATCCAGGGGCAAGAGGAGGAAGCGCAGCGGCTGAGGTGCTGTTTGGAGAGGTATCTCCATCCGGAAAGCTGCCGGTAACCTTCTACGAAACACTCGAAGAACTGCCAGAGTTCACAGATTATTCCATGAAGGGCAGAACCTATCGCTATATGGAAGGAAAGGCACAGTATCCTTTCGGCTATGGTCTGACTTACGGAGATGTGAAGGTAACATCCGCTTCCGTAGTACAGGAAGGGGAAGGTGTTTCCGTCTGCGCTACCGTGACAAATGAAGGCAGCGTTGCTACGAAGGATGTAGTTCAGGTATATGTAAAATGTCTCGATTCTTCCTATGCAGTGAAAAATCCACAGCTGAGCGCATTTACACGGGTAAAGCTTCAGCCTGGTGAGACAGCACAGGTGCTGCTTTCTCTGGATTCAAAAGCATTTACCGTGGTGGATGAGGAAGGCAATCGCCTGAAGGGTGGAAAGTTTGCACTTTTTGTTGGCTGCAGCCAGCCGGATGAAAGAAGTGTGGAGCTGACAGGAGTAAAGCCTGTGGAACTGATGATGGAATTCTAAATGGAGGATATAGAGATGGAAGGTATGATGAAAACAGCTGTGATGACGGATATTATGGATGTAGAGATTCAGGAACGTCCGATTCCGCAGCCAAAAGAAGATGAAGTGCTGGTAAAGATTGAATACGTGGGAATCTGTGGATCAGATCTGCATTATTATGAGGCGGGTCGTATCGGTGATTTTATCGTGGAGCCCCCATTTGTCCTGGGACATGAAGCAGGCGGTACGGTAATCGAGGTTGGAAGTAACGTGAAAAACCTGAAGGTGGGACAGCGTGTTGCTCTGGAGCCGGGAAAAACCTGCGGAACCTGTGAGCACTGCAAAGAAGGAAAATATAATCTCTGCGAGGATGTCATCTTCTTCGCAACTCCTCCGGTAGACGGCGTATTCCAGGAATATGTTGCCCATGAAGCAGGACTTTGCTTCCCGATTCCGGATCAGATGACCACGATGGAAGCTGCACTGATCGAGCCACTGGCGGTAGGTATGCACGCTGCTATGCAGGGCGGTGCGCACCTGGGACAGACGGCAGTTGTTATGGGAGCCGGATGCATCGGCCTGGTATCTTTGCTTTCTCTGAAGGCAATGGGTGTCTCCAGGGTTTATGTGGTGGATGTGATGGAGAAACGTCTGGAAAAAGCTCTGGAGCTTGGAGCTGACGGCGTGATCAATGGTATGAAGGAAGATACGGTAGCAAGAATCAAGGAGCTGACAGGCGGTAAGGGCTGTGATCTTGGCATCGAGACAGCAGGAACCCAGATTACTACCACTCAGCTGATGAAGGCGGCAAAAAAGGGAAGCACCATTGTACTGGTAGGCTACAGTGCAAGCGGAGAACTGACGCTGCCAGTCAGCATGGCACTGGATAAGGAGCTGACCTTTAAGACTGTATTCCGTTACCGAAACATTTACCCTATGGCAATTGAGGCAGTTGCCAGCGGAAAAATCAACATTAAAGATATTGTTACCGATTATTTCGAACTGGATGATATTAAAAATGCACTGGATTCCTGTGTGAAGAATAAAGCAGATATTGTAAAGGGTGTCATCAAGGTCTGCTGATGAACAACAATAAAGTGCAGATACTGCTGGTTTTTTGCCGAAGTAGTGTTTGACAGAAGCGGTATTCAATATTATAATTGAATACACGAAGGCAATCCTTATGTGATTGACGAATTAGTAAAAAACCTTCCCAGACAAAGAATGTCACAGGAAGGTTTTTTGCGGTGCTAAAGGAGAACAATATGAAAAAGACTGCACTTGTAATTATGGCAGCCGGTATTGGCAGCCGATTTGGAAAAGGAATCAAGCAGCTGGAACCGGTGGGACCAAGTGGTGAAATTATTATGGATTATTCTATTCACGATGCGCTGGAGGCCGGTTTTAATAAGATTGTATTTGTAATACGAAGAGATCTGGAAGAGGATTTTAAGCGGATTATCGGAGAACGTATTGAAAAAATTGCAGAGGTAGCATACGCATATCAGGAGCTGGACGATCTGCCGGAGGGATTCACAAAACCGGAAAACCGTACAAAACCATGGGGAACAGGTCAGGCTGTGCTCTGTGCAAAGGAGGTATTGCAGGAGCCCTTTGCGGTGATTAATGCCGATGATTACTATGGAAAAGAACCATTTGTGAAGCTGCATGAATATCTGGTACAGGAGCATTCTGCCCCAGAGGGTGTGCAGCCAATCTGTATGGCTGGGTTTGTACTGGGCAATACGCTCAGCGATAATGGCGGAGTGACGAGAGGAATCTGCCGCACAGATAAGGATGGAAATCTGATTGGAATCGATGAGACCTCCAATATTGTCAGAACAGAACAGGGAGCGGCGGTTCAGACAGAGGAGGGCTTGACTTCTGTTGACCAAAATTCTCTGGTTTCTATGAATATGTGGGGATTTCAGCCGGAATTTCTTGAGCTGTTAAAGGAAGGATTCGTAGAATTCCTTTCCAAACTGGATCCGAAAGAAGCGAAGGGAGAATATCTGCTTCCCATCTATGTGGATGAGCTGCTTCAGGCGAAAAAAGGCCAGGTTCGTGTACTTCCCACGCAATCCATCTGGTTCGGAGTTACTTATCAGGAGGATAAAGCCTCAGTGGTAGAGGCATTTAAAAAGTTGATTGCAGACGGAGTATATGACGCAGATCTTTACGCTTAGGTTAAAAGGAGAGGAAAGAAAAATGGGCAAATATTTTGGTACAGACGGTTTTCGTGGTGAGGCAAATATTGATTTGACAGTGGAGCATGCATATAAGGTTGGCCGCTTTCTTGGCTGGTATTTTGGACAGGACCACAAAGCAACCATCGTCATCGGAAAAGACACAAGACGTTCCAGTTATATGTTTGAATATTCACTGGTAGCAGGACTGACGGCTTCGGGAGCAGATGCATATCTGCTTCATGTTACAACAACACCCAGTGTGTCTTATGTAGTGCGCACAGAGAATTTTGACTGCGGTATTATGATTTCTGCAAGCCATAATCCTTTCTATGATAATGGAATCAAGATTATCAATGGTCAGGGGCAGAAGATGGAAGCTTCCGTGGAGCAGCAGATTGAAACCTATATTGATGATGGAGTTCCGAAGATTCCATATGCACTTCGGGAGGAGATCGGACGTACGGTGGATTTTGCAGCAGGACGTAACCGTTATATCGGACACCTGATCTCGATTCCTACACGTTCCTTCAAAAATGTCAGAGTAGGACTGGACTGTTCCAACGGCAGCACTTCCTCTGTTGCAAAGAGCGTGTTTGATGCTATCGGAGCCAAAACCTATGTAATTCATAATGATCCGGATGGAACTAATATCAATAAGGATTGTGGTTCTACTCATATTGAGTCCGTGCAGAAGTTTGTCCGGGAAAATCATCTGGATGTAGGCTTTGCCTATGACGGTGATGCGGATCGCTGTATCGCCGTGGATGATCTGGGCGAAGTGATTGACGGAGATAAGATCATGTTTATCTGCGGTAAATACTTAAAGGAACAGGGACGGTTAAAGGATGACACAATCGTTACCACGATCATGTCCAACCTGGGACTGTATAAAGCCTGTGACAGAGCAGGAATGCACTATGAAAAAACTGCAGTAGGTGACAAATACGTCAGTGAGAATATGACAGCAAATGGCTATTCTCTGGGTGGAGAACAGTCCGGCCATATCATCTTCAGCAAGCACGCCACTACCGGAGATGGAATCCTTACTTCTCTTATGGTGATGGAGGTTCTGATGGAGAAGAAGGTGCCGCTGCATGTGCTTGCAGATGAGATCACGATTTATCCCCAGCTGCTGAAAAATGTCCGTGTTGCGAATAAGAAAGAAGCCCAGGAGAATCTGCAGGTGAGAAAAGCAGTTGCTGATGTGGCAGAGGCTCTTGGAGAAGACGGAAGAATACTGGTTCGGGAAAGTGGAACTGAGCCGGTGATCCGTGTTATGGTAGAGGCAGCAGTTCAGGAAACCTGCGAAAAATATGTGAATCAGGTGATTGCAGTGATGGAACAGGAAAATCTTGTTATTGAATAGAGAACATGTTATGAAGAAAAGACTTTTGATGTTTTCCCTGTGCGGGATACTGACAGTGTCCGGATGTGGAATCTTCCAGGAGGATTCCGGAGCCTACGATGCCGGTCTCGCTGCACTGGAGAAAAAGGATTATATAACGGCACTTGGCGAGTTTCAAGATGCGGCAAATGAGGATGGACGTCAGGTGGAGGCCTATCGCTGTGAAGGAATCGTGTATTATGAGATGCAGGATTATGAGCATGCGATTATGCTGTTTGAGAAAAGCCTCTCTGAGATGAAATTCAAAAAACCAGAATTTTCCAGGGATATCTATTACTATCTTGGGGAAATTTATCAATTGCAGGGCGAGAAGGAAAAAGCACTGGAAGTCTATGGTCAGCTGATCAAAGAAGAGCAGGATGCACAGGCATATTTTCTTCGGGGAAAGCTGTATCTGTCAGAGCGGGAGGATGAAAAGGCAAAAGCTGACTTTCAGAAATCCCTGAAAAAAGATGAGGATTTTGAAAATTATATCCGTATTTATCTGGCCTATGCCCAGCAAAACAGAAGTGCAGACGGATCGGTCTATCTGGAGCAGGTGGCGGCGCAGACCCCGGACAGTCCTCAGGGGGAGTACAATCAGGGAAGAGCCTATTATTATCTGGAAGAATACGATAAGGCCAGGGCAATCCTGATACAGGCTGACAATGACGGATCGGAGGAAAGTGCAATTCTTCTGGGAAAGCTTTATCTTGATACTGGTGACACGGCAAATGCAAGGGCTATCTATCAAAATCTGCTGCAGGCGGAAAAGCTGCAGGCGGCAGCCTATAACGGACTTGCCCTCTGTGATCTTGCCGATGGAAATTTTGACAGTGCATTTTCCAATATATCAGAAGGACTGGCTTTAGATGACGGAGCAGAGGAAGAAACACTCCTATATAACGAGATCGTTGTATATGAAAAGAAACTGGATTTTGCCACGGCAAAGGCAAAAATGACAGAATTTCTTGCAAAGTACCCGGATAATCAGGATGCGATACGCGAAAATACATTTTTGCAGAGCCGAGAATAGGTGAAAAGAATGAGTGAATTGATTGAATTTGAGAACGTGAAGGAACGGGTGATGCTTGTTGGAATCCAGACAGCAGGGGCAGATGATGTGTTCTGGTCACTGCTGGAGCTGGAGGATCTTGCCAACACAGCAGGAGCCGAGGTGGTAGCCAAGGTGGTGCAAAACCGTGAGAGTGTGCATCCGGGTACCTATATTGGAAAAGGCAAGATAGAAGAATTAAGAGAGATGCTCTATGCGCTGGACGCCACCGGAATTATCTGTGATGATGAACTTTCACCGGCACAGCTTAATAATCTGGAGCGGGAGCTGGACTGTAAGGTGATGGATCGGACTCTTTTGATTCTGGACATCTTTGCAGCCAGAGCACAGACCAGCGAGGGCAAGATTCAGGTAGAGCTGGCACAGCTCAAATATCGGCAGGCACGACTGGTAGGTCTTCGGGCATCCCTGTCCAGACTGGGCGGAGGAATCGGAACCAGAGGACCTGGTGAGAAGAAGCTGGAGATGGACCGGCGCCTGATTACTGACAGAATTGCAGCGCTTCGAAGAGAGCTGCTGGAAGTGCAAAGACATCGTGAACTGATCCGTGATAAGCGAAAACGCGGGAAGATGAAGGTTTGTGCTATCGTGGGTTATACCAATGCCGGAAAAAGTACACTGCTGAACACGATGACAGGAGCCGAGGTTCTTGAGGAGGATCAGCTTTTTGCTACCCTGGATCCCACAACCCGTGTTCTGGACCTGCCGGGAGGACAGCAGATCCTTCTGACCGACACGGTTGGATTCATACGAAAGCTTCCCCATCATTTGATTGAGGCTTTTAAGAGTACCCTGGAGGAAGCACGGTATGCGGATATTATTATCCATGTTGTGGATTCCGCCAGTCCGCAGATGGAGCAGCAGATGCAGGTTGTCTATGAAACACTGCGGCAGCTGGGTGTGGAACAGAAAACAGTGATTACGCTGTTTAATAAGCAGGATAAGGCCAGCGCACCGGAAAAGCTTCTGGATGCAAAAGCGGAACATACACTGCGGATATCTGCAAAGTACGGCGAGGGTCTGGAGGAGCTTCGTATCCTTTTGGAGGATATTCTGCAGCGGTCTCAGATTCTGATTGACCGTCTGTATTCTTATACAGAAGCGTCAAAGATTGCCCTGATCCGTCAGTATGGACAACTCCTGTCTGAGCAATATCTGGCGGAAGGAATTGCCATAAAAGCCTATGTTCCTGCGGAAATCTACGGATCTGTCTAATACCCGGTAAATAGAAGGAAACAGAAAAATTACACCATATATATGGAGACTGAGACAAAAAGACACAATATATTGTGTCTTTTTGCATTGACGTCAGAACATATCTTTGATATCATAGAGAAAGACTTCAAGAGAAGCCATGTAAAAAACAGGAAAATATGTGTTTATAGACGTTAGGGGGATTCACCATGTTTCAGGTAGAAAAAAGAGACGGCGCTGTTGTAGACTTTCAGATTGATAAAATTGCAGAGGCAATCGGGAAAGCATTCGAAGCGACGGAAAAACAGTATAATGATGATATGCTGCAGATGCTGGCACTGCGTGTGACAGCAGACTTTCAGGGGAAACTGAAAGAGAGTAAGGTGTATGTGGAAGATATTCAGGACTCCGTCGAAAATGTCCTGATTCAGTGCGGATATGCAGATGTGGCAAAAGCTTATATTCTGTATCGTAAGCAGCGTGAAAAGATGAGAAATATGAAATCCACGATTCTGGATTACAAGGAGATTGTCAACAGTTATGTAAAGGTGGAGGACTGGCGTGTAAAGGAGAACTCCACAGTTACTTATTCCGTGGGCGGACTAATCTTAAGCAATTCCGGGGCAGTAACTGCAAACTACTGGCTTTCTGAGATTTATGATGACGAGATTGCACAGGCGCACCGGAATGCAGATATTCATATTCATGATCTTTCCATGCTTACCGGATATTGTGCAGGCTGGTCACTGAAGCAGCTGATCCGGGAAGGACTTGGAGGAATTGAGGGAAAGATTACTTCTGCCCCTGCAAAGCACTTAAGCGTTCTGTGTAACCAGATGGTCAATTTCCTTGGTATCATGCAGAATGAATGGGCAGGTGCTCAGGCATTTTCTTCTTTTGACACGTATCTTGCGCCATTTGTAAAAAAGGATCACTTAAGCTATCCGGAGGTAAAGAAGTGTATTGAGTCTTTTATCTACGGGGTTAATACGCCCAGCCGATGGGGAACCCAGGCACCATTTTCCAATATTACACTGGACTGGACAGTGCCGGATGATCTGGCAGAGCTCCCTGCAATTGTTGGCGGCGTAGACCAGGATTTCCGATATAAGGACTGCAAGCTGGAGATGGATATGGTCAACAAGGCATTTATCGAGACCATGATCGAGGGAGATGCCAATGGACGTGGATTCCAGTATCCGATTCCAACCTATTCCATCACAAAGGACTTTGACTGGTCTGACACGGAGAATAATGCACTTCTCTTTGAGATGACCAGCAAATACGGCACCCCTTACTTTTCAAACTATATTAACAGTGATATGGAACCCAGTGATGTGCGTAGTATGTGCTGCAGGCTGCGTCTGGACCTGAGAGAGCTTCGCAAGAAAACAGGAGGCTTCTTCGGTTCCGGTGAAAGTACCGGATCTGTTGGTGTGGTAACGATCAATATGCCCCGGATTGCATATCAGGCAAAGGATGAAAAAGACTTTTACAAACGCCTGGATCATATGATGGATATCTCTGCCCGGTCTTTGAAAATTAAAAGAAATGTGATCTCCAGGCTGTTGACAGAGGGCCTTTACCCTTATACAAGACGTTATCTTGGAAGCTTTGAGAATCACTTTTCCACCATTGGCCTGATTGGAATGAATGAGGTTGGTTTGAATGCAAACTGGCTGGGAAAAGATATGACAGATCCGGCAACTCAGAAGTTCTCCCAGGATGTTTTGAACCATATGCGGGAACGTCTGGTGGATTACCAGGAGGAATACGGGGATCTGTATAACCTGGAGGCAACCCCGGCAGAGTCTACCACCTACCGTCTTGCAAAGCATGATCGTGCGCAGTGGCCGGATATCCGCACTGCAGGAGGCCAGGGAGATACCCCTTATTATACGAACAGCTCCCATCTTCCGGTGGATTATACCGAAGATATCTTTGCGGCACTTGATATTCAGGACGGTCTCCAGACCCTGTATACCTCCGGCACAGTATTTCATGCATTTTTAGGTGAGAAGCTTCCTGACTGGAAGTCTGCGGCGGCTCTGGTGAAGAAGATCGCAGAGAACTACAAGCTTCCTTACTATACGCTGTCCCCGACATATTCCGTATGTAAGAATCATGGATATATTGCAGGGGAACACTTTACCTGTCCAACCTGTGGCGGAAAGGCAGAGGTATACAGCAGAATTACCGGTTACTACCGTCCGGTTCAGAACTGGAATGACGGAAAAGCTCAGGAGTATAAGAATCGTACCGTATACAGGATGCGCCCGGCCAACAGGATTAAGGAACAGCCCCAGACCCTGGAGCATACAGCGGTGACTGTGGAAAAAACAGAAAATGAAGAGAAAACAAGTGAGCTGAAAAGAGTGCCGAAAGAGGATGGTATCATGCTCTTTACCACAAGCACCTGTCCAAACTGCAAGATTGCGAAGAAAATGCTGGACGGGGTAGAGTATCAGACGGTGGATGCAGAGCAACAGCCGCTTCTGGTGCAGCAGTTTGGTATTCGTCAGGCACCTACCCTGGTGGTGATCCAGGATGGAAAGGTCAGCAAGTATGTAAATGCTTCCAATATCCAGAAATTTGTGCAGGAAGACTAAAGCTTGTTTTTATGGAGGACTTGTATGAAATATGATTATTTAGTGGTGGGAGCAGGACTTTATGGTGCCGTGTTTGCCTATGAAGCAAAGAAAAAAGGCAAAAAGGTGCTGGTCATCGATAAACGCTCCCACATCGGCGGAAATATCTATACGGAGAACGTGGAGAACATTCAGGTTCATAAGTATGGGGCTCATATTTTTCATACCTCAGATCGGAAGATCTGGGACTATATGAATCAGTTTGCCCAGTTTAATCATTATATTAATTCGCCTGTTGCCATCTACAAGGAGGAACTTTACAACCTCCCCTTTAACATGAACACCTTCAGCAGATTGTGGAATATTAAAACTCCTGCTCAGGCAAAAGAAATCATCGAAAAACAGAGGAGAGAAGCCGGGATTACGGATCCACAGAATCTGGAAGAACAGGCCCTTTCACTGGCAGGAAGAGATGTCTATGAGAAGCTGATTAAGGGTTATACGGAAAAACAGTGGGGACGTGACTGTCGTGATCTTCCGGCATTTATTATCAAACGTCTTCCGTTTCGATTCACCTTTGACAACAACTACTTTAACGATCCCTATCAGGGAATTCCCATAGGGGGCTACACCGGAATCATAGAGAAAATGCTGTATGGCATCGAAGTGATGACGGATACAGATTACTTTGCATTTCGAAAATCAAACCCGAATATTGCGGCAAAGACAGTCTTTACCGGCATGATTGATGAGTACTTTGGCTTTAAGCTTGGCACTTTGGAATATCGGACGGTACGATTCGAAACAGAGGTGCTTGACTGTGACAATTATCAGGGAAATGCAGTGGTGAACTATACCGATCGGGAAGTACCTTATACCCGCATCATAGAACATAAGCATTTTGAGTTCGGACAGCAGCCCAAAACTGTAATTTCCAGAGAATATTCCACGGAGTGGCACAGTGGTATGGAACCATACTATCCGGTGAATGATGAGAAGAATTCGGCGCTCTTTGCCCGCTACCAGACACTGGCGGAGCAGGAAAAAACTGTGATCTTCGGCGGACGGCTGGGAGGCTACAAGTATTATGATATGGATAAGGTGGTAGCTGCTGCCCTGGCAGAAGTAAAGACAGAGCTGTACTAGCAGTACAGGAAAACAATAAATTACAGGTTATAAGAAGTCAGCATACTGCCTGAGAACAGGGAGTCTATGCTGGCTTCTTGCGTTTCTTACAAAAGCTTTTGTCAGCTGTAATAAGGGCGGAGAAAGAGCAGGGTGATCAGACAGGAAAGCAGTTCGCTTGCCAGAATACCATAGAGATAGCCACGGATGCCGAAAACCGGGATCGCAAACAGTACGAACAGGATACGAAGCGTAAGTCCGCTGCTGCCGATGACAAAGGATGCTCCTGTTTTGCCCAGACCGTGGAGAATCCCTGAAAGGGTAGCATTCAGGTACAAAAAGGGACTGATAAATGACAGAATCTGAAGGAAGAGACCCGCCTGCAGGCTGCCAAAAAGCAAAAGCCCCAGAGACTTTCCAAAAAACAAAAAGAAGACTGCGGCAGCACCACCGGTAAGCAGACAGAGAGTCATAGCGGCCCTTGTTGTCTTTCGGATGGATTTGTGATTTCCCACAGCCTGATCCTCTGCAATTCCAGGAAGCAGCATGACAGAGGCGGCATTCGCCAGTGTGTTGGGAAAGAGAATCAGCGGCAGTGCCATGCCGGTGAAAACTCCATAGATGGAAAAGGCCTCCTGGGTGGTTGCTCCTGAAAGCTGAAGCTGTCGCGGAATCAGAACCGCCTCCACACTTTGCAGCAGCATCAGACTGACCCGGTTGGCAGTCAGTGGAAGAGAGGTTGACAGAATACGCCCGGAGGTCTGTAAAAAACCTGGTTTAGGTGTTTGGGAGTGCGGCTTTTTATGAGCTTCCCGGAAAATCATCAGAAGTGAGTACTGGCAGGAGGCCAGCTCCCCAAAGAGGATAGACACAGCAGGAAGAGTGGCATCGCAAAGCAGCTGGCGGGAGCAGAAGAAGGCATATAACAGCAGGGAAGAGAGCACACGTACAATCTGTTCCAGAAACTGAGCGATGGCCGGACAGACAGCCTTTTTCTTGGCATAATAGTAAGACATCAGACAGCTGTGCAGTGAGGAGGGAAGAACGCTCCAGGATAGAATCCGAAGGATATCAGCATGTGAGGAGTCCTTAAAGTAGTACCGGGCGATATTATGAGAGAAAAGATGCATGAGCATGCTCACAAGCAGCGCCAGCATTGCAGAGACAAAGGTTCCGGTCAGCAGGATGCTCCATCCTTCGTCGGAGTCGGTATGTATCGAGGATGCAGCAATCATACGGGCCATAACCGTAGAGATTCCACCGACACAGAGCGTCAGCGCCAGTGTATAGGCAGGAATGATCATCTGAAATATTCCGATTTCGGCTGCACCGATTGTCTGGGAAAGGAATATTTTATAGAAGAAGCCGATAAGTCTGCTCATAAAACCAGTTATCGACAGGATGGCAGTGCCATATACGATGGTTTTTTTCTTAGAAGACATAAGCATTTCCGCCGTTTTTTATCTTTATAATATATGTCTTTTTTTTCTTGACAGAACGTTTTTCTGGTGTTATTCTATACCTGTAATCAAATCCGAGTAAATTACTCGGGATTGAAAGAAGAGGTGAATACATGAAGCTATCAACGAAAGGCAGATATGGTCTGCGGGCATTGATTGATCTGGCATCCTGTGAAGATGAGTGCGAGGTAGTATCTATTCAGAGCATTGCTGAGCGGCAGAAGATCTCCGAAAGCTATCTGGAGCAGCTGGTACGCCTCTTGAAAAAAGCAGGACTTGTCACAAGTCAGCGGGGTGCCTGCGGTGGTTATCGGCTGGCAAAACCGGCAGAGCAGATATCAGTAGGAGATATCTTGCGTGCACTGGAGGGTAATCTGGACGCAGTTACCTGTCCGGCAAATCAGGATGATTCCGGAGCAGGATGTCAGGATGCAGATTTTTGTGTGACACGTTATGTATGGAAACAGATTAATGACAGTATTACGCTGACGGTGAATTCCATCATGCTTGATCAGCTGGTGCAGGAGAACCGAAAGCTTAGAAGCCAGGGCAAGAGCACAGGAAATTGTGTGAATTAATCGGTCCCTTAATAAAAAGATAAACAGGATAGGAGAGATAAAAATTATGATCTATTTGGATAATGCAGCAACAACCAGAACAGTACCGGAGGTTGTAGAGGCGATGCTTCCGTATTTCAGTGAATTCTACGGGAATCCATCCAGCATCTATGAGATTGCCGGGAAAAGTAAAGAGGCGATCACAAAGGGAAGAGAGAGCATCGCAAATGTTCTCGGAGCAAAAAAAGAGGAAATCTACTTTACTGCAGGCGGCAGTGAGGCAGACAACTGGGCACTGAAAGCAGCCTTTGAAGCATACAAAGCAAAAGGAAACCATATCATCACCACAAAGATTGAGCATCACGCAATCCTTCACACCTGTGAATATCTGGAAAAAGAGCGTGGCGCACGTATCACCTACCTGGATGTGGATGAAAATGGTATCGTGAAGCTGGATGATCTTTTAAAAGCCATCACACCAGAGACGATTCTGATCTCTGTCATGTTTGCCAACAATGAGATTGGTTCTATTCAGCCGATCAAAGAGATTGGACAGATTGCAAAGGAACACAACATTTTGTTCCATACAGATGCCGTGCAGGCATTCGGCCAGGTTCCCATCAATGTCGATGAGCTGCAGATTGATATGCTGAGCTCCAGCGGACATAAGATCAACGGACCCAAGGGAATCGGCTTTTTATATATCCGAAAGGGTGTTAAGATTCGTTCCTTCGTCCATGGAGGAGCCCAGGAGAGAAAACGCCGTGCCGGTACTGAAAATGTTCCGGGAATTGTAGGGTACGGAGTAGCAGCTTCCCGTGCAGCAGCTTCCATGGCGGAGCGCACTGCAAAGGAAATCGAGCTTCGGGACTATATGATCGGACGTCTGTTAAAAGAGGTTCCCCACTGCAGACTGAACGGTGATGCGAAGAAACGCCTTCCTAATAACGTCAATATCAGCTTTCAGTTTATTGAAGGAGAATCATTACTGATTATGCTTGATATGGAAGGAATCGCTGCATCCAGCGGATCTGCCTGTACATCAGGAAGCCTTGATCCGTCACATGTATTGCTGGCTATCGGCCTGCCCCATGAGATTGCCCACGGTTCACTGCGTATGACATTGGGAGAAGAGACAACAAAGGAAGATATTGATTTCACCATTGAGAAGATCAAAGGTATTGTTGAGAGACTGCGCAGCATGTCTCCATTATATGAAGATTACATGAGAAAACACAACCAGTAACAGAACAATGCAAGAAGTTCAAAACAGAAGCAGATATAGAGGAGAAAACTATGTACAGTGAAAAAGTGATGGATCATTTTCAAAACCCAAGAAATGTGGGAGAAATCGAGAATGCAAGTGGTGTGGGAACAGTAGGAAACGCCAAGTGTGGTGACATCATGCGGATGTATCTTGATATTGATGCAGATGGCGTTATTCAGGATTGTAAATTCAAAACCTTTGGCTGCGGTGCTGCGGTAGCAACCAGCAGCATGGCAACCGAGCTTGTAAAAGGCAAAACCATACAGGAGGCGTTAGAGGTTACAAACAAAGCGGTGATGGAGGCACTGGATGGTCTGCCGCCGGTAAAGGTACACTGTTCTCTGCTTGCAGAGGAGGCAATTCACGCTGCACTCTGGGATTATGCCGAGAAGCATGATATTAAGATTGAAGGTCTGGACAAGCCAAAATCCGATATCAGTGAAGGGGAAGAAGAGGAAGAATACTAAGTATGGCGAAGCAAAAAGTGGTGGTGGGAATGTCTGGCGGAGTGGACTCCTCCGTTGCAGCCTACCTGCTCAAGGAAGCGGGCTATGACGTGATTGGTGTTACCATGCAGATCTGGCAGGATGAGGAAGAGTATGCACAGCAGGAAAATGGTGGCTGCTGTGGGCTGTCTGCCGTGGAGGATGCAAGAAGAGTTGCTGAAATGCTTGAGATCCCCTATTATGTTATGAATTTCAAAAAGGAATTCAAGACCTCTGTCATGGACTATTTTGTGGAGGAATACCTTCATGGTCGGACACCGAATCCCTGTATTGCCTGTAACCGATACGTCAAGTGGGAGGCACTGCTGAAAAGAAGCCTGGAGATCGGAGCGGATTATATCGCTACCGGACATTATGCTCAGGTGGAAAAGCTTGCAGACGGACGTTATGCGATCTGCAATTCAGTTACCGCAGCAAAAGATCAGACCTATGCGCTTTATAATCTGACCCAGGAGCAGCTTTCTCATACGCTGATGCCGGTTGGTGCCTATACCAAAGATCAGGTTCGTGAAATCGCAGCCAGGATTGGACTGGCTGTCGCAGATAAGAAGGATTCACAGGAAATCTGCTTTGTCCCGGATGATGATTATGCCTCCTTTATTGAACAGGAGACAGGGAAAAAAGCAATTTGCGGCAACTTTGTAGATAAATCCGGTAAGATTCTGGGACAGCATAAGGGGATTACGCATTACACCATCGGACAGCGCCGGGGACTTCAGATCGCTGCCGGAAGACGGATCTTTGTGACGGAGATTCGTCCCGAGACCAATGAGGTGGTACTTGGCGAGGGCGAAGAAGTGTTCTCACACACCGTGACTGCCAATCATCTCAACTTTATGGCAGTCAAAGAGATACCGATTGGAACATCCATGGAGCTTCTGGGAAAAATCCGCTATGGACATAAGGGAAGTCCCTGCAGGGTAACACGTACAGATGAGGATACACTGGTCTGTCATTTTCCGGAGCCGGTACGGGCAGTGACACCGGGACAGGCGCTTGTTTTATATCAGGATCAGTACGTGGCGGCAGGAGGAACAATCTTATGTTGATGGATTCACACATGCATACCTGTTTTTCTTCAGACAGCGAGACTCCGGTTGAGGCGATGATTGAGCAGGCGATCCGGCTTGGAATTCCAGGTATCTGTATGACGGATCATTATGACAGGGAATATTTTAATGGAGAATTCCAGCTGGATTCCGGGGCTTATTTTCATAAAATGGAAGAGATGAAAGAAAAATACAGGGATCAGATCGATATTAGAATCGGAGTGGAGCTGGGACTGCAGGAGCAGCTGCAGGACTGGCTTTCCTCCTATGTACATGCCTATCCCTTCGACTTTGTCATCGGCTCCATGCATGTACTGCACGGAAAGGATCCATATTATCCGGAGCTTTTCAAAGGCAGTGATGCCAGACAGATTCTGCGGGATTACTTTATCTCCACAGAACAGAACATCGACAGCTTCCATGAGTTCCAAAGCCTGGGACATCTGGATTATCTGGCAAGATATTTTTCAAAGGAGCTGGGCAATTACAGCTATCAGGACTATGCGGATGAGATTGATGCCGTGTTAAAAAAGCTGATTACCTATCAGATTGCGCTGGAGGTGAATACGGCAGGCTATAAGACCATGCAGCGTCCGAATCCCGATGGAGATGTCTTAAGACGATATCGGGAACTGGGCGGTGAGATGCTGACCATCGGGGCCGATGCCCATGTGCCGGAATATATCGGCTACAGGTTTGAAGAGACAGTTTCACTGCTTCGTGCATGTGGATTTCGATATTACACGGTATTTCGGAATAAGAAACCACAGATGATAGAGATTTCTGCGGGATAAACCTGCCAAAGCGGGGAAATTACCTGCATTTTATACAGATTTTGAATACTTATGAAATTTTTAACAAAATAGGGATTGAATTTTTTGCTAAAGTTAGGTAAAATAGAATATAGGTTGATGTTTCTTTAACAATCTTAAGAAGCACAATGAATCTAAACACTTTTAGGAGGAATACAAATCATGGCAGTAAAAGTAGCAATCAATGGTTTTGGACGTATTGGACGTCTTGCTTTCAGACAGATGTTTGGCGCAGAGGGATATGAAGTAGTAGCAATCAACGATTTAACATCCCCAAAAATGTTAGCTCATTTATTGAAATATGATTCATCACAGGGAAAATACGCTCTGGCAGACAAAGTTGAGGCTGGAGAGGATTCTATCACTGTTGATGGACAGAACATCAAAATCTACGCATTCCCAGATGCAAACAACTGCCCATGGGGAGAGCTTGGAGTAGATGTAGTTCTGGAATGCTCCGGATTCTATACATCGAAAGACAAAGCGCAGGCTCATATCAATGCAGGTGCTCGTAAAGTTGTTATCTCCGCACCGGCTGGAAATGATCTTCCTACCATCGTTTACAATGTAAACCACGAGGTACTGAAAGCTGAAGATACCATCATTTCAGCAGCTTCCTGTACAACAAACTGCCTCGCTCCTATGGCTGACGCTCTGAACAAACTTGCTCCGATCAAATCTGGTATCATGTGCACAATCCATGCATACACAGGAGATCAGATGACTCTTGACGGACCGCAGAGAAAAGGTGATCTGAGAAGATCCCGTGCAGCTGCAGTTAACATCGTTCCTAACAGCACAGGTGCTGCAAAAGCTATCGGCCTTGTTATTCCGGAACTGAACGGAAAACTGATCGGATCTGCTCAGCGTGTACCAACCCCTACAGGATCAACTACTATCCTTACAGCAGTTGTTGAAGGAACAGTTACAGTTGATGAGATCAACGCTAAGATGAAAGCGTCTGCTACAGAATCTTTCGGATACAACACAGATGAGATCGTATCCAGCGATATCGTTGGTATGAGATTTGGTTCTCTGTTCGATGCTACCCAGACTATGGTTTGCCCACTGGACAATGGCACAACAGAAGTACAGGTTATCTCCTGGTATGACAACGAGAACTCTTACACAAGCCAGATGGTTCGTACAATCAAATACTTCTCAGAATTAGCATAAGTACGGTCAATCAGACTTAAGGTTTGAGCGGGATACAAAAGCGTGTATTCATACTGAAATTAAAGATCCAAGAAAGGGTCCGGTCTTTATGGACCGGACCCTTTGTTATATGAAAAATCATAGGAGGGTAATACGCATGCTGAATAAAAAAAGTGTTGATGATATTAATGTAAAAGGAAAGAACGTCCTTGTGCGCTGCGACTTTAACGTACCACTGCAGGAGGGTAAAATCACAGACGAGAACCGTCTGGTTGCAGCTCTTCCTACAATTAAAAAACTGATCGCCGATGGAGGAAGAGTAATCCTTTGCTCCCATCTTGGCAAACCGAAGGGACAGCCACTTCCGGAGCTGTCACTTGCTCCGGTTGCAGTTCGCTTATCTGAGCTTCTTGGACAGGAAGTAAAATTCGCTGCTGATGCAGAGGTTGTTGGAGCAAATGCGAAAGCAGCAGCTGCAGCGATGCAGGACGGAGATGTGATTCTTCTTGAAAACACACGTTACAGAGCAGAAGAGACAAAGAACGAAGAGACATTCAGCAAGGATCTTGCGTCTCTGGCAGATATCTTTGTAAATGATGCATTTGGAACAGCTCACAGAGCACACTGCTCCAATGTTGGCGTAACAAAGTATATGAAAGAGAATGCTGTGGGATATCTGATGCAAAAAGAGATCGATTTCCTTGGTAATGCAGTAAACAATCCGGAAAGACCTTTTGTTGCAATCCTTGGCGGAGCAAAAGTATCCAGCAAGATTCCGGTAATCGAAAATCTTCTTGACAAAGTCGATGTACTGATCATCGGTGGCGGTATGTCCTATACCTTCAGCAAGGCCATGGGCGGAAATGTTGGAGAGTCTCTTCTGGAAGAGGATTACTGCGACTACGCACTGAAGATGATGAAAAAGGCAGAAGAAAAAGGTGTGAAACTGCTTCTTCCGGTAGATAATGTAATTGCAGACGGATTTTCCAATGATGCAAATACACAGGTAGTAAAACGTGGCTGTATTCCGGATGGCTGGGAAGGTCTGGATATCGGACCTGAGACAGCAAAGCTCTTTGCTGACGCAGCAAAACAGGCAAAGACTGTTGTCTGGAACGGACCGATGGGATGCTTTGAGATGCCGAAGTTTGCAGTAGGTACAGAAGCTGTTGCAAAGGCACTGGCTGAGACAGATGCAGTCACCATTATCGGTGGCGGTGATTCTGCAGCGGCAGTAAATCAGATGGGTTATGGCGACAAGATGACTCATATCTCAACAGGCGGTGGAGCTTCTCTGGAATTCCTGGAGGGCAAAGAGCTTCCGGGTGTAGCAGCAGCAGACGACAAATAAGATAAAAAAGAGGATAAAAAATCATGGCAAGACGTAAAATTGTAGCAGGCAACTGGAAGATGAACAAAACTCCAAGTGAGGCAGTTGCACTTGTAAATGAATTAAAACCATTAGTTGCAAATGAAGAAGTAGACGTTGTATTCTGTGTTCCGGCAATTGATATTATCCCGGTTATGGAAGCAGCAAAAGGTTCTAACATCCAGGTTGGAGCAGAGAACATGTATTATGAGGAGAGCGGCGCTTATACAGGCGAGATCTCACCGGCTATGCTTACAGATGTAGGTGTAAAATACGTGGTTCTTGGACATTCCGAGAGAAGAGAATACTTTGCTGAGACAAGTGAGTCTGTGAATAAAAAGATGCTGAAAGCATTTGAGCATGGTATTACACCAATCATGTGCTGTGGTGAGACTCTCGATCAGAGAGAGCAGGGCGTAACGATGGACTTTATTCGTCAGCAGGTTAAGGTTGGATTCCTTAACGTTACTGCAGATCAGGCTAAGACAGCTGTTATCGCATACGAGCCAATCTGGGCAATCGGAACAGGAAAAACTGCTACCACAGAGCAGGCACAGGAAGTTTGCAAGGGCATCCGTGCATGCATCGCTGAAATCTATGATGAAGCTACAGCAGCAGCAATCCGTATCCAGTATGGCGGATCTGTTAATCCGGCAACAGCACCTGAGCTTTTTGCACAGGATGATATCGATGGCGGTCTGGTAGGCGGCGCTTCTTTGAAAGCAGATTTCGGAAAGATCGTAAATTATAAATAATAAGCAGATAAAAAAGTATGGCTGCCGCATGCGTTGCGGCAGCTTTCTTTTTGAAAGACATGAGTTGTGATAAGTGAAGGGACATGATATGGATATAAAAGAATTTCAGGAGAAGCTGAAGGATATCGTGGAATTGGCTCAGCTGAACCAGGAGGTATTGACAAAAGAGATGGTAGACCGCTTCTTCGGAGAAGACCTGTCCAGTGAGCAGCTGCAGAATGTTTATGACTATCTGCAGACGCAGAAAATCCAGGTGGTCAAGGAAGAGAAGCCAGATGCTGCGGCTCCGATGTCTGAGGAAGAAGAGGCCTATATTCGCCAGTACCGTAAGGATATGCTGACGGCCCCTGTATTATCCCAGAAAGAGAAAGAGCAGCTTTTTTCAGAGCTGTGGAGGGGCAGTGACACAGCCAGAGAGCGGCTCATCGAACAGTATCTTCCCAAAGTGGTTGATATTGTGCGGGAGGTACACCAGGCAGATTTTTTTGCCGGTGATCTGATTCAGGAGGGAAATCTTTCCCTGGTTGCGGCCCTGGTCAATCTGACAGAAAGCGAGAAACCAGATCAGATACTCTGTGAGGCAATTCGAGACGGCATCCGTCAAAGCATGGAGGAAAACCAGCGGAGTAAGTGGGAGGACGAGCGCCTGATTGACCGGGTGGAGCGTCTGGAATCTGCTGTGCGTGAGCTGTCGGAAACAGGAGAAAAGTACAGTGTGGAGGAACTTTCCGCCTTCCTTGATATGAGCGTAGAGGAAATCAAGGATGTGCTGCGCCTGACAGGGGATGACAAATAATTGCCATTTTAACAGGTCTATGGTAAAATACTGGTAAATGTTTTGACATATAGGAGAGACAGATGATTGCGATAATAGATTACGATGCAGGGAATATTAAAAGTGTGGAGAAGGCGTTGGAGCTTCTGGGAGAAGAGGTTCTTCTGACCCGGGACCCCGCGCAGCTTTTGGCCGCAGAAAAAGTGATTCTTCCGGGAGTTGGAAGCTTTGGTGATGCGATGCAGAATCTAAAGCGATACGGATTGGTGGAGGTTATTCACGAAATTGTGAATCAGGGAACTCCATTTCTTGGGATTTGTCTGGGACTTCAGCTGCTGTTTGAGTCCAGTGAGGAAAGTCCGGGAGTCCAGGGTTTGGGAGTACTGAAGGGAAAGGTTCTCAGATTTCCGCCGAAGGAAGGCTTTAAGATTCCTCATATGGGATGGAATTCTCTGCATTTACAGAATCAGGGACGGTTATTCCAGGGAATACCGGAGCAGTCTTTTGTTTATTTTGTCCATTCCTTTTACCTTGCGGCTTCGGATGCCTCCATTGTAAAAGCAACTACGGAGTACACAGCCAGTGTGGATGCTGCTGTTGAATCCGGGAATATCTTTGCCTGTCAGTTCCACCCGGAGAAGAGCTCAGAGGTGGGACTCGGGATTCTGAAAAATTTTGCCAGACTTGGAAAGGAGGACTGCTGATATGTTTACAAAACGTATTATTCCCTGTCTGGATGTGAATAACGGACGTGTGGTAAAGGGTGTGAACTTTGTAAATCTTCAGGATGCCGGTGATCCGGTTGAGATTGCCAAAGCTTATGATAAAGCAGGAGCAGACGAAGTGGTATTTCTTGATATTACAGCATCCTCTGATAACCGTGGTACCGTGGTAGACATGGTACGAAAGGTGGCAGCCAATGTATTTATTCCATTTACCGTTGGCGGTGGAATCCGTACCGTCGATGATTTCAAGATGCTTCTTCGGGAGGGTGCAGACAAGATCTCCATCAATTCTTCCGCAATTATGAATCCGCAGCTGATCGCAGATGCGGCCTATAAGTTTGGAAGCCAGTGTGTTGTTGTTGCGATCGATGCGAAAAGAAGAGCAGACGGAAGCGGATGGAACATTTACAAAAATGGCGGACGTGTGGATATGGGTATCGATGCGGTGGAATGGGCAGTGAAGGCTGCAAATCTGGGAGCCGGAGAGATTCTTCTGACCAGCATGGACTGTGATGGAACGAAAGCAGGATATGACATAGAACTGACCCGCAGGATCGCAGAGCATGTGGATATTCCGGTGATTGCATCTGGCGGTGCGGGAACCATGGAGCACTTTTATGATGCTTTGACAGAAGGAAAGACAGATGCAGCTCTGGCGGCATCGCTATTTCACTATAAGGAACTTGAGATAAAAGAAGTAAAAGAATATCTGGCGGGACGGGGAGTGTCTGTACGCCTTTAGGAGTGTGATTGTGATGCCGCCATTAAGCGGAAGCTGGGAGCAGGCACTAAAGCCTGAATTCCACAAACCTTATTATACGCAGTTATTTCAAAAAGTGGGTGAAGAGTATGGAAGTCATCAGATCTTTCCACCGGCCGATGATGTGTTCAATGCATTTCATCTGACCCCGCTGGAACAGGTTAAGGTTGTGATCCTGGGACAGGATCCCTATCACAATGATGGACAGGCCCATGGACTCTGCTTTTCTGTGAAGCGGGGGGTGGAAATTCCCCCATCCCTGGTGAATATCTATAAGGAACTTGAGACTGATCTTGGCTGTTATATTCCAAATAATGGGTATCTGGAAAAATGGGCCAGACAGGGTGTATTGATGCTGAATACCGTATTGACAGTTCGGGCTCATCAGGCAAATTCTCATCGGGGAATTGGCTGGGAGCAGTTTACGGATGCTGCGATTCAGGTTCTGGCCCAGCAGGATCGGCCAATCGTGTTTTTGCTCTGGGGAAGACCGGCTCAGCTTAAGAAAAGTATGCTTTATAATCCCAAACACCTGGTGCTTGAGGCACCGCATCCCAGTCCGCTGTCTGCCTACCGGGGATTCTTTGGCTGTCATCATTTCAGCCAGACAAACACCTTTCTGGAGCAGAACGGACTAACGCCAATCGACTGGCAAATTGAAAATGTTTAGGAGAACTCATGGGTAATAAAAAATCAAATTCATTAGTAAAAAATGCTTCAATTCTTATGATAGCAACGATGGTATCTCGCATAATCGGACTTTTGTACCGGAGACCTCTGGGACAGGCACTGGGGGATGTGGGTCTTGGTTATTATGGATATGCATCGGATCTGTATGTGATATTGCTTTTGATTTCTTCCTACAGTATTCCAATGGCGGTTTCGAAGGTGGTTTCGGAGCGTCTGGCACTGAAGGAGTACAAAAATGCACATAAGATCTTTCAGGGAGCACTTTTATATGCAGCTCTGATCGGCGGAGCGACAGCATTGATTACCTTCTTTTTCGGAGGCTATCTGCTGCCCCATAATCAGCAGAATGCACTGCCCGCACTTCGTGTGCTGGCACCAACAATCTTTATCTCTGCGATTCTGGGTGTATTTCGTGGATATTTTCAGGCACATAACACCATGATCCCCACCTCAATCTCTCAGATAGCGGAACAGATTATGAATGCCATCGTCAGTGTATTCGCAGGATGGGCGTTTATCGTGTATCTGACTCCGGCAGGCGGTAACGCTGCAATCTACGGTGCTGCAGGAGGTACGCTGGGTACCGGAGCAGGTGTATTGACAGGACTGGCCTTTATGCTGATCGTGTATGCCTATAATCGCAAGGCGATTATGCGCCAGGTGGCCCATGATCATACCGTGCGGGAAGAGTCTTATCGTTCTGTGTTCCGCCTGATCTTTATGATGGTGACCCCCATTATCTTTACCACCTTTATTTACAATGCCAGTGCGTATCTGAACAGCTACCTGTTCTCCAACATTCTTGGATGGAGGGGCATTGCTTCGGAGGCACTTTCCTCCGCTTATGGTGAGCTGAGTCAGTATTATACACCGCTGATCAATATCCCGGTTGCCCTGGCAAGTGCCAGTGCATCAGCCATGATGCCGGAGGTTTCCGGATGCTTTGCAAAAGGCGATAAAGAATCAGCAAACAGCAGGATTAATTCAGCGATCCGTCTGACCATGTTTCTCTGTGTGCCGGCGGCAGTGGGACTTGCTGTACTGGCTGGTCCCATTATCCAGACACTGTTCCCCGCAGCTACCAATCTTGGGGGATATCTTCTGATGACAGGAGCATTTACCGTTATCTTTTCTGCCCTGTCCACGATTACCAACAGTGTGCTTCAGTCAATCGGAAAGCAGAAGATCGCCCTTAGAAATGCTGGAATTTCCCTGGTAGTCAATCTTGTGTTTCTGACAATACTGCTGCTTTTATTCCCGGGACTTGGAGTCTTTAGCATTATCATCGCAAACTACGTATTCTATATCTGCATGAGCGTGCTGAATGCTCTGTCACTGAAGAAGTACCTGGACTACAAAAATGAGCTCATGGAGGCATACGGAAAACCTTTTGCAGCGGCAGCAGGCATGGGACTGGCAGCATGGATTGTATATTATGGATTCTATGTCCTTTTAGGAAAAGGAACACGGATCATCCCACTTGGGCTTGCTATGGTAATTGCTGTGATCCTATATATGATCCTCTTTGTAAAAATCACCAAAACACCGGAGTCAGCAATGCTGAGATTCCCTATGGGAAGTAAAATCGTCAAGGTATTGAAGCTTCTCCATATCTACTAAAATATCAAAAAGGAGCAGTTCAATATCAATTTTTGAGGCTCCTTCAATAAAATAAGCATATCCCGCAGGACTTCCTGTCGGATATGCTTGTTTTTTTTAAAATTTATCGATTTATGGTAAAGAAAATGGTATAAAACACGGATAATACAAAAATAATGTTCGGAACTTCACTTTTTAAAATAAGAAATTCCAGATAAAATAGGCTTATCAAAAACATTTGGAGGAAATGGATATGAAGAAAAAAATCTTAGCATTGGCGATGTCAATGCTCATGACAGCAGGTATGCTGGCAGGCTGCGGCGGAACAGAAAAAAGTGATTCAAGCACAGAAAGTGGTGATGCAAAGCAGGAAAGTGCTTCTGCACAAGAAGGTACATCGGCCGCTGGAGAAGCAGGTGAGGGGGAGATAAAAGTTCCCGAGGAGATAACATTCTACGTCTATTATGCAGATTCGAGTCTTCCTCGTGTCGATGAGACAATGAAGAGACTAAAAGAGATTTATCCGGATACAAAGGTTAACATTGAGCATCGTACAGATGGAGATGGCAGCGTGCTGAAGACAAGAGCAGCAGTAGGTGAACTTCCTGATATATTCGAGTGTATGGGACAGGTGGAAGAGCCGCTGTTAAAATCAGGAGATCTTGTTATGCTGGATGACGTTATGGAAGAGAAGGACTTTGCATCTAAATTCTTTGACGGCAATCTTGATATAAAGAAGGCAGAGGATGGACATTATTATGCAGTTGATACTGTAACGCCAAGTCCATATCTTATCTATTACAATACAGAAGTTTTTGAGAAACTTGGCCTTGAAGAACCAACGAATTACGATGAATTCAAGCATGTAGTAAAAACACTTGCTGAGAATGATATTATTCCGCTTAGTTTATTCGGTCAGGAGAAGTGGCCGGGACTTCAGCTGTACGATATGGCAGTAATCGGACAGGGACAGGAACTGGGTATCGCAGGACTGGAAAGCGGTGAAACAAAGATTACAGATCCTGAATATGCAGAAGCAGCGAAAAAAATCGAAGAGCTTGTATCCATGGGTATGATTGGAAAAGGAGCTTTGAATACCAATGCGAGTCAGGCATTTGAACTTCTTGGAAACGGTCAGGCTGGAATGCTGGGCAATGGAACATGGTTCTTCAATGATGCAATCACAGGCGGATGGGCCGATCATATTGGATATTTCCACTATAATCCATTCACAGATGCCGGAAAAGAACAGGAAACTCAGTGGCATATGTCAGGCGGCCAAGGTACCCGCGGCGGATATGCGGTAAGTGCGAAAGGTGAATATGCAGAATTTTGTAAGCGTTTTGTTCTTGACTACGTGTATATCAGACAGCAGGTTAATGCAGAGAATGGAGAAATAACAGCACTGAAAGAGACGATTGAGCCAACCGTGGAAAGACCGGCCAGTTTTGCAGATTTTGCAGATAATGTAGCGAATATTAAATCAACCAGTAAATTTGAATATACGTTCACAAATGCAGAGATGCTGGCAGCACTGGAAAATGAAAATGAATTACTGAATACAGGAAGTGTCTCGGCAGAAGAATATATTGCTGATTTGCAGGAAGCTCTTGCAGATATTGAAAGTGAGTAATCTATATAGGCCGACAGGTGTCAGAGACGAATCCTGAAAGCAATCAAAATGAGCTGCTGCATTCATTCGTCGATGAAGGAATTTACTGACATTGCAATGCGGCAGCTTTTTGAAAGAAAGGAAATCTGAAAATGAATATTTTATTTAAAAAGAAAAAGCTGCCTATGCTGATTTTCGTGGCGCCCACAGTGATTCTTTTTGGTGTGATCGTTATAATTCCGCTGCTGCAGTCGGCTGTCATGGGATTTACCGAATGGGATGGGATTAACGAAGCAACGTATATTGGCTTGAAGAATTATAAAAAACTGCTAAAATCCAGAGATTTGATGGTGGCGATCAGAAACAGTGTGTTGTTTTCGGTAGTTCTGACGGTATACCAGGTTGGAATCGGAACCCTTCTCGCCTATATAATAGCGAACTTTAAGTTTAAGGGAAGAACCTTCTTTAAAAACATATATTTTTTCCCGGTTCTTCTATCCGTATCAGTTGTAGGACAGCTGTGGATTTCTATCTATCATGGAGATTTTGGACTTATAAACCAGACCTTCCATCTGCTGGGATTAGACTGGCAGCAAAACTGGCTGAATGAGCCTGTCAAGGGAATTATCGCAGTAACGATTGCGGAGGGATGGAAAGGTATGGGATATCATATGCTGCTTATCTATGCTGCGATGAAGAATGTACCGGAGGTTTATTATGAGGCGGCCACTATAGACGGGGCAAATAAGAAAAGTCAATTCTTACATATTACGCTGCCGCTGACGATTCCGACGATTAAAGTATCAGTTGTTATGTGTATAACATTTGGATTCCGGGCGTTTGAGATGATTTATCTGATGACGGGAGGCGGCCCTGGAAACTACAGTACGACGCTGCCGATCATGATGTATGAGGCATTGTTCGGACTGCAGAAGTATGGATATGGAAGTGCGATTGCGGTTGTGATTGTGGTTCTGTGCGTTGGTCTTATGCTCCTTATCAACAAACTGACAGACAGATTTGATGAACAGTATTAAGGAGGAGCAAAAGTGAAAAAAATTAAGAAAATATCCGCTTCACGTATAATCATGTATTTTATGGTGGCTGCATATGGCTTTGTCAGTCTGTATCCGATTGTATGGATGGAATTTTATTCCCTGAAAAACAATGAAGAGATTTTTGTGACAAATCCATTTGGTCCGCCGCTGGCTGCACAGTGGTCGAACTATGCGAAGGCAATTGCCCAGTTCAATATTCCGCTGTACTTTAAGAACAGTATGCTGGTATCCATAGCATCCATGGTTTTGGGAATTATGTTCAGCCTGATGTTCACTTATGTGATAGCCAGAGTAAGAACAAGAACTACAAAGTTTTTACATAATTTAATATTAATAGGAATGTTTATTCCTATTCAGGCGGTTATGACACCCCTCATAGTGATGGTGAAATCACTGCATCTGAGCAATACAAGGTGGTCATTAATCATACCGTATGCTGCACTGAGCTTTCCCTTTGCAGTTATGGTGCTTTACGGATTTTACAGAAGCCTTCCCATCGAACTTGAAGAGTCAGCCTACATGGAAGGAGCAGGTTTTTTCAAAACCTATTTTGCTATCATACTTCCGCAGATGAAATCAATTATTTCCGTGTTGATTATTTACCAGTTTATGACGCACTGGAATGAATTCAGTCTCGCATTGATATTAATCACGAAGGACAGTATGAAGACCATGCCGCTGGGTCTTGCCGGATTTTACGGTTCCATGTCCAGTGAATGGGGGCCGATAGGTGCGGCGCTTGTGATGGCCAGTCTGCCGGTAATCATCATGTATTTGATATTTGGAAATAAAATAAGCGATGCCATGACATATTCCGGTATGAAAAACTAGGAGGATTTGTTACAATAGGCGAAAGGTTATGTAACTTTCAAATATTATAAGGAAGAGGTCCGGGCGATTGAAAATAAAAGATATATCAATGCGAAAGAAAATAATATATTTGTTTTTAGGATGCTTCATTGTATTTCTTATGAGTATGCTTGTAATCCTGTATAACATCTACAGCGAACAGACCTATACAGAGCTTACGCAGAGAAGCGATTACGAAGACGGGCTGATTACGCAGCAGATGGATAATCTTACTCAGAATGTAGAAAGCTGTACAAACAATCTTATTATGGGAATCAATATGTCCATGACAGGAAAATATCTGACAGATGATACAGAGGAATCCATGAAGAAGAAGATCCTGAAAGTTACGGAAGATAATTTTCTGTTGTTTACCGAGGTAAGGGAAATCAGTGTTATTTATAACACCGGAGAACTGTACACAAAGAAAAAAAACGGAATATTTTCCTATACTACGGATAATCAGGCAATTGTAAATGAACTTAAAAGCACAGATGTGAATACCAGCGGTAAGTGGTATCACCGGGATGGAGAAGAGGCTTCTGTCTACTTTGTAAAAACCCTGACGGAAATCATGAAAAATGATCAGGTGGGATATATTGTGCTAAAAGTTTATGAAGATGTAATCTATAAGAATTATGCCAGTAAAAAAACAGATGGAATATCGCAGGTGTATATTTTTGATGAGGGAGGATATCTTCTTTCCTCCAATCAACGGAACATCCTGGAAAAGGTGCTTGGAGAAAAGCAGGTGTCATCCAAGTTAGCGGCTTCCAAGAGAATATATGAGAATTTGTTTAAACAGTCAGGAAATTACAGAGTTCAGGAACGCTTTAACAGGGCAGGATGGAGTATTGTAACATTATTGGATACACAGCAGGGCATGAAGAGCCTGAGTAAAATCAGTGAAGTTGTAATGATGGGAAGTGCGCTGTTTCTGATTCTGTTTTTATGTATTGTTCTGTTTGTGTTAAAGAAAATATTAAAACCAGTTGTTGCGATAGGAAACCATATGCGCAGGCTTGGAGCGAATCCGCTTTCTAAGATTGATCTGCCGAATACATCGGATGAGATAGGATACCTGGTGTCAAGTTTCAATAAGATGGTAGATAAGAATGCGGTGCTGATCAGTCAGGTCAAAAAGGATGAACATGAGAAGCGTCATCTGGAGCTTGCACTTTTACAGATGCAGATAAAACCACATTTTTTGTACAATACCCTGGATACCGCATTCTGCCTGAATGAGATGGGTATGAACAAAGAGGCAAGCAGAGTGATCAAGCAGCTTGCGGGATATTATCGTCTGGTATTGAATAAAGGAAGTGAGTGGATAAGCTTTGCCGAGGAACTCAGTGCAGTGGAAAAGTATCTGGAGATTCAGTCTATAAGATACAGCAAAATAATGGATTACAAGATAGTTGTAGGAGAAGAACTATATAGCTTTAAAGTGCCCAAGATGATACTGCAGCCCCTGGTTGAAAATGCAATCTACCATGGGATCAAACCGGCCGGACGACCGGGACATATTCTGATTATCGGAGAGCTTTGTGAAAATGAAGTAACCATATCTGTGATCGACGATGGCGTGGGGATGTCAAAGGAGGAATTTGCCGATGTACTTCAAGGTAAAAAAAGGAGTGTCAGCCAGGAAAGCTTTGGTGTCAAGAATGTAGCAGAAAGATTAAAGCTGTTTTATGGTGATAATGCAGACATTGAACTCGATGAAGAGATGTACCTTGGAACCAGTATTGTAGTAACGATCAACTTGTGGAAGGATGAAAAAATTGAAGTATAAGATATTATTGGTCGATGATGAAGAAATTTATTTGATGTATCTGCAGAAAATGATTGACTGGGAAGCTATGGACTGCTGTATTTGCGGATGTGCACAAGATGGCCTGGAAGCTGTTCAAATGGTGGAGGAATTATCCCCGGATATTATCTTTATGGATATCAACATGTCTCACATGGATGGACTGGATGCAAGTGCCTGTTTGAAGGAGACGAATAATAAAGCGAAAATCATCATTATGACAGCCTTTGATGAATTCTCATTTGCTCAAAAAGCAATCAAACTGCAGGTGTTTGATTATCTGCTGAAGCCCTTTGACGAAAAAGAACTGGAAGATACGCTTAAAAAATGTATCAGGGAAATAGATGAGGAGCGTGAAAACAGGAAAAGTGAGCAGGAGGTGCTTCTGAAAGAGGTATTAGATTCAGGAATGCTTGCGCAGGGGGAAATACATATCATGGCAGGAGGCAGGTATGCAGCAGTTATTTTCAAGCGGACCCCGGAGGTTACCAGAAAGGAAAGAGAACAATTCCGAGAAATTCTGCGCAAACCTTTTGAAAAGTATCAGATGGAGAGCTTTTTTCTTGGAAATCAGATGGGCTGCGGCGTTGTTATACATGCCATTGCGGATAAGAAAACATCACTGGAAGATCTGAAAGAGGGTTATCGCAGCATATTGTCAGAACATCAGGGCGATGGATTTGAGTGGTTTGCAATTGGAAATATTGTGGATGGGATAGAAAATATTCAGGAGACATATCAAAATGCAAAGATTGTGCAGGAAAACCGGATTAAACTGGTTGGAAAAGTAAACAGTTATGGGGATGTTATTCATCTTGAACGGGAATTCAACAGATTGAATCAGGATGATGTGAATCTACTGATCAAGGCTTTTGAGATGAGGCGCTATGAAAAGGTAGATGAGCTGATAGAGAAGATGTTTGCATTATCACATCACCAGATGTTCTCTTATCAATACGTGGTAGCCACCTACTATTCTGTCACCACCGAGATTTGTAATTATTATCGATATAAAGCAGAAGCTGATCAGGATGGAGCTTTGTCTGCGTCAAGCAGTCTTTTATCAGAGATCGCCATGTGTTCCACAACGCAGCAGATGCTGGAAATTGTGAAGAACTATATTTATGAGATATTCAGCAACTGCATGGGCGCAACTACAGGAAGCAAAAAAGAGGTTCTTGCAGAGAAGATCGAAAAGTATCTCCAGAAGCATTATGAGGATCAGTCGCTGTCTGTTAATCAGATTACAGAAGAGCTGTATTTTGAAAATAGCTATATGCGGCGGGTATTTAAGGAACAGACTGGAAAGACCATCATTCAAAGGCTGGAAGAGATTCGGCTGGAGAGGGCCAGACAATTGCTGGAAGAGGGAATTTATAAAAATAGTGAGATAGCGGATATGACAGGCTATTGTGATCAGCAGTATTTCAGCAAAAGATTTAAACTGATCTGCGGCTGTACACCATCACATTATCAAAAAATGAAAAAGAAGGAAAAATAATTATGTTATATTGTGAGAATTGGGATGAGATAAAAAAGAGATATCTGGAATTCTGGAGCAGAGAGAACCATGATAAACCAATCATGACGATTACCGCACCAAAGGACAATGCAGAGCAAATGCCGGTATCCACACATGCTAACTTAAAAGAACGATGGATGGATACGGAATATATGCTGAAGAAAGCAAACTGGCAGATGAGAAATACCCGCTATTATGCAGAAGCATTTCCAGTATTGAATCCTGATCTGGGACCGGACTTTTTTGCTTCGTGTTATAACACACAGATTCAATTTGGAGAGAGCACCAGCTGGTCTGTTCCTTGGATGTCGGATGATGATGTTGAGGCATATGAAGAATTTGTTCTGGACAAACAGAGTGAGTATTATAAAAAAATGATTGAGATGACACAGGCAGCTGTCGAGGATGGAAAAGACAAATATATCGTGGGAATTACAGACCTCCATCCAGGGGCAGATGGTCTTGTATCTATGAGGGGCTCTCAGAACCTTTGTTATGATACCTTTGATTATCCGGAATTTATACAGAAGGGTGTCTGGGATCTTTATAAAGGATTTCGTGAGATCTACAGCAAACTGTATGATCTGACCACGAAATATCAGCAGGGAAGCACCTGCTGGATGAATATATGGCATCCGAAGAGATGGTATCCGGTAAGCTGCGATTTTTCCTGCATGATCTCTGAGAAGATGTATGGGGAGATGATTGTTGAGGAGATGGAGAAAGAGACAGAATATCTGGATGGAAGCATGTATCATCTGGATGGACCCGATGCACTGAAGCATCTGGACAGAATATTGAAGATGCCCTCCCTTGGCGGTGTGCAGTGGGTATATGGTGCGGGCAATCCCACAGCATCTCACTGGATTTCTGAGATAAAGAAGATCCAGGCAGCGGGAAAATGTGTACATATTCAGGTAGAACCGGGGGAATTGGAGATATTGTTGAAGGAAGTAGAACCGGAAGGCATCATGTACAATATCAATGCAGCCTCAGAGGACGAGGCAAAAGAATTACTTAAGCTTACAGAAAAATACAAACGATAGCGGGTTGAATAAATGATGGAAAATATGGAGGAAAAGAGTATGTCTATTATTGAAGAAATATCTGAATTACTGCAGAATGGTAAAGCTAAAAAAGTAAAAGAGCTGGTGCGTCAGGCACTGGAAGAGGGATATGATCCAAAGGTTATATTAAATGAAGGTCTCTTGTCAGGCATGATGATTGTAGGAGGAAAATTCAAAAACAACGAAGTCTTTGTGCCGGAAGTACTGGTATCTGCAAGAGCTATGAATGCGGGACTTACCATACTTGAACCGAAGCTGGTTGAAGTCAGTAACGAACCAATTGGAAAAGCTGTAATCGGTACCGTAAAGGGCGATCTGCATGATATAGGAAAAAATCTTGTGGTCATGATGCTCAAAGGTGCCGGATTTGAAACCTATGATATAGGTGTGGATGTGGAAGCAGATACATTTATCGCTAAAGCAGAGGAAGTCGGAGCGGACATTATCTGTATGTCTGCACTGCTTGCAACTACTATGGCGGGTATGCAGGAGTGTATCAACAAACTGCAGGAGTCAAATCTGCGTGACAAATATATCGTTATGATTGGCGGAGCTCCGGTAAATGAGAATTTTGCAAAACAGATTGGTGCGGATTATTACACACCGGATGCGGTAACAGCGGCAGAAGTGGCTAAATCTGCAGTACAAGGCAGATAAAAGACGCTGTCTCATGTAAGGGAGTATCCAGTGAAAAGAAAAATAACTGATTTATCTGTAAGATTCAGTGAAAATTTCATATTGAATATGATTGACTGCACACCTGACAGTCCAATATATGAGACAGCAATGCAGGAACTGAAAGAACTGGAAGACAGGGCATATTCGCTGATAAGGCCAAGGGCAGTGGCTGCATGGGGAGAGATTGACAGGGAAGCTTCCTCAGATGGTATACCGGAGGGGACGAAAGCATTGTTTACGATTGCAACCCTTGGAAAAGAAATAAGTGAATGGTCTTCCTGTCTCTTTCGAGAAGGCGATTATCTTGGAGGAATGCTTGTCAATGCCATGGCAGATGAGGCCCTGTTTCAAGTGGACACTGCGGTACAGCAGGCTGTAATAGAGATGAGCAGGTCAATGAATATGGGAGTGAAACAGCGTGTTGAGGCTCCGAATGATATTGAAATGGTATCACAGAGGCTTGCCTGGGAGGTTACGGAGGCGAAAGAGGAAATAGGCGTGGGAATTAGGAGTAGTTACATGCTGGATCCGCTTAAAACTAATTGTGTAATTTATTTGCTGGACAGATTCTGCAGTGAGTACAGGACAGCACATAACTGTAAAAATTGTAAGGCTGTTCACTGCAAGAGAAGGATGGCCGAATAGGAGGTAGAATATATGAACTCGATGGAACGTGTAGTAATGGCTTTACAGCACAAAGAGCCTGACCGTGTACCGGTGTATCCGATTATCAGCGGAGCATCCAGAAGATTGATAGGGGCGGACTATAAAGAGTGGTCAACAGATGCAGAGGTATGCAGCAGGGCACTTTTGAAGGCAAGAGAAGAATTTGATTTGGACTGCATCGTAACTTTGATTGATCTTTCTGTTGAATGCACTGCATGGGGGCAGGAGCTTATATATCCGGAAAATGAAGCAGCGCATCCGGACTATAACAATTCCGTCATTAAGGATATTGATGAATATTCTAAAATCAAAAAAGTTGATTACAGAACGTGCGAACGCATGACCATGCATATCGAGACCTGTGAGAAGCTGGTAAAAGAAGCAAACGGGGAATTTCCAATTATTGCTTTTGTTTTCGGACCATTGGGTACATTGTCCATGCTCAGGAATCAGCAGGAGATGTATATGGATTTGTACGATGATCCCGATGCGGTCAAGGAAGCAGCCAAAGAAATCAGTGAGACATTAAAAGAATACTGCAGAGGATTGATGGCAACCGGTATCAGTGGAATTATGTTTGACACCTTGTTTTCTTCCGGAACGATCATGTCCAAGCAGATGTGGAGCGAGATGGAAGGGGAGCTGGTAAAGGAACTGGCACAGACGGTAAGAGACGAGGGCGGTCTGGTTATGATCCATAACTGCGGTGAGAGAATTTACTTTGATGCCCAGATCAAATATATGGATCCATGTGCGATCTCATTTCTTTATCCACCGGATGACTGCAGAGATTTTGCAGAATGTAAAGAAAAATATGGTGATAAGGTGACGCTGATTGGATGTGTTACTCCGGCAACTGCAGTTATTGGAACAGATGAAGAGTGGGAAGAAGAGTGCAGAAATAACATGAAAGATATGATGCCAGGCGGAGGTTTTATGCTGGCTACGGGATGTGAATATCCGGCAAATGCGCCATTTGACAAAGCCCGGAAAATGGTAGAACTGGCAAAAACAGTGGGAAAATATAAGGAAAGATAAAAATGATGCTGTCGCACTCCCGATCACCGAAGTGCGACAGCTCTCTTTTTGAGATTAAAGCAGAGAGAGGTGGCTGATCAGGGTCTTGGCGGCCGTTGCGGGATCTTCGGCTTTCATAATGGCAGATACCACCACCATACCTGAGATACCTGTTCCCACCAGAATGTCCATATTTGTATCGTTCAGTCCTCCGATGGCATAGACTGGAATCGGTACGGCGTTACAGATTGCATCCAGGGTGGAAACTTCTGTAAGGATGGTCTTTACCTTTGTGGTAGTGGGGAAGATGGCGCCAACACCCAGGTAATCGGCACCCTGGGCGTAAGCATCCCGGGCGGCTTCCACTGTTTTTGCAGTTGCACCTACGATTTTGTCCGGTCCCAGGAGTCTGCGGGCTACTGAGACAGGAAGATCACTGGCGCCAACGTGGACTCCTGCGGCATCGCTGGCAAGAGCAACATCCACCCGGTCATCAATCAAAAGAGGAATCTGGTAACGATCTGTAATCTCTTTTACAAGGAGTGCCTTTCTGAGATACTCTCTGCCGCCGCATTCCTTTTCCCGAAGCTGGACAAGAGAGACATTACTTTTACAGGCTTCCTCCACACAGTGCAAGAAGGTTTCTTCCGTGTGATAGGAACTGTCGGTAACAAGGTAAAGGATTTTTTTATTCCCCTTCAGGGATTCTTTATAATTCATGTGAGATACCTGCTTTCCAGGTCTGCAAGACCTTTTTTTACAAAAGCTGGTAACTGTTCAGTAACTGAACAGTTACAGAAGCTGTTCTAAATTGATGTTTTCGGTCAGCTGATCGAAAGTGAGAGTGGAAAGTGCGTCCATCAGCTGCAGAGCAAAGGTTCCGCTTCCCTTGTGGGTTTCTGCTGCTTCACCGGCAATTCCCATGACAGAGACAGCGAGAAGTGCTGCTTCCAGCGGAGTTCCATGAGCCAGATAGGAGGCAGTCAGCACTCCCAGCATACATCCGGTTCCGGTGATAGAAGAGAGCATGGGAACGCCATTGTGACCGAGCCAGGCATGCTCTCCCTGCCAGATCAGGTCATCTGCACCGGTAGCCAGAAGAAGGGCGTCTGTCTGTCTGGAAAGAGCGGTAAGTACCGGGGCAAGGCTGAGCGCATTTTCAGAAGAAAAACTGTCGCCAACTCCTGCGTCGATACCGATACTGTGCTGTTCGATTCCTGCCAGTGCACGAAGCTCGGAGCTGTTCCCCTTTAGAATCGTCACAGAAGAATCTGCCAGCAGACTTCTGGCATAGTGCAGGCGGAGAGAGCTGCAGGCGATCCCTACCAGATCAAGAATCACGGGGATCCCGCACCGGTTTGCTTCGGCAAGGGAAAGACGGATAGATTCCATACGAGCGTCAGTGATGTTGCCCAGGTTCAGTGCCAGTGCGTCTGCAGAGGCAGTAATTTCGGCAGCTTCCCGGGGATGCTCTGCCATAATCGGTCTGGCACCCACGGCGAGAACGGCATTTGCACAGTCGTGGATGGAGATGGGATTAGTGATGCAGTGAATCAGCGGCCTTTGCAGCCGGGTTTGTTCCATGAGTGTTACCAGTTTTGTGATCATATACTTTTGCTCCCAGTGCGTATTGGAATTTGGCAAGTAAGCCGGCCTGGCTTAATGCCTTTAAAAACAGATATGCGACGATTCCACCCAGAGTAGTGGCAGCCAGAAACATCGGGGTGTAGAAGAAGGCAGTCAGCCCTTCCCGTCCCATCAAAAATGCCATAACCGGGTATGAAACGATGGATCCGATGATGCCGGTGCCAAAGATCTCCCCCAGGACACCACAGATGATTCTACCTTTGGAAAGACGATAAAAGACGCCAGATAAAAATGCACCAAATACTGCGCCGGTCAGAGCCAGAGGCGGAATTCCCATAAACATCATGCGAATCACCCCGATCATAACAGCACAGGCCAGTGAATACCAGGGACCCAGCAGTACGGAGCAGACGATGTTAATAAAGTGAGCGGTGGGACACATGCCCTCAATACGAAGAATTGGTGAGATGACAACTCCGACGGCTACGATCATAGCCAGCATAACCATACGGAGAAGTCTTGTACGAGCTGTGTTTTGCATTTCCATAATAAAACTCCTTTTCTTTTTTATTATAAAAAAACCACATGACGGACAGATGTCGTGTGGGTATCAGGCTGTTCTATATATCTGATCCCTACGTTGGCATTATCCAAATCAGGTTATTGGGTCGAAGCTGTCATCTTCCTCTCAGCCTGTTCTACAAGCTCCCCACAGTGTTTTTATGCATCTAAGTATAGCAGAGAGGATGGAGGATGTCAAACCCGCAGGAATGTGTGTTTGAAAAAAACAGATACTCTGTTATAATAACATAGGAGTCAAAAGGATGATGGATCAGACTGAAAAAGCTGGTAAAAGGAGTGGTAACATGAGTGAAGATACCCTAAAGATTGCGGTATGTGATGATTTAGACGAAGACAGAAACAAGATGATATCCCTTTTGTCGGAATATCTTGATAATAATAATATTTGTGCCACAATTGATGAGTATGAGTCGGGCGAGGCGTTCCTTTCAAGCGACACCGCATCCTACCTCCTGGTTTTTCTTGATATATTCATGGATGGTATCAACGGTATGGAAACAGCCAAACACCTTATCTCACAAAATGACCGTGTCCAGGTGGTGTTTAGCAGCACAAGCCCTGATTTTGCCGTTGAGGCTTTTAACATTTCCGCACTGCATTACCTTGTAAAGCCTCTGGAGCGTGAAAAACTGTTTGCAGTGCTCCACAAGTTCTTTGAAAATTATTATCATGTACGGACTGTTACTGTTAAGGTGGGACGAACAGAGGAGGACATCTATTTGGACGATATCCTTTGGGCAGAAGCAAGGGGAAAGAAGACGATCCTGTACTTAAAACAAGGAGAGATTGAGATCTCAAATTCTATTTCCGCACTGGCAAATTTGCTGCCGGAATCAGATTTTTGCAAGCCCATACGCTATGCGCTGGTTTCCATGCGGGAAATCATCGCCGTTCCATCGGATACGGTGAAGCTGTCGGATGGAACAGAGATTCCCATCAGCCGCACAGAGCGGGAGAATATTAAACATGCATTTGCGGATTATAGATGGAAAAAATTGCGCGGCAGATTAGGAGGACGATAATATGGGGGCAGTACTTGTGAGTCTATTATCTACCCTTGCCCATGTGCCAAGCCTTATTCTGCGCTATGTTCCATTTAAAGAGCATATCGATAAAAAGCAGAAAAAGCTGCTGCTTATCATTTATTCCGTGTCACTTTTTCTTGATTTTATCCTGTGTATGGCCATGGAAACAAGGTGTGGTATGAGTATTTCATTTTATAAGATCAACCTGCTGGTGTTTTGTGTGTTTATGGCAATTGTCAATATTCTTGTGGTTAAAGGCTATACACGAGAGCATCTTTTTACCTCCGGTCTGGTGGCGGTCATTGTGCTGATGCTTTTTACCCTGTCGGTATTTCTTACCGACAAGATTGGATATGATACCATCAGCCATGGGATTGTCATCACGAATATTTTTCTCCTGGTGGCGTTTTCGACACTGTATGTACCAATAAAAAAACTTATGAAACGCACCGTCACTCCCTTTTTGAATATAGAAGGGAATGATTATTGGAAAACCACATGGTTCATCCCCATAGCCATGTTCTTTGCCAGTCTTTTTTCACTTCCGGTGGATGATTACGTTTCCACAGTCATGCAGGTAATCAGCAAATTCCTGATTGGAATTGCAACGCTGTTTATCTGCCGGAATATCGCAAAGGACTATCAGCGCATGAAGGAGCGGGAGCGGTTGGGACAGCAGATCAAACTGCAAAAGCAGTATTATGACGCACTCACCGAAAAAGTGAAAGATGAGCGTGAGGCACGGCATAATTATAAGCACCATATCGCCGCCATCCGTGGCTTTTTAGACAGTGGTAATATAGACGGTCTGTCCGCATACTGCGAGAGCCTGGAACAGACCCGGTCCAAAAGCATGGTCATACCTTATACAGGTAATGCAGCGGCAGACGGGGTGCTATATTACTACTGCACACTTGCAGAAAAAGAGAAGATTCAGATAGAAGTAACCTGTTCGCTGAATGCACTTACGCTTTCTGACCTTGAACTGTGCAGCCTGCTTGGAAATGCCCTGGATAATGCAGTGACTGCCTGTAAAAACTATGACGGAAAACGATTTATACGCATAGCAACTGAAATGGACGGAGAGATGCTGATACTCACGGTTGATAATTCCTTTGACGGGGTTCTTCACATGGATCATCAAAAAATCCTTTCCAAAAAACGTGACAACGAGGAAGGCATCGGCATAGCCTCCATGCGCCAGATCTGCGAAAGGCATGGCGGAACCTGCAGCTTTAAGGCAGACGGCAATAACTTCGAGGCCAGCTTTCTGCTGCATAAATAGTGTCTGCTGATTATACACCGGAAACGGTGAGAAATGGTTTTCTTTGCTTAATTGCCATGCAATATACTCCTTTGTGTATGTATTAAAAAAGGAGGGCCTTTTACAGGTCCTCCTTCCGGTCGCAGGCATCGCAAGTTTCTGCAACCTAATCACTGACATCTATTTTAGCAAAGGAACTGCTCATTTGCAAGCAGTATATGAAGGAAAAATTATTCCCTGAATAGAGGTCAGTTTTAGAGGACAATAAAAAAATCGTTCCGCTCTATGCCGCATTTTGTATCTAGAATTTAATATGGCAACTGTAACGCTCACATAAGATGTGGGCGTTAATTTTTTTCCCTGTCCGCATTTCGTTCCCTATGCCTGCATTTCATTCCGTGAAAATAGAATCCCGCCAATATATGCTACAATACACAGGGAAACTTCGAAAAACTTCAAAAAAGCATATTGCAGGTTTTTCTGAAAAGACTACCCCTAGAGGTAGGTTACAAGATTATCCTTATCTGCTAAACTTTAATGGCATAAAAAATCACCATGTCTTTTTGTGCCTTTTTGGATGATAAAAATAGATGACGCAAAGGAGTTGAAATCATTTGTGGAAAATATTTATATAAAAATACCCGCAATCTTTCAGATGCTGAAAAAAGCAGAGAAAGAAGGCGCAATACTGTATATCCATGCACTTGGCGGCTTTGGAAAAACAGCGGCGGTGGAATATTATTTTCGCAGAAAGCCACACCTTGTGTTAAGGGGCGGCTACTGTAACGGTATGCTTGACAGTATGCCAGATATTCAGGACATAAAGCAGCCGGTGGTGATTGTGGATGATATAGCGCCCATTACGGACGAGAAAAGCCAAAAATACATAAGGGATTTAATAGAAAATGCAGACAAGCAGCTGGTACTGATCGGGCGGACACCTATACCCAAATGGATCCGCTCTGAAAACTCCAGCAAGTGGATCTTATCGGCCACCGAGAAGGACCTGGCCATGGACGCAGAACTTACAGCAAAGCTGCTGGCTGCATTTCACATTGCGGTGACCCCGGAGGTGGCGCAGAAAATATCAGAACTGACCATCGGCCATCCGGTGACCATATCCATGGTTGCCCACCGCATGGCCGGCGGGAAAGAATTCGATGCGGAAGTGATAGAGCAGGTGCAGCTGGACCTGTACGCTTATTGCGACCATGCCTTTTACGACACCTGGGACGATGAATTAAAGCACACGTTATTCTCCTTAGCCCCCTTTGAACGGTTCACTCCCCGCATGTTGGAAGTGGTTGCCGGATGTTCCAACGGGGAAAAGGTAGTTGCCAAGGCCCTCACCATAAGTCAGGCCATCACAAGCAATGGGAATGGAACCTATCAGATGCAGCCGCTTCTGCGTGACTATTTAAGGTATAAACAAAAGACAACACTTACCAGGCCACAGCAAAAGAACATATACACCAACGCAGGACTTTATTATGAGTCAGAGGGTGATGTGGAAAACGCCCTGTTCTGCTACAGCCAGAGTGATAACCAGGAAAAAATCGCTGATCTCCTTGTGCAAAACGCCATGCTTCACCCGGGGAATGGACATTACTTTGAAACAAGACATTATTATCTGAATCTTCCAAGGGAACTGATCGTGTCCTCCCCCATATTGATGGCAGGACTTTCCATGCTTCATTCCCTGCTCATGCAGACAACAGAAAGCGAGCAGTGGTATGAACAACTAAAGCACTTTTCCGAGGATAAGGCTGTTTCGGACACACAGCGCAGGGAAGCGAAGATCCGCCTTGCTTATCTTGATATCGCACTTCCCCACAGAGGAAGCAAAAAGGTTTCGGAAATATTCAAAAGTGTAGCCATTCTCTGTACCAACAAGAGTATTAAAATGCCGGAATTTTCTGTCACAAGCAATTTGCCCTCCGTCATGAGCGGCGGCAAGGATTTTTGCGAATGGAGCAATAACAGCCTCGAGATGGCACGCATGTTGAAAAAGCCTGTGGAGCTGGTGCTTGGCAGGTTTGGCGTGGGACTTGTGAATGTATCTCTTGCGGAGAGTGCCTTTGAAAAAGATTCCATGGATGCCTACGAGATCATGTCTATGCTCAATAGTGCATACGTAAAGGCAGACACAAAGGGCAAGCCGGAAATGTGCTTTACCGCTATGGGGATTATGGCAAGGGTACATATAAGCAGAGGACAGCCGCAGCTTGCATTATCTATGATAAAAGATTTCCGTGAAAAGATGCTGGCAGGCGGTCAAAACCAGCTGATACCAAATATTGACGCATTTCTTGTGTGGCAGGCACTGCTTTCGGGCAATGTACAGGCGGCAGAAAAGTGGCTCACAGGGCAGGCTCCAAACGAAAATATTGATTTTAATATACTGGAGCGATACCGCTATATGATCAAAATCAAAACCTACATTGCTCTGGGCAGACTGGAGGAAGCAGCTACCTTGACAGAACGCATGTCCGTGTATTGCGAGGAATACTATCGCAATTACAATCAGATCGAGCTGGGACTGCTCCGCACGATGATTCAGTATCGGATGAAGCTTGGAGACTGGAAAAAGAGTCTTGAAAAGGCACTGCAAAAAGCCTATGCCTATGTTTTTATCCGTGTGGTGGCTGAATATGGCACTGCACTCTTACCCCTTCTGGAACAGGCGGAGAAGATCGATGTGGATAAAACATATTTGAAAAAAATCATTGCGGCTACAAAGAGCATGGCAAAAAATTATCCTGCTTACCTTGTTTCACCCGTATGTTTAAAGGAACCACTTACGGAAACGGAAAAGCGGATCTTAGCACTTCTTTGTACCGATGCCACCATAGAAGAAATCGCAAACAGCTGCGACGTCACCTATAACACCGTGCGTTATCACAACAAAAACATTTACCGTAAGCTGGATGTAGAAAATCGGGGCGAAGCAAGACTGAAAGCCCGCCAACTGGGATTGGAAGATGGCTTACCGTAAATTTCCTATATAAATGATGTAAGGGTCAAAAGGTATTTTGACCCTTGATACCTACGGATTATTCCGCACTTCGTGCTTCCATAATCCTAAAAACATTCGAAATCCGCCCTAATCGGGCTACTTTCTCATGTTTTGCGGGTCCCAAATTCATGCTCTTTCGTGCAAGCACGAAACGCATGACCTTTTGACCCTGGTATCATATAAATTACGTTACAAAAGTCTGTATAAAGAAAATAAAAAATGAAGGGAAGAAGAAAAATGTGTAAAAAGAAGAAAAGAATCTTAAGCCTTATGCTTTCACTGCTTATGGTATGCACCATGATGCCGATGCCAGTCTCGGCAGCCGAAGTGGCGGAGCCGGAAGTAAAGGAGGCTGTGGCACCTGAGGATACAGTTGAAACACCAGAGCAGGCGACAGGAGAGCCGGCTGCCGAAGTGGAGGAGCCGGAAGTAAAGGAGACTGCGGCACCTGAGGATACGGTTGAAACATCAGAGCAGGCAACGGAAGAACCGGCGGCAGAACCTGTGGCAGAACCGGCGGCAGAAACCACGATCGGTTTGGCAAAGCCAGCGGTGGGTGATGGTACGAAGGAGAACCCCTACAAAATCGCTACCGCAGACAACCTGTACTGGTTTGCCGCTAAGGTGAATGGAACCGAGGCAGATGGTACAAAAAATAGGTTAGCCTGTGCCACATTGGTAAATGACATCACAGTGAATGCAAATGTACTGGATGAGAATGGAGACTTGAATGGTGATGGTTCAAACTTCAGTGTGTGGACACCATTGGGCAAATCATTATCTGATTCGTATAGTGGAACTTTTGACGGAGATGGATATGCCATCAAAGGACTGTATGTCAACACCTCTACCCAAAATGTGGGTCTGGTTGGCGTTAACTATGGCACCATTCAAAATGTAAACGTGGTTGACTCTTATTTTAAGGGCGGAGATGTTGTGGGCGGAGTGTGTGGTAATAATGCTGGAAGCATCACGAACTGCACCAACAGCGGAAGCGTGAGCAGTACGACTAGGAGTGCTGTATATTTTGGTGATGTGGGCGGTGTGTGCGGATATAATGGGAGTGGTGGTACCATTACCAATTGCGCCAACAGCGGTAGCGTGAGCAGCACGGATACTGCTGGTGGCATAAATGGTGAAAATAACGGTGGAAGCATCACAAACTGCATCAGCAGGGGCAGTGTGGTCAGTCCGACGGTCAATAAAGGCGGTGTGTCCGGCTGTGATTGGACCAATGGGATCACCAACTGCTATTACGATAACGTAAACTGCACCGTTGGAGGCATTGCTGGTAAAGATAAAACGGGCAGTGCCGAGGGAAAAACCTCTGCGAAATTTGCATCTGGTGAAATAACGTGGTTGCTAAACGGCAGCACGAGCACCCCGGCAGGGGGTGCGACACTTGCATGGGGACAGACATTATCTGGTGATAATGCAGATGCATATCCTGTTCTTGGTGGTGCAGTTGTATATCAGGTAGATAAATATGAGAGCTGTATTGTATCAGAAACTAAAACGCAAGGATATAGCAATACCGATGAGCCTGTATTTGGACCACATACATTAACGGAAACAAACAAGGTAGAGGCGACCTGTACAACAGATGGAACAGAAGCCTATTGGACTTGCTCCGCATGTCAAAAACTGTTCAGTGATGAATTAGGCAAGAACGAGATTTCTGAACCGATTGTAATTAAAGCCACAGGTCATACATACGGAGAACCACTTTGGGTATGGGAAAGGAATAAAACCAGTGCAACGGCAAAATTCACCTGTACAGTTGACAACCATGAAGAACTGCTTGACGCAACGATAACTGAAGATCCAACAAGCCATACAAAGACAGCAACAGTGTCAATGGATGGAACGGATTATACAGATACCATTACCGTGGAGGACTCGGGTCAGGATTCCGCCGGAGATTATTTTGTCTCAAAGAATGATTTAATGACCAATTTTGGATTGAAGACGGACGATACAGTCGGGAAAGTAATCTTTGGGCAGAATGAATCAGGAATCGCACAGATATGGAAAATTGCAGGAAAGGATGCAGGAATCGCAGGTGATAATGTTGTACTCTTTGCAGACAGCAGCCTTGGGGATTCGCCATTTGAGACTGAACGGGATAACACGAAAACCTATAGCGAAGGCTGGGGATGCACCTATCCGGAAGGAACAACTATCGAACAGGTCAACCCTAATCACTACGGAGCCAGTATGCTGCGAGCCAAACTGCAAGAGTATACAAGTGATGGAAATACATCCTATTTTAGTGCCGAAGAAAAAGCCAGGATGAACCAGACAACCATCTATACAAATGATACGTATAATAATACTACTTATGCTACAACGGACTATCTCTATGCAGCACATGGAGATCGTGAGGCGAGTGGCAGGCCGTATGCAACAGTGGGAAGCAACAAGAGCGAAAGTCTGAATAGTGGACTCAGAATTGATATAGAAAATTGGGTAAAACAGTTCGTTTGGCTGCGTTCGCCGAGCACCGGTAATAAGGCTAATAGCCTTGAGGCGTTTCAGTCTAATATGCCAGGTGGCGGTGATATTTTTTCCCAAGATATCTCCTATGAGGTGCAAGTAGCGCCTGCTTTTGACTTGAATCTGTCCTCGGTCATCTTTGCATCTGCTGCGTCAGCAGCAACATCTACAGAGAGTGCTGCATTAACCATTGCGTCTGACAAGACATATACATTGCGATATGTACCGGCAAGTGGCAGTGATTTAGATAAAGCAAGTGCAGAGATTAACCAGGCAGGCACAGACGTGACAGTAACAGGTGCAAAGTCTGGCATGTACCTGGTGGTGCAGAATGTGAATGGAGCTTATGCAGTTGTAGTGGATGCGAATACAACAAGCGTAGCAGCAAGTGACATTACAGGCGCAAATCTTTCGAACTTTGATAACTGCAAGGTATGGTTAGAAAGTACAGATGCCGATAGAATTACCACAGCAGTGATGGCAACGAAAGAAATACCAACACCAACCTACACAATTACAGTAACCTCCAGTGTAAAAGGCAGTGATGAAACTGTTACGGTATCACCAATCGAAGTTAAAGAAAACGTGAAAGAAGGCAAGGCAACCGTGATTGCAAAGGAAAAGGATGGATATAAATTCCTTGGATGGTACAATGCAATAGAAGGCAATCCGGGCTATGATATTTCTAAAGAAGCATTAGATAAGAATCTGTCTTATACATTTGACCTGAAAAGCGACATGAGCCTGGTGGCTGTTTATGAAGCCAATGGGAGCACCAGCGTAAGTATTTCAGGAAATGGCTTTACCGTAACCTACGGTACTACGACGACAGAAGAGCAGAATAGTAGCTATAGTAATAAGTTACAGATTGGTACGAAAGTTACATTGAATGCAAGTAATGCGGATGGTTTTCTTTACTGGAAGAATGAGAATGGCAAGATCATGAGCCAGAGTGCAAGCTACACATTTACAGTGACAGATAAGACGAATCTTACCATGGTAACAAAAGCAACTGCTGAAAATACTGCATTTGTAGAATTTGTTTCTGCATACAATCAGGTTATAGCTGGTGGTGTCTATAGTTCTACAAGCGAGATGTTGGAACTTCCGACAGATATTCCATCCAAGGTGGGTTGTGACTTTGTGAAGTGGAGTATGACGGTTGACCAGATTAAAACATCCATCAGCGCAGGAGAGAAACACATCACTGTTTCACCAGAATACAAGGTGAAGGAAGTGAAATACACCATTACGCAGTACAATGCACAGGATGGAATAAATATTTCCGAGACACCAGTTACCTACGAGGATTTAGCACCAGGTTCTACGAAGACATTGACGGCAGAAACAATTGAAGGCAAGAAGTTCAAATGCTGGTCCTCTGATATAAAGGGAAAAACAGTGCTTGGAACAAATGAGAGTTATTTCATGCAGTTAAGCAGCAATGTTACGATTTACGCAATTTATGTAGCTGATTCAGAAACGGTCATTAAGGTGCCAACCATTGTAATGACTAATAAATATGCTACAACGGAAAATGGAATCAATAAGGTTTCCTTTGTGGCCACCAGAACCGTACCAGAAGGATACACCTTGGTTGAACAGGGAATGCTTTATAGCAAAGAAGGAAGCGTTACAGATCCTACTGATAAAACTTTTATCGTTGGAGGAGAAAATATATATAAATATACTTCATCCGATACTGCTGCAAATGGTGTATTTACCATGAATATTAAGACACCAACAGTCGATACGCTGATTTATGCAAGAGCATATATGATTGTGAAGAACAACAGTACGGGTAACGAGGAAATAATTTACAGTGCATTAGATAATGGTAAGTTTGATATGTTAAGTAACCAGAAAAATATAAACAGATAGTAAGAACAGAAAGGAAACGATTAAAATGAAAGAGAATTATGAAGCACCGGTTATGGAAATTGTTGCGTTTGAAACAGAAGATGTTATTACAGCATCTGGAGTTGATGGAGGTGAAGGCAGCTTTCCTCAACCCTAAATAGGAATTTCTATAATATGCAAAATGCTGTAAGGGCAGACAGTCCATTGGCTGTCTGCCCTTGAGCATTAGTGAGTAAAGTTAATGAAAATGTCAGAATGGAGAATTAAATGAAAAATAGAAAGACAAAAGGTTTATTACTTTCCATGCTGTGTTTTGTTCTGTTTGGTGTTATGAATCTACAGGTACAGGCAGCCACTGTCTATACAGAAGGTTATCTTCATTATGTAATAGAGGACAATGCTATAGCCATAACGGAATATTTTGGCTCTGAAACAGAGGTGACGGTACCATCTGTCATTGCAGGCTATCCCGTGGACACAATCAAAAAAGGTGCTTTTGCAAATGCATCTACGGTGGAAAAAGTGAATCTTCCCGATACGATTATGACTGTGGAGCAGGGAGCTATGAAAGAGGGACAGACGCTGATATATGCAAGCAACACAGAGGACCCGATTACTTCGGGTGGACAGGAATCAAATACAGAAAACACACAGAATCCAACAACAGATGATAAGGACCAAACAGAGGGCTCAAGTACTCAGAATCCGGCAGGCGTAGAAGAAGCTGAGGTGGATTTATCAAAGCCGGATGGGGAAGCTGCCATCACAGATGGGGCAGATCATAAGATTTCAGTTGATGTGAAGAACCATTTGATACAAACGTCTCCTGATGGAACGGTTACAGTTTTGGATGACCAGAATACATATCAATCAGAAACAAAACCAGACGGCTCTACACGAATTATAGATGAAAGCGGAGAAGAGGTTACTGTGGATGATGATGGAAATGTTGTGATTCCATCTCAAAAAGACGAAAGTGCAGAAAAAGGTTCAACTAAAATAATAGTTGGAATCGCAATCGGAATTGCTGTAATCATAATCATTGTATTCGGTGTATTAATTTATCGTAGGAAACATATAATATAGAACTGTAAAATCTACTTGACAGATATTACTTTGTCAATTAGACTCAATTACAGTGATCGCGTTGCAGAAACCTGTGAGGCCTGCGACCGGGGGAGAACCTGCGGGGGCTCCCCTTTTTTTATCGTCGTCAAACCAACATGCAGTTTAATATTCGTCTAAGAGCAGAAAGTCCGATAAATGAACGATTTTCACACCGTTGATATTGCCTGTGGCAAGTTCATCCAGTGTTACAACATACTTCGGATAGTGGTCTTTGATTTCAAGAAGATTCGCCACTTCACGGTCTGATTCCTCCGGCAATCTGGGGCACATCTGAACATAGACTCGCTCATCACGCCGTACCGCTACAAAGTCCACTTCTTTTGCCTTATTCTTGCATACATAAACTTTATAACCTTTGCGTAGAAGTTCAAAATAAACAATATTTTCAAGCATTGCTGCAATCGACTTCGGGTTAAAGCCCATAATGCAGTATTTTAGCGATGCGTCTGCAAGGTAAAACTTTTCCTGTGTTTTCAATATGGATTTTCCCTGTAAATCGTATCTTCGGCAGCGATAGATGACGAATGCTTTTTCCAGCCACTCCAAATAGTTATAGACAGCTTCAACAGATAGAGAGCGTCCCTGGCTTTTCAAAAACTTCACAATGGCGTTAGCGGAAAAGGTCTTACCAACATTCTCGACAATATACCATACCACACGGTTGAATAAATCAAAGTTTGTAATATTGTGTCGCTTGGTAATGTCACTTGTGATAACAGAGTTATAGATACCCTCTACAATCTGATAGGCAGAGCGTTCATCAAAGTTTCCCAGTGCAACGATAGGAAAGCCACCCAGCCGCAGATATTCATTCAGCAGTTCTTTTGGTGACAGGTTACTGCTTTTCCGAAACTCCAGATACTCGGCGAAGGACAGAGTGAACACAGGAATAGAAACATATCGATCTGTCAGGTAGGTGGATATTTCGCTTGACATCAGCTTGGAATTTGAGCCAGTCACATAAATGTCCGTATTGGCATCTTCTAATAGAGAGTTGACGGCTTTTTCCCAGCCAGTTATTTCCTGTACTTCATCAAGCAAAAGATAATATCGCTTATCATCTGTGATTTTTTCTTTGATGACTTTGTACATTTCTTTGGACGTCATTCCATCATCAGAATTTTCTGAAGTGTAGCGCATACTGATAATGTGGTCTGCGGCTATGCCGCTGTTCATTAAATCGCCCTTTAACATTTCCAGTATCGTAGATTTGCCGCAACGCCGTATTCCGGCGAGAATTTTGACAAGCGGAGCATCACGATAAGTTTTCAACATATCCAGATATTGTGGTCTTACAATCATAGTAGCACCTCCTTGCATATAGTATACCAAAAAAAGCCTAAAATATAAAGAGTTCTTACTGAAAATTCGTAAAAACTTTCTTATTTATTCGACTTTTTTGGCTCGCCCTTTTGCCCTTCGCCGATTTTCTGACTACCTTTCATTTCATTCCCTATGCCTGCATTTCATTCCCTAAAAATAGAATCCCTCCAATATATGATATACTATTAGGCGTTTGCAAAACGCCACAAGCCTTGATTATACAGGCTTTTTCACTGTTTAAAATAGAATAACTCCTCACAGGTATGTTATAATTGAATTGTCGAGAAACAATCAAACACGACCCTGAAAG